>DATNPL010000024.1:0-27602 GCA_036703255.1 Coleofasciculaceae cyanobacterium
GTATGATGAGCAATGTCAGTAATGGTCCAGTGGAAGGGTTAAACAATCGGTTGAAGATGTTGAAACGACAGATGTATGGACGAGCTAATTTAGACCTACTGAGCAAACGCTTCATCCTTACTCTGAAAGCAGCACTATAGAGCTACGAACCTCCTAAAGGAGGATATCAAGATCACCAAAAGCTGGGAAGAGCCAAAAGTAGTTGACATTAGACAATCGGAGTTTTGCGATGCCTGCCGATGCTCCTGGCTCGATCAATGTGCTTGCCAGAGAAGTAGTTAACCCCTTGTGGGAGCCGACCCGCATTCGGAGCCGCGATCGCCACGAGTTTCGTTATCTATTTCCCAAAGATGAGTTGTCTGTGGATGCGTTGGAGTGGGCAGAGGAACTGAAGACCCGGTTCCAGCAAGCCAGGGATGAGATTCAGGAACGGGTTGGGGAAGACCGGGATGCGTTCAATGAGGAATTGGGCAAGCTTTACGACAGCTATCGAGCTGAAATCAATAAATTGTTTCCGACTCCGGAAGAGCGTTTTGAGGGAGCCGCTGCACTCTGGTATACCCAGCACACGCGCCCGGAAATGGATCGGCATCGTCGGGATTGTCTGGCATTGGCAGAGCAAATGGATATCACCTTTGCCCTTCAGCATGGCTATGAAGTACCCAGTGAAGCGCTACCCAGAGATGCCTATGTGTTGAGTGTACCGTTTGGGTCGGATGCGATTCGGTGGAAGGAAACTCTGGAGCAAAAAGGCATTCAATTTGATGCGATGATTCATCCGCAGCTAACGATGATTGAGTTTGCGCTCAAAGATCTTCCGCCCCGTTTGGTTGAAAAGCTAGAAGCTAAGTTCGGTCAGAACGTCAATGATTTGGATGAACTTCATGTACCCGATGATTTGCGGATTATTCCTCCCGCTGATCATACTTGGGCGGAATCTCGGCAGGATTCAGGCGTGGGGGCGCTGGCATACAACCTATTTACAGAAGAGGTCTGTCAGCAGCTTCAGGCATTTCAGTTCGATGAGATTAAGGTTTTGGGCATCCGCCACAATGACTTTGCCGGGGAGAACTTTGCCAGTAAGCAATGGCGCAATCAAACTGTGAGCATTCAGGTAGGGGAGTTTGAACTGCCGGAATCGCATCCAGAGTATTACCGTTATAACGGCACTCCGATCGTCCAGATCGGCGACAAGAACCTGGGTACCTTCTCACCGGATACCCCTAAGCTACCGATCGGGAGTTCTTTTGAAGCTAATCTACGTCCTGAAGGTTCCAGTGTTGTGCTGAAGGTGAACCCTGATTCGATTCAACTGCCTGAGCCAGTCTTCCCCGATGCTGAATCGGTTCAAAGTTCTGAACGGGATAGCGATCAATGGCGTAGGGAGATGTTTTCAGGACTGGTGACAGCCATAGCCACAACCTATGAACAGCGGCGATCAGGTGATTTTGAAATTGCTCAGTTTAAGGTGGGTGACACATGGACTGCCTACGTTCAACCCACAGGTGACTTTATTGTTCGGAATGAAGCGAGGCGCACGATTTGTCGAGGAAATCTGCATACAGAATAGGAAACGGTGCCGCTGTCGGAGGATTATGCTGGTGAGTTGGAGAGGATGGTTGGTAAGAGAAATTATCGCGTTACTCAAACTACGCCAACAACTATATCTAAACTAGCAGATATTCAGGAACTTTAAGGATTGTGTCTAATCTGACCACTCTTCAATTCTTCTACCTTAGCCCTTTCTATTCTTGTAGCTTTCTGAAGATCTGAATTATTAGTTGGAAAGGCTTCAGCTTCAGCGTTAACTTTGTTATATTTTTCATTAACTTCCTCTACTTTCTTTGCTAAGTCTGACAGTTGAATAAGATTATCTTGAAAAAGTACTATCAACCGCTCACAATCTCTTGCAATTGAAAGATATTGATTTGCAACCCTCCTGTGCGCCTCGAAAGCTTTTTGAAAATTCAAAAAAGTTTGAAGTCCACTAAGCACAGCAGCAGTTAGGGCTAAAAAAGCGCCTAGCCACTTCATAGGTGTTGGGATCTGCTCAGATAAATTGGCGAAAAGAAGAGAACCCAATAACACATTTATAATAACTACTGGGATACCCAAATAAGTGTTGTAGTGCCTACATCTATCCGCAGCAGAAAAATGTTTATGCTTTCCAAGATGTGAGTTTTTTCGCAACTTTTCCAGTAAAGCTAATATATTCGGAGTGGGAGTCATTTTTTACCTCAAGAAATTTTTATCACCTGTTCATTAATTAATGAGAAGGGCTAATAATTGTTAGCCTATACTAAATACTTTATTACCATGGTGAAATACTGATATAGGGCCGTCTACTGAAACAACGATAGCAATTGCATCACAGTGTTTAGTAGTTACGCATGCTGCGGAATGTCTTGCACCAGTAGCAGAATTTTTTTCCTCTGAGTCTAGTTTAAGAAAGGCTTGAATTGCAATAGTATAGCCAGTTTTGGAAAGAATAATGGCACCATCACCTGAGACAAGCTGTATATATTCATTTCTGTCAAATTCTGCTATTGTCTTTTCCTTTAATTCAATAAATTTTTCACTATCCTGAACTTTAGTACATCTGGTGCATCTCTCTAACAAGTTATTTTCTCCTTGTATGAGAATAGTTAATCCTTGTTTGACTTCAGAAGAATATACGCTTTTTTTCAAAACATCAATTACAATTTTCTCATCAATTTCTAAATTGTGAGCAATTTGCAAAACATGTCTACGTAGTTCCCTGAAGTGAGAGAGTAGCCATCTTCCAGAATTAAATTCTGCAACTTGTTCGGTATTTGCGAATAGCTTAACTCTACGATCACCAGGCAATACAAAGGCACATCCTGACTTTCGAACCAAGTAACTTATTTTAAGCCATTTAGAATCTCCAAGCACATCTAATTCTTTTAAATCTTCATCGTTGATAAGTTTTATATTTTGGATGAAAGATTTGTAATTCTGTTTCTTATTTTTATTAAATGAGATTACAAAAACTCTATCCTCACCGTTCACTTTTATAGCTTCCTCTATTACTGATTTAAATTCAGATAGAAAGAAGTTAGGATCGAGTAGTTTCGAAACTTCAGTTGATGTAGACTCTAGTTCCTCTCCTGATTCAGTATCTTCTTTCAAAATAAATGCCGTCGAAAACGCTTTAGATTCGTGAGAACTTAGAGCTAAGACTTTAGAGATTTCAGCGATCTTTAGAAAAAGGGATATCTGGACTTTTGCATCTTTAATCTCATTAATAATTTCACTGGCTCTTTCTAAACCAAAGGCTTGAATAGCTAATCCGACTTCCTCCGAAGGCAATTTCAGGTTTTTCAGGCTTTCAGCAGCTTCTAATTGATCCTTTAATAGTTCGGAGAGAGTTATATTTAGCTTTTCCTTCACAACAGCATCATTTTCAAAACTTTCAACGGTTCTTTCAAACTCTTGACTGTCGGTAATAGATTCACGCAGGATTTCCTCACGACTAGAGCTATACAAAGAAGTGTTTGATTGATATAATGCGAAGCCAAAGCTCTCTGTAGCGGAATACCCATTAATAAATAAAAATCTACGCACTCGTGAAACGCTCTCTTCAACAGTGAATTCACTTCTCAGCAGATACTTATAAAAATTTAGTAAGATTGCATGCCCAGTTTTGTCAAGTAGCATAAAATGCAATGCTACTACGTCATCAATTCCACTAGCATGTAGAAGTTGAGCAACACCAGAGAAAGCTGAGACTTGGCTCCCGAATGCCCCATAGCAAGTACTAATGAAAGCAAATTGGACACTATCTGCTTCTTGTACGACAGAAGCTAAACGATATGAATTTACGAAATCTGGTTTATTAGCTTCTCTTGGAGATGTAAGTACTATAAAGCCAAGATTCTCATCTTTGTCGTAACCTCCATGACAAGATAAGTGTAAAATATGAGGCTTAAATTTGTTAAGGGCATCCCTCAAACTATTGATATTTGCATTGTGCAACACACGAAGTTCAACATCACGTAAGCTCGGTGCTTCATCTAATACAAATCTGAACATCCGCTCTTCTGTGTCGCAATCTAGTGGATTATCAACGAGCGGATCAGCAGTAACTAGCAAAATTTTTAATTTAGAGTTACTTTCACCCAAAGATTTAGAAATAAAATCTTTCCTATTGAACAAGTGTAATGATCGACATAAGCGGATATTAGGCTGGTAGCAAAGGAATTGAGGAAATGAACCAGATTTGGTATCACACATAAGCTCCCACGGTAATACGGCAAGTTCCGGAACTACGGTGGCAATTGTTACTCTCAGAATTTTGCTTTGATCACTTAGGCTGCGAAATAAGTCACGAATGGATCCATGTATAGCAAAATTAAAAAGTCTTTCACCGAATTCCATGCAATCCATGAGTTTCACTCGGTTAAAATTTAGCTTCTGCATCATTTCTGAAACTTCGCCGAGTGAAAAAGGGAGAGTAACTTCTTCTACAACATTGGAATTGGCGATAGCTATGTAGCCTAATTCAGATTGCAATTGGTGCTCTTCTTTAGAAGCATATTGGGCATCCCGATAGGTGTAATGTCTCCAACTTTCATTAGACATTGTAAAAGACGGTATACCCTCATATTTTGAAGGCTTATGTCCTGGCGATCTGGTAAGAAAAATCTGTAGATCAAGCGTATCTTCTGGTATATTTTTTGTCATTTTTTATGGAAAGATAGTTTTCAGAAGTCGCTTGTAGAATTGCTTTGGTATACCGCCTTTCTTGTGGTTGGGCAGTTGCGATCGCTATTGTGTGTCTTGAGAGTGAAGATTCTTTTCAAGATGTTTAGAGCGCATTTTGAAGAAAGAGTTGATTGAGTGGAATTGTGATATCAGGAAACGCAACGGGGGCAAACACCGTGTTAGCAGCGACGATCGCCTCCTGCTGATACCCCTCTGAAGTCGGTTCCCGAAAGACATGAACCTGTTTGGCATTCACATCTAAAATCCAGTAATCAGAAATTCCGGCTTTGGCATAAATTAGGGCTTTTTGCTGACGATCGCCCAGCAATGTAGAATCTGCAACCTCGATAATCAGAAAGATGTCTTCCGGTGTGGGATGGCGATCGCCGTACTCATTGGCATCAATGCGAACTACCGCAATATCAGGTTCTGGTTCTGACTTAGGTTTCAGCGTCACAGGCAACTGCATCCGCACATAAGCAACGGTTTCCAGCAATCGATCCAAATAGCGAAAGGCGCGTTGAGTGGTCGCCGCATGGGGTGGCAGTTGCGGATTCATCTCGATAACTTGTCCTTCCAATAGCTCAACGCGATCGCTCCCCGTCAAAACTCCCGTTTCAACCATGCGGTGATAGTCTTCTACTGTCCATAGTTTGGCTTTCGTCGATAACATCGCTAATCTCCCTTCGTTCGCAGCTCATTCCAAGCTGAAATTAGTGCCTCATAGTGTCCTGGATTAACCAGATAGGCAATGGTTTCCCCATTTCGAGTAATCAGAACATCAGCATCTTTCGCCAAATCCGCAATCTTGGCAGTATTCTTCAATTCCGTCACCTGAGCATGGCGCATTGGGAACGCCGGATCTTTGATCACGCTGTTGTTCATGCGTCGAGCCGATCGAAAGGAGACAATTCTGGGATTATTATAATCTAGCCAACTGGATACTGGACAAATCGCCATTGGGCATAGGTGGAGAGGGCGATCGCCTTGTTAGGGTGACATCTACAGCAACCTTAACTTGTGCTTCAGGGCTGCCTATGGCTACCAAAACACCCACCCGACCCAAGCAGCGACAGAGTACCCAGAAGCGATCCTGGCAAAACCTGACCGATCGCCGCAAACTCCGCCATCTTGAAAACACCCTGGATAAAGCCATTGCGGAGGCGCGACCGGATGGAGGCATTGAGTCTCATGAGGACTTCAAGGCTTATGTCGAGTCATTTAGTGAGCGATCGGGCAAGGCTCCCATTACCGTTGAACTTTGTGAAGGTGGTGGCAGTGATGATGAAATTCGGGGCTACCGCTTCTATCTCACCAGCGATCCCAGTCAAAGAACTAGCGGCAAGTATCTGATCAAGAACTTGGAAGGCGTTACGGATAAGGATGAAAACTACTTTACGCCCTCCAATATTGCTGAGATGTTTGGGTTTGAAGAAGCAGAATTCGGTGATCTGGATACCGACCTGGATGATGCCCTTGATCTGGACGATGACTTGGATGAAGAGCCAGACGAGGCACTGAATGCCCTGCTGGACGGAGACCTTGATGATGATCTAGAGAATCTGGGGGATGAAGAGCTTGCTCCAGTTCCGACAGCTAAAAATCAAGCTAAATCATCGAAAGCTCAGAGCAAGGCTCAATCTAAGGCGCAGACTCAAGGTAAAGCTAGTAAATCTAATGGTCGAGACTTCCGCTACCGAGACCCGATAGAGGAAGCGTCTCGTCTGAGTGCCTCGGCGGCTGTGAACGGACGCGAGACAAATGGGGTCAATGTGGCGGGGCTGGCAGGGCAACTGGCAGCTCTGGGCATTGTGGTTGGGCAGGGCGTGTTAGAGAACCTGGCCGCTCAGGATGACGAGGAACGGATCGAACGAATTGTCCGAGAACTCCAGCGGCAGAATGAGCAGGTTGATCATCTGACCAGCCGTTTGCAAGAGGCAACAACCGGGCGCTCAACGGTAGCGCTATCGGCGGAACCAGAACCAGTTGCGGGTGAAAATCCTCTAGCAGATGCAGCTGCAACAGTGGGGAGCAAGGTAGACACGCTGGGTGTAAAACTAGACCCCACTTACAAAGCGCAACCCCTGGAGATCGATCGGGAAGCCAGCATTAGCGAACAGCTTGACCAGATTGAGGCATATCTGAAAGGGCTATCCAAACGGCTTGACCGCTTAGAGGTGGTGGTGAGTCGTTTGGAGAAGCAAATCGCAGAACAAACCAATTCCGCAATGGTTGAGCCAGAGGTGGATACAGAAGAAAGTCAGGTTGCGGCACCCGCACAAGCGATCGCAGAGTCCAAAGTGCTGGAACAACTGATGGCACGACGCGCTGATCCTGAGCAAACTGCCTGTGCAGAATCATTAGTGGGGTTTGCCAGAGCGGCTCATGCAGACTTGGATGATGCTGATCAGCGGGGAATTACAATTTCCAGTAATAAAACGCTGCAAATTGAAGAGCAAGGGAATCAAGTAGCAATGCCCTTAACAATCGTCAAAGACGGCAGCGAAGAATACGAATTCTATATCGAACCCGCCACCACCACAGCCGACCCAACTGAACCCGATGACTACCGGGGACATCAACCTACCCACGATCGATCTAGAAAAAGTTCACCGTACCATTCGCGGCTATGCAAGATATGCGATCGGCGCATTCGTCAACTTCGGCTTAGCCGAGATCGAAGAAATGAACCTGGAATTTAACCTAAAAATTGCAGGCAAAGCAGGCATTCCCATCTTGACAGAAGGCTCCGCAGAAGGAAGCTTCAAAATTCAGGTCAAATGTAAGTTCCCAGAAAAAAATAATCCTAGCTCACCCCAACCTTGAAACTTGTGCGTAAGAGACTTACTTAGATATCAACTGTCATTGCAGCAGATTTCTAGCGCTGCTGATTTTCCTGTCGCCACAACACTAAGCTAACTATTTCGGCATCCCGCCGCCTTAGCCCTTTCCCTCATCACTGGTAGGCAATCCCTTCTTGACCAACCAGTCCCGAATCGCCTCCTCCAACGCCGACGCCTGCGTGATCTCCATCCGCACACAAGCCACCTCAAAGGCAATCTTCAGATCCTTGGGAACCCTACCCCGAACCTCTCTACTTTCCTGTGCCATCTCACCCTACCGCTTGATTCGGGGTCAATTGTCACACGGCATTTTGCTGAAAACTCAATTTACCGCTACGACTATTGCGCTCCTGCGCTCCTGCGTCATACTATAGACATTACCTAACCCCACTGGCTTGATTCACCTTGCTTCATGTTCCCTATCACTATTGATGCCTTACCCGAAAACTTTCCTGGCTACACCCCAACCCCCAAGTTTCAAATAGGCGATCGAGTCTGTTGGTATCCTCTACCAGCCCAGGACTTTGGCATCATCACTGGGCTAGAGTACGCCCCCGCTGCCCATCTACAGAGCTGGGCTTGGAAATACATCATCTGGCTCGATCGCCACAGTCCCTCACGCCTCTGGGTCATAACCGACACCGCATGGGAAACCGATCTGGAATCTCTGGCTGCTGTTACTCATCCTCAAATCGGTCATGAGCAGCCATGAGCCTGAGAAATTTGAGCAGCCGAGAATATACGCTGCTAAGCCTCTACAGCAACTGTCAACTGGCAATCGCCCCAGCCGACTTCTACGCCAAGTGGAACGTTACCCACGCTCAAATGGCTCAAATCTGTGGCTGTTCTGAATCCACCGTCGATCGCTGGTTTCAACAAGGACGCAGCAGCCAACCCCCAGAACCGATTTACCTCAGACGCTTGGCGGAAATGGACTTTCTGTGGGACTACTACGAGCAGATTCCAGCAGACCTGCGCCAACAGCTTTGTAGGGGCGATCGCCCTCCAACTTAATCAACTCCCCGCATCGTGCGGGGATAGATTTGCCCTGCCAACCGCCAGCCTCTTTAATGAGAAGTAGGTAGTACACCTGCTCAACTCATTCGGTAAATCATGAGCGAATTGACTCTCCAGCCCCCTGCATCTGTAATTGGCAATCAATTACAAGCGCAAGTTCTCATTCGAGGTATCCGCCCCCTGCTCTGGAATCATCTGCATCCTTCGGAATCGTTTGGTAAACGACGAGAAAGAGGCGGCACCGCAGGCAATGATCCAACAGAGTGGCAACGTAATGTCCTGATCACCGACGATCGGCAACTTTACCTGTTGCCTACTCACATCTTTGGCTGCTTTCGGGATGCTGCCAAATACACCAAGCGAGGCAGAAGTAGCCTCATGAGCCAGATGGCTTCTACCCTAAAAGTGCTCGATCGGCGTGTCTTGGTCGATCGCTACCTGCCCGAAGAACCCGTCAAAGCCACTGAAGATATTGACCAAGACGTCTACATTTTCATGAGCGTTGTCAAAAACGTGGCCACTCGCGGGCACAACATCCGCTATCGAGTAGCAGCGGCTTCTGGTTGGCAATGTGCCTTCACCCTGATGTGGGACAAAACCATCGTTTCTCGCCAAGAAATGGAAGCTGTGGCGATCGATGCAGGCAAATTAGCCGGATTGGCAGACGGGCGATCGATCGGCTACGGACGCTTTGAAGTTATCCAGTTTCACCTACAGGCTTCTAGCGGAGTCTAAATTCACCAGGCTGCGCTCATCATCTTTACTTGGTATGGCTCGGTAAGGCTAGGCGTAGGTTCGGCTAGGCACGGTTTCACGTAACGCGATCGGAATCAAAAAATGGCTCGGACTAGACGACAACCTTCTAGCTTGTGGCAACAGACTCGAACCCGAATTTGGAATAGAGATCAAGGGCGCTGTCAGGGGCTTTACTGTCAGGATTGCCTGCCCTATTCTTTGCCTCTCAAGCAGGCCCAGATTGACCATATTCTAGAGCTATCGAACGGCGGCATGAATACAGACCCTAATTTGCGAACGCTCTGTCGTCGTTGTCATTGCCTTCGAGCCAGCATTGCTCATCAGGGCATGATTGCAGCAGCTCTCCGAGATGGAGTCATTCCTCCCAATTGGCGATCGCTGGTCTGGGAAGGCTAAACCAAGAATCTGCCACCTGTTCAAATTTTCCTGTGATTAACTTTCTATCCTTTCTCATCTTATGACTCGCCCCATTTTGCCTAGTTACCAGCTCGATCGAGATGAACTCCTCCGGATTCGTCAGATGAAGCTTCTCACCAGTATTCGAGATTATGTCTTCTTCGCTTTACAAATTGACTATCCGAGCAAACTGAATCCCACGATCGAAGTGGGTGCTTTTTGCGATCGGTGGGAGTTAAGTGACGGAGATTTCTACAAAGCCCTAGGCGAACTGCGGAATAAGGGGATTGTGGTGTCGATCGCCAATCGCTTAGATTTGCGGTTTCAGTCATCATGACTTGAATTAAAAGAAAATCAGGGATATTCTGACTTCCCTAACTGAATCTAGTAGATTACTAAAGTTAGTCCTTGTGTCGCAGCTATTTGCTTCAGAGGGATATGGGAAACCTTACTAGATGGACTTAGACAGTTAATGTTGTCATTAGATCCATTACAGCCTAGACGGGAAGCCTTGCAGGCACAGCATAGTGTGCTGATTGAGAAGCTGTCTGACTTAAGGTATGGCAGTGCGTTCTCCGCCGACACCAGCACAAAGTTTCAGCTCAAAAAGCAAATCGAGCAAATTGAAGCGGAGTTGGAAGGCTTAGAACATCAGCTTGCTTCACTGGAGCGAACTTCAACGGATGGACGGCTCTATCAGGCGCTTCTAAAGTTAGGATATCGCAAGCAGGTGCAGATGTTTCGGAAGTTTGTGCTGAACCATCCGATCGCCGCTTTCTTAATTCACGGGAAAGAAGATCACGGTCAGCAGTGGCTATTAAACCGACTGGTTGTTCAACATACGAGAGATAGCATTACGGGAAAAGTAGTCACTGTTAAACTGGCGCGGGTTGCCCATCGGAATGATGTTTTGGCTTTGTGGCGGGAGTTGGGCAAGCAAGTTGGGTTGAGCCGAGGGCAACGCGAGGTTCCTGCGATCGTGGAGCGAGTTCATCAATGGTGGCGAACTCAAAATGTGTTGTTGATTTTTTATGACGTGGATTTTCTTCCAGAAGCTTTCCTAGAAGAGCTATTGCGAGATTTTTGGACACCGCTTACCGCTCAAACGGTGCGAGGAGTTCCAGCATGGGAGCGAGAAGGATCTGAGGTTGCCTATAAGTTACTAATGTTTTTAGTAGACCAGACGGGCTGTGTGGGAGGCTGGAGTGTCCCCTTTGCAGAGACATTAGACTCATCATGGCAGCCCAAGATGCCCGTCAAATTACCTGTTTTGAGCGAGTTTACCGAGAGTGAATTGGCAAATTGGTTAGACTTTTCCGCAGATGACCTGCCATTGGACTTGGTCGAACAGATGGATAATTCAGTTCAAGACATTCTGGAAAACAGCGATAATGGCATTCCAGAACCGACTTTTGAAGAGATTTGTCAGCGGGTCGGGTTAAGTTGGGTTGAAGCAGAAAAGCGATGGATGAAACTTTGAATCCTCAGCAATTGGAATATACCGGAACAAAACAACCAGAACTTAGGCAACAGGGAAGCCCTAGTCAACTCCTTTCGCCCTATCTGCCCAGCCCAGAATTGGTTGAGGCGGTTAACTTGGCGATTTACCTGGAGCGTCCTTTGCTATTGAAGGGTGAACCTGGGTGTGGGAAAACTCAGCTCGCAACAGCGGTTGCCCATGAATTGGGTTTACCATTTGAAGCTTGGTATGTCAAATCCACGAGTCGAGCCTTGGATGGTTTGTATACCTATGATGCAGTAGGGCGGCTACGGGATGCTCAACTGATAGCGTCTGGACGGCTTTCTGATGCCGATCTACGGCGGATTGAAGATCCATCCACATACATTCGCTGGGGGGCATTGGGGAAAGCCTTTCAGCAAACCCAGCGCACGGTTGTGTTGATTGATGAAATCGATAAGGCAGATATTGATTTCCCTAATGATTTGCTGCTGGAACTAGATGAGCGGCGGTTTCGGGTCGAGGAAATTGATCGGGAAATCAGAGCGATCGTGCCTCCGATCGTCTTTATTACTAGCAATGATGAGAAGGATTTACCAGATGCTTTCTTACGGCGCTGCTTATTTCATTACGTCGAGTTTCCCAGTGGCGATCGCCTTATTCAAATCATTCAGTCCCGCTTTCCCAAGACATCTCAGAAGCTGGTTGATCAGGCAGTTTCTCGCTTTCTGGAGCTACGGCAGGAGATGCGAAAGGATAAGGGAGAGACTGGGAAAAAGGCGAGTACTAGCGAATTGATTGATTGGTTTCGAGTGTTACAGCGCTATCCAGAAGAAGAGGCTTTGGCACGGCTCTATGGCAAGCTGCCTTTTGCTGGAGTTTTGCTAAAGAACTGGGAAGACCACATCCGCTATCTGAGGTCAGGGAAAGGTGGATGATTTACCTCTCTTAGAACTCTTTACTCGTCTGCGAGAGGCAGGAATGCCGCTGGGGATTAAAGATTATGAGCTAGCGTTGCAGGCATTGCAGGGAGGATATGGGCTTCCTGTCAGGGGAGCAACGCCAGCAGAAAGTCGGGCTGCTTTGGCTCGTCTGTGCCGTACTCTTTGGGTGCGATCGCCCGATGAACAGCAACTATTAGATGTTTACTTCGAGCAATTACTGGGTTGCGAAGTAACTCCTGAATTTGTAGCTCAACCCAAGAGATGGAGATTCAATGGGGCACTCACAGGTTTTATCAGTTTGGTGATTATTGGTGCTGGAACAGCCCTGTGGTTTACTCACGAAAACCTGTTCAATCAAAAAAAATCTGATTCCCAACCAACTCTCTCTCCACAAATCTTATCGCCAGAACCGACTGCACAATCTTCTAGCAATGGTTCACCTCAAGTTGTTGAACAAGGTACTGGGTCTACTACAAAACCAACTCAGGCACTGTCACCTCAACCTCCTTTGTCTGAAACTCCTTTAATTTGGATAGTCTGGAGCTTGCCTATCGTTGTGGGTTTGGGATTAGGAATTTGGGGGATGTGGTGGTTTGTTAGAAGCTGGCTCAAACAGCGAACTAATCAATCTTCTAAATTTAAACCTGATCTCAACCTATCCTCCAAGTTGCTGCGTGATGCAGAAGATGAGATCCAACTCGCTCACGCAGTTTATCAATTAAGCTCTAAAGAGGAACGGCCACGCGATCGCTTCGTTTTGTCGATAGACTACCTACCCGTAACGCAGCGGCAAATGAAACAAAGCTGGCGATATTTGCGCCGGATGGTACGAGAAGGACTGGCAACAGAATTAGATATTGAGGCAACAGTGCGTCAGATTGCCCGTGATGGGGTTTTGCTAGAACCGATGCTAACTCCGCCCCGCGTAAATCGTACTGAATTATTACTGTTGATTGATCAGGATGGATCGATGGTACCGTTCCATTCTCTCTCAGTACGCTTAGCTGAGACTACACAGAGAGGAGGACAGTTAGGGCAGGCTGGCATTTATTACTTCCATAACTGCCCAGTTGACTATCTCTACCACGATTTCTGGCATCAGCAAGCAGAACTAGTTCCTAATATTTTGACTCAATTGCGACGTGATCGCACGGTAGTTCTTATCTTTAGTGATGCTGGAGCTGCAAGAGGTGGATTAAATTTCAAACGGGTTTCGCTGACGACTGCTTTTTTAAGACGGTTGAAACGGCACGTCCGCTACGTTGCTTGGTTGAATCCTATGCCCAAAAATCGCTGGACAGGAACAACGGCTGGAGAAATTGCCCGTTATGTGCCAATGTTTGAGGGCACACGGCAGGGGTTAGATCAGGCGATCGATGCCTTGCGAGGACGATATTTACTGATAAGCCAACCTCATGAAGTAACTCAACTTTATGGAGACGAGCAATGACGATCTCTATCCGGTCAAACGAAGTCCAATCCAAGGCAGCAATTCGCCAGGTTGAGAATTTTCGGCAGCAGTTTGGAGAAGGACACTTCTATTTAGCTTGTCATGCTGCTTTACCAGTGGCACTCACTCCAGACCTGCTCTATTGCTTGTGGGTAAACTTTCAGCGGGATGTTCACGGCGGCCTACTGAATATTCCCTGGATTGCTGTCACTGACCTGCTGCTATCTAGCCTATGTGAAACCGTAGGACATGAACTCTACGAAATAGATGCGGCGATTCAGAGAGAATTAATGGCTCAGCTCCAGCGTGATCCTCGATTTGGACAAGAGCGGATTCAAGAGTTGGCTAATTTTGTGATAGTTTATGTGGCGCAACAACTAGAGAGTCCAGAGCCAGATATACGGGATTTTGCCCAAACTCAAAAATGGCGGGCAGTAGCATACATAAATCCCAAAAAAGCTGCAAACGACATTTCGACTACTCTGGCACAGCTTAGCTTGACAGATATTACGGAGTGGATTCGGATGGCGACACTGTTGGAAACACTAGCAACCCCGCTTTCAGACTATCCCTCCCTCCTGACCTATGCAGCTGCAATGGCAGATTTTTTACGCGGTAAGGAAGCAGAGGCTGCTATCAAATTTCAGCAAATTCTTAATATGGCAAATCAGTTACAAGTTGCCGGAGTTCACCTTCCTGTTCCAGCTAAAGTAGCGTCTTCCCGCCCTGAACCAGTTCCGATACCTAACTTAAACTGGATTAGCATAATTGATTTCGTAAGGCAGCACTACCGTTGGCTAGCTATTAGTACGTTTATTCTGTGCGGTTTGGTAGGAACGAGCTTCTATGTACCCAAAAGTCAGAAAGCTTTTCTTCCCATTCTTAAAGAGGATATAGTTGATCATCGAATTGCAATGTATGCTAAACCAGCAGTAGTCGGCATTTCAGCAGGCTGCACTGGTACGTATATCTATAAAGGTATCGCTTATCCCTACCGATCTGCGGCAGTAGGATCAGGTTTTATTATTGATTCAAATGGATTCATATTAGTTAGCGCTCGTATTGCTAGCTTTGCAGTGGGTGGTCGATCGGCATGCAAAGATCGTCTTTTCAATGTCTTTGTTGAACGTTTGACTAAGCAAGAGGATATTGAAAATGTGTCCCCAGAATTGAAGGACGAAATTGAAAAGCAAACCGAACTACAAGATTTTAAGTATACAAACCAGGCTCTTCTTCCAAATGGTGCAGCCTTTAGTTTTGAGATAAAGAACATAGGAGGGTTCACATTTGGTGGGCTAGATGCGGGTAACGATGTGGCAGTCGTCAAAATTGAAGTGAGTGATGCGCCTACACTGAAGTTAGGTGACTCTGGTAAAGCTCAGGTTCAGGATTCAGTTATGGTAGTTGGCTACCCTAGTGAAGTGGGCGATGCTACATTTGTTACTGGCGACAAGGCATTTCATGAGGCTACTATCCTCCTCGGTGGTACGGTTTCTGGTGCCGAACTATACGAAATGAATTCGCCTACACTAGAGGTAAATAATATTCGGACGTTAGATGGAATGTCAGGAGGTCCTGTTTTAAATCAGCAAGGTGAAGTCATTGGAATGCTCAGTTTGAGAGATTCAACAACTAGCGTCCCATATGCCACCCCAACAAGCACCTTACAGGAGTACATCAGAGAATCAGGGGCTCAGAATGAACCGAGTGCAACCGATCTGCTTTATAAAGAAGGATTAGATCTTTTCTGGAAAGGTGATTTTCAAGGAGCAAAAGCGAAATTTGAGACAGTAAGGGGGTTGTTTCCTCTGCATTCTGAAGTGGATGAGCTAATCCGCAGAAGCGAACAACAAATCGCCGGACGTTGGACAAGCAGAAGCTATATTCCTTTACTAGTAATAATCGGTGCAGCCATAGCTGGGCTTTTGGGTGCATATTTTGCGCTGCGGAGGCGTTCGTCTACTTTGACATAATCCGCACTACCACTAAAGTGATTAGGATACCTGAGCCTGACTAGGCGTTTGTCCATCATCGCTCATGCAATTTCTGGATTTGATATTCAAACCTGCCTCGACGATACAAAGAAGTAAATGAGCCAATTTACTGATAAAACTATCCTGATTCTTACAGCAAACCCCCAAGGAACAGCTCCTCTACGACTCGATCAGGAAGTCCGCGATATCAGCGAAGGCTTACAGCGATCGCAACACCGAGATGCCTTTCGCATCGAGCAACGTTGGGCAGTACGTCCCAGAGATATGCAGCGCGCCATGCTAGATCTAAATCCCCAAATTGTCCATTTCTCCGGTCATGGGGAAGGCGAAGAAGGCTTGAAATTTGAGGATGAAAGCGGCAAAGTCAAATTTGTAGATGCTGAGGCATTAGCAGGACTCTTTGAACTGTTCGCCGACCAGGTAGAATGCGTAGTTCTCAACGCCTGCTATTCCGAAGTGCAAGCCGAAGCCATTTCCCAACACATCCCCTCCGTCATTGGCATGAAAAAAGCGATCGGCGATCGGGCAGCTCTGGAGTTTGCCGTTGGGTTTTATGATGCGCTTGGAGCAGGGCGCTCCATTGAATTTGCCCACAAGCTAGGGTGCAGCGCCATCCGGATGGCAGGTATTGCCGAGAACCTTACTCCAGTCCTCAAGCAAAAAACAGTACATCTATCCTCACCTCCCGACTCCAGTAGCCGAACCGCTAACACCCTGTCTACTTCCCAAAAACGGCGACTAGAACAAAGGCGAGACATTCTTCAAGCTGAGCTAGATATCCGAAACGAAAAGCTCCAGCAATTGAGGGAAAGTTTGGCGAGTGAGGCAGGATCAGCAATTAATTTTCAGCTAAAAAAGCAAATTCAAGAGGAGGAAATTCAACTTACAGAACTAGAGAGACAGTTGGAGGCGATCGGGCAGGACTTAATTTGACTCTCAACACATAAAAATAGCCTTGTGCTGAATTGAGTACCGAGAGAACAATAAAGTTTTTTGTCCAACTTTAATTACACCTTTTGAGATTGAAGATCGTTAAAAAGTTTATTAAGTTCATTCATTTTTTTGTTGAGTAGCTCAACCTCTTCGTGCAATCCCTTTTCATGCCTAAAGTAAGCTTCCTTCTTTTCCTCTAACCATCTACGGAAGCCATCTACCCTATCCTTCCACTCATCTAAAGCATCTATAGCGATGTCGCGAGCCGAAATTGCTATCTTCTCCCTCAATTTAGCCCGGTGCTGAACTTTTTGATGAGCAAGCTGTTGTTCTTGGATGTGATTAACGACCAGTTCTCCCATTTCTAGTAAGACTGGTCCAACAGTTTCTAGCGCTCTCTTAAAGCCTAACTGCTTCTGAAGATGTTCAACTTGTTCCATTCCTGAAAGTTTTTTCCCACCTGGGAGCACTTTTATGTACTTCCTCACTCCATCGAATTGATACAACTTCTCCAATTCTAAAGCAGCTTGTTCTGATGTCATCCCCATCTGGATTTCACAATATGCTTGCAAGCCTTGATTGAGCAAGTTCCCCAGCTGGCGCAAACCTAAAATCCAACGGTCTCGATCTGTTCCAGTCGTTTCATCTTCCTCAGATTGATTACCAAGAATATCAAAAAGCCTTTCAGCAGAGGGTCTTGTAGCTCTCTGTTTTAATTCGGACTCTGCTTCTTGGATCAATCTGTTCAGGGCAACATCATGTCGTTGTGACCATCGCTCAAGTGCATTTTCTAAGCGAGGCTGAATTAATTCAATTAATTCCTCCACTGTGGCTGCGCCAAAACGGGAGACTGAAGTTAATACTTCCTCTACTGTCCCTTCCATATCTGATGTAGCAGCATCAACAAGAGCGTCTAACTCTGTTTCCAATAACTCAATTCGCTCAACCCAATTACGACACTCTTCAAGAGCAGACTCCCGAATAATTTTTGTACTTTCGATGACTTGTAGAGATTGTGATCCTACCCAAGAAAAATATCTAACTGCTGCCTTGCGTCGTAGTGCAGGAAGGGCGGTTGGAAAAGTTCGCAAGGTCTCTGCAAGGGAGTCGATACCATCGATATGACGAAGCTCATTATAGTCTGATGCTGACGGCTGCTTGGTATTGCCTACCTGCCCATAGGGATCTGCCATAACAACATGAATACATGAGGGAGTTACATCTATGCCATTTCCCTTCAGAATCTGCTGAAGCTCATCCTGTTTTCGTTGGACTAAGTTTCTGTAGTTATCTTCGTCTTCAGAGGGATCAGCTCCTGCTTCATCCATCCGTGCCACAACAAGCTTAAGACTGCCTTGTACGAAAGGGTTAATGAGGCTGATGTTAAAAAACTTACCTGAAAGAAATTGAACAATTTGTTCTCGATCGGCAGTCAAAAGTTGAGGAGTTAGAACGACCAAAAAGCTATCGCTCAGTGCTAATGCTCCATATGTAATAGCTTCGTGAGAGGCATTGCCTCCTGATATGCCAGGTGTGTCACGCAGTAAACAACCAAATGCCTCAGTTTCATGAATGTCAAAGGTCTCTCGACGAGCACTAACGGTAAGCCAATCTGGAACTTCCTTTCCATCATCTACCAACAAGCGTTTGAGCAAAGAACTCTTGCCAGAATCGTATGAACCATAAACTGTGACGACAGGTTTATCAAAACTGTCGTATGTGCGCCATTTAGTTTCGATTTCATCGGCGTTCCCTCCTCCCGGCAAAGCTCGAAGATAGCAGAAGAATTGTGCAATCCAAAGATTAAGGCTGTTAGTCATCATCACTATTCTCTAATAAATTTTGCCAAGGAACTGGAGAGCTTTGCGCTGCAAGTGTTCGTATTTGAACCTCTTCACTGCCTGAAAATTCTTCTGATATTCAATCTCTTGGCGTTCATCTGTTAAAGTTTGCAAAAGCTTTTTTAAATCTCCCTGCTGATCAAAAAGGTATCCTATAGGTCCTTTGTTACTTCCTTGCCCTTCCAGAAGCACTTGGCATACCTGCTGCTTCGTTTCTCGAATAAATCTTAATGCCTCCTTCTTGGCTTCTTCGGATTTGGAGTCCTGCCAAATATTTTTGATAAGATAGGCTGCATCAAAAACTAATCCAACTACGCCGATCGCTGCTCCAACTTTTACAAAATTCTTTGCCATCTTAATGGCTCCATATGGTTTGAATTTATATCCGAAGAATTTGAAAACTTCATAGACTGCATCCCTGCTGGCACCCTTCAAAGGTTTTTCTATAGTTGATAAAAGTCTGCGAGCATAATTTTTTGGTTTGCGAGAATTATAATTGTGATTAAACTGCTTCACGATTTCTGGGAAAGCATATTGAAACTCTACCGAAGAAATCCTTCTATTCAGTGTTTCTTGAGCTTTTGAATGCCAAGTTTCAATGTCCTCTTTTGCTTTGATTTGCCATCGCTCCAGCTCATCTTGAAAACTTTTTTCTTCCCACCAACAACTTAATTTCTTTGCTTGTAGTTCAGCTTCAGTTTCGTTAGTGGCAGAAAGTGTATCTTCTAAAAGTCCATAAGCATGATCTTCTATAATTTGCTCAAGCTTAGACTTAATGCTACTTTCAAGAGTAGTAGATTCATTCAATGACTCCTGAATAAGCTCATCTACACGATTATTCCAGTCAATTTTATGTTGAAGATTAGTTTCAACTTGAGTGAGGTTAGTAATTAGGTTATTCAGGCGATAAACGCCACCTTCAAGAACTGATAGATCTAGACCCGTCTTAAGAAACTGGTGACAATGGGCGCGAAAAGAATCTTCAAATATATGAAACCCATCCCATTCTCGATAGGGATCGAAATCTGATGAGCTGATATCGTGACGATCGCCGATCAAGCCATAAGGGTCACTCGCCATACAGAGCATAGAGTCAGTGCCTGCATGAATTCCTCGTGATTGTAAAGCGAGAACTAGCTCTTCTTTCTTACGCTTACAGAGAAGACTATACTCTTCGGGTGCATCTGTAGGATCAACGCCCAACTCATCTGCACGATTGATGATGAAAATACTACGCTCTTGTTTTGTCAAAAGCCCCTGTGTCTCATCACCCTTGAGAATTAAATCGATCGCAGTTGTGTCCCCAACAACCAAGTTAGGTTGAAACAGATATAAAATTGCGCTTGCATCTGGAAAAGCTTGTAGAGTGACCGCAGAATCTTTAGCTCGATTGCCTTGAAAACCTGGGCTATCAACTAATAAAACGCCTTCCCACTCATACTCATGAATTTCACTGGTAGTTGGGTCAGCTTTGACTTGCAGGCTCTCTGGAATCGGTTGCCCAGTTTCGGTTAGCAACCGTTTGATGAAAGAAGTTTTACCTGTACTGTAGTCCCCGCATAAATGCAGTCGTGGTTTACCTTTACTTAACAGTGCTTCAAGCTCCTCTAAGAGCGGATGGGAATCTTTATCATCCGCTAGCAAGTTCCGGGCTTCGCCCAGCCAAGCAGTTGAGCTACCTGGTTTTACCAAGCTCTCAATCTGGGAGAAGACAGTCTGTAAACCATTGAAGAATTGGCCGTAGCTGCTCTGCGTGAATTCCCTCTCCTCTGAGCTAGACCCAGAACCTGCCTTAGTTGTAAGCCCGGTTGGATCTGTAATCCAGTCTTCGCCAAGCCAGAGGAAGCGACCTGCTGCGCGTTCTTGCGGAAACCGCTTTTGTTCAACGGTTGTAGTTGCTTGGCAAAGCAGAAATTGAGCAGAAGTCCGCGAAGGAATCTCTTCAATAAGGTATGAGAGATAAACCGTGACGGCGTTTATTTCTTTGCAGACCAACCGAAGCGCGATCGCCTCGCGTAGGGAAGCCAGCAGAAGTTGCCCAACAACCTCACAGCTAATTTGTTCCAGTTTTTCTGTAATTTCTTTAATCAGAGCATCATAGGTGTCATGAACACTTCGACGAGCCTGACTCAGGGCTTGTCGTCTAGAACGTTGACGTTTTTCCTCAGCCCGCTTTCGTGCTTCATCTGCAAACCAACCAAACGCCCAAGAGACCAAACCTCCAATCAAGCCAACTGCCGCAGCAACTCCTGCTGTCCAGCCTAACGGGTTCCAAAAATTTGCTAAAGCCAGCCCACCTAATGCGCTAGCAGCACTGGTGAGAAGCTTCCCAGCTTGAGCAGCGTACTCAGCAAATTTCCAGTTCATGCCTGCTGCGCCATTAACGTCATAGGCTTCACGAGCTGTAAAGTCGAAATCTACTTGAGCATCTCGAATCAACAGTTTTGCTTTGCGTTCCAGGAAGCTTACAGCTTCTTTGGCAACCGACTGAGCAGCTTCTTGAATTGCTGCCTCGTTAAACACTCGACCTTGAAAATCCTCTGCTGAAAGAGCTTGTCTACGATCGAATGCACTAATGACTAATTCCTCAGCCGCAGCTAGAGATTTAGCACGTAAGCCCCCAAACTTGGCTGTCAGTAGGCGATCACTGTATTCATGAAATTCGCCTTTAACTGGGGCTTGAAACTGACTACCTCTAAGTTGCTCCAGCTTCGTCAGCAGATTCATCTGACCGTCTTGAAAAGCTGCGCGAGCCGCAAAGTCCTCCTGGTCGGGGTATCCGATCACCTGCAACATTGCCCCGATGAAACTTTCAGAAATGTCAGAGGCTTTGTCTGCTTCCTGCCGCAACTGGGAGAGATTAGCAATCAAATCTCGAAGAACACCGCAGGTTTTCTCGCGCAGCATGCCCAAGCGCAATCCAACCGCATCCTTACAGAGAGCTTCGACCAAGAGGGCTTCGAGTGCAGGAAAGTTCGACCAGATTTCTAGTTGCTGGGCACTGTGCTGCTCACGATGTTTTGAAAAGGTTGCAGCATCGGGTCCTTGAAACGGCTCTGAAGCCCGCCCAAATAATGCCCGTTTACTGCTTAAGGCAACGATCGGAACTCCAATCAAACCGAGCTTCCCTAGCTCGTCCCGGATGTTTCCAGTGTGCTGCATGACAGCCTGGGAAATGTTTCGCCGAGCTGACATGGTGACAACAGAAAAGGGCATTCGCCATCTGGGGTTACGCTGGTTGAAAACAGCAATTACAGGCTTACCGTAGTGCTCTACCCAGGCTGCAACTTTTTCAAACTCCCCCGCCTGCTGATTCTGGCTATCAAAGCAAACTAGCACTACATCAGCAATTTCTACTGCTTCTTGGGCACGCTTTTCCAAGTCAGAGCGAGACATCGTGCGTCCCCATCCACCGATACCTGGGGTGTCATAAAGGAGACAAGAGTTCCATCTAAGTGGACGCACTTCAGTTGTCCAGTCTGATTCTCCACGAGAAACCGTTGTGCCGCTGCCACAGGCAAAAGCCTCAATCAGGCTACTTTTGCCTGCTCCTGTGCGTCCAAACAGAACGATGTTGAAGGTTGAGAGGTATTCCTGTTGCTTTGTAAAAAGGTCGTGGATCTCTTGGTGACGCTGGCTAACTAACCGAATAAACAGTTGAGCAACTTGTGCAGCCTCATTACCTTGACTTTCTGAATTGCTTAGTTTCCGATCTAGTCCTACTTGAGACTTTAAGACCTCGGCGGCGGCATCTAAACGAGCTAAACCTGTTTTTACATCACTCCACAGAATGTTTAGTGAGGAAATGCTCTCCGCGATCGCATATTGGACAGCAGACTCGAGATTCTCCATGACCTAGTTCCAGATAATATGAGATGATCAACGACCCCGCCGCAAGCAGCGGGGTATGGAACCCGTTTTGCTCGTCAGCCAATGGCTGAATTGCAAGCTTGAAGTTTCGCCGCAGAGCGGCGGGGAATTGACCCCTGCTAGGTTAAATTACATCTAGCTGAGCAGATGTACGAAGACATTGGACCTGGAAACTGAACGAGGCTGAAACCCTGATTCTTCCGTCATCACTTTACAGGTTAATGTTCTTGGCTTGTGGTTATGAGTTGACTCGTTTCCTAACTGCTGTTGTGGGATTGCCCGCAAGTTATTTCAGAACATCTCACTCCAAAATTGCTAATCAAGATTGCTCAAAGCCTGTTGGGCTGTTTGACACAACAACTTCTTGTACAGCAACCAACTCATCAACGGCTAGGAATGCTGCAAATGCTAAAATCTGCTAATGTGTGACGTTAAAACAGTTTCGGCATCCCGCTGTATCTTCTCTAAATCTTGACGACAACCTACTAACCAATTCTGCTCTGATTTGCGCTGTTCAGGTGTTTCCTGCTGATAGCGTTGATGTTTCTCAAGAAAGCAGTCATAAAATTGAATTGATTGCTCAAGCAGGGTGATAACTAAGTTAATTCTATCTTCGAGCACAGACGTAATAATCCGCTTAATGGCTGTCTGTACTTCTTCACTAAACACTAGAAAATGCTCCCAGTTAATGGGCAAAACGCCATGACCAATAAGAGATTTGATTTTAGCCTTACCTGGTAGGTTGCCGACAAGAAATCCTCGATCAACCAGTCGATCGATGAAAGGCTCAACTGTAAAGAGGACTTGTGATCCGTCAAGTGAGTAGACGCTTGGTCTTTCAATTATTTGTTGTAACGCAGATAAATTCAAGCCTTTCAGCAGTTTTTCGTGGATTACCTGTTGTTGATTGTCCAATAATTTAATGTGATCAGTGATTCTGTCTAGATCAAGCTGTTGTAGTTGCTCAGACATCGGTGCCAGCGACTTAGCTACAATTTGATCTAAACCTTGTGGCAACCATTGGAACTCATCACGTAAGAGTTGAATAAACTTTTCTTTCTCTGATAGATTAATGGACTTAATGTTGCCATTTTTAGTATCAATGAACCACTTGTTCTTCCAAAAATCAACTCGTTCTTGCCTATATTGTTCTATTTCTTTGAGAACTTGAGATGTTAGTTGTGACTTAAGTAGCCGCAGTTTGAAAAGGTAGCCGCTTAGATGTCCCAAATGTTCATAAAGTTCAATTGCAGCAGCATTGGCAATGCCAGGTTTAGCCTGCCACTCTGCTTCTGCGTTCTCCAGTTGAGTGAAACAAGGTTTAAGGAGATTTTGAAATTTGGTTGCTGATCGCTGTAACTCCTCGAAGCAAGGCTGAATAGTTTGCCCTAGATGAATTGCAGAACGCTGAATTTCTAGTGAACTCGCTTCGCTCACCGTTAGCAGTTCAACAGATGTGGCAATGCGCTGGAATAATTTAAGGTGCTCGTTCATACCCAATTCTGACTGGACGAAGTTGTGAAATTTAAGTGAAAGGTAGCCATTAGCTCGTGCGAGTAGAGGCTCATTTGGGCACGTTAGGAACGTACTGCCGCTGGTAAAGCTCAATCTCAGTGTTCCCACTGTTTGTCACCTTATTTGCAAGAACTTATGAAATTCGCATCTCTACTTTGGGAAACCGTTTACCACTTTAGTCCAGCAATCAAAGAGGGTTTAACATCTGGGCGGTATGAGCAAGTCATTTCTGAAGCAGGACGTTTGCTACCGATCGCCCGCGATATTGCCACTGGCAAGTTTGTTGGAATTGCAAAAGCTGGAACACAACTGGCGGCTGGACCTGTTATTGCGATCGCTGAGGCTGTACAGACAGGCGTTCTTAGCTTCCAGATGGATCGCGGCTTTCAAAAAACCTATCGAAATATTGCCGCTGTCCAGGAGGGCATCAAGTCATTGCAAAGCGGCATGACAACCTTACAAACCAGTGTCAGTATTTTGCAAGCCAGTACAGCACTGATTGGCGTAGGTACAGTTGCAGGCGTTGCCCTATCTGCCGTCAACCTCCATCAAATGTTTAAGCTGCGCGAAGATGTCAAAAAGCTCCAGCTCGAAGTTAAAGATGGTTTTATTGACCTCAAAACGGTACTGCAAGATCAAGGGACAGCTGTGCTGCAACGGCTCGACGAAGTAGCGAACGACCTCAAGTTTCACGACCAGAAGCTATTGATGATCAAAGCGTACGGACAGTTTCGTGAAGCCGTTCGGTTGGTGAAAACCGCCCTTGTTTGCACAGAGATGTCCACTCGTAACGACACACTAACAGCCGCACTCAATTTACTGACCCATGCTCTGTCGGCATATAACAGCGCTGAATTATGCATTGATACGAGTGCAGCAGGTTTGCTCCGTCGTATGGAGTGCGTTTGGGCGATTGAGCAAATGATTGCCCTCATCTACCAATTGCGTGGTGAACCAGGAGCCGTAAGCGATCGGTTGTCTCACCTGCAACAGCAGATTCAGAATCAATCGTTGCAGGTTGTAGATCAATGCGAGTCAGAAGCTGAGCTTGACCTGCTTTTTCCAGAAGTTACCCGCCTTCAACGATGTGATCTGCCAATTCTACAAACTTGGCAAGACCAAATTGAATGGTCGCAAACGCTTGTCCCTCAGGAGCAAAAACATCTTGCTGAACTTGAGGTTGGCACTGCTGGGGAGCTAAAGGCAGATGAACTAGAAGATTGGGTGGAACTCCCTGAACAATCACTCTACAACAGCTTGAAGAAAACTTCCCACTTTTTATCTTTGCGCGATCAACTCCGCTTGATTGTAAAACCCGATTTACGGCAGCACTATGAGACCTATATCCGAGAGCGATCGCCAGCAGCAGGCTACAAAGCTTTAGCTCATGCCCAATGGCAAGACGTTTCAGATCTAACGGTTACTAATCTCTATTGGCATCTCAAACGAACTGAACAGGCAGCGTAGCCTGTTATCCCCAAGCTGGTGATAGTAACCATGCAGAGGAGATTACCCTGGCGAGTGGTAGCGCCGATCGCACCATCAAGCTATGGCACTGGCAAACCGGACACTGCCTGAATACCCTCCAGGGTCATAGCAGCTGGGTCTGGGCAATAGCCTTTCATCCACAAAGACCGATCTTAGCCAGTGGCAGCTACGATCGCACAGTCAAACTTTGGGATTTAGATGTAGGTAAATGTGTTCAAACTCTGGAGGAGCACACGGCTCCTGTCATCTCGGTTACTTTTAGCCCTAACGGTGTATGGTTAGCTAGCAGCAGCTTTGATACCACCATTAAGCTCTGGGATGTTCAAACCGGGCAATGTTTCCAAACGTTACTGGGGCATAGCAACAGTGTTTGGCAAGTGCGCTTCAGTGCCGATGGACAGTCTTTGGTGAGTTGCAGCTTTGACCAAACGATCAAACGTTGGGATGTCTCAACTGGAAAATGTCTGCAAACCTTGGAAGGACACACTGCGCCAGTAATGACGGTCACTTACGACAGCGATGAGCAGTATTTGATCAGCGGCGGGTTGGATCAGACGGTGCGATGCTGGGAAGTTGCAACTGGTAAGTGTGTTCAGGTGATGAAAGGACATACAAGCCTAGTCTCAACAATGGTGTGCCAACCGCTCGTGCTTGCACACGATACTGGCAATCAAGTGGATACAGATTCCCCAGAAGCCGTCTTACCACGATCCGCAGCAGCCCTTTTCAGCGGCAGCTTTGACGAAACAATTAAACGTTGGAGCCTGGAGACGCGATCGTGCCAATCAACCTTGAGAGTACCGTGTCCTTATGAAGGTATGAATATTAGCCATATTATCGGACTCAACGAAGCTCAAAGCATGACTCTGAGAGCTTTAGGAGCTATTGATGATAAAATATAAGTCGTCCTTATAAGGAGGGCTTGAACTTTCGGCAAAGGGTTGCTCTAGATCTAAACTTTCGGCAAGAGGATGGCTGAATTGAGTAGAAGACGACTGCGATCGCTCAACGAGAGAATCAGCATTTCAGATTGGAGTGCGGCAAAGGGATGCCTTATTACACGGCAAAGGCTTGGCTTAAGTCACAAATTTGTGGAACAACAAGCATTAATTGTCCAAAAAGGACAGTTAATGCTTGTAACTGCTCATGGACAATTAATGCTTGCTAAAGAGCTAGTTTGTCCAGGTATTAGATTTGGATGTACTATAAGTTTAATTTATAAAAGCACTTTCATGAGCTGACATTTATTACTGACAGCTTAAAATTTTCTGCGCTTTCAGCCGACACTGATAAGACCGCAAAAATATTCACATTTCAATTTCAAGTCTTGCTTCCCTCAAGGCAACTCTTACTATCTCGTAGCGCAAGTAACCAGGTCTGGATAAAAACTCTGTAACGCGTCCCTCTGATGGAACTAATCCTTCGTGATGCAGCTTAACGACAGCCTGTCTAACTTCCTGGCAACATTGGTCAATTGCTTCCAATTGGGTTACTTTTCTATCACTCAAATACCTAGCGGAGATCGAATTACAGAGCGCTGGAAAATGTCTGAAGATTGTTCGACAGTCATACCCTAACTGTCTAGCTACTTCTTCCATAGAGGGCGAAGGAAATTCATCGTTTAGAATTACTGTCTGGAGTTTTTGCTCTAATTGATTCAGGTCAACTTTTCTTGCCTCCGATCTTGAAGTGGTTGGGAGGAGAACAGGGGGGCGCATTATGAATTGATTACCCTCAATCGGTTTCTCTATCAGAAATTCAATCAACGACACGTTAAGGCAGTAGCAAATTCTTACCAGAGCTTCCAGTTGAGGCTGATTTTTGCCTTCACACCATAGCCAAACTGAATTTCGAGGCATCTGTATTCGTCGAGCAAATTCAGCAACATTACCACCAGTTGTTAGATTTATATATGCTTTGAGTGACTGGATGACCTGTGCTTTACCTGGAAAAGTATCTAACTCAGGTGCCGCAGCTATGAGTTCTCCAATTGAGTTTGCAACCCAAATCGACCACTCTAATTGATTCGCTGAAAAAGAGTCATTACGACTGGTTTTATCGGAGCCGAGCCACTGATGGCACTTAGAGCAATATCCAGGGCGCGATCGCCAGACAAGTGGAAGATTTTTTTGATGACAATGAGGACACGCTTGCTGCAAAGGTTCATAATGATGGGGACAAACCTGAACAACCTCCAAAGACCACAGTAATGGTTCGATAACTTCTTGATCCTGCTTGACTGACAAAACTAAGAAACCGGAATGCGGCTGAGGACGATAAATTCGCGCTTGAAGGAATCCTCACGTTGTCGCATGGAGGCAATGGCAGGTTGAGGGTCAGGCAGGCTGGATAAGAACTGAAAAACTTGAAT
>DATNPL010000042.1:0-4515 GCA_036703255.1 Coleofasciculaceae cyanobacterium
GGAGTTTCGGACTAAATCCGATGAAATTGGGGCTTTCCCTCATGAAACCAGTTGCCTCACTGTCTTCTTCTTGGTGATGGAGCGAGATCACGCTAAACACGAGCGTAAATCTGTGGCGAAAACTTCATGACACTAACCGAATCGCATGATCATCTCCCTTGGCTCGGCTAGAGCGAGTCCGAAGATTGGTCGTAATCTGCATCAGCAAGTCCACATATCCCGGCAGCATCGGGTAAGTTTCTACGAAGTCATCCTCAGTGATGGACTCGCACTTGTAGCCGTACAGCTTCAAATTACTGCGGTGCTGCTGAAAGAGCGATCGTAATTCAGCTTCTTTGGCTGGAGCCTTCTTCAACAGCCGCTTATGAACCACATCCCGAATGTTAGTCGGAGCTAGATGAACTCTCAACTTAGGCGGAAAGCGGTCTTTGAGCTTGCCAATATTGCTCTCATCGTCGCTGTCTTCTAATTTCTGCTGCCCTGTCGCCAGCAGCCACACGCGCCCCTTCAATTTCTGCCCTAGATCCGAGACAAAAGACTGAAGTGCCAGCATCCGATTCGTGTTCTGGTAGATGTATTGGCTCACCTCGTCTACCACCACAAACAGCGTCTTACCCGCTGCCCGCCGATTCAGCATGGCGATGATATCTTTGGTTGTTTCTGCAACCGATGTGCCAATGCCTGTCTGAGAGCCTGCCCGACTGTCGAACCAGCTCATTGGGTCAACATAGCGGCTGGAGTTCATGACATGCATCACTTCCGAGAAAGCCTCCTCCGCCAGACGATCGAACTTAGCTTTTTCCCAAGGTTCACCTAACGTTTCCTCGGCACAGGTCAAAAAAGCCTCCCACTTACCATCAAGCTCCAGGCTTAACTCATAGTCCGCCACAAAATGACTGATGCCGCAATACCCCAACCGCTTCTGAATCTCACGCTTGACCGCCAGATGAATCTGTTCGTCATCCCGTGCAACCGCACCAATATCAAAGACTACAGCGATCGGATCGATCTGGCTGCGTACCTGTTGCCATGCCTCCCGAAAGTCTTGGGTTCTGGGCGAATCATCGCGAGTCAGCAAAGCGTCTACCAGCGCTTGTTCAGTCGGCAATACCAGCCCATCCAACGCCAGCCCCAGCAATTTGGCAAAGCTCGACTTGCCCGAACCGTAAAATCCAGAAATCCAGGAGGCAGGCAGATCTACTCCGCTCGATCGCTTTAGCTCCTCTGCCAACGATTTTAAGAGCCTGACGAACTGCTCATGAATCCCAGCTTTGTTGTAGCGCGGATCGCTCTCTGGATATCCCCCAGTAATGATGTACTCAGAAACTTCCTCCTGCACCTTTGCTGGATCTTGCTCGTGGAAGTAAACCACAGGGGCAATGTTGCGGGTGATCTCGGCAGCAAAAATATCTTTGATCAGCATGGCAGTTTTATGGGGGCTTGGAGGAGCAAAGAATTAGGAGTAAATGCGGGGACGGTAGTCTCGATCGGATGCCAGTTCCCCCATAAAAGACAACGCTTTCAAATCGCGTCGTTCGCCAGGATAGAGCAGCACCACAGGCAAATTATGGGTTTTTCCGTCAATGTGTTTGAGCAGGGCTGAGGAGCGAAAGAATGGGTAGAGCGCTCCAGCACGGCAGAGGAAGATCAGTGTTTTATTGACATCTCCAGGGTGAGTATTCGCAAACTCATTCACTAGCTGGATCACATCTTTGGCAATGCCTTCAGCTCCTTCGGTATAGAGCGCAATCTTGTCCTCTACGTAATTCAATGCCCGTTCTGGGTCTTTAGGGTAGAGGCGATGCTCCATTCGGACAATGCTCTCTAGTACCCGTGACTCCTCTGATTTCAGGCGATTAATCAGCAATTGGTGTAACGAGATCGCTAGGACGTTCCAGCCCTTCGCTTTGAGTTCATCGGTTAGCCCACGAATCTTCTGACGCAGATCAAACTCTTCACGGGGGTCATAGGGCAAAATTGCGAACCGATAATTTCGCATCGTGCTGATTTTTGGGCCATCTTTATCTAACAAATCAGTACGAAGTGCCTGAATGGCTGAATCTAGCCGAGCATTTCTAAATAAGGATTCCGTCACGCCTCATCCTCCCAGCTCAGCCCCAGCTCATGCACCGCCCACGCCTTTAGGTCTGGGTACTGCCAGTCCACCTCATACAGATCGCCCATGCGATTAAACGATAGCCCTGGCAAGCGGCGCAGGCGTTGCTCTAGAAAGCCTTCACTTAATCCCACCGATGCCAGGTATGGGTTATTCAACAGGGAACCTGCAAATGAGAGGTGCCGCAGGAAATATAGCCAGTAAGCCAGGGCTTCATCCGTAACTTTGGGATATTTGAGACTACGAGACTTGGGCTTTTCTGAACAAAGCCCAGCCGAGGCGGTAGAGGCAATTAGTCCTGTTGCCATCCGCAGAATTGTGGTTGTTGACCACTCTGTTTTTAGTTGTTGTGTCACCCACCGTGCTGCAATATCTCGATCGATCGTTGCATTCGTTTGCAGCCGACGTTGCTCTAGAAACACCCCCGTAAAAGCACGATAGGTAGGGTCTGTGAGCTGCATGTGCCAGTGGCAGATATTCTGACGCGTCATCGGGTCACTCGGCCGCCAACGTCGGAGCACAGCCAGCGCCACTGGGTAGGCATCGTAGCGACTGCTAAATTCAGACAGCAGCCGACGCACACGATCCATGCTTTTATTACCAAACCAACGTTCTTCAAAGGCAATAGTGGCTCGTTTTTCCTTGGGAACTTCAGGAGTCATATGCTCCCAATAGACTCGGCTCTCTTCCATTACTAGAGAGACCCGTAAGATTTGACTATGAAATTGCTCAACCTCCGCACCGTAAGCATCTGTCGTGGCGATCGTTGAATTCTTCGGTTGATTCTGAGCAGATGCAGATGGCATTACGTCTACAGGCTTCCTACAGGGTAAAACGGCATAGGATAGCGATCGGCTAAGGGAAGTAAGGCAGCTCCTAAGCTTTGCACACACAACTTCAGGTCATCCGGCATTTTCCCCACGATCTCCCTCCCGCTGGGAGCCACCTGAAATTTGACCCTTTGGCTTGGCAGCCGAATGGCTTCCTCAAAATCAGCCTTGGAAAACTGACTCCCTAGTTCAATCGACAGAGGCAGTATGTCAGTCGGAGTTTTGCCTGACTGTTTGTGAACCTTAAGGCGATCGTCTAACTGCTCATCAAGCCCAAAACCCCAGAAAAACAGGGTGCGAATTTGATCAGCTTGTGATGTCTCTTGCCGAACCTGCTTATCCTGCTGAATTGCAGCCCTACGCACCGCTTCAAGCGATGCCCACTGATGCGTCTTTGGGAGCAGATTTTGCAGCAAATAGCCCCCTCCTGCTGTATCGATCAAATCAGTCCGCCACCAATCGAGCCGTTTGGGGTCGCACAATCCTTCTCCTCCCCAAGCAACAGTCATCTGCAAGGCGAGGATGGCATCAAGAGAATCTGGTGGAGCGGCAGGCATAAATGGAACCGCGAAGGGTTGTTTCACGAGTCTATCGTTCCCAATTTTCTACAATGTTCAAATTCTTTCTCAGAGAGGATTAGGTTATTTATCCTAATCTTAAAGAGAGGCTTTCCAGCACCTTACTAAGCTTCATGTTGCTGCTGTTAGTCGCCTGTCTTTTTTTCCACACCGTAATTTAGCAGCAAGTCGGCAATAGAAATCTTCAGAGCTTTCGCTAACTTCTCAATGTTCTCCAGCGTAGGGTTTCGATCGCCTCGCTCAATACCAGAAATATAGGTTGGGTGAAGCTCTGCTAGTTCGCCCAATTTTTCTTGCGAAAGATCTAGTTCGCGCCTCCGTCGCCGGATCGCTTTGCCAAATCGATACTTGATATCTGCTTCTTCGTCTTGCCTCACGGCATCATGCTGAAGGAGTGCAGAAACTTAAACCATAGACTATAAGTAATTTTTAATAGAATATAAGTAAACTAGCTTTAATTCATTACTCTGTCTTCTCATGTCTGAACTGCACTCCCAAAAATCAGTAAACCCTCTGATAGAAGGCTTTCCTAACTATATTCCTGACCCAAAACTCAAAATAGGCGATCGAGTTTGTTGGCATCCACTTCCCGCCCAGGACTTTGGCATCATCACTGGGCTAGAGTACGCTCCAGCCGAACACCTGCAAAGCTGGAGCTGGAAGTACGTCGTCTGGCTCGATCCGCAATCCCCTTCCCGCGAATGGACACAGCAGGACTCTGCCTGGGAAGATGACTTGGCACTCTGTAAACCAGCAACAGAGGAGCAGAACTATGAGCCTGCGTGACTTCGGACGACGGGAACTGCGCTTGCTCAGGCTCTACACCGACTGCCAGCTTGCCATGTCTCCCCAAGACTTCTACGCCAAGTACAACGTCAGCCACAGCACGATCGCCAAAATTGCAGGCTGCTCCGTGCCCACGGTCGATCGCTGGTTCTCCACTGGCAGAAGCCGTCGCGCTCCTTCCCCCATCCACCTCAGGCGGCTGGCA
>DATNPL010000065.1:0-11287 GCA_036703255.1 Coleofasciculaceae cyanobacterium
ACACCATTTGGGCATTTTTCTCTTGTATTACTTTGGCTTGCAAGCGCGCAACTTCAGTGCGAGCGGTGTTAAAACTACTCGTGCTAAAGCGTAGGTTGTACCACCAGTAGCGAGAGTTCGAAAATGTATTCAAAAAATCAATGGGCAATGCATCTAGTGGTCTGTCACTTATTAATTGACGGGTAAAGTCGATGAAGCTTGATCCGAGCATCCTCGGTAGTAAAGCGCCAATCGATCCAGGTTTCCTCTTCATTGCGTTGATCCTGCCAAGCGGACACCTCTTGTTCCAGAAAGTGTCAGAACTGAGTATTCAGACCCTGATTCTCAATAATAATGAGAATATTCTCAATAAGTCGAACGAAAGAATCAGGTTTTCAGCAGAAAAGATGGAGTGGAATTCTCAATAAGAAAGGATGAGTACTGAGTTCTGACACTTTCGTCTTCTCCTGCCTCAAGTAAATTCAAGCTTTGGGTAATGGCCTGGTGGCTTCTGTCCATCTTTCTAAGTGCTGATCTGCCAGAGCAAGATTGCTGAGGGCTATCGCCTGTTATAGCGCATTGCTTCGAGCCTCATAGTCTTGTGCAGCCTACTAAAAACTAGCGGCAGCTTCAGCGAATTGTCTGGCTTCGTAGTGCGATCGTCCTTGTTGTTCCAAACGCTCTGCTGAATTCTGTGATTACTGAAGCACTGTGTCAGCGATCGGAACGGTCGCAGCGCTGGGAGACACAACGATACAAACTAGCACCATCAGCAGCGCAAGTAGACAGAATCTAAGCGATCGGCGGTTGAGCATAGAAAAAACTCTATGGTTTAGACCTGCATTAATCAGAACTATGACACAACGGAGAGGGAAAACAGTTAAGAAAAATCTGTCCAAAAGATAGGGGATTGGTAGATCCCTACCAGGTTATTGAGACTAGTGGCGACACAGGGATACTGTCCTAATAGCCGCTGATTCATCTCCAGCGCTTGCACATACAGAATGCTATGTTAGGTGCTTTTAGATTGCACATTGGCTTGAGAATACTTGCCGTGCAGCTTAAATGTTGCCTCTACAGCGCGCATGGCACACCACACAAATGCAAGGGCAGGAAATATGCTGCTACCGCTGATAATACCACTAGCCACCATTACAAGCGTTACAAATAGTCCCTTAATTGTCAGCAAGAGGGCAATAATTGCCGCTACACGACTGTGGAATTTTCTTATGAAAAAACCGCATGCTATATAAATAGCGGCATAGACCAAAGCCAAATAGCCGAAAATGAATGACAGCGCCGTTTGAATTGCAGCTACTATAAAAAAAACAAACGCGCATCCTTTCACAACTCGCTCTGCATCTTCGCGACTTTCAATTTTACTGAACCATTTTACTTTCTTTGCTGTTTGCCTTTGCTGCTTGCTTGTTAGATATGTGCTTTTCATCTCTCCAGTTTCGAAGTCATATCCACAATCGCATCGCTGTGCGTTCGTAGGATTGTGAAGGCGGCATTTGGGACAGAGTTTGCTATTCATATAAAACTTTCCTGTTAACTGTTAATAACTGAAAGATTCTGCCTAATGTTCCGGTTGAGCGGCTGCAAATAAACTCATACGTCTGATTGTACTCATCCACAATCACGTTAGCGTAGTCGTAGCTAATGCCAACCGCCTGTGCTGCCTGTTTGACGCTCCAATCAGTTGACACTAGCCATAGCAAATGTCAGAGTCTCAACTCCACTGGCTAATGCAGATTTGATAGTGCTGCTTGAGTTGAGCCGAGTCGTGATGAGTTGCAAAGTAGCTTTTTTAGGCATTCATTTTAGCTTACGGTTCTAGGGGGGGACTAATCAACTGGATTCCGTATCAGCATCAACTGATGATTCTAGCTGAGTATTTTGAACGGAAAGTTCGTAATTTTACGAACTTTAATGTGAGACGCACCAAGCAGGTTTTCGGTTTGGTGAGAGATGGCTGATACAGGCGAGATGGATACTGCTCAATTACAAATCACGAAATCTAATTTGACACGCAACAGTAACTCAGCTAAATCAAACTGTTGAAGCTCAAGAAGCATGGGTGTAGAACTAAAAGCATCTTTCGCTACGGCTTCGACTATCTGCGAAACATCGTGCTCAACCTTGAACAAAAAACGATGCGTTTTTCAACGTCCTACAATTTTTGTCCGGCACTTAGAGTTGCCATATCCCTATCTCACTGAGAAGGCACGATCCCAACTGGCAGTGATTGGATCTAACAAAAAGCTCATCACGGTTTTCTGGCGGGTGACAATTTCTGCGGTTGCTGTCATGCCGGGAGTAAGCGCTACTTCCTGCCCACGAACTTTCGCCATGTGCTGCTTGAGCTGCACTCGAATCGGATATACCAACCCCAGCTCTGGCTCATTGACCGCGTTGGGGCTAACCTCTAGCACGGTTCCTTCAATCATGCCGAACTCTTGATAGGGCAAAGTTTCCAGCTTGATCTTGACTCGCATCCCAGTTTTGACAAAGGCAATGTCACGATTCAGCACTTTGGCTTCCAGAACCAGCTCTGCTCCGTCAGGCACAATCGACAGCAGTTCTTCTCCGCCTTGTATTGTTGCACCAGATTCTACAACTTTGACGTTGTATACAGTGCCGTTCACAGAAGCTTTGACGGTCTCTCGATCGCGCTGTTCTTTTGCTTGTTTGAGCTGTCCTTCTAGTGAGATTTTCTCCTGCGTAAGCTGATTGATTTGCGTCAAAATCTCATTTTTGCGCCCCGACTGGAGCTGGTCTAGCTCTTGCTGAGCCTGATAGAGTTCTTGCTCTTTGGCACTCATCTCAGCCTGCAACGAAGCGACTTGACTCTGGGCATCGAGGTAATCCAGACGCGGAACAGCCCCTTCAACCGCTAACATGCGGAGACTGCGCTCTTTGGTGATGGCAAAGCGGAGGGTGGCTTGCAGCCGAGCCAACTCTGCTTGCGCTGCTTTGATCGCACCCTGCTGTCGGTTGATTGCTGCCTGCGATTCTTTCAGCCGAGATACTAAAAGCTGATCCTGAAATTGATCCAGCTTATTCACTGTTGCCTTACCAGATAGTTCTGCTTGCATTCGTGCTAAATTATCCTGTATTTTCTGATAAAGCTGCTGAGCGCTCTGATACTCTGCGTCGGTGAGGGTTGGATCGAGCTGTACCAGCGGTGTACCCTGCTTAACTCGATCGCCTTCTTTGACTTGAATATCGCGCAGTAAACCACCAGAGAGCGCTTTGACTGGCTGAATTCGTGTCGAAGGAATTACTTCAGCCGGAGCCGTTGCCACTTCATCGACTTTGCTGAAGGTTGCCCAGGCGATCGTGCTGCCCACAAGGGCGCAGACAGTAAATCCGAGCAGTCGAATATACAACGGTGGTAATCGACGTTGAGCATTGCCTAACTCATAGTTGAGGTGGTCTTGATCCTTAACAAATTGAATTTTAGTTTGCTGTCGTTGAATCGGGGAAGGAGTTGGGGTTCTCATAATTGCCTCCTAGTGTTTAGGATAGATCTGCAACTTCTCGGAGAAGTCATAGATTTTGGTCATGCTGATGTCGCGATGTCCAAAGTAATGTAGTGGTGTTTTTAATGCTCGGGCCTACCATTTTTAACTTTGGGTCTGGAGTCCATAAGTGCCTGGTAGTAGTCTCTGTAAAGCTTGCGATCTGTTGACGATAGCCTGTTGATAGCAGCATCATCGTCGGGGTCAGCAATTTTCTTGAGTCGCTGAATTTCTGCTTCACTGAAACGACCAGTAGCTTCGGCTACCTCTACCCCTCTATCATTGATCTTTAAATCTTTTGTCCAGCCAGGGCGTGACAATGCATTTTCGACCGTACCTTTCGGAATCCTACCCTCGTTCTCCCATTTCTTTGCAGACTCTAGTTCCACAGTGACACCGTCAATTTCTATAACATCCTTTCTACTTGGTTTTCCTTCTCTCAGGTCTTGTAATTCCTGATAGCTATTTCTGTTAAAAGAGCTATCTTCTAAAGCCAACATTTCTCGTCGACCACTAGCATGCATCATTGTGTGACCTGCATCTATGCCCTCAACTAACTTCCCGTGTTCATCGAGAAGACGACTTAATGGATGAGATTTATCACTTGCGATGATACGAGCCTGCTCTACTCTGAACATATCAGTAAACTCTCCCTCTCTATCTCTTGGCTGCGCTGGAATAGAGGAGTTTGGATTTCGTGCAAAACGACCTCGAGAATTGCGATAAGCTCCTTGAGGGGGAGTGTTGCTAGTTCCATTGGTACTTGGAGGTCTATTTGGATCATCTGGCTCTGAGTCAGATGATGAAGGAGATCCGTCACCGCCAGTGGGTGGGTCTTGAGGGGGTTGGTTGCCACCGCCAGAACCGCCTGATTGAGGTGGGGGTGGTGAGTCAGCACGAGAGTTCTGATCGCGCGTGGTAGCACTCGGTGTTGGTACGGCGGTAGGTGGATCAGAAGGACGAGTCCCACCGTTGCCTCCTCCAACAGCAACAGGTTCGTAATTGCGGCTATCTGCTGTTGAACGATCAGGAGAGGAGGAAGCTTGATCGAGATCGCGTGCTCCAATAGTAACGAGTGGGCGATCGGGGTTATCTGCTGCTGGAGGTCTGCTTACGTTCGGATCAGCCAGTTCTGAGCCAGAAGGTGAGGGAGACCTACCATCCGTGAGCGGGTTTTGAGGTAGTATGTTGCCGCCATTGTCGGGACTGCTTACTTGAGGTGCGGGCGGGCTGCTAGATGGGGGATTATTAAATGTCTCTCCATCACCCATTTCTCGGACTGCATTGCCAACATCGTCAGGAATACTGGCAATTGAATCCGGTGCTGGAGAAGGTGGCAGATCAGATGGATTCGGTGCCGGAGTGGGAGTCAGGTTAGTTGGTATTGGACTAGAAGAAGGGATCGCATCGTCAGGAATACTGGCAATTGAATCCGGTGCTCGATCGGGAGGTGGCAGGTCAGATGGGTTCGGTGCCGGAGTGGGAGTCGGGTTAGTTGGTATTGGATTAGAAGAAGGGATTTCAGGCGTTAGGGCAGGTGGTGTTGGATTGGGAGAAGGGATCGCAGGCGTTGGGGCAGGTGGTGCATCTGGGAGATTGCCAAGGACATTATTAACCCTAACGGCCAAACCTCCAGGAGAAACTGCTAACAAAGCGTCTCCACCTATCTGCCCTAAGAAATCCCCATACCGCCCCTCATTAAGCGCATCTAAGTAAGGTTTAGAAAAACTATCCCAAGCTTGACCGGGATCGGTTACTATCGTGTGAACTGAATTAACGAAATCATTAACAGCTTGTCCAGGATTAGTTACCGTCTCAACAGCTCCTTCACCTGCTTCCCAAACTTTGTTGACAACACTGCTGAAGAAATCGGTAACGTGGTCTGGTGCCGGAGCGGGAGGTGGTGGAGCCGGTGGGGTTGGTTCTGGAGCGGGAGTCAGGTTAGGTTGCTCCATTGGGGGAGGCGGCTCTGTATTGACGGCACTTACTATTGGGTCGGGTTGAGCGCCAGGAATCTGCACTGATGTCCCGACTTGCAGGCGACTTGCCTCTTGTTCTGTAAAAGGACTGCCATCCGGTTTGCGTAGTTCGCGCCAACGATCGCCACTACCCAGTTGCTTCTGGGCAACATCCCACAGGGTATCGCCTTGCTGAATCGCAACCTGACCTAGAGCCGGGTTATGTTGCTCCATTGCCGCCGAGTCAGGTGGGTTTGGCTCCGGAGCGGCAGGTTCGGCATCTGCAATGCCTAAGCTTTTGCGAGCGTTAGCAGCAATCCCATCAAACAAATTCCAATTCGGTCGGTCACTAGCATCAGGTGGGTTTGGTGCTTTGGGCTCCAGATTAACAGCTTCACGCATAGCATCAATATTCGGCTTCACCAATGCTGCGAACCCAGCGGTCCGCTCGCTGGCTACTGACCCATTCGTGCTCCTCCAAGTAGAATCCTCGGACGATTGGTTGAGCTGCTGCATCAGTTGGTTCCCAGAGAACATCTGGGTTTTCGGTGTGATTGTCTTTGCCAGATCGATCGCTTCTCCAGAATTCAGCAACCCCGCGCCCGTTTCGGCATCCCAACCAGGAGCTTTGAGATCGGTAGCAGTGGCAGTGAGCAGTTGATTCACTTGTTGACTACTCAACTCTGGATTGTCGCTCCACAATTTGGCGATTGCACCAGTTGTTTTCGCGGCGGCAAGTGACGTTCCCGCAGCCCCCACGTCTGCAACCAGATCTAAGCCTTTGCCATAGCTGGAATAGGAAGCGCGATCGCTCCCATTTGCTGCACCAACGACAATCAGGTTGTCAAACGGTTGAGAAGCTTGCCCCAAAGCAGACATCGCCCCGCCTTGATTACCCGCTGATGCGACCACCAACACCCCGTTGTCACGGGCATAGGCTAATGCAGATTGTTCTTTGGCCGTGAGTTGAGTGCGCGTTGAGATGCTGCCGTCTGGATGCACCTCGGTCAGATCAAAGCTGAGGTTAGCCACTGCCCGCGACTGCCCGGTTGCCTTAGCCACATCGACAAACTTAACGAGTCCCTCTACCCCGCCGCCTGTACCAACACCTCCGCCTCGCCAAATTTTTGCCTGCGGGTTCTCCTTCTGAATCGCTTCAACCATTTTGCTGCCATGCTCATCAGTACCAAACCCCGAATCAATTACACCCACGAGCGGTTGATTAGATTGAGCAGACTGAGACAGCGATCGCTTTGCAGTTCCTTTGAGAGCCGGAAGAATCTGATCGGGTGCGATCGCGTCTCCCGAACCATTTATAGAAGACTGGGCAGCTTGAAATTTGTCAGCCATCCAGCGACTCGCTTTGTTCAACCAGTTGGCACCCCCAGCGCTGGTAGAACTGCTGTGATGGACTGGCTGACCAAGTTGAGTTGGGTCGATCGCAGATTGTGGCGATCGAGGTTGAAAACTGGTATGAGCTTGTTGGTCAGAGTAAGAATCGCGTTTCATTGTCGTCCTCCAATCTGAGGTATGGGTTGTGAATGGTAAAAACTAAACTGCTGCTTGCTGCTGTTGGTGCAGCACAGAGTAAACACCTTTTTGCTGTAAAAGCTCCTGGTGAGAACCTTGCTCGATCAGGACTCCCTTTTCGAGGACTAGAACTCGATCGGCGTATTTGAGTGGTGCAAATCGGTGCGTGATCATTAGCACCGTCCGCCCGTTGCGAACTCGCTGCAAGTTCTCCAAAATCTGGCGTTCCGTTTCGCTATCTAAGGCGCTGGTGGCTTCATCAAGAATCAAAATCGGTGCCGTTGAGAGGAAGACTCGTGCTAGAGCTAAGCGTTGTCGTTGTCCACCTGACAAACCGGTACCGCGCTCACCGATCAAGGTTTCATAGCCCTGAGGGAGTGCCGCAATAAAGTCATGAGCTGCTGCCATCTTTGCTGCTTCAACGACTTGCGCTGGTGGAATATCAGCATTGTTGAATGTGATGTTATCGAAGACCGTACCGTTAAACAAAAAATCGTCTTGCAGCACCACACCGATTTGTTGACGTAAAGACCCTAAATTGGCACCTTTGATGTCAAATCCATCTAGCAAGACTCGCCCCGATCGAGGATGGTATAAGCGTTGAATTAGCTTTGATAAGGTGCTTTTACCCGAGCCACTACGCCCCACGATGCCCACAAACATCCCCGGTTTTAAATCTATCGAGATGCCTTTTAGCACGTCTTCCAGATCTGGCTGATAGCGGAAAAACAGCTTGTCGAAACTGACTTGACCCTCAATTGGCGGCAGTACTAGCCCGGTGTCTGATGCCGCTTCCGGTGCTTCATTGAGAATGTCACCAATCCGATTGACCGACAGCAATACCTGTTGGAAGCTTTGATAGAGCTGTGCTAAATGGAGGAGGGGAGCGATCGCTTTGCCTGACAGCATCTGGAAAGCCACTAGCTGACCGATAGTCAAATGATGCTCAATCACCAACATCGCTCCGAACCAGAGAATTAGCAGTTCTGAAAGATTGGTGAGAAACTGGCCGACATGACCATCTACGTTCGACAAGGTAGAGGCGCGAAAATTAGTTCGGACATACCGAGCAAACAATCCCTCCCAGCGTTCTCGCGTTGCTAACTGAGCCGAGTGAGCTTTGATTGCATGAATGCCTGAAACCGTTTCTACCAAAAACGATTGACTGTCAGCATGACGATTAAACGACTCATTCAGCCAGCTTCGCAACAGAGGAGTGGTAAACAACATCAGTCCGACCAATGCTGGAATCACTGCCAGACTGATCAAGGTCAATTTAGGGCTGTAGAACAGCATTAATCCTAAGTAGACCACTATGAAAACGGCATCAATCACCACGGTCAAAGCGGTTCCCGTTAGAAACTGGCGGATATTCGCTAATTCCTGCGCCCGCGCCACGGTATCCCCGACTCGTCGCGCTTCAAAATAAGCCAGAGGCAACTCTAGCAGATGGCGAAAGAGCTGTGACGACAAACTTAAATCGAGCCGCCGTGCCGTATGCGTAAACACGAACAAGCGAATCACACCTAAAATGGCTTCAAAAATGCCGACACCGAGGAGCGCGATCGCAACGACGTGCAGCGTTGATAGGCTCTCATGCACAATCACCTTGTCAATAATGACCTGCGTCAACATGGGGCTGGCAAGCCCCAACACTTGCAGCACCAGCGAGGCTAACAGCACCTCCCCTAGCAGTTTGCGATATTGCCATACAGCGGGAATGAACCAACGCAAATTAAATGATTCAGCTTTGGGTGCAGGTTCCGCCAGCCACAGTTGCCCGTCCCAAACCGCTTCGACCTGCTCGCGCGGCACACTCTCACACCGCTGATGGCGGTTAAGCGGGTCAGCAATCACCATGCGATCGCCGTTCACCTCATAAACCACAACCCAGTGCTCTTGCCGCCAGTGCAGCAGCGCTGGAAACGCTAGCCGATCGAGTCCAATCCAACTCACTTGTTGAATATGATGAAGCTGAATCCCGATCGTTTCAGCCCCTGCCGCTAAATTCTGCGCGGTTTGTCCCTGGATCTGCCGCTGCACTTGCTTGAGCGGCATTGGAGTTTGCAAGTGCTGCGTCACCATTGTGAGGCAAGCGGCGGCACTATTGAGATTAAATACATAGGGATAACCCGATGCTGGATGCGACAGTTGTGGATCGAACGGTTGATAGCGCCAGCGCAAATCTGACCAGACATCTTGCAGCATGGGAGAATCAACTTCTTGCCAAAGATCAGACTGCCAAAACGCAATCACGACTTCCTTGCTGACGGCTCTCGCTTTCCAATCTCCGACCAGCGCTAAAGCATCACCAAACCAGTCACCTGGCTTTAGCAAAACTGATTGTCCAGGTTCTAGAGCTGAGGCTCCTTTCGCCTGCACCAGACGCACCTCTCCAGCGAGCAGCAGCAGTTGACTACCGGGTGTTTGATTCGACCACAGCACTTCTCCTGTTGTATGGCGGCTAATTTGAGCGTGTTGTCGAAAGTGTAATTTCTGTTCGTTTTCAAGCAGGTTTAACGGGGGTTCATCCCAGGGCAAATTGAGCGTGTAAACGTCCGTTTGTGCAACCATGTAGTTCACCTGTAATTCGACAGTCTATGATGCTTAAGTCGGATTGAAGATGGCTAGCCTCAGAACCTTGAGTTGGGTCGTAACTTTAATGAGGGATTCTGGCGATCGAAACCACTGCCATGCCAATTGCGCTGTAACTCCCTTCAGGTTTTAGGGGTTGGACTGTTCTTCCCAACATATTGGTTGAGCCTCAGCTCGTCAGTCAGAAAAGGTCAGATGATCAGAGCTTCTTTGTGGCGACTGAGTTCACTGAGCGCGAGCTTACTACGCTCTAAGCTCCTGCAAGGCTTGATCAACCTGCTGCATCAAATCAACATTCCCCTGTGCTTTAGCTAAACCCCTTGCCTGCTTCAAATGCGTTATGCCTTCCTGCTTTTCAGCCTGAGCATGCAAAGCCAAGCCCAAAGCGAAGTGAGCAGCCGCATAGTGATACTTCAGATCAATGGCTTGCCGTAATTCTGGAATTGCTTTATCTGCGTCATTTTGCAGCATCAGCACTACCCCCAGAGCAAAATAGGACTTGGGCGACTCGGAGTCTAGTTCAACTGCCTTCTCAGCTTTAGCCAATGCTTCGTCTGGCTTCTGCTGTTGAGCAAGCATCAATCCTAAATTACTGTAAGCCAATGACAAGCTCGGATCTAGCTCGATCGCTCTTTGGAATTTTTCCACTCCCTGGTCAAGCTGATTTTGTCGAATTAACACGGTTCCTAGATTATTGTGTGCAAGTGCAGACTGAGGCTCTAGCTCAATGGCTCGGTTTAATTGGGTGCTGGCTTCGCCGAGCTGTCCCTGATCGGCTAACGCTGCACCTAGCGTCACCAGGGCTTCCGCGTTGTTTGGCTTGAGTTCAATTGCTTTACGAGCAGCAGCAATGGCTCCACTGAAGTTATCTCGTTCGTATTGCAGGGCTGCTAACTGGGTGTAGGTTGCCGGATGCGTGGGATGGAGGTCAATCACTTTTTCATAAGCTTTGATCGCTTCATCCTGTTGGTCGAGTTCCTGTAAGGTATTGCCTAACTGGTAGTAAACGGAATAAGGCTCTACATCAGTGGAAGTGAATGCAAGCGACTGGCGATAAGCTGCAACTGCCTGCCCAAATTGACCTTGTTGACTCAGCGTTAACCCTAAGTAATAGTAAGCATCAGCATGATCGTGATCGCGATCGATCGCCTCACGAAAGGCTAGCTCAGCTTTCTTATAGTCCCCCTGTTGATATAGCTCAATGCCCTGCTGAAACTGGGACTGGGTTGTGAGAATAAACTGAAATATACTAAACAGCATCCAACTGACTAGAATCAAGACGCCTGAATGGAACTGTTTTAATTGGCGTTGCATAGAATTATCCCCTGATTAGTAAAGTGGCAGTTTGTACGCTTCCAGACAACCAGACAATTTGTCTCTGCCTTGCCAATAAAGATCGTGAATGTTCAGCTAGGGCAAGTCGTCTTTTCATGATTCGAGAATATGCAATTTGACAAAGGGGCGGGAGGTGCAGTTTGAGGCAGATCAATGCAGATCGATCGAATTCCGCTAAACTGCTATTAACTGCACTCTGTTGCGGATAGAAGAGTCCTTTAGAGTACTAGGGCGTGTTTTAAAACTGTAACCACAAGACAATAGAGGCTAGAGTCAGCATGGCAAGGTAGTTTTCAGCCTTTTTCTCATAGCGAGTGGCAACTCGACGAAACTGCTTGAGGCGGTTAAAACATCGCTCAACTCGGT
>DATNPL010000075.1:0-40342 GCA_036703255.1 Coleofasciculaceae cyanobacterium
TGGGTAAGATGTCGAGCAGCAGGGGTTCAAAGATTTCCCATTCTGCATCTGTGAGGTCGCTGGAATAAGGCATGGCATCTCAATGAGGGAAGTTGGAGCACCTAATTCCTATTCTAAAAGATCTCAAATGGGTTCTATATGAAATCCATAACGAGAATTGCTGACGAAATATAGCTGAATAGAGGCTTGCGCCAGTAGAAAAACCCAAGCAGAAACGCCAGAAGCCGATCGCGGTAAACTAAACTCTTAGAGTTGCACGCTCTGATTTGATCGATATTTGATTGCTATGTCCCTCCAAGTTTACGGAATCTCTAACTGTGGCACCTGCAAAAAAGCGTTTCAGTGGCTGACGGCTCACCAGATTGACTACGAATTCATTGACACCAAAGAGCATCCGCCCGATCGCCCCACGATCGCCGATTGGGTTCAAACCCTCGGTTCTAAGCCGATGCGCAATACCTCAGGGCAGTCTTACCGTGCTTTAGGAGAAGAAAAACAGACCTGGACAGAAGACCAGTGGATTGCAGCCTTTGCCCAAGATGCCATGCTGCTGAAGCGACCGCTGTTTGTAAAGGATGGCAAAGCAGTACTGGTGGGTTTTAAAGATGAGGCGATCGCTAAAATATTAGAACTCTAAATATCGGAACTCTAATTAACAAAGAAGGGGCAAAAAATTGGGCGTTGAACTCAAATCAAATCAGGCAATCTCTGAGCTTTTCTCAAATTTTGGGCAAAACTTTTTCTAACAAAGGCATTGCATCATTCAAGCAGCACAGCGGGTGAAAACAGATGGCAAAAACAGAAGATTTAGTCCGATCGCTCGTTGTTCCTGCCCATAAAAAAATCTCGCTCAAAGACTACAGCCCTGGCTATCAAGCAGATTATGCAACTAAAGCCGATGCGGCTGGCAAATTGCAGGAGGGTGTCGAAACCCTGGGCAAGTACCAGGATGTGCTCTACGCCCAAAATACCTATGCGCTGCTGATTATTTTTCAGGCTATGGATGCAGCTGGCAAAGACAGCACGATCAAACATGTCATGTCGGGCGTTAATCCTCAAGGCTGTCAGGTGTTTAGCTTCAAATCTCCCTCTTCTGAAGAGTTAGATCACGATTATTTATGGCGGTGCTCCAAAGCCTTGCCTGAGCGAGGGCGAATTGGTATTTTCAACCGTTCTTACTATGAAGAAGTGCTGGTCGCGCGCGTGCATCCTGAAATTTTAGAACAGCAGCAGCTACCGCCTCAGATGAGAGGTTCAGACATTTGGAAAAGGCGATTTGAAGAGATCAACAATTTTGAGAAATATTTGGTCAATAACGGCATTGTTGTCTTGAAGTTCTTTCTCAACCTGTCAAAAGAAGAACAAAAGAAGCGCTTTCTGGAACGGATTGAGCAGCCTGAAAAAAACTGGAAGTTTTCTGCGGGCGATGTCAGAGAAAGAGCCAGATGGAATGACTATATGGATGCTTATGAGGATGTCTTTAACCACACCAGCTCCGAGTGGGCACCCTGGTATGTCATTCCAGCCGATCGCAAATGGTTTACGCGCCTCGCCGTGTTGGCTATCATCAACCATCAGTTGAAAGCGCTGAATCTACAATACCCCACCTTCAATGAGGCTCATCGGCAGGAGCTGATTGCCTCAAAGCAAATGCTGGAGAGTGAGTAGATATAGACACAGTAGCCAGACGAAGCAGCCGAATAAAGTAGGGGATGCAAAGTATTGCACCCCCTCAAGGTTCGATCGCCCTCAGCGTAGTGAGGATCGTAGATAATTTGGCCTTGCTTGATCCGGGTATGAAATCAGCAACGCCGATAATTTCACTTGTAATACTTTTTGAAAAAGCGAACGATGTCCCTTTTTCAAAAAAAATTGGTTTTATGAGATGCGCGATCGAGATTTCAGCTTACTTACGAGGATTGACTTGCTTCGCCATGTCTTTGAAACTGTCAAGGCTAGGCCCTGGGCGACGACGCGGTGTTCCGATCGTCAACAGATAGTCTGTTGCGAAATTTACAACGGTCGGTGCGGGCTTGGGTGCGGGTGCAGCCTTGGGTGCTGGCGCACTGGCCGCTGGCTCCTCGGCAGCTTTCGTCTTTTTAAGTTTTTTCTGCTTAGCTTCAGCAGGCTTAGCTTCGACAGGCTTAGCTTCAGCAGGCTTGACTTCAGCAGGTGCATCAGGTGCCTTGGCAGGTACAGCAGCGACCTTGGCTTCAGTATGGGCTTTCGTCTCATCAGCCGAAAGCGGCTCAGCCTCTAGAAAATATTCAGATTTTTTACCAATGCCTAAACGCTTAAGAATCATTATTGCGATCGCCCCCAACCAGATACTTTTGGCAAGTACAAAAACAGCAAGTTCAACGACAGAACTCTACGCCCAGACAGGCACAGAGGCGGCATAGGGAACCCAAAATCTGCCATATCCTATGCCTATGAGCCTATCACGAGTTGAGTCTCGCAAACTGACTCACTAGAGTGATCCAAATCCCTTCTTCTTCTTCTCTTTTTTCTTCTTCTTAGAAGATATAGGAGTCTGATAACCCCGCCAGCCAGGAGGAGGCGCATTCCGTCCGCCGCCGCCCATTGCAGGGGCACCGCCGCCAAACAGATCTCCCAAACCGCCCATGCCGCCCATGCCAGGGAAATTGCCTTGCCCCATTTGCTGCATCATCGTTCGCATCTTTTGAAAATCGGCTACGAGCTTGCTGACATCATCCAGCTTATAGCCTGCCCCTTTGGCAATACGCTTGCGGCGGCTAGGAGAGCCAGCCAGCAGGTCAGGATTGCGTCGTTCCTCTAAAGTCATAGAGTTGATCATGGCTTCGACGCGCTTCATCTGAGTTTCGCCTTGCTGAAGCTGTTCCTCAGAAATTTTGTTGCCCATCCCCGGAATCAGCTTCACGATGCCCGCCAGCGATCCCATGTTCTTCATCAAGCGGGTCTGCTTCAAGAAGTCGGTAAAGTCAAACTTAGCTGAGAGAATCTTTTCTTGCAGCTCTTCAGCTTGAGAAAGATCAACCTCTTCTTGGGCTTTTTCGACCAGCGTTAAGACATCCCCCATGCCCAAAATCCGGGATGCCATGCGATCGGGATAAAAGGGCTGCAAGGCTTCCACCTTTTCACCTACGCCAATAAATTTAATCGGCTGTCCCGAAATGCGTCTGACTGAGAGCGCGGCTCCCCCCCGAGTGTCGCCATCCATCTTGGTCAGAATGGCTCCTGTAATGCCAATCTGCTCGTGAAAAGTGCGCGTCAGATTAGCGGCTTCTTGCCCCGTCATGGCATCGACCACCAGCAGCACTTCGTCAGGCTCAACGGCCTCTTTGACCTGCGCTAGCTCGGCCATCATGGACTGATCAATTTGCAGCCGCCCTGCCGTATCGATAATTACGGTGTCAATGCCGTCGGCCTTGGCCTTGGCCACCCCTTGCCGCGCAATTTCTACCGGATTGGCATCGCTGCCCATCTCAAAGACAGGCACATTGATCTGCTTACCCAGGGTAATTAGCTGATCGATCGCCGCCGGACGGTAAACATCCGTTGCGACCAGCAGCGTCGTGCGATCGAGCTTGCGTAAATGCAGCGCCAGCTTTGCCGTAGCAGTGGTTTTACCCGTCCCTTGCAGCCCTGCCATCAGCACCACCGTAGGAGCCGTATCGGCGTTGGCTAGAGGGATGTTGGTTTCCCCCATCACCGACATCAGCTCGTCGTAGACAATCTTGATGAACTGCTGGCTGGGGTTGACCCCTGAAATGACCTCAGCACCCAAAGCCTTTGTTTGTACCTCGGCGACAAAGTCCTTCACCACCTGGAGGTTCACATCTGCCTCTAGTAAGGCACGACGCACCTCTCTAAGTGCTTCTTGAACGTTCGATTCTGAGATTTTGTTTTGGCCTCGAAGCTGTTTCCAGGCAGAGTCGAGGCGATCGGCTAGGGCGTCAAACATAAGATCTTTTCTCTGGCAGCAGGACAACTGCTATGGTGCTGTCTTCTTCACCATCTTAATCTTCTTTCACCCTCTTAAGCTCAAGGCAATTCAAAGCGTTAAGGTGAATGTGCTTTGGGGCGATCGAGGGGGCGATCAATCGAATCTGCAACTGCAAAGCCGTTTGCCCAAACCAAGCGATACAATCCTAATGAGCATTCCTGAAAAGCATGAATTGCCGCTCTGAATGTTGAGTTGGATGTTGAGTCAATCTTGAGTGTGGGCGCAGCATTGTCCATACTGCTTCAACAGCGCCAAGGGCAAATAGCACAGGCAATATATTAAGTATGGCACCCTCACCTTCTCCAGATTCTCGACCCAACAGCCCCAGCCCATCGGCTGAAGAGATTCAGCCTACGGCAAAACAAACCCCTCAGGGGCAAGTGCCGCCTACTCCCCTGCGCTGCTTTACGGGGGCGGTTATTGCAGGCGGCATGGCGTCAGCCCTATATGCGCTGACGCAGTCAATTATTCAGGCTTTTGTCCATAAGCCTCTGCCCACGGGCAATGTCACAGCTACCAATATTGCCGTGGCTGTGCGCACCCTCGTGATGGGGATGAGCGCCCTAGCCACTGCTATTTTTGCCATTGCGGCAGTGGGGTTGGTGGCGCTGGGCATCCAGCTTTTGATCAAGCAAATCCGGCAGCCTTCAGCGTGAACCAGGCCATTGCAAAACGCGACAGGGGATGAATGCAGTGAGTCACGGCGATCGCCTCATAGTCTTCTGCCGCTACCCGCAGCCCGGTAAAGCCAAAACGCGCTTGATTCCGGCTCTTGGTGCAGAGGCTGCTGCCCATCTGCAACGGCAGATGACTGAACATACCTTAGCGCAGGTGAGTCTGCTGGCGGCCAAACAGCCCTTGGCCACCGAAATTTGGTTTGCGGCAGGGGATACCCCGAACGAGCAGGGCGTTCAGTTGATGCAAGATTGGCTCGGTTCGCGCTGGAACTATGTGCCTCAAGGCGCAGGAGATCTAGGCGATCGCATGGCGCAGGCTTTTGCTGCCGCCTTTGCCACGGGTGCAGCTTCAGTCGTGACGATCGGCACAGATTGTCCGGGGCTAGATGCTGCCCGCATGGCGCAGGCTTTCCGAGCGCTGCAAGATCACGATCTGGTCTTGGGGCCTGCTATCGACGGCGGCTACTATCTGATTGGCTTGCGGCAACAGGTCGCTGAGCTGTTTGTGGGCATCGCCTGGAGTACCGATCGCGTCTTTTCTCAAACGATTACTATTGCTCAAAATCTGGGATTGACGATCGCCACCCTAGAGCCATTAACCGATATCGATCGCCCCGAAGATCTGCCCGTTTGGCAAACGGTTCAGGCAAAAAGCTCTCGTCATTGGCTCAAGGCTAAACCAGGCTCAATCTCAGTGATTATCCCCGCGCTGAATGAAGCTGCGATGATTCAGGGGGTGCTCCGATCGCTGCAACAGCTGCCTGTAGAGGTGATTGTGGTGGATGGGGGCAGTCAGGATGACACGGTTGCCTTGGCGCAGACCGAAGCGAGTTCGCAGGCTGATTCCCCCTCTGGCGGCATTAAGGTCATCACTGCCGCCCCCGGACGAGCCAAGCAGCTCAATGCAGGAGCCGCGATCGCTACGGGCGAAATTCTGCTGTTTCTCCATGCCGATACGCGCTTGCCTCCGGGATTTCCAGCGCTGGTGCAGCAAGCGTTAGAGGCTGGGGCGATTGCCGGAGCCTTTGCCCTCCGCATTGATGCCGCCCTGCCGGGATTGCGGCTGGTTGAATGGGGCGTCAATTGGCGATCGCGCTACTTGCAGTTGCCCTATGGCGATCAGGCAATCTTTTTGTCTGCGGCGCTGTTTCACGCGGTAGGTGGCTTTGCCGAACTGCCCATCATGGAAGACTTTGAGCTAGTGCGACGGCTGCAAAAGCAGGGAAAAATCGCCATCGTTGAGGCTCCTGTGCTCACCTCTGGCAGACGCTGGCAAAAGCTCGGAATTTTCAAGACTACTTTAATTAATCAAGGGGCGATCGTGGCCTTTTTCTTGGGTGTGTCTGCCGATCGGATTGCCCAATGGTATCGCGGCAATCGTCGGGCTTAGGATATTTCGGAGACATCACTCAGGAGATTGTTATGCTGCAAGGTCGGCGGATTTTAATTGGCATTACGGGTGGCATTGCGGCCTACAAAGTTTGTGAGGTGGTGTCTACGCTAGCGAAGGCAGGGGCAGAAGTCCGTACCATTCTCACCAACGGCGCAGAGGCGTTTATCACCCCCCTTACCGTCACGACCCTCAGCCGCCATCCCGCCTATAGCGATCGAGACTTTTGGCAGCCGCGCGATCGCCCGCTTCACATCGAATTGGGCGAATGGGCAGAAGTGTTTTTGATTGCGCCCCTGACGGCCAACACCCTGGCAAAGCTGGCGCATGGCGTAGCAGATAACCTGTTGACGAATACGGTATTGGCTTCTACTTGTCCTGTGCTGCTGGCTCCGGCTATGAATACCGATATGTGGCAGGCGGCAGCCGTGCAGCGCAACTGGCAAAACGTTTTGACCGATCGCCGCTATCACATGCTAGAGCCTGGGGAAGGTCGTTTGGCTTGCGATCGCGTCGGTTCAGGTCGGATGGCAGAACCGGAAGAAATTTTAGGCCAGGTGCGATCGCTTTTGCATACGGGCGGTCAGCGCGATCTGGCGGGCAAGCATCTGTTAATCAGCACAGGCGGCACCCGTGAACATCTCGATCCGGTAAGATTCATCGGCAATCCGGCTACCGGAAAAATGGGCGTTGCCTTGGCACAGGCTGCCCAGCATCGCGGCGCTAGCGTTACCCTGGTGCATGCACCCCTAGAGGCAAAGCTGCTGGCGGTTCTCAAAGGAGTGCGGCTTGTGCCCATCGTCAGCGCTGACGAGATGCAGCAGGCGTTGATCGCCCACTTTGCCAACGCCGACTGGCTCATCATGGCAGCGGCTGTAGCGGATGTTGCCCCCGCCGAATTTCATGCTGAGAAGCTGCCAAAGCGATCGCTGCCGACTGCCCTGCCCCTCAGATTTGTGCCTGATATCGTGGCAGGTTTGAGCCAGCAGAAGCAGCCCCATCAGCGTATTATTGGCTTTGCAGCCCAGACGGGTGACATTCTGGCTCCGGCCTTAGAAAAGTTGCATCAGAAAAACCTAGATGCGATCGTGGCAAATCCGATCGATCAGCCTGACAGCGGCTTTGGAAGCGATCAAAATCAGGCTATTTTTCTAGACCGCACAGGCCGCAAGCAGGCAATCGCTCCTTGCAGTAAGCTCGAACTGGCGCATCGACTGTTCGACTTTATGCGCTCCTAAAGCTAGTTTGTTCGCTAGCCTTGACTGACCGGGGTGCGCTCAAAAGCCGACCTGCAAACTTAAAGACATCGCCTAAATCGGTGTCGCCATCGCCATCCAGGAAAGTGCTTAAAACAGGATTGCTCCCACCCACACCTGGCTTGCTGGCTCCCATACCCAAAAATCCTATGGCACTGGCAATGACTCCAGGCAGCAGTGCCTGAAGCGTACTGGCGCTCAGCCCCGTCTTTTGCGCGATCGCCTGCACCATGTGCTGCTGCAACTGGGGCGTGAGGAAAGAAGACAGCAGCACTGTACCTGAATTTCCAGAACTCAATTGAGTCACCAGATTCTCTAGAGAGGAGGGGCTGGTCGCACTTTGTTGCAGGGCTGGACGGATTAAGCCAGTCAGCGTAGACAAAACGGTCTGCAAGGTAGAAGCATTAATCCCACGGGTTGCCCCCACTTGCTGAACGGTGTTCATGATCGAGCCGAGTTGGTCAAGACTACCTTGCTGCTCGGGGTTGTTGATCGCCTTTAGAATTTCAAAAAACAGTCCCATAATTTTGATCCCTACTTTACTCTTGACGATTGTTCGATACCGTTATTTGACTCCATATTTTTTGACCCGTTGGCCAACAATATTTCGCCTAAGTTTCGAGCAAATACGATCGCTCTAGCCGATTGACGTACCCGACGAAGTTCAACTCTATCAACCTGTTTAAGAGAACACGCAACTCAAATTAATCCGATCGGAGCGTATGGAAATCAAATCGTAAAACAACACTAAGGCAAGAAGATAATGAACTGATAACAAAGCCGCAATTTCAGCAGATTAATCCATTCCAATGAGCCTGTATGCGGGGTTTCACCCCACAGTTTATCCCCCATTTCTCTCATTATTTAGCATTACTTAGAACTGCCATATCTCCTCAACTGCGATTGAGAAAACGGCATTGTCTTTATCAGTTTGTTATCTTTCACGCCTATGCTTGTGCCAGCGTTTTGGAAAGAGATTGAGACAAAATGGTGTACACGCCACAAGAATTGACGGCGATCGCTGAGGCTCCCATGCTGACAGGTCTGGCTGTGGCAATGGTAGATGTCGGCATTATTTCCATTGCCATTGAAGCGGCAGCTCTGTCGAAAGAAATTGCTGGAGTGGCGAAGAAGTATCCTAGCAACTCTGTCATTCAGGCTGTTTTTTCTGAAGCTGCCCTTAAAAGTGGAGATGTCAAACTTCAAAAGCCGGACGTTAAGCCTGAAGAGGTGGAATCGGGCGCATTGATTGATCAGGCGATCGCTGCCGTTCATACAGCGCTGAGTTTGCTGGCTGGAAAGGCGACTCCCGAAGAAATTGCAGAGTACAAGGCGTTTGTTTATGCCTGCGGGGATGCTGTTGCTCAGGCAGCCGGAAACGGCTTGTTTGGCTCAGGCAACAAGGTGAGCGATAAAGAAGCCGCTGCTCTCCTGAAATTCAAAGCAGCGCTGACTTAGCTTTCTCCAGGGTTGAGTTGAGGGATGGTTCAGCGCTCTTTGAACCTTCAGCTCCGCCCTAACTCTGCCGGAGTTACGGAGTTTGAAGCTCAGCAGGACAGTGTAAATTCTCCAAGGAAGAGTCGGGGTGAAAGCTGCTTTGCAGCCGGGAAGAAAAGCAGTAAAAGCCCTCAGGATCAGGCGATCGTCCTCTTGGCTTTTCTCTCAACCTCACTGACGGTCGTCGGCTATTTTTTACACAAAAGAAAACATTTTATGCCCCGAAAGCAATGATAAAGTTAAAGCGTTTTCTCCACGATTCATCACGCTTTGATCAATCACGCTTTAGAGAAACGGCTACATCTTGGAGTGGGTATTGCCCGCCAGATTTAGATCAGTTCCATACTTGTTGAGTTCACTCATTCATCTTTTCTAGCATTAGGAGTCGCACATTATGTTAAATCTACTTTCCTGGATTATTCTCGGCGTCATCGCTGGGGCGATCGCCAAAGCCATCTATCCCGGCACGCAAGGCGGCGGATTTATTGCCACTACGGTATTGGGAATTATTGGAGCTTTTATTGGCGGATCGCTCTACTCTTTCTTGACTACGGGAGCCTTGCAACTAACAGGGGCTAGCTTCAGCATTCCAGGGTTCATCATCGCCATTATTGGTGCAATCATTGCCATCTTCTTGTGGGGGCTGGTAGCTCGTCGCGCCTAGGTTATGTCTGGCGTAGGCATTGCTGATTTTAGCTATGCCTCTGGCGCAAAAATTCAGCCGCAGAATACAACCCTCAAGTAAAGCCCGAGAAAGTTCGCAAATGTAAACTTTCTTGGGCTTTACTTAAAAATCTTTGGGAGTTAAGAAATCTCCTGGAGTCAAGGCTCGAATTAAGTCTCCTTGTTTCAGGGCTTGAGTCACAGTGTCCGTCAGAATCAAAGGATCGAAGGGTGTGGCGATCGCCTTCATCACCCCCATCTGCTCAAGCTGTTGCGGCGTGAAGCAGTGGGCTTTTGTGGTCAACAAGATGACTGGAATCGAGCGGCTTTGGGGATGCGCATGAAGACGCTGGACATAGCTCATGCCATTCATACCTGGCATGAACATATTGAGAAGAATAGCATCTGGCGTTTTCAACACCAAGCTCTCTAGTCCAGCTTGAGCAGAGGCCACAGATTGAACGTTCCACCCCCCTAAATCACTGAGACAAGCCTCCAACACCTCACGGGTGTGGGGTTCACTGTCAATAAGCAGAATCAGTTTAGTCGGCATTCTATGGGGTCATACCAAGTCTAGTTTGGCTTTTTCTACTCTGTACCCACAGATCTTCTTCGCAGCAGTGCAAGCGGCCTCACCGCCTAACCCTCCCGGAAGAACTCCGCCGGAAGTCAGGAGACCAGCAGTCGAATGTAGTCTGTTCAGCTCGATCGCAGAATGGGTGTACTCGGTAGCGTTTTGATCATCCGGTAGCGTTTTGACAATGCGTAAGCAGATGAAAATAGCCTTCTTGTTTGAAACACAACCGGATGCTTAAAACTGGAGATGAGTCTGCAAAATCTTTTAGCCCAATGCTCTGGATCGGTACTCCACCCTCAACTGAGCTACCTGAAGATTTTACCTGTCTAGAACAATAGACAATACAGCTATTTCACAGAACCCTAGCTCTCTATACCTGAGAGGATGTTTGAAAAGTGGTCGGCTGTGATTTCAGGCACCTGTTGATCCCCCTAAATCCCCCTTCAAAAGGGGGACTTTAATTCATTTCCCCCCTTTTGAAGGGGGATTTAGGGGGATCTGAAACGTTTCGCTACCCATAGTTGGACTTTTCAAACATTCTCTGAAGTCACATGTCACACTCACTAGGCTTAGGATAAGCCAAGAAAATAATGAACTGATATTGTATGTGACGATACGAATTTTTTACCTGAAAACTCCAGCATTGGCACATTTAGATGGGCTAAAGATCTGCTCCTTGCACTTCCAGACCTGCCACTCTTCATAAAAGCTTCAACGCGCTACAATTGCTCCCTTCATCAAACGTGTGGTTAGCTCGTAAGGTAGGTTTTGTGAGCATCTGCCACCGTTTTTGAGAATTAGAATTTTCATGAAAGCTAATACTGTTGTTCTGATCGTTTTTCTCGCAGGTCTCGTTTTTCTGGTGGGGCATGCCCAATCTCGGTTTGACACCTGTAAGCAACAGCGTCAAAAAACGATCGCCTGTGTGTTTGAATTTTAGTCAATCGCAGAGTTGGCATTGCTGATGTCTAGGGTGAGCCTCTCAACATCAATGCTGAGCCAGAAGGCACTCCGCACCTTATCATCTACGCTCATTCCGCGACTTCGCCATCTTCTATTTCGCCATGCAATCTCGTTTGAAAAAAAGCCTGAAAAAGCTCGCCTGTGGCGAGCTTTTTCAGGCTTTTTTGGGGTGTAGTCACGCCTGTATCCCCATCAAAATGAATCATGGAAAGGGCTAGGGCTGGGCAATGGGTTGTGCTTGCCCGATCGCTACAATTGCAAGCCAGAAGAACATTGCAAGCCAGAGGAACCCGGTCTAAACTCTCACTAGCCCTCAAAGGGTAGGATTTTTTGTTGCCTGGGCTTTGTCTAGGCCACGAAAATCCTTAACTTAAACACAACTACCCTCTCACGCACTCCCACGCAACAGACTATGGCTTCTATTCAAGACCAAGTTGTTTTAATTACCGGAGCCAGTAGCGGCATTGGAGCCGCCTGCGCCTATGCGTTTGCCCCAACTGGAGCCAAACTCATCTTGGCGGCAAGGCGGAAAGATCGACTGGAAGCCATTGCAGCAGAGCTAGAGCAATCATTCGGGACTTCATCCTATTTACTAGAGCTAGATGTGTGCGATCGCCCTCAGGTCGAGTCTCGCCTTGCCTCGCTACCAGAACCTTGGACAAGCGTAGATATTTTGATCAACAATGCCGGATTGAGCCGAGGTCTAGATAAGCTCCATGAAGGCAGCATCCAAGATTGGGAGGAGATGATTGACACTAATGTCAAAGGCTTGCTCTACGTCACCCGTTACATTGTGCCCGGTATGGTGAGCCGGGGTCGCGGACAGGTGATCAATATGGGGTCGATCGCCGGACATCAGACCTATCCAGGCGGCAATGTTTATTGTGCGACCAAGGCTGCTGTGCGCGTTTTGTCTGAGGGCTTGAAGCTAGATTTGTTCGGAACCCCTGTGCGCGTCTGCTCAGTTGATCCGGGCATGGTAGAAACAGACTTCAGCCAAGTTCGGTTTCGGGGAGATGGCGATCGGGCGGCTCAAGTCTATGCAGGGGTTACACCCCTCACCCCTGCGGATATCGCAGATGTCGTCGTGTTTTGTGCAACTCGGCCGCTGCATGTCAACATCAGCGACGTGGTGATATTTCCCACCGATCAGGCCAGCGCCACTTTAGTCAATCGGCAGTAATTTATCGCTATCCATAAACTTTAACCACTCTACTCAAAACGTTTTTGATGGCAAAGGGGGCTATAGCTGCGCTATAGCCCCCTTGCTGAGTTTTCAGTACCGTAGCGCTCCACGCTTGGAACAAGAAAAGTAAGTTTTCTTAGCGGAGATGCGCATGCTACAGCAATATCAGCGATCGTCTTCAGCCATCTCTTTGAGAGCATCTGGATCAACGTAGTGACAGCTTGCTTCATCATGGCAGATCAAAGCCCATCCGGAGGGTTCAATCTCCATCAGCTTATAGACAGTATCTTCCACAAAACAGCCTTTATCGTTGCGAGTATCTGGATCAACTCTGAGGTAGTAGAGATTTGTCGTAATCATATTTATTTCCTCCAGATAAAAACAGTTTACATGCGATCGGCTCACACGCTTGCTCAGCCCACACCTTTAGCTCATGCCGCAAAATCAGACGAGCAAATAAAATTAATTAATCTTTCAACTTTTTCTAGTTAACTTAACCTTATCTTTAAAGTTATGAGTAGGGTATTAAGTTATTTAACTAAATAAGTCTGAAAGGTAATCTATGTAAATTTAAGCTGCAAAAATCGAACGGTAAATCAAGGTTTTAGGGCTGCGGAGGACGCTACAGGCTCTGGCTTTCTCAGAAAACGCCAGGGCTTTCTAATCTACGGAGAGTTAGCCGTGGCTATAGGCTAAGGCGTTTCTATGAAAGAAGCACGCCTAGAAATATTTCCCTGTAGAGCGGCAGCTAGAGATAAATTCTGCAATTTCTTATGAAAGCAGCACATTGTAAATTGTTGACAATCTACAATGCCTTGTCCTACACTAAGCCTCATCGCTGCCGAGGACACCTGTCTATGCGCCAATTAATCGACTTAACGCTGCAAAGCTGTATGCCTCCTGCAATGACTGACCAGCCAGCAGATGAGCAGACTTTACGGATTCAACTGGCGGCAGCCTATCGGCTGATTGATAAATTTCGCATGTCTGATCTGGTTGAGACGCACATATCAGTCCGTCTTTCGGGTACCGATCAGTTTTTGCTGAATCCCTACGGCATGATGTTTCATGAGATCACGGCTTCTAGCTTGGTCAAAGTTGATCTAGAGGGTAATTTAGTTGAACCGGGTGAGCGGATTGTGAATCCCGCAGGCTTTGTCATCCACAGCGCCATCCACGCTGCTCGCCCCGATATTTCCTGCGTCTTGCATACCCATTCGCGATACGGTACTGCCGTTTCTCTACTGGAATGTGGATTGCTGCCCGTCTCACAATTTGCGCTTCAGTTTTACGATCGCCTTGCCTATCACGAGTACGAAGGCGTTTCCCTCAACCTGACAGAGCAACAGCATTTGGTGAACGACTTAGGGAAACACAAGGTGATGATCATGCGCAATCATGGGTTACTCACCGCAGGCCGCACGATTCCTGAAGCCTTCATCCTGATGTACTACCTGGAGAAATCTTGCGAGATTCAAATTCTGGCGCAGTCTAGCGGCAGCAAGCTGGTTATGCCCTCAGAGTCCGTCTGCCAGATCTCGGCGCAGCAGCAGGATATTGATATGGAAAATCTGGGGATGCTTCAGTGGGGCGCGCTGCTGCGCCTGCTCGATCGCGATGATCCTTCTTACCGAGACTAACGTTTACTGAAGCTGACGCGAATGAATACCCAAGCAAATCCCCCCATTATTCCCCGCAGCTTAGATATGCAGGTAGCAGATGTGTTGCGAAATGAGATCCTCAGCGGTGCGCTGGCTTCCGGTTCGCGCCTGCTAGAAATTGACCTATCCGAACGGCTGAACCTCAGTCGAGGCACCATTCGAGCGGCCTTGCAGCAGTTGACCTACGAGGGCTTGGTGGTGCAGTTTCCCTATCGCGGCTGCATCGTGGCAGGCTTGACCGCCCAAGACGCCTGGGAGCTGTACACGCTGCGCAATGCCCTGGAAAGTTTAGCGGCTCGGCTGGCCGCAGAAGCTATGACCCCCAAAAAAGCAGAGGTTTTAGAGGCTTCACTTCAGGCGCTGATCACCGCAACCCAGACGGCAGATTGGCAAGCGATCGCTGATGCTGATTTCGCCTTGCACAAAACTATCTTTCAGCTCGCAGGCCATCGCCGTCTTCAGCAGCAGTACCAAATTGTTGAGCAACAAATTCGGCTTTACATTGCCTCTTGCAATGCTCTGCAATCCGACCTGACCGAGATTGCGACGCAGCATATGGATCTGGTTAAAGCGATTTGTTCAGGGGAGGCTAGCCTCGCTGAGCAAATCGCCAAAGATCACAACACCGAAGGCCAAGCCCTCATTGATCAGCTCCAAGCCGCTGAGGGAAACTCTGGGTAAGCCTGGGTCAGACCGATCGAAGAAACAGAAAAATCTCCCTCTCTCCCCTCTCCCCTTCCCGTCCTCCAAATCAACAACCATGTCTAATACCATTCCTCGCTTTCACCTCGCTTTCCCCGTAGCTGACTTGGCGCAAACGCGATCGTTCTATGGCTCGGTGCTGGGATGTGCCGTGGGCCGAACAAGCGATCGCTGGGTTGATTTTGACTTCTTCGGCCATCAGATTACGGCACACCTGAAGCCAGAATTATGTGCTGGGAGCTTGTCTGATCCGTCTGTCACCAATCCTGTAGATGGCGATGCTGTGCCCGTTCGGCATTTCGGCATTATTTTAGATTGGCAAGCTTGGCATCAGTTGGTCGATCGCCTTAAAGATCAGGCTTTACCTTTTGTCATCTCGCCTCATATTCGCTTTGTGGGTGAAGTGGGGGAGCAGGCAACGCTATTTATTCAAGATCCCAGCGGCAATGCTTTGGAATTCAAGTCCTTTAAAGATGAATCTCGCATCTTTGCAAATTAAAGCAAAGTAAATTACTGAGAAATTACTGAGGTGTCACCTATGCTCAACTTTGACCAGTATCAAGTCTTGACTTTTGACTGTTACGGAACGTTGATTGACTGGGAGAGCGGTATGCTGAACGCTCTGCGTAAAATTTTAGAAGCTCATAGCATACAGCTAGAGGATGAAAAAATTCTTGAACTGTTTGCAGAATTTGAATCAACTGAAGAAAAGGATTACAAAAGCTACCGCGAGGTGCTAAAAGGGGTGGTCAGACGGTTTGGCGATCGCCTGCAATTCCAGCCTTCCGCCGCTGAGCAAGAGGCTTTGCCAAACTCCATTCAGCACTGGCAACCTTTCCCGGACACCGTTGAAGCTTTAAAGCAGCTCAAGCAGCGATTTAAGCTGGTAATTATTTCTAACGTGGATGATGACCTGTTTGCAGGTACCGCGCCACACTTGCAGGTTGAGTTAGATCAGGTGATCACGGCACAGCAGGTAAAAAGCTACAAACCTTCTCTCAACAATTTTCAGGTGGCATTCGATCGCATTGGCTTACCCCAAGATCAGATTCTCCATGTTGCCGCTAGCCTGTACCACGATATTGTGCCCGCCAATACCCTAGAGCTTGCCAATGTTTGGGTAAATCGGAGATTGGGTATGACTGGATCAGGTGCGGCAATGGCGGCGATCGCTCAACCCAGCCTGGAAGTTCCTAATCTTCGCGTACTGGCCGATTTAATTGCGGACTAGCGCCTTTAGTCCGCAACCGCTTGTCCCGCATCTATGACATCGCATCATCTACTCAGGATCATGGATTAAATAAAACCCAAGATTTTTGAAAAAGTGGACTACGCCCGCTTTTTCAAAAATCTTTCAGGCTAATTTGGCCGTGATCCTCAGCTAATCGCATCATCTACTACATCTGGGAGCAGGCTAATGACAAATTTACAGGGTGATTTACAAGACACAACGCGACAAGCCTTTTGGCAAACGGTTGACGACCACCTAATCCGCTACACCTCCAGTTTTGCACCCGTCATCATTCAGAAAGCAGCAGGTGCCTACGTCTACGATCGCGAAGGACGCGCCATCCTTGACTTTACCTCTGGGCAAATGTGTTCCACCTTAGGACACAATCACCCGGCGATCGTCGCCGCAATTCACGATGCCTGTGAGGGGGCTATTCACCTCTTTAGCGGCATGTTGTCGCCTGCGGTGGTCGAATTGGCAGCCGAGCTTTGTGCGCTGCTGCCGCCTCAACTGCAAAAAGTTCTGTTCCTCAACACGGGCAGCGAATCGAATGAGGCGGCGCTGCGGATTGCCAAGTTAAAGACAGGAGGTTTTGAGGTAATTGGCTTCAATACCTCTTGGCATGGCATGACCGGAGCCGCCAGCGCCAGCACCTATGCCGCTGCCCGTCGCGGCTATGGGCCTTCTATGCCAGGAACGATGGCGCTGCCCACCCCCAACTGCTACCGCTGCCCCATTCAGCACTGCCGCGATCGCTGTGATTTGACCTGTCTAGAAGTCGGCATGAAGCTTGTGGATAGCCAGTCCGTGGGTTCCTATGCGGCTGTTATTGCCGAACCTATCCTCAGCGCAGGCGGCATGATTGTTCCGCCTGAGGGCTTTTTCCCCCGACTGAAGCAGCTATGCGAAGAGCGAGGAATGCTGCTGATCCTAGATGAAGCACAAACTGCCTTTGGGCGCGTAGGTAGCTACTTCGCCTTTGAGCAAATCGGGGTTGTCCCTGACATTCTCACCTTATCCAAAACGCTGGGGGGTGGTTTGCCACTGGCGGCAACAGTAACCAGCGCCGAAATCGAAGCCGACTGCTACGACAAAGGATTTATCTTCTATACCTCCCATGTGTCTGATCCTTTGCCTGCCGCAGTCGGGTTAGCCGTGCTGCAAGTTTTGGCAACCGCCAGATTGGTCGATCGCGCTACTGAGTTAGGCAACTACCTCAAAGCCGGACTGCAAGACCTTCAGAAACACCATGAAGCGATCGGCGATATTCGCGGTCGGGGCTTGCTGCTGGGTGTGGAATTTGTCAAAGACCGCGACAGCCGTGAGCCAGATGAGGTGTTAGGCATTGGGGTGACTCAGCGCTGTCTGGAACTGGGACTCAATATCAACATTGTGAGTGGCATTGGCGGTATGGGCGGGGTACTGCGAATTGCACCTCCGCTCACCATTACGCGAGAAGAGATTGATCAAGGTCTAGAGATACTAGAGCGATCGCTTCAGGACTGTCAGAAGTCCTAACCTTCTTCCACCTTTCTTACCTTGTGAGTTTCAGCGGCGCTGAAACCCGCACACTCTAGTGCAAGAGATGGGTTGAGGCAAGATTGGGCTGTTGCTGCGTAGCATGGCAGCAGCTCAAGCGTCTTGCTCAAAGGCTGAAGCAGATCTGGGCAGTGTTAGGGCATGCTTTAAAGTATGTTGTTCGTTCAAACTGCTGGGAAATGCGATCGCGCCATGAAAATCTTGTTGATTGAGGATGACCAGCCTACAGGCTCAGTGCTGGCTGGGCTGCTCACTGCCCAACGCTACATCGTTAACCTGGCGACAGATGGACAAACCGGGCTGGAATTAGCTCAGAAATTTGAATATGACCTGATTTTGCTAGATGTGGTGATCCCCAAATTAGACGGCATTAGCGTCTGCAAACAGCTACGGGCAGAGGGCTATTCGCATCCGATCTTACTGCTGACGGCAAAAGATAGCAGTAGCGATCGCGTTCTAGGACTCGATGCCGGAGCCGATGATTATGTCGTTAAGCCCTTTGACCCAGAGGAGCTGATGGCTAGGATTCGCGCTCTATTGCGACGACAGCAGTCTGTCACGGCTGCGCTCTTGTCCTGGGAAAACGTGCAGCTTGACACCGTGAATAACGAAGTCACTTGCCAGGGACGGCCTTTGCGGCTGACGCATAAAGAATATTGCTTGTTAGAGCTATTTTTACTCAACCCCAAGCGCATCTTTAGCCGCAGCGCCATCCTCGATCGCCTCTGGGATTTTGCCGAATCTCCCGGTGAGGAAACCGTTAGCACCCATGTCAAATGCCTGCGCCAAAAGCTGAAGGCGGCAGGAGCATCAGACCTGATTGAGACCATTTACGGGTTGGGGTATCGGCTCAGAGCGCCAGCTCAGATGCCAGCTCAGACGGCAGAACCCTATACTACTGCCTCGACCCCTGAGCAACAGAAGCGGGAAACGGCTCGAAAAAAGGCGGTAGCAACGACTTCTAAAGTGTGGGAGAAGTACCGAGACAAAATCTTTGAGCAAGTCACCGTCTTAGAAACGGCGGCACAAGCCTTAACAGCGGGGCAACTGACCCGATCGCAGCAGCAGCAGGCTAAACAGGAAGCCCATAAATTAGCGGGATCTTTGGGTATTTTTGGCTTCATGGCCGGATCACAACTGGCTAGAGAGCTAGAGGAATTGCTGCAATCGCAGATGACGACAGCCCAGGGTGAACAGGTTACACAACGGGTAGATCGACTGCGGCAGTTGTTAAATGAGGCTCAGACCACAACGGCAATAACGACAGAAATCTTTCCCGCTGCGCCTTTAATTTTGATCATTGATGATGATTTGATTCTGGCAGAACAAGTCAGAATTGAGGCGATCGCCTGGGGCTTTCGGGTAGAGCTGGCAACCGATTTGCAGGTCGCCCGCAAGGCTATTTCCCAATCTCCTCCCCATGCGATTTTGCTAGATTTGAATTTTCCCGGTGCCGAAAATGGGTTGACGCTCTTGCAAGAATTGATGCTGCGATCGCCCAAAATTCCGGTGCTGGCCTTTACCGGACAGGGCGATTTAGCCAGCAGGCTAGAGGTGGTGCGGCTGGGCGGCTGTGTGTTTTTGCAAAAGCCATTGCCCACCCATGAAATTCTTAAAGCCGTGACGGATGTATTGCACCAAACCCAAATACAGCACCATAATCGAGTGCTGGTTGTGGATGATGAGGCTGCGATCGCAGAAAGCTTGGTCAACCTATTGCAGCCCTTTGGCATAGCCGTAACCGGACTGGATCAGCCGCAGCAGTTCTGGCAAGTCTTGACCGCTACCCGACCCAACCTGCTGTTGTTAGACTTAGAGATGCCCGGTTGTGATGGAGTAGCGCTATGTCAAGCCGTGCGGAGCGATCCGCAGTGGCAGCGATTGACGATTTTGTTTTTGTCTGCCCATACAGAATCTGACGCGATCGATCGCGCCTTTACTGCCGGAGCCGATGATTACCTCAGTAAGTCGATGGCCGCGACAGAGCTGGCAACTCGGATTATCCATCGACTGAAACGGACTGGATTTCAGCTTGCTTCAAGTCCATAACAGCTGCCTTGCGATCTAAAGCAGTCGTAGAGTCAACGGTGATGTTCTAGGCATGTTGTTGATATTTCTTGAAAGGGGCGCGGAGCAACCCTTTCAAGAAATATCAACAACATTTGAAGCCTTACCGAGTCAACGTAGATTTAGAAAATATCAATTTTGCGAATGGCGATCTTTAAGGAGAAATTGTGGGCGGCACTATCTATCGTCAAGTCATGCCTTACGCAGTGGCAGCAGCTTCTACTGCGATCGCTCTCCTGCTTAGCCTCTGGTTAGAGCCGTTCTCATCTGAGGTGGCACTTTTCTATCTAGCGATCGCCCTCACGGCCTCCTATGGCGGCATTTATCCCGGTCTTCTAGCTCTGGCTCTTTCTTCCCTAGCCCTCTCTTATTTCTTGATTCCACCGATCCACAGATTCGCTGGCGATGCCAACAGCGGCATGGAATTGGCCGTTTTTGCCATCATTGGCGGTCTAATTACTTTACTCACGGGCAATCTGCAAGCCAGCAAGCACAGAGCAGAACAACTGGATCTGCAACTCCAAGAGATGAATCAGTCTCTAGAGAAACAAGTCCAATCGCGGACTGACGAGCTGAAATATGGGGCTGACGAGATTCAGGATCTCTACGAAAATGCCCCTTGTGGCTACCACTCTCTAGATAGTGAGGGACGGATTGTTCGCATCAACGATACCGAATTACGATGGCTGGGCTATGAGCGTCATGAGATTTTGGGTAAGCCGTTCTCTCAATTGCTCACGCCCCAAAGTATGGAGATATTTCAGGAATGCTTTCCTCTGTTCAAGAAAACGGGTTTTGTCAATGACTTGGAGTTTGAAATCATCTGCAAAGATGAATCGCTTTTGTTGGTCAATTTGAACTCTACGGCCATTTATGATGAGTCTGGACAGTATGTCATGAGCCGCTCAACCCTGTTTGATATCCGCGATCGCAAGCGTGCTGAGGCAGCCTTAACCGCCTCTCAGGCCAGATTTGCTGGAATTTTAGATATTGCCAACGATGCCATCATCTCAATCGATGCGCAGCAGAATATTACGCTATTTAACAAGGGTGCCGAGAAGGTATTTGGCTACTCCGCCGCAGAAGTAATGGGGCAACCGCTCACCCTCCTCTTACCCAAACGCTCCTCTAACGTGCATCGACGCTACGTCAGCGAGTTTGGTCAATCGACTGAAGTAGCCCGTCAGATGGGAGAACGCGGAGAAATTTCGGGTCGTCGCAAAGATGGCAGTGAGTTTCCAGCAGAGGCTTCCATCTCTCGGCTAGAGCTAGGGGATGAACGGGTTGTCACTGCAATTCTGCGCGATATTAGCGATCGCAAACAGTCTGAAGCGGCTCAAGCCCGGTTGGCGGCGATCGTGGCCTCTTCGCAAGATGCCATTATCAGCAAAACGCTAGAGGGCGTGATCGTAAGCTGGAATGCCAGTGCCGAAAACCTGTTTGGCTACTCAGCCGCAGAGGCGATCGGTCAACCGATTGCCATGCTCATTCCCCCTGACCAACTGGATGTAGAAACTCGATTTTTGAGCCTAATTCGCCAGGGAGAATCGATTCAGCAATACGAAACCGTCCGGCGGCGCAAAGATGGCACCTTTGTCGATATTTCCCTCACCCTATCTCCTGTCAGGGATGCCAAAGGCACCATTGTCGGCGCATCTAAAATTGCCCGCGACATTACCGAACAGCGCACCCTCGATCGGATGAAGAATGAATTTATCTCGATCGTCAGTCACGAACTCCGGACGCCGTTGACGGCCATTCGGGGGTCGCTGGGTCTGATCTTGCGCGGCGTGTATGACAAAAAGCCTGAAAAAAAGCACCGGATGATCGAAATTGCGGCTCAAGAGAGCAACCGCTTGGTGCGTTTGGTTAACGATATTCTTGACCTGCAACGGCTAGAATCTGGCCGAATGAAACTTGACCTGCAAGCCTGCGATGCTGCCACTCTCATGCAGCAATCTGCCGATGCAATGCGGGCCTACGCCGAAGAGCATCAACTCCAGCTGATCGTCATGCCTCTGTCTGTCTCTGTTTGGGCTGCCCCCGATGCCATCATCCAAACCCTGACCAATCTGTTGAGTAACGCTATCAAATTTTCGCAGCCGGGGGGCAAGATTTGGCTGAGTGCAGACCTTGAGGCTAGAGCAGAGCAGACTGCTGGAAACGCCTCTGGACTGACCTTTAAAAAGGCTGTCGATCGCCCCCTTAACCGCGTCCGCTTTGCCATCACAGATCAAGGGCGCGGTATTCCTTCAGACAAGCTAGAGACTGTATTTGAACGATTTCAGCAGGTCGATGCCTCAGACTCTCGCGACAAAGGCGGCACCGGGCTGGGCTTAGCCATCTGTCAAAAAATTATTGAGCAGCACAATGGCCGAATTTGGGTAGAGAGCGCTCTAGGGGAAGGGAGCACATTTTATTTCACGCTTCCGATCGTAGAGGAGCAAGCGGGATGAGAAAATGAGGAAATGAGGGAAAAATATGTCAAAACGAATTCTGGTGATTGATGACGAATCCGTCATTTTAGAAGTGATTCAGGGCTGCCTAGAAGAGCTGGGAGAAATGGAAGTTCTGACGGCAGAATCAGGCTTAGCAGGCTTACGGATGGCGCAGACAAAACGACCTGACGGCATATTGTTAGATGTTTCGATGCCGGGAATGGATGGACTAGAAGTGCTGCGGCGTCTGCAAGACTATAAGGCAACGCAATCGATTCCTATCGTGCTGCTGACGGCTAGAGTGCAGCCTGAAGACCGAGCGAAGTTTGCGAAGACGGGCGTAGCTGGGGTAATTTTAAAGCCCTTTGATCCGATCGCCCTGGCCGATCAGGTGGCAGAGGCATTTGGCTGGGAGCCATAGAACGCTGGTTTAGATGGCTGGCTTTTGGAATGATCTAGCCGAATGGGAGCTGTAAGTTTGCATAACCTATAGCTGTGAAACTTCAAGCTATGAAACTTCAAGCTATGTAAACTTCAAAGTTTCCTCAAATTCTTTCTGTAGGGTGAGCCTAAAATCATCCTGTAGAAGCAGCATGTCTACCCCAAAAATCCTAGTCATTGACGATGAAGCGCTAATCCAAGAGGTAGTGCAAGGCTGCTTTGAAGACTTGGCTGGGTGGTCAGTCATCACGGCCAATTCGGGTCAGGATGGGCTAGACCAAGCCCTAGCCAAAAAACCAGATGCGATCGCCCTCGATATCATGATGCCTGGGATGGATGGCATTACCTTACTTCAGCACCTCAAGGCAAATCCTGCCACTCAAGATATTCCGGTCATTCTATTGACGATCGCGACTGGATTTACCGATAGTATTTCCTGTGCCGAACTGGGAGCCGTAGGGGCAATATCCAAGCCTTTTGACCCCATAAGTTTGGTCGAGCAGGTTGCCGACTTTCTAGGATGGACATTAGATCTGAGGGAGGAATGCCTGTGATCCACTTCGCCATAGCCTAAAAATCATCAGCCTAAAATCATCCCAGAAATTGACCCAGAAATTTCAATCTGCTATCCGATCGCAAGTCAACATGAGTCACTCGTTAATGGAAAGCAATCAGCAGGAATCTCCCCGATTGCAGGCGCTCTATCAATATCAAATTCTGGATACAGCATCCGAAGCAGCTTTTGATGAACTCACCCAGCTAGCCGCTCAAATTTGCCAGACGCCCATTGCAATTGTGGTATTAATCGATCGCGAGCGACAGTGGTTTAAGTCCAAAGTCGGCTTAGCCCTTTCAGAGACGCCCCGCAATGTCTCCTTTTGCAACCACACCATCTTGCAGGCAGAACCGCTGATTGTGCAAGATGCCCTAACAGATGCGCGATTCGCCACCAATCCTTACGTCACAGGCGACCCCAAAATCCGGTTCTATGCAGGGATTTCGCTAACCACTCCCAGCGGCTATCGCATTGGCACACTCTGTGTGGTTGATTACGTTCCTCGGCAGCTCAGCCTAGCCCAGGTTGGAGCGCTACAAGCCCTCAGCCATCAGGTGGTGAGCCAGTTAGAACTGCGGCGTCATATGACAGCCTTGCAGGAAAACGAACGCCGCCTATCCACGCTGATGGACAACCTGCCTGGCTATGTTTATCAGGTTGCAAACGATCCAAACTACACGCTTGAATTCATCAGTGAAGGCGTGTTTGCCGTTACGGGCTATCGTCAGGCAGAGTATCTGAGCGATCGCACCATTTCCTATGGACAAGAAACCCATCCTGACGATTTCCAGCCCGTTTGGCAACAGATTCAGCAGGCCGTGAAAAGCCGCCAGCCTTACGAATGTGAGTACCGCATCATGACCAAAACAGGCGCTGAGAAATGGGTCTGGGAACGGGGACGCGGAGTTTATGCAAGCAATGGAGAGCTGCTGCGATTGGAAGGCTTTGTCACCGATATTAGCGGGCGTAAAGCAGCTAAACTCCGCTTGCACCAAAAAGCCCAACAAGAGCATCTGGTGCGAGTGGTGACAGAGCATATCCGCCAATCGCTTGATCTAGATGAGATCTTGACCACTACCGTCTCTGAAGTTCGTCAGGTGCTGCAAGCCGATCGCGTGCTGATTTTTCGGCTAGAACCCGATGGCTCAGGCAATGTGATTCAAGAGTCGGTTGATGCCCGCTGGCAGCCGATCTTGGGACAAAATTTGTTTGATCCCTGTTTTCAGTCAAGCTACATCGAAAAGTATTTCCAGGGGCGGGTTCATGCTACCCCTGACATTGACGATGGCAGCATTCAACCTTGCTATGCAGCGTTTCTCAAACAGTTTGGCGTCCGAGCCAATCTAGTCGTCCCGATCATTCAATCAGGCTATTTGTGGGGCTTATTGATTGCCCATCAGTGCGCTCAGCCGCGCCAGTGGTCTGAGGAAGAAGCCCAGTTGCTCAAGCAGTTGGCCGATCAGGTGGCGATCGCCATTCACCAATCTTCCCTCTATAAGCAGGCGCAAAATGAACTGAAGGAACGAATTCAAGCAGAAGCCAAAATCCGAGATCAGGCCATGCTGCTGAATGTGGCAACCGATGCCATTATCGTTCGAGATCTTGACCAACAGATTACTTTTTGGAATCAGGGCGCTGAACGGTTATACGGTTGGTCAGCCGAGGAGATGTTTGGCAAATCTACGGCGCTCTGGTGTCGAGACTCGGCTGGGCTACAGGAGATTTGTCAAACCGTTCTCGCCAAAGGAGAATGGCAAGGGGAACTGACGCAGCCCACGAAGGATCACAAGGATGTCATGGTTGCCAGCCGCTGGACGCTGGTGCGGCACCCCAACGGTGAACCCAAAGCCTTTTTAATCGTAAATACGGATATTACTCAAAAAACGCTCTTGGAGCGGCAGTTTCTCCGCGCTCAGCGTTTAGAAACGATCGGGACCTTGGCAGGAGGCGTTGCCCATGATTTAAACAATGTGTTAGCCCCCATTCTCATGTCGGTTTCACTGTTGGAAATGCAGCCCGACAGCTCAAAGCGACAGAAATGGCTGGATGTGATTGACGCGAGCGCCAGAAGGGGAGCGAGTCTGGTGAAACAGGTGTTGACCTTTGCACGGGGAATTGAAGGAGAGCGATCGCAGCTCGAAATCAGACATCTCACTTGCGAAATCAAGCAGGTCATAGAGGAAACCTTCCCGAAATCCATCAATATCTTTACCCATATCCCCAATCACCTATCGATGGTGGTGGGCGATGTGACGCAAATTCATCAGATTTTGATGAATCTGTGCTTGAATGCGCGAGATGCGATGCCCAATGGCGGCATGCTGCGGATTACGGCTGAAAACCAGGAAATTGATGCCGACAATATTCATCTTCCTTTAGGCGCACAGGCGGGTTCCTACGTGGCGATCACGGTTGCAGATACGGGTACCGGAATTGCGGCAGACGTGATCGATCGCATTTTTGATCCCTTTTTCACCACGAAGGAAGTGGGTAAAGGCACGGGGTTAGGTCTTTCAACTGTCATGACCATTATTAAGAGCCACAACGGATTTATGACCGTATCCAGCCAGATCGGGAATGGCACAGAGTTCAAGGTTTATCTGCCTGCTCTACGAGAGGGGGAAACTCAAGAATCTGTTGCTCCAGAAATTCCTCACGGCGCAGGAGAATGGATCTTACTGGCAGACGACGAAGCGGCAATTCGGGAAGCCACCAAAACGATGCTGGAGGCTCACGGGTATCGCGTTTTTACAGCCAGCAACGGCATTGAAGCGATCGCCCTCTACAGTCGGCATCAGGATGATATTCGATTGGCTATAGTCAACATCATGATGCCAGCGATGAATGGAACTACGGCAATTCGCACCCTGCAAGCGATCAATCCTCACCTCAAGATTGTTGCGACTAGCGGCCTGACCACCAATGACACGCTGATTGAAATGGGCATCCAGGTCGATCGCTTCTTGCTAAAGCCCTTTATCGCTCAAGAGTTAATCATTTCTCTACACCAGGTTCTCAACAACGGCTGACATGAGGGCAGACAGCCTGGTAATGCGTGAAAGCTCTGCGGGATAGGTGATGCAAAGGCGATGCATCATGAACGCGATCGCCTTTGCATCACCTTTATTTCAGTCTGTTGGAGGAGCACTCAGGCGACTCATCTTTGAGTCACCTCATATCTTGCGCCAGAGTGTGAGCGGGTTTCAGCCTAAGGAAGATGCAAAAGGTGAGTACATCTACCTGTAGATCTACCTTAAGAGGGGTATGCAGCTCTATCTAAGTAGTCACTTGAATGGCTTGTCTCAGAAGTTACATTGAGGACGAAGATTAATACAAAGATTATTGAGAAACTCATGACTAATCAACGTCCTACCAATTCATTTGATAGCAACGATTCTCAAGACAACATTCACGGTCGTAAAGTAACACCAAGTGAAGTTTCATACCGAGACGGCTACGTTGAAGGGCAGTCTGTTGAGCGCTCTCAGGTCGTCAGAGATCAGTATGCTAGAGAGCAAATCCGTGAGAGTAACGGAGTCGCTAACGGCATGGCGATCGGGTTGGCTTTTGCAGCCCTAGTGGGATTGGTGGCTGGCGCGCTGTATTTCACGACTCGCAGTGAAACAACTACAGCACCCACAGCACCCACAGCGCCTGTGACTGCACCCGCTTCTCCTCAAGCTTCTCCTCAATCTCAGCGCAATACCACAATTATTGAACGCACGATCGAACGCACGAGAGAAGCTGCACCGGATGTACGCGTTCCCAATGTGCAGATCACTGTACCCCAGCCTGCGCCTGTTACGGCACCTGCCGCTGCGCCCGCCGCTGCCCCTGCCGCTCCAACATCCTCTGAGAACCAGCCCAGCTCTGCTGAAACAAACAGTACAAATGATTCCAGTGCAGAGCCTTCAGGAACTTCTGCAAATCCCTCTGGGAGCACTTCTGAAAATTCTGCTCAGTAACTCTGAAGCCCAAACCTAATATAAAGCTCGATTCCGCTGGGTTACAAAGGTGCAAAGTGCCTTTGTAACCCAGCTTTTTGATTTCTGCGATCGCGCCGATGCCCTACAGAATCTGGCATGATAACAGGCATCTTAAGCCTTTAGCCTCGCGAGTCAGGTTATCTATGAATCAAGCGAAGAAAACCGTTTCCATGCTGGCTCTTTGCCAAGCGCTTGCCATGACGGGAAGCATCGTTCTATTTACCACGGCTGCTTTGATTGGTTCAACCTTAGCCACAGATAAATCTCTAGCGACCCTACCGTTGGCTCTTCTGCAACTGGCAACCATGTTAACCACTATTCCAGCCGCATTTATCCTCAAACAGTGGGGGCGTAAGTCGGGTTTCATTGCAGGCGTATTGGTTGGGTTGAGCGGTGCAGGCGTTGGCGTTTATGCCCTCTTTGCAGGCAGCTTTGTGCTGTTCAACATTGCGACCGTACTGTATGGTATCTTCAATGGATTTGTCGGGTACTATCGCTTTGCCGCTGCGGATGTAGCCACGGAATCGTTTCGTTCACGCGCCATTTCCTTTGTAATTGCAGGTGGCATTCTCGCCGCTTTGTTAGGGCCAGCACTGGCAACCTGGACAAAAGACTGGCTGCCCATTACGTTCGCGGGAGGCTTGGTGGCAATCGCCCTGCTGCAAATTCTCACGCTGCTGCTGCTTATCTGGGTTGAGCTTCCCCCCTTGGTCGATCAAAAACATCAGGAGGCCGGACGGGGATTGGGAGCGATCACGCAACAGCCTGTATTCATCGTGGCGGTGTTGGGTAGCATGATTGGCTATGGCGTTATGGCGCTCCTGATGACGGCAACTCCGTTGGCAATGGTCACAGCTCACCATCCTTTTCATACAGCCGCTTCGGTGATTCAGTGGCATGTGCTGGGTATGTTTACGCCCTCCCTGTTCACAGGCTATTTAATTGCTCGGTTCGGAGTGCTAACGATTATCTTGACGGGTATTGTTTTTAATGGGTTATGTATTACCATTAATTTGGCAGGCACAAATGCGCCACACTTTTTTGGAGCGCTGTTGCTGTTGGGCATTGGCTGGAACTTTATGTTTATCGGTTCTACTACGCTGCTTACAGAGACATACGAAACGATGGAGCGAGCCAAGACTCAGGCCACGCATGACTTTTTGATGCTGAGCTTTGTCGCCTTCTCGACGTTTCTTTCAGGCCGATTACTGAATGATTGGGGTTGGGCTGTCGTCAACTATACGGGACTTGCCCTGATTGGGGTGGCTTTAATTGCGGTGCTGTATTTGCGACAACAAAGGCGATCGGCGCTTACCGATCGCTCCACAAATCTTAGACGCGGGTAGTCCCCAAAAGGTAAGGATTGGTGGTTTCAGTAGAGGTTTAGCATTCGGCAGATGTGCCTTTGGTCGTAGCAAAGAGGGTTGCCCGAATGCTAAACCCTTACGCTTGAGTTTCCGGTGTTATTTAATCCACGATCCTAAGCTTTAGTAGCCTTGCGCCCTCTAGTAGCGCTGGAACGCTGAGAAGATGAAGTCGGTTTAGCGGTTCGCCCACGGCGGGATGATTTCGCTTCAGGCTTATCTGCTGCTTCAGATGGTGCGGCGGGTGCAGATTTACGCCGTCCTCTCGTGGCCTGAGCCTCGGTCGGCGCGATCGCGTCTTCTTCTTCTAGCTCAGATTGTGCCACCTCAGAGCTTGCGACTTTAGCCGTCCGCTTTGCCCTTGTCTTGGTGGGTGCAGACTTCTGCGCTGCGCGACTGCTGTTGGTGAGAACATAGCGCTTCAAGGTTGCAGGGCTGATGACGATTGTTTGTTCTGCCAGCAAAGCTGCTATATCCTCGTAGCTGTAACCTTTGGAAAGAGCATCTTTAATCACATCTTGCAGTTGAGCCACAGCGTCTCGCAGAGAAAACAGATCTTTGGGTTTTTCCGGCAAATCTTGCAATAGAGATCCGGCTTGATTGAGTGCAGACTTAGAAACATTTCCAGCTCTAGTTCTTTTGAGAGTCGCAGTCGCCATTTTTAATCACCAGGAATTCATCACGATTTCCCTATTGTATTTATAGGTGCATCAAATGAGTCAATTTACTGAGTTATTTCTGTATCTTTATTTGAATACTCGTATCTTGCACCTTTCTCAATGAGCGGATTTCAGTGACGCTGCGTGCTGCTGCAATCCCAATTTTGATGCGACAGAGAAGATTATTGTAAACGTTGCTGATATTAGCGATCGAGGATTGGGTCAGACTTGAGTTCAGACTGATAAGGACAAGTCAGCAGCCAACGTTGAGAATAGGGTCTTGCAAGGTAAGAGTGGCATGAGTGCAACCGGAAATTATCTCAATGCCATCAGACATATCTCAGTTATGGAGCTTGATCGGGATGATATTTGATAGCGATGGTAATTTCTTTGTAGAAATCTCGGCACTGATTCGTTAAGCAGCTTAAGTTAAGCAGCCTAGTCAAGCAGCTAAGGTTTGCAAGCCTCGTGATCAAAACAATTCTTCTGGTGGGATGGGGCGATCGCAAAATCCCATTGCTTTTGCCGAAGTTGTTCTTTCGATCAATCTTCAATACAGGTTTGGCTCCAATATTGGCCATGCGGGTCGTCAGGAGCCACTGCCGATCGTCATCGCAAATGATAAGCCATCACAGCAGCCAGTCTACCGTACCAGTTTGCGAGTAGAGACTCGATTTTCGGTTTCCGTACCCGACTGTCTCAATAAAAGACCTGGAGGATGTTTGAAAAGTGGTCGGCTGTGATTTTAGGCACCTGTTGTTCCCCCCTGCCTCCTTGTTTAAGGGGGGAAATGAATTCAAAGTCCCCCTTTTTCTAGCGCAGCGGCGCGATAGCGCGGGGATCTGAAAGGTTTCGCTACCCATAGTTGGACTTTTCAAACATCCTCTTACCTTAAATATCTACCTTTCGTAGTACAGAGAAAATCTCTGACTGAAAGATGTTTTGAGATAGGATGTAGAAAGAGGCATAGCACTAGCTCAATGCCCCCATAGACGATCACGTTTAATCTGAACCCAGACTCTGGAGTAGCTGGGGTTAAGTTCTTCACTCCAGTATTTCCAGGTAGGGGCTTCGTTTGACTGAAACACGAGAGGAACGAAACATCATGGCATTTGAACAAGCCCCACTTCCCTACGATCCCGGTGCCCTAGAGCCACATGGCATGTCTGCCAAAACTTTTGAGTATCACTATGGCAAGCACCATGCTGCCTATATTGCTAATCTCAACAACTTGGTCAAAGATACCGAACTTGCAGACAAACCCTTGGAAGAAGTTATCAAAATTTCTGCCAAAGATTCAGCGAAAGCTGGCATCTTCAACAATGCCGCTCAAGCCTGGAATCACACTTTCTTCTGGAGCAGCATGAAGCCCAACGGTGGCGGCACACCATCGGGTGCTCTAGCTTCTAAAATTGACAGCGACTTGGGCGGATTCGACAAGCTGAAGGAATCTTTCAAGAGCGCTGCTGCTACTCAGTTTGGTAGCGGCTGGGCATGGCTGGTGGTAGACAACGGCACCCTTAAAGTTACCAAAACCTCCAATGCCGAAAACCCGATCGCTGTGGGTCAAATTCCTCTGCTGACCCTAGATGTTTGGGAACATGCCTACTATCTTGATTTCCAAAACAAAAGACCTGACTTCATCCAAAACTACCTGGATCAGTTGGTCAACTGGGATTTTGCCGCAGCTAACTTAGCAGCAGCCTAGCCCTTGCTTCGACGGAGCGATCGAGCAGGCGATCCGGCAAAGATTGCAGCCTGAGATTAGCCCTCAAAAGATCATAATTTTGGGTTGTGCAGACGTTGCCTACCTAGCCCAAAATTATAATCTAGACACTGCTAAGGATCATCAGCAGATCGCAAATTATAGTTTTGGGGCGCGCTCCGCGCGCCCCAAAACTATAAAAGCTGGATTTCAAAGTCGCTCCGCGACTTTGAAATCCAGCTTTTAGAAAAAAGTAGGAGCACTTTGCGATCTGCTGATCATGGATTAAATAAAATCCAACAGTTTTTTGGAAGTGCCGCACTCCGCGCAGCACTTCCAAAAAGCTATCAAAGGTTAATTAATTTGCGATCCCAACAAGCCTGAGATAAGGCTAAAGAGGCGGGCAGCTACAAGTAGCTGTCCGCTCAATTTTGAGAGCAAGTTTTGAAAATAAGTTTCAGTGGATTGTGCCCTCAACATCATTACCCCTTTGGAAATAGGTGGTAATGTGTGTAGCAGCGAATAATTGGAACTGTAGGACAGAATATCGATGGATAGCTTCCGAACAGTATCAATGACAAGAAGGTTATCCCTTCTTTCAGTCAAACTTTAGTATTCGCATTATGGATAGCCAAGACCTAGCTCAATACATTGAAGCAACCAGCGGCATCTCGAAGCCCTGGCTTTTAGCGCAGTTGCGATTGAAGAAGCTGCAAGAGCGTCGGGAGCAGATTACCCCCGAAGAATACACCCAAGCGCTCGCCGACATCCACCAGGATGTGATGAAACTGGGCGAATGGTGGGTGGGTATAGAGCAGGAAGAGTTTTGAAGCTCGAAGCGATAGAACGCTGAGTTTTGGGCCTAGTCGATCGCCCGATTTTCCGGTTATGCCCAATCCCTAATCATGTCCAAGTTTTAAGTTATGCCCAAGCGCAAAAAAGTCGCGCCAGAATTGCCGCTCAACCATCCTCAGCTTTACTTTAATCAAGAGCTGAGTTGGTTAGATTTCAACGCTCGCGTGTTGCAAAACGCCATCGATCCTCGAACACCCCTTCTGGAGCGTTTGCGGTTAGTCGCAACCTTTAGCGCTAACCTAGATGAGTTTTTTATGGTGCGGGTGGCCGCGCTCAAGCAGCAGGTAGAAGCTCAGGTGAGCCAGCCCTCGCCCGATGGACTTACCCCCGCAGAACAGTTAACGGCGATCGCTCAGCGATTGCAGCCCGTGCTGGAACAGCGTCAGCAGTATTTTGAGCAGACACTGCGATCGCAGTTGGCCGCAAAGGGTATTTATCTTTTGCACTATGCTGACCTCACGCCCGAACAGCAGCTCTATTTGCAAGGTCACTTTGAAAAGCAAATTTTGCCTGTCCTGACCCCGCTGGTGATTGGGCAAAACAATCCTTTTCCCCATATTTCTAATCTCAGCCTCAACCTAGCAGCTACCGTCAAACATCTTGAGACGGGAGTCAAGCAGATTGTGGGGGTCAAGGTGCCCAATGTTTTGTCTCGGTTCATTGCTTTGCCTCAGCCGCTGGCCTATCGGCGCAAGGGACGCGCCACCATTTGGACAGGTCTGCCGCTAGAGCAGGTGATTGCCCACAATCTGGAGACGCTGTTCCCCGGCATGAAGGTTTTGGATCATTCTCTCTTTCGGGTCACTCGCAACACCGATCTAGAAGTCGTTGAAGAAGACGCTGACGATCTGCTGCTGGCGATCGAGCAAGAGTTACGCAAGCGCAATCGCGGCGGCGTAGCGGTACGGCTAGAAGTCCAGGCTTCTATGCCGCGTAAGATGCGAAGAACCTTAATGCAGGAGCTAGAGCTAAGCGACAGCGACGTCTATGATCTAGAGGGCTTAATGGGTCTGAGCGATCTGATGACCCTAGCCGCGTTGCCGCTTCCTCGCTTTAAAGATCCCCATTGGGTGCCGATTACGCCTGCACCCTTGCAAAAGGTGAGAGGCTTGAATCCCGAAGAGTCTCTAGCCAAGAGCAGCCACCGAGAAGATATCTTTGCTGTCATTCGGCGGCAAGATGTGTTGCTGCATCATCCCTATCACTCTTTTAGTACTTCAGTGCAGCTCTTTGTGGCTCAGGCCGCAACCGATCCAGATGTGCTGGCGATTAAAATGACGCTGTACCGTACAGCAGGAGACTCCTCGATCGTCACTTCTTTAATCACAGCCGCCGAAAATGGCAAACAGGTCGCAGTCTTGATCGAGATTAAGGCGCGTTTTGATGAAGAGAACAATATTCAGTGGGCGCGCAAGTTAGAGAGTGCTGGCGTGCATGTGGTATACGGCGTCGTGGGCTTAAAAACCCATACCAAAGTCACTTTGGTGGTGCGACGAGAGCCTTCCTCCGCTTCTCCTCACGAGACACGCATCCGGCGCTATGTGCATATCGGCACAGGCAACTATAACCATCGCACCGCACGCAGCTATACCGATTTGGGGCTGCTGAGCTGTCGAGAAAGCCTGGGGGCAGACCTCAGCAATCTGTTTAACTCTCTGACAGGCTACTCTCATCAACAGATCTATCGCAAGCTGCTGGTGGCTCCATTTGATCTGCGCAATCGCCTCCTGAAGCTGATCCAGCGAGAAATTGACCACAGCAAGCGGGGGCGGCATGGGCGCATCGTTGCCAAAATGAATGCCCTGGTTGATCCCCAAATGATCCAGACTCTATATCAAGCCTCGCAGGCGGGCGTCAAAATTGACCTGATCGTGCGGGGCACCTGCTGTTTGCGTCCTGGCGTCCCTGGCATCAGCGAGAATATTCGGGTGATCAGCATCATCGGTCGGTTTCATGAGCATTCTCGCATTTGCTACTTTCACAACCACGGCGAAGAAGAGATCTATATAGGCAGCGCCGACTGGATGCCTCGTAACCTCGATCGCCGGGTAGAAGTTGTCGTGCCGATCGAAGATCCTGTTTTAGCAAAAGAGCTAGCCGCTATGCTGGGGATTATGCTAGCCGACAACCGCCGCGTCTGGGAGCTTCAGGCAGATGGGCAATATATTCGCCGCAAGTCTCGATCGCTAGCTACTGAGCAAGACTCTCAGGCTATTTTTATGGGCATGGCAGTTCAGTCCTTAGAGCTGAAGTAGGTTCTCTCAGGATCTTGAGGTTATGCCGAGCATTAAGCTACCGGATACGCCAAGCGCCTGTACTCGATGATTAGACCAGAGATCAGAGCAGAATAGCCCTGAGCAAAATAGTGACGGCTGAAGAATAAGTTATCAACTTGTTATAAAATTCTGGTTGAATATAATATAGGGGGTCTTACCCCTCACCCCCTCAAGTGGATGGCTTTCTCATGGAATTTCTGGTATTGCAATTTATGAATGCATAATTTTTGTGATTCATCCCGAATAGTTTGTAAGAGCAAACACCCTCAGCGGTTCATCCTATCTCTCTAACTTTGAGGAGCATCACCATGTATCCCTATCCTCCTACTGCCATCTCCACAGCTGCCCTAGACCCAGATTCAGTAGAGCAAGATTTAGCGATCGGTGGAGAGCCTGCCCGTCTCTCGACTCAGTTGGGCTGGATCTTACTTAAAAATCGTATGGTCTTACCTTGCCAGCTCGGCTCTGCCTTGATGGCTCAAATGCGCTACCGCAAGAAATTGGGTGAGGTGTTGATGGAGCAGCAGCTCATTTCAGAGGATCAGCTTAGGGATGCTTTGCGAGAACAGCTGTTGCGCCGGAGAGGGCATTGGGTGATTTAGGATATCAAGCCGTTTTGGCGAACGGCATCTGAGTTTAAAAAGAAGGGTTAAGAGAAAGACAAAAAGAGAGATGCTGAATCAGCATCTCTCTTTAAAGTTCAAATTAATGTTCAAAGCGCAACCTTCAAGCGATCGCCCTCTCTAAATTTCGGCAACCGATCGCTCAATCAGTCTATGTGCCAGGGTTTGAATACCTGTATGCTCGTAGTACTTGACATACATATCCAAAAAGGCACCTAGATAATCGAGCTTGTCTTTCGAGATATCGACAAACTTGCTTAAGTTATCCACCACGCGATCGGGGGTTAGCCCCTTAGATGAGACAAAGTTATCCATCCAGCCCTTGGTAGACTCAAAGCTTTCGGTGATGAAGCCAAGCTGTCCGGCAGAGTTGCCGCCCGGAATTAGCTCACGCACGCCTTTAAAGGTCTGGTTGTGCTCTAAATCAGAAGACGTCATGCTTTTGATAGACGCCAGCCCTTTTGAGGCAAAGTCAGGGCCTAAAGGAATCAGACCGTCAAAGCAAACCAGCGCTGCCATCCGCATTAAGGATTCGCCGCCATAGTCTTTGAGGGAAGCCAAGAAATCACCGATGCTGTCGCCAGGAATGCCATTAATTTGGCAGAAAGCAACGATTTCTACCACCAGCTTGACGCACAGGTCAATGCTCTGCGCCTTTTCTGGTTTGGGGGTTAGGTTTTTCAAGATTCCCAGAAACGAGATATCTTGCCCGACTTTGTTGGCTAAGGCGGCTGCCCCTAAGGCACCTGAGGCAGAATCCACGGTTTGATAAAGCCACAGCGCCCGCTGGTAGCCTTCTTTCTTGTCGTTAAATAGCGTGACGGCGCGATCGCCAATTTGCTGGATCAGCGCCTCATCCGTTTCGCCCGTCACGGCGCGAATGGTGTTCTCGAAACCCACCACGTTTTGCCACTGTCCTGGCACCACCCAATCCAGCGACTTGAGTGCATTCACGGTTAAACCACCTTTGGGCAAGTGGTCAACATAGTCGTAAATTGACTTACTGCTCATGATTTTCTCCTAATGTTGCAAAGGTATCTGACATTACCTAAGTCATTACCTAAGTCGGGTTAAGTGCAGGCTGAAGCCGACCCGGTAAAGCCGGAGCTGTCTTGGGAGATTGAGCCTTGGGCAAGCTTGAGGTGGCTGCGGGTAGTTTGGCTAAGCCACGCAAATTAAATTTCTGAATCCAGGTCACACGCTGTTCTTTAGTGAAAGAAGGGTCGCGAGACAGAACTTTGACCTGATAGCGGTTGTTGACCAAAACGGCCGTGCCTGTTGTGCCTTGCTCCACGGTGGGATAGCCACCGATCTTGGCAGTGCTATTCTGAAACTTGGTGGCAGCTGAAGGGTTGCCTACAGTATCGTTAATCGACAACACGGCTACATTTTTGCCGCCTTGATTAAGCTTATATTCTGCAAAACCATTCTTTTCTTGAGCCGGAACAACTTCATAGCCGCTCGCGGAATCTGGGAAAAATTTATTAAAGGTGCTTCCCTGCTCAGCGCCCTTGGTCACAGCAGCAGGTGCATTACGTTTTGAGGTTTCTTCTTGAGTTTGGGAAAAGCGGGAGGGTTCAGATTGGCTACAGGCAGAAACCAGCAGTACCAAACTGAGCAAAACGGGAATCAATACCCTACGCCAGCGAGCAGAAATCATAACCAAGCTCCTAACACAGAACGAAGCAATCTCATCTTCTCTTGCATTTGACAAGCCCATGACGGGTATGCATAAAGAATTAATGATCTATTTTTATATCGTTCTCATATCGTTACAGACGGCGCTACCAGGATGCTATACCGCTAGAGGGATCTGCCAGAGAGCTGACTCAAAGGAGCAACGCAAGGTTTAAGCAGAGACTACTTTGAATCGTTTACTTTGAGGAGCAGCAGGTTGTATTGAATAAAGGCGATCGCGTTTGCCAGATACGCTTCTACCAGATACTTTGTCTAAAAACTATGAAATTTTTAGACTTCTATGTAAAGTATTCATGAAGAATATGCAAAGTACGGGATATTTTTCCTGTACTCCAGCTGCATCCCTTGACTGAGACCTTATCACTGTCTCTTGGAGTCCCCCCATGTCGGACAACTCACGTTTGCGGATTTTGTATGCTGCTGGGCCTGGAAATATCATCGAAACTTATGAACATTGGGCAAACGGGCAAGATGACCCCTCCCAAATATCTGTTACTTATTCCAGTCAGTTTTATGACGTCTGCCGAAAACTCGGCGCAAAAGCTTATGTAATTTCATCGTTTGGTCAGCGATCGCGTTGGCAAAACGAACAATTTATCTTAGAAAATCGCCCGAATCCTTTGCAAAATGCCTCTGGTGCGCTCTATCACATCGGCCAAATCATCCAAGGGCTGCGGCTGGTCGGATCGGCGATCGGCTTCCGGGCTAATGTGGCAGTGATCGATACTGGCTCGACCCACTGGTTTATGTTATCGATTTTGAGTTGGATAGGTATTCGGGTGATTCCGTCGCTGCACTGCACTCTTTGGCGCAAGTACGAACCTCAGCGCCGCATTGAGCAGGTTATCTTGTGGCTTAACCGCAGATTTTTTACTCATGACTGCGCCGCAATTTTAGCAGTGTCGCAAGCTATCAAAGATCAGGTTACAGAGCTGACGGCAGGCCACGCTCGTCCTGTGGTGGAGTTCTTGCCCGCCTATCGCTCGACTGAGTTTGCAGAAGTAATGGAGCCAAGCTCAGTGCGATCGCCCTTTCGAGTTTTGTTTGCGGGTCGCCTAGAGGCCAACAAGGGAGTTTTTGATCTGCTGGCGATCGCCCAACGCTTTGCGGCAGAAGGACGGCAAGACGTGATATTTGATCTGTGCGGCACAGGTTCGGCTCTGGATGATCTGCGGGTGGCGATCGCTCAGATGGGCTTGCAGAACAGCGTCAGATGCTATGGCTATTGCCAGAAGGCGGCGATGCATGAGCGGCTGAATCACGCTCATGTGGTGGTGGTGCCGACTCGCACTGAGTTTGTGGAGGGCTTTAATCAGGTGGTGGCCGAAGGTGTGCTCACAGGTCGTCCGGTTGTGACTTCGGCTGTTTGTCCGGCTCTATTTTATGTGCAGGCTGCCGTCGTTGAAGTGCCGCCCAATGATGTCAGAGCCTATGGCGATGCCCTGCTGAAGCTATGTGACGATCGCGATTTTTATGAGCAAAAGCGGCGCAACTGTCTGAGCCTCCAGGAGCAGTTTTATCAGCCCGATCGAAGCTGGGGGAATGCTTTGCAGTCTATTTTGATGGGGCAGCAATCGGATGCTGCCGCCCTTGCCAGCCCTGAAGCCTCTACAGAGACATCTACCGAGGCAAAACAGCTCGCAGTCTTTCAGTAATAGGCTCAGTCAATCACAAACGGGGTTTTAGGCTGCGCGTAGCGCAGCCTAAAACCCCAATCCACTGCTTAGGGGAGTACGGGCCGTGGCATATCAACTTCTGGTATATCAACTGCTAGACCCGCTCTATCCTCAGTCGATACACTGGTCTGTGAGAAACTCGATAGGTCAAGATTATATGGATGCCTCAATGCTTTGGCAACGCTATCAAGACTGGCTTTATTATCACCAAGGACTGGGGCTATACCTAGACATCAGCCGTATGCGGTTTGATGATGCTTTTGTGGAAACCCTAAAGCCCAAATTTGACAAAGCTTTCAAGGACATTGAGGCGCTAGAAGGCGGGGCGATCGCCAATCCTGATGAGAACCGCATGGTGGGGCACTATTGGCTACGCAATGCCGATTTGGCTCCGACCCCAGAGCTAAAGCAGGATATTGTAGAAACGCTCGATCGCATTCGTACCTTTACCGCCAAGGTTCACAGCGGCGAAATTCATCCGCCCAATGCCGTCAAGTTTACCGATGTGCTGTCGGTGGGCATTGGCGGCTCGGCACTGGGGCCTGAGTTTGTTGCCGATGCGCTGGCTCCGGCACAGCCCCCGATCGCCATTCACTTTTTAGACAATACCGATCCGGCAGGGATGGATCGGATTTTTGCTCAGCTTAAGGATCGGCTGGCTTCGACCCTGGTGGTCATCACCTCTAAGTCGGGCGGCACCCCCGAAACCCGCAACGGCATGTTGGAAGTGAAGCATTTTTATGAGCAGAATGGGCTGAGCTTTGCGCAACACGCGGTTGCCGTGACGGGCATCGGCAGCACTTTCGAGAAGCTCGCTAACGCCGAAGGCTGGATCGGCATTTTTCCCATGCATGACTGGGTGGGCGGACGCACTTCGGAGCTTTCGGCAGTCGGTCTTTTGCCTGCTGCGCTGCAAGGCATTGATATTGATGCCATGCTGGCAGGCGCTAAAGAAATGGATGATGCCACCCGCATTCATGACCTAAAGCGCAATCCGGCGGCACTGCTGGCGCTGGGCTGGTATTATTCAGGCAACGGCAAGGGCGAAAAAGATATGGTGGTGCTGCCCTACAAAGACAGTCTGCTGCTGTTTTCACGCTATTTGCAACAGCTTGTGATGGAGTCTTTGGGTAAAGAGAAAGATCTAGATGGCAAAACGGTCTATCAGGGCATTGCCGTCTATGGCAACAAAGGCTCGACCGACCAACATGCCTATGTGCAACAGTTGCGGGAAGGCGTGCCCAATTTCTTTGCCACTTTTATTGAAGTGCTGGAAGATCGGCAGGGTGAGTCGATCGAAGTTGAGCCAGGGGCAACCTCCGGCGATTTCTTATCCGGTCTGTTGCAGGGCACAAGGCAGGCGCTCTACGAAAATCAGCGCGATTCGATTACCATCACGATCCCCACGGTGAATCCTCGCATTGTCGGAGCGATGATTGCGCTGTACGAACGCACCGTTAGCCTCTATGGTTTTTTGGTCAACATCAACGCCTACCATCAGCCCGGTGTCGAGGCAGGCAAGAAAGCAGCCGCAACTGTATTGCATCTTCAGCGCGATGTGGTGAAAGTGTTGCAGGAAGCAGGACAGCCTATTTCTCTGGCAGACCTGGCCGAAAAGGTAGGGGCACCTGACCAAGTTGAAACAATCTACCGCATTGTTCGCCACCTGGATGCCAATCAGCGCAGCGTTACGGTAACGGGTGACTTGAGTAAACCGGGAAGTTTGGCGATCGCCATCCGTTAGATTCACCTGCTGATATGGGCAGCGAATTGAGCAACAGATGAAGCGGATAGTGAACCTTAGTTAACCGCAGGGGCGAGTATCCGCTTCATCCGCTGTCTAGTTGGTGGGACGATAGTGCGTACTGATTGCCATTACCTTCAGCGGATCAATGGATGTATCTGCGTCAGTAGCGTTATGTCATCAGGCGACACCCGAAACAATCCAAATCGTGGTGTTATCGCACCTACTGGGGGCGATTCAATTTAGAGCGGCAGGACTCCAGTGTCTTCGGCGATCTCGCCTCAGGGATTCATCTGCTGAAGTTTGCTTGGTTTACTATCGAGCGTCATGTTTTAGTCAAAGGTTCTGCTTCTAGGGACGACCCTGACCTGCGGGACTACTGGCTAAAGCGACAAAAGCGGCAGGTTAAAACCCTCAAGCTCACTCATCAGCGGTTGGCTCGACGACAAAACAGTCTTTGTCCGGTCTGCGGTCAATCTCTATTTAAGGCTTGCTGAAAAAGTAAAAATCGGGGTTACCAGAGGAAGGAGGGGGCGATCGGAAACTAGGTCGCGACGACAACCCAATTCATCAAAGCGGGGTGTAAACTGTTTTGCTGTTTTGCTTCTCCTGCCAAGGCCATCGTGCTCATGCGGTAGTCCACCCGCACAAGACAACAACCCATAAATCCCAGAGCAGACGCTCCAAGTTGATGACTAGGAAGGTGATAGCAATCGCCGTTTGGGCAGTGTTGGAGAGTTTGGCCATGACACGGGCCAAACCAAAGCGTCGCTTGGCCTGACCAAACTTGCCTTCAATCTGGTTGCGCACCTTGGCATCAGCCAGGGTCTGTTGACGTTGCTGGGCTTGGGTATCGGCGGCAGGTCGGCCTAAGGGCGGGCCACTCAAGCGAATCCCTCGCTCACGACAATAGGCTCGATTGGC
>DATNPL010000091.1:0-17184 GCA_036703255.1 Coleofasciculaceae cyanobacterium
GAAGACCCTGAGTTTGAGACCTTCTACACCAAGAACATTTTGTTGAATGAGGGCATCCGCGCTTGGATGGCTCCTCAAGACCAGATTCACGAAAAATTTGTATTCCCCGAAGAGGTATTGCCACGTGGTAACGCTCTCTAATAATGGTTCAATGATGGCGGGAAACCGCGACCAGGAATCCTCTGGATTTGCGTGGTGGTCCGGTAACGCTCGTCTAATTAATCTATCTGGAAAGCTGCTGGGTGCCCATGTGGCTCATGCAGGTCTGATTGTGTTTTGGGCCGGTGCAATGACCTTGTTTGAGGTCGCTCACTTTGTGCCAGAGAAGCCCATGTATGAGCAGGGGCTGATTCTTTTACCTCACTTGGCAACTCTAGGCTGGGGCGTAGGCCCTGGCGGCGAAGTGATCAATACCTTCCCCTACTTTGTAGTGGGTGTGCTTCATCTTATTTCATCTGCGGTTTTGGGCTTTGGTGGTATCTATCACGCGATTCGCGGCCCTGAAACTCTAGAAGAATATTCTTCCTTCTTTGGCTACGACTGGAAAGATAAGAACCAGATGACTAACATTATCGGGTACCACCTGATCCTGTTGGGTGTGGGCGCTTTCCTGCTAGTCTTTAAGGCGATGTTCTTTGGCGGTGTCTATGATACTTGGGCACCGGGCGGTGGTGATGTTCGCGTCATCAACAACCCTACCCTTAACCCCATTGTGATCTTTGGCTACCTGCTCAAGTCTCCTTTTGGTGGCGAAGGCTGGATTGTCAGCGTCAACAGCATGGAAGACATCATTGGCGGTCATATCTGGCTGGGCTTCATCTGCATTGCAGGTGGCGTTTGGCACATTTTGACCAAGCCCTTTGGCTGGGTGCGTCGGGCTTTTATCTGGTCTGGTGAAGCCTACCTGTCCTACAGCTTAGGTGCCCTGTCCATGATGGGCTTGATTGCCTCCTGCATGGTTTGGTACAACAATACTGCATACCCCAGTGAGTTTTACGGTCCTACTGGCCCTGAAGCCTCTCAGGCTCAAGCTCTTACCTTCCTGATTCGTGACCAGCGCTTGGGTGCGAACGTTGGTTCTGCTCAAGGCCCTACAGGTTTGGGTAAGTATCTGATGCGATCGCCCTCTGGCGAAATCATCTTTGGTGGTGAAACCATGCGCTTCTGGGATTTCCAAGGGCCTTGGTTGGAGCCGCTACGCGGTCCTAACGGTCTTGATTTGGACAAGATCAAGAACGATATTCAGCCTTGGCAGGCTCGTCGTGCCGCTGAGTACATGACTCATGCGCCTTTGGGTTCTTTGAACTCTGTAGGCGGTGTGGCGACTGAGATTAACTCAGTGAACTTTGTTTCTCCTCGAGCTTGGTTGTCTACTTCTCACTTTGTCCTGGGCTTCTTCTTCTTGATCGGTCACCTGTGGCATGCGGGTCGTGCCCGTGCTGCTGCGGCTGGCTTCGAGAAAGGAATCGATCGCGAGAGCGAACCCGTGCTAGCAATGCCAGATCTCGACTAGACCGGAAGTTGAATCTGGTTAAAGGGTTTTGATATTAGAGGGTTCCTGCATCTAGGTGCAGGAACTTTTTTATTGAGCTTTACTGAAAATTTTATGGAACCAAGTTATACCTATAGCCATTACTCTTAGAACATTGTTGTGGGTGCGCTCTGTGCGTTCATAAAAACGTTTCTGCTTTAACACTGGTGAATCTAGCCGCGTATCACATCCGGCTAAATGTCGTAAGTATCAGTTCATCATTTTGGTGCATCACTTCGCGCTATACCAAAATGATATTGGGGGGTAGGTTGGGTAATCAAACGGATGTGATATTATCCCCTCACATAGCCGACAGCTATGACTGTAGACACTTTGCGGATATTTTAGATCTATAGCGATGTGAGTAGAAGGTCTGGCTCTCAAGGACAAGAAATCCGTAAATTTTCTCCTGCCAAACGACAGAACCGCTTTTTATAATGAGCCATGTTCAGTAGATCACAAAGCTGAACAGATCTTCTAAGGCTTTTTGTGCCTTTACTTTTGCAACTTTAAATGGGCAATGAATAATCTACCCGTCAGACCCTCTCATCCTATTTTTCAACCCACCCGTATCTTGAGCGTTTCTAGTTCTGCATCCTTGTTAGACTGGGTCAACCAGCGGCTAGAATCAGGCGATCGCATCCTCCTGATTGATTTTTGTCACGTCATGTTTATGGATAGCACAGGGCTAGGAGCCTTGGTAACAGCGCTCAAAGTTGCCCAGAAAGCGGAGGGCAAGCTTGTGCTTTGTAGCCTCTGGGGACAAGCGCGAATGCTCTTTAATATGGCAGGAATGGAATCAGTTTTTGAGATCTATGATGGGCCAGAAGACTTTGAAAACAGCCTATCTAGCCTCAATTCTGTTGGATCAGGAAACTGAGTCATGCTTAGACAAAGCTGGCCTTGAGGAAAGATGCTGTATGCCGTCTAAACGACCCTTACTACACCCCCTCGACGGCGATCGCCTGCCCCATCTAGCACTCTAGTAGCGCTGCGCGTCACGGCATGAACGCCCCCAAAAAACATATTTTGCTGTGCCCATAGCTCTACCTGTCCGTCAAAGGGAAAGGTTGTGAGATCGGATGCTAGATGCTCCGATCCCGGTTCTGCGTTGAATACCCCCGACTCCCAATGGATGCGAGAGCTATTAACGGCATCTTCTACCGTCATGCCAAAATCTATCCAATTTGAAACCACCTGCAAAATCGCGGTTCTGATTCGGTTTGAGCCGCCTGATCCCAAAACCACTTCGGGCTGGCGATCGCGCAAAATCATGCTGGGAGACATCATAGATGAGATCCTGACGTTTTCCTGCCACTGATGAAAGCCATTAGGGTGCAGGTCGGCTTCTCCCAACATATTGTTGGTCATAATGCCTGTACCCGGAATGACGTAGGAGGAGCCTTCGCCATTAGTCGTCGTTACGCTAGCAGCATTGCCCTCGCTATCAATAGCGCTGACATGGGTCGTGCTGCCCCACTTGTTGACTGCATTTGGCATTGCGCTGCTCAGCGCTTGTGCGTAGGATTCTAAATGTGTCGAGTGCAAAAATTTTGCGGCTACATCAGGCTGATAGAGGCGATCGTCGTAACCATCTTTGCGGGCTAGATTACTAAGCTGCATCACTTGTGCCAGCGATCGCACATGATCTGCCGAGCCAAACGGCAGTTTCACCAGATCGAGATTTTCTAGCAGCGCTAGAGCAAAAGCAATTAACGCCCCTCCAGAGCTAGGGGGAGGATTGGTTAATAAGGTATGACCTCGATATTGCGTAATCAGCGGCTGACGCTCAATCACCTCATAGTGATTTAGGTCGGCTTGGGTGAGGTATCCCCCCTGCTCTTGGCAGTCTTGAGCCAACTGCCGCCCGATCTCGCCTCGATAAAACTCCTGGACTCCGTTTTGCGCCAAATAGTCGAGGGTATCTGCCAAATCTGGCATTTGTAGCGTCATTCCAGCAGTCAGCAAGGCTCCGTTTTGGGTAAAGACCTGCCGAGTAGCTGAGTTGGCCACCAAAATCGGGGTCAAAAGCTGGAAGCAGTATGCCTGGAACGGAGTGACCTCTACACCCGATCGCCCATAGTGAATTGCAGGCTCCATCACGACTTTCATCGGCAATTTGCCTAAGCGCTGATGAACGTGAAACAGTCCACCGATCGCCCCAGGTACCGCAATGGAACCCAGGCCAATGTGAAACTCCTGCGTCACGCTGCCAAAGTTGACCTCAACGGGGTAGAAATCAACCGATCCTAGGTTGCGCTTCTGGCAAGGCGTTTGAGTGAAGAAGTCGAACAAAATATTGTCATTCTGCTGTGTATGGGCCAGCAGAAAACCGCCTCCCGCTGGGGAGGTCAGCGTTGGCTCTACAACAAACGAAGCCATGACTGCCGCCACAACGGCATCAAAAACATTGCCGCCCAAGCGAAACATTTCAAGTCCGGCTTCTGCTGTTTTGGGATGACCAGCCGCGATCGCACCTTGGGGCATAGGGGGAGGGAAGGAGAGAGGGAGGGAAGGAGAGAGGGAGGGGGATCAGCGCTAGAGAGGTTCAACGTTTAGGATAAAGGGAAAGGGGTTTAGATGGATGCAAGTATGGAGTGGCAGGAGATTTACGGTAATTGGGTCATGGTTCCGGCTCGACCGAAGGCCATTATCCACTTTTTGGGCGGAGCTTTTGTAGCCACGGCTCCACAAGTGACCTATCGTAGCTTACTAGAGCATTTTGCTCGCCAAGGTTATGTCATCGTGGCGACGCCGTTTGTCAATACGCTCGATCATACCGCGATCGCTCAGCGGGTCTATCGGTTATCTAATCTGGCGCTAGCGCATCTGCAAGATGAGGTGTTGGAGACGCGATCGATGCCCATTTACGGTGTAGGACACAGCATGGGCTGTAAGCTGCATCTGCTCATGGGTAGCCTATTTGCCGTTGAGCGAGCCGGGAATATTCTGATCTCGTTTAATAACTATCCGGCAAAGCGATCGATTCCCCTGCTAGAGCAGGTTTCACAATTTTCTAGCTACACCGCACAATTTGCAGCGCAGTTTGCCTCACAGCTCGCAGCGCAGTTGGGCAGCTCTTCGCAATTTGCTATGCCTGCTTTTGATGTAGAGTTTACCCCTTCACCCGAAGAAACAAATGAGCTAATAGCCAAACAATACCAGGTGCGCCGTAATCTGTTGGTCAAATTTACGCAAGACGACATTGACCAGACCCGCTCTCTCAGCGAAGCCTTGGACTATCGTTTCCCAGAGATGACGAGCATCAAGATTCTCAAGGGCACCCACATTACGCCGCTAGGACAAGATGTGAATTGGAAGGCAGGCGCTGAGTTTTCGCCGTTTGATGCGATCGGGCAGTTTATGAAGCAGGAAGTTTCGCGGGACATCACTCAGCTCAAGCAAACCATGCAGATGTGGCTAGAGCCACTACGGATGCAAGAACGGCGCTAGAAGGCTACTTCGCTAAACCATGCTCTAGGGCATAGCGCACTAACTCAGTCCGGCTGTTGGTACCCGTTTTGCTAAACAAGCGACTCACGTATTTTTCGACGTTTCGCACGCTGGTTTCTAATCGACGCGCAATCTCTTTGTTCATCAGTCCTTCGGCCACCAGTTCTAAGACGCTCTGTTCACGCGGCGTAAAGTCGATTTTGATCAGAGAGGGTGTCTGGGCGATCGTCCCGCGCTGGGTCAGCATGGCGCGAATTTCGGCTATCTGTCTGGCCATATCGGCAATGTCAGGCACTTCGCCATCGGCAGCCTTGGCAGCGCTGCGCCGCTCTAGAAGATTAGAAACAATGGCCACCAACTCATCTGGATCAAACGGCTTCGAGAGATAGGCGTCACAGCCCGCGTTATAGCCTTGGATGCGATCGGTTGTCATTCCCCGTGCTGTGAGAAACACTACAGGCAGGGACTGAAAGCGGGCATCCTCCCGCAACTGTTTGAGAAACTGATAGCCATCGACCTGAGGCATCATGACATCTGAGATCACCAGATCGGGCGAAATGCGTTGCAGCAAATCCCAGCCTTCTTGAGCATTGCTTGCAACATGTACCGTAAAGCCATCGTCTTCTAGATAAGCCTGGACAGCTTGCCGCAAACCCGGTTCATCGTCCACTAACAACAACTGTCCCGTCGTCATGATTTACCTCTCCATCACTGTGGCAACATGCAAATTACAAATCGACGATCGCCCAGCATAATTTTTTGAAAGGCGATCTTCAAAAAATTATCTCTAGAACAATGCCGTGACTCATTACTTGAGGATTTCTTAAACCCCTTGTAGAGTTTAGACGAGTCTGGGAAGACCTTGATAGACTAGAGGAAAGACAATAGGACATTGACAAATCCTTACAAATCTTCTAGGTTCATCAAACCTGCTGCTTTCATCCTACTCAAATCGTTCATATACCGTTCATGGTTATTGCCGATCGCTTAACTTCCCTCATGCCTTCCCTCTTTGGCGCATTTTTGCCCTCCATACCGCTAGATGGCCTCATGTCTACGCAGGGCATCATGGTGCTGCTCTTGGTCGCCTATGCCGGGGCGATGTGGATGTTTCTGACCAGCGCCCCCAAGGTTTACACCATGATGGTGTCTGACCTAGAGCTAGCCCGCCAGTTTTATGAAGGTTTACTCGGCTTGCCGATTGCGGATGTACCGCTCCACTATTACTACAACTACGAACAGACTTTGGGCACGGCTGGGATCGATCCCCTATACGGCTCAACGGCTAGTTTGGGTCGTCCGGCCAATCAGAGCTACCAGACGTCAGAGGGGCTATGGTACCAGCTCAAGAAAAATACTCAACTCCATATCATCTCTGGCGCAAGCTTAGGGCAAAAGAGCCGCCAGCGACACGTTTGTTTTGACCATGACTGTTTAGAGCAGGTGCTCATGCGCGTTCAGTCCTATGGGGTGAAGTACAAAATCCGGCGAGATAAGCCCCTCAACTTTTTGGTTAAAGACTTAGATGGTCGCGTGATTGAGATGGCAGAGGTTGCCAACTAATCTAGGTCTATCTGCTTCTGAGTAAATCCGAAGCTTGTGAAATCAGCGAATGGAGCAGATCGTTAGACCTGCTCCATTTTTTTGGCTGCGTCATCTGCATCGTCTTCGCCATTGAGCAGCAGCCTAACGGCCATCACCACAAACCCTGCTGCTGCCGCCACCTTCACCCAGCGAACAGGCAAGAACTGTGAGAGGCTACCCCCCAACATTACGCCCAGGAAACTAGCCAGTAACAGGGCAGCGCAGGTTCCCAGAAACACCGCCCTCAAAGACTTAGAGCTACCGCTCAGGGCGATCGCCGCCATCTGGCTTTTATCTCCCAATTCTGAGATGAAGACGGTAATGAAACTCAGGCTTAACAGATGCCAATCCATATATTGCTCTCTCTAGAGATTGACTAGATCTTTAACCGTGTTAACTCGTTATTACATCCCATATCAGCAGGGCTGCGATGACAAGTAGCATGACAGCCGCCGCTTTTTCTAGAGTTTTGGCAGAGATACGCTTGGCTAGCCAGGAACCCACTAGCACCCCTAAAAGACTCGTCAAGATCAGAGCCGCCCCAGCCCCAGCAAACACTGTCCAAGGCGATTGAGACTCGGCACTCATCAGTAGGGTAGTCAGCTGAGTTTTGTCGCCTAATTCCGCTAAAAAAATGGTCAGGAACGTTGAAGCAAAGACCTTAATTTCAACTTGCCAGCGCTGCCAAAAAGAGTGCAGGGGCTTTTCCTTTGGCGCTCCATCTGTGAAGAGAGATCCGTTGATGTCGCCTGGGTTACCGCTCACATCAGGCGTCTCTACGAGCAGGCTTAGGGAAGAAGTCGTAACATCTGAAGCGTCAGAAGTGGATTCCACGGTCAGCATATTAGAACAGTTGGTTTTTCATATTCTTTTCATTTTATGCTCAACTGCGGCCAGAGTGGTGAAATTGCCTGGGGGTTTTTAGAAGTTTTTTGCATCAGAAGCTAAATTCCCACCTCTCGATCGAAGCGCAACATTTCTAAGCTGCGATCGCCATACACTCCTTCTATTTGCTGCTGACAGCAGTCAATCGCAAAGTCGTTCAAATCCTCTAGCTCGATACCGTATAAGTCTTGAAACACTTCAGGTTCAACGCGGCAAAATCGAGGGCGATCGGCATAGATTTTGCACTCCCGCGTCAGGGCGTCAAAGTGGATGCACCAGCCCCCCTCACCAACCAGGCTGAGATAGAGCTGAAGTTCGTCAGGGGTGAGGTATTGATCGAGATCGGGGCGATCGGTTGGGTCTAAATTGCAGCATGCCCCACACTGCTTCACACATTGCCAAGTTGCCATATCCGCTACTGTTTAATTCCTTATCTTTCCCATACTCGACTACTTACCCAAGCTTGCGATTGCAGAGGGCACATTTTTTTGTAACAAATTGTTGCTATTTCGATCAACTTCATGAGAAGGGCAGAGCCTTTAGCCCTTAAAATATGAGGCAGACATTGCTGGTTTACAGGCAATTAACTAGGGTTTCAGACAGTTTTTGGGAGGCTCAATGGACTTTTTAACCGGTATTTTTGATGGGCTGGGTGGCATTAACTTTGAAGCGATCGCTCAGCTAACCATGCTGGCACTCATTGTTATTGCAGGGCCAGCAGTCATTTTCGTGCTGGCGCTTCGAGGCGGCGATCTCTAGATAGATCTCTAGGCAATAGATTGAATAAAGGTGTGGACAGGGAACAGCGAGGCGATCCGTATTGCGATCGTCTGCTGTTCTTTTTTGTGCAGCTTCTGTCGTTCTCTACAGGAACAATCCATGCTTCAGATTTGACCTGTGAATAGTCTGGAAAGTTCGCAGGCTATCCCTTCTAGGCAATCAGCCACGACTCCGGCTCAGAATCCAAGGAATAATAGATATAAAATTTTCCTTAATAAATTAGGCTAGCCCTTTGCAGGTTTCTCTTCGTTTTTTACCTAAAACCTAGGTCTTTAGCGCCATCAATACTGATACAACATCCACAAAAAGCCCTGGAGAACCCCTCTGGAGCGATTCTTTTTTTTGTATCCGAGAAAACACCTAGAGATGTTTTCCGTGGGTAGATGTTAAGATTTCGGTGACTGTAGCGTCGAGGAACCGTCGTGATCCGCTCTGCCACTCTGGCTCTCCAGCCTTCTGTTTCCCCTGTTGCTGACAATAGCCGCCTTCGGCTGTTTTCAGGGTCTGCTAACATCCCCCTGTCCCAAGAAGTTGGGCGATACTTGGGCATGGATTTAGGTCCTATGGTTCGCAAACGGTTTGCAGATGGCGAAATTTATATTCAGATTCAAGAATCAATTCGGGGCTGTGATGTCTATCTCATGCAGCCGACCTGTTGCCCCGTCAATGATCACTTGATGGAATTGCTCATTATGGTCGATGCCTGTCGGCGGGCTTCGGCAAGGCAGATTACCGCAGTCATGCCCTATTACGGTTACGCTAGAGCCGATCGCAAAACCGCAGGCCGAGAATCGATTACGGCCAAGCTGGTCGCCAATTTGATTACGCAGGCTGGGGCAAACCGCATCCTGGCGATGGATCTGCATTCAGCTCAAATTCAGGGCTATTTTGACATTCCCTTCGATCATGTCTATGGGTCGCCCGTTGTACTGGACTATTTGCAGAACAAGCAGCTTGAGGATATTGTCGTTGTTTCCCCAGATGTGGGAGGTGTAGCGCGCGCCAGAGCCTTTGCCAAAAAGCTGGATGATGCGCCTTTGGCCATTATTGATAAGCGCCGTCAGGCTCACAACGTCGCTGAAGTCATGAACGTGATTGGCGATGTCCGGGGCAAAACGGCAGTGCTCGTGGACGACATGATTGACACGGCTGGAACCATCTGCGAGGGGGCGCGACTGCTGCGCAAGGAGGGCGCTCGTCAAGTTTATGCTTGTGCCACCCATGCCGTATTTTCTCCTCCGGCGATCGAGCGTCTTTCTAGCGGTTTGTTTGAGGAGGTGATTGTCACCAACACCATTCCGATCGCAGAGGACAAGCGCTTTGCCCAGCTCACGATTCTTTCAGTCGCAAACCTGCTAGGTGAAACGATCTGGAGAATTCACGAAGACAGCTCGGTCAGCAGCATGTTCCGATAGAGCCTTAAGCTTGCTGATTACGGCTACAAAGCCCCCAAGATCTCCTGCGGAGATCTTGGGGGCTTTGTTTGGAGAGTTCGCGCCGCGAATCTCGCACTCCTACCCTAAACTTCTACCCTAAAGCCTGAATCAGCGCTACACCCATTTCCTTACAGCCCACAGGTTTCATGCCGGGAGACATAATATCACCCGTGCGGTAGCCTGCATCTAGCACCGTCATCACAGCTTGCTCTAGGCGATCGCTCGCTTCGGGTTGATCTAGCCCATAGCGCATCATCATGGCAGCACTCAGAACCTGCGCTAAGGGATTTGCCTTATCTTGCCCAGCAATATCAGGCGCAGAGCCATGTACAGGCTCAAAGACGCCAGGGCCAGATGAGCCAAGACTAGCAGAAGGCAACATGCCGATACTGCCCGTCAGCATGGCGGCAGCATCCGACAGGATATCGCCAAATAGATTACCTGTGACGATCGTGTCAAATTGCTTCGGAGAACGCACCAACTGCATGGCGGCATTGTCCACATACAGATGCGATAGCTCTACGTCTGGGTAGTCAGCGCTGAGTTGGGTAATGCGATCGCGCCAGAGCTGCGAGACTTCTAGCACATTGGCTTTGTCTACCGAGCAAAGCCTGCTGCCGCGTTTGCGGGCTGCCTCAAACGCCACTTTGCCAATGCGATCGATTTCACTCTCGGAGTAAACCATCGTGTTCACGCCGCGTTTTTCGCCCGTCTCGCTGGTGAAAATGCCCTTGGGTTGTCCAAAGTAGATGCCACCCGTTAGCTCTCGCACCACCATAATATCTACGCCTTCTACGACTTCGCGCTTGAGCGTCGAGGCATCCACCAACTGCGGCAAAATCTTGGCAGGGCGCAGGTTGGCGAAGAGTCCCAATCCGGCACGCAAACCCAGTAGACCCCGCTCCGGGCGAATGTTATTGGGCAATGTGTCCCATTTGTAGCCCCCGATCGCCGCTAGCAAAACGGCATCGCTATCTTTGCAAATCTCTAGCGTCTCGGCAGGCAGAGGGTCGCCTGTGGCATCGATCGCCGCTCCACCTATCAGCGCTTCTTTGAAGCTAAATTGTAGATCGAGCTGCTCCCCGACGCGCTTCAGCACGGCTACCGTCACCTCCATAATTTCGGGGCCGATACCATCGCCAGGGAGAAGGGTTATCCGGTAGTGCTTTGTCATGGATCGTAAAAGATGGATTGTAAAAGAAAGAAGAGTCGGGTGAGCGATTCAGTATTTTATCTCAAATGTGAATCTCAAAGTCGAGATCAATCAGCCACTCAGCAGTTCTCATCCTGAATTTTATATCGGGGAGTTCGCGCCCAAAGCTTGAAGAGAGCCAGCCTGCGGCTGGCTCTCTTCAAGCGGTAGTGCTTCAAATGTGTTGTTGATTTTTTTTGAAAGAGGCGCTCCGCGCCTCTTTCAAAAAAAATCAACAACATGTCTAGAACATCACCTCTTCAAGCTTTGAGAAGAAATGAGAATAGCGATCAGCCACCGGGCAAGTTGGAGAATCCATCTTGCAGCAAAAATTCAATTTGAGGAATTAGCGGGTCTTGCACTACGCCCACGCCAATAAACCCCCATCGCTGCAAGACAGACTTGAGCTGAGTGCCCGGAATGGACTCCACCGAAAACCGATGGGCAACTTCTCCACCGTGGGTGTTGAGATAGCTGAGGGCATCGGCATGTTCCTTAAACATAAGCAGGTAGCCCGCATCAGGAGGCGCATCTCCTTTGGGTTTGGTACGCGCCACCAGGTACTGACCATCTGCTCTGGAACGAACGAGATAAAAGATTTGGGAAAGCATTGGATCGCAAACCGCTGGGAATTGTACTAGTAAATCTAGCCTAAAATCTTCCTGCGACTCTTAAGGGAGTGTGATAAGACAGGCATTCGGCTCGCAAAGACCGCATGATAGAGGAGAGAGGACTACACAAGATACAAGATTCATGACTTTAAAGTATGCCTATTTCCCGGGTTGCGTCGCCCAGGGAGCCTGCCGAGAGCTGTATATGTCTACGCGATCGCTCACTCAAGCGTTAGGCATTGAGCTAATCGAGCTAAAGAAAGCCTCCTGTTGCGGTTCCGGCACCTTCAAAGAAGATTCTCAGCTCCTCGAAGATACAGTGAACGCCCGCAATATTGCCCTGGCGGAATCGCTCAATCTGCCCTTACTCACCCATTGCAGCACCTGTCAGGGCGTCATTGGGCATGTGGATGAGCGGCTCAAAGCAGCCCAGCAAGATGATCCCGCTTATCTTGCTCAAGTGAATGGCCTGCTGAAGCAGGAAGGCTGTTCTCCCTACCAAGGCAGCACCGAGGTCAAGCATCTGCTATGGGCGCTGGTGGCAGATTTTGGCATCGAAGCGCTTCAGCAGCGCGTCACCCGCAAGTTGGCAGGGTTGAAATGCGCCGCCTTCTACGGCTGCTATCTGCTGCGTGCCCAAGATCACCTGCCCTACGACGATCCCTACAACCCTCAGTCTATGGAGCGCTTATTTGAGGCCGTTGGGGCAACGCCTATCTACTACCGAGGGCGAACCCAGTGCTGTGGCTGGCCGTTGTCGAGCTATGCCACAACAGAGTCTTTCAAGATGGCAGGCGGACATATCCAAGAGGCGATCGCCGCTGGAGCCGATTGTATCGTGACGCCCTGCCCCCTTTGTCATCTCAATCTGGATTCGCGTCAGCCCGAAGTTGAGCGGGTGGTAGGGCAAGAGCTAGGGCTGCCTGTGCTGCACCTGCCGCAGCTGGTGGCGCTGGCGCTGGGAATCTCGCCCAAAGAGTTAGGACTCGATCGGCATGTGGTGTCAACCCAATCCGTCTTAGACAAGTTAGGGGTCTAGATATTCCGCTACAGGTAGAGAAAATTAAAAATTTCTACGCTATATCTGCCGCTTTCGTCTCTCAGAAGCGCTCCAAGGATCTATGATTAAAGTCACTTATTCTTTTTTTGGAGTAATGGGCTGTGGACGATCGGCAGATAGGATTGGCACGTCAGGGAGATGCAATCGCGATCGCCCAACTGATTCAAAGAGCGATTTTAAACCCGGCCATTCAGGTAAGTGCAGTACGACAAAGCGGTGATTTGCAGGTGCTGCTGGAATCATCGCGCTTGCCCGATCGCCAGTTGGCTCGCATCGTCTACGCAACGCTGCTGGGCTTAGGTTCGCCTGCGATCCAATCCCTGCGGATTTCTGGCAAGCAGGGAGAGCAAACCGTATGGGCGCAGAAATTTTTGCTAAAAGACGTTCTGCTAAATGACGGAGGGGCAACGGCCAGCAATCCGGTGAAGCGCGATCGCCCCTCTCTGTCGCCCTCTTCCCGCACGGCAGCCCGCTTCCCGGCTCTTCACCCCAAAACCTCCCAGTTCCTGCTGCCGACTCTCCTCACCAGTTTTCTGGCCGGAGCTGGCTTAGGCTACCTGGCTCAGCGGCAAGCACATCGCCAAACCCCGAACGGTCAAGCCCAGGATCAGACGGAAGTTACTGCACCTACTTCAGCCAGGATAGCGCTGACTCCTGATTTAGCCGCTCGTCAATCTCCCGTCAGCGCTGCGCCCGTTGTTCCGCCCGCTGCAACAGAGCCAGTTCAGAGTCCTGAGTCAGCCAGTCTAGCGAGTCCTATCATTTCTATCAAAGCTGTGGGAGACATCGTGCCGGGAACCAACTACCCAGGCGATCGCCTGCCTGCTGATGGCGGCCAGTGGCTATTTGATGGAGTCAAGCCCTACTTTGCAGGGGCAGATATTTTGTTTGGCAACTTTGAAAGCACGCTGACAGATTATCCCTACAGCGCTAAAGATATCAGCCAGGGTATGACCTTTGCCTTCCGCACGCCTCCTGCCTTTGCCAATGTCCTAAAGGATGTGGGCTTCAACGTCTTGAGCGTGGCAAACAATCACTCCTTTGACTTCTCCGATCAGGGCTTTACCGACACGATCGCCCATATTGAACAGACAGGCATGACGGCGATCGGTCAGAAAGGAAAGATTTCCTATCTCACGGTCAAAGGCGTGCCGATTGCCTTCATCGGCTTTAGCTATTTGCCCGATCACAACTGGATGCTGGATTTGGATGAAGCCAGAGCCTTGGTGGATGAAGCCAAAAAGCAGGCTCAGGTTGTTGTGATTTCAGTTCATGCTGGAGCGGAAGGCAGCGATGCGATGAACACACCCGATCGCTCGGAGCAGTTTTTTGGCGAAGATCGGGGCAACTCCGTTTTGTTTGCCCACGCCATGATCGATCAAGGCGCAAGCCTGGTTTTGGGTCATGGGCCGCATGTGCCGCGATCGCTAGAACTTTATAAAAGCCGCCTGATTGCCTATTCTTTGGGCAACTTTATTGGCTATCGCACGCTGTCGAGCCAGGGGGTTTTAGGCAACTCTATGATTTTGCAAGCCGATTTGAATAGCGAGGGTCGGTTTGTTGGCGGCAAAGTGATTCCGGTGCTACTAGACGCCAATGGGGTTCCCGCTGTGGATGACAGCTTCCGCAGCGTTAGCTTTGTGCGGAACTTGATCGAAAGTGATTTCCCAGTCACGCCGCTGCTGATTGATGATGCGGGAAACCTGATTATCAACGAGGCGAAGTAAAAAAATAGGTTTCCTGGATATTGCCCAGGAAACCTATTTTTTGAGTAGGGGTGAGGATCAGTGCGCCTCACCTCTTAGTAGCTGCGATCGCCCAAGCCTATTTGTCTTCAGAGAACTCAGCGTCAATCACATCATCTCCGCCATCGGGAGCCGGAGCGCCAGCTTCAGGGCCACCCATGCCTTCGCTGCCAGGAGCGCCACCTTGATAGAGGCTGCTGCCGATCGTGTATAGCACCTGCTGGAGTTCGGTCGTCAAGGACTTGATCTTGTCAAAGTCTTCTTGAGTAACGGCATCGCGCAGATTTTTCACAAGCTCATCGACTTTAGCTTTCTCTTCGGCAGGCACCTTATCGCCCAAGTCAGTCATCTGCTTCTCGGCTTGGTAAGCCAAAGAGTCAGCCTGGTTCTTCAGGTCGATGCGTTCACGCCGCTCTTTATCGGTCGAGGCGTTATTTTCCGCATCGCGCACCATTCTATCCACTTCGTCTGAAGGCAGGGTCGAAGCACCCGTGATGCTAATCGACTGCTCTTTGCCAGTGCCCTTGTCTTTAGCGCGCACGTTCAAAATGCCGTTTGCGTCAATGTCAAAGGTGACTTCAATCTGAGGAACGCCACGGGGAGCAGGCGGAATACCATCCAAACGGAAGGTTCCCAAGCTCTTGTTGTCATTCGACATTTCCCGTTCGCCTTGCAGAATGTGAATTTCTACATTGCTCTGGCCATCTGCCGCCGTCGAGAAGACTTCCGATTTTTTGGTGGGGATCGTTGTGTTGCGAGGAATGATCTTCGTCATCACACCGCCCAAGGTTTCTACGCCCAAAGAGAGCGGAGTCACGTCAAGCAGCAGAATGTCTTTGACTTCGCCCGCCAGCACGCCCGCCTGAATGGCCGCGCCGACTGCAACAACTTCGTCAGGGTTGACGGTTTGGTTAGGGTCCCTACCGAGGATACGCTTCACCAGCTCCTGCACGGCAGGAATCCGGGTAGAACCACCCACCAAGACGACTTCGTCAATGTTGGTCTTGTCCTTCTTGGCATCACGCATCGAGTTTTCGACTGGGATGCGGCAGCGATCGATCAAATCAGCGCAAAGCTCCTCAAATTTGGCGCGTGTCAGCGTGGTGTCGAGGTGCTTAGGCCCATCCTGCGTTGCGGTAATAAACGGCAGGTTGATCTCGGCTTGAGTGACGCTAGATAGCTCAATCTTGGCTTTTTCGGCGGCTTCTGTGAGGCGCTGCAAGGCTTGCTTATCTTTACGAAGGTCAATGCCTTCGGCGCTGCGGAAGCCTTCGGCTAAGAAGTCAACGATCTTCTTGTCAAAGTCGTCACCGCCTAAGTGGGTGTCACCTGAGGTAGACAGTACTTCAAACACGCCATCGCCTACTTCTAGGATCGATACGTCGAAGGTACCGCCCCCTAAGTCAAACACGAGGACTGTTTCGTTGCTCTTTTTATCTAGACCGTAGGCCAAAGAGGCAGCGGTAGGCTCGTTAATGATCCGCAGCACTTCCAAACCCGCAATCTTACCTGCGTCTTTGGTGGCCTGCCGCTGCGAGTCGTTAAAGTATGCCGGAACGGTGATGACCGCCTGGGTGACATCTTCGCCTAAATACTTACTGGCGTCTTCCTTGAGTTTCCGCAAGACCTGAGCCGAGATTTCTTCAGGGGAGAACTGTTTGCTTTGAGCGGGGCAGTCGATTTTGACATTGCCGCCCACATTCAGAACTTTATAAGCGACTTCGGTGGCTTCATTGGTAATCTCGTCAAAGCGCCGACCAATGAACCGCTTCACGGAGTAGAAGGTGTTATCCGTGTTCATCACAGCCTGACGCTTGGCAATTTGACCCACCAAGCGATCGCCATTTTTAGCGTATGCCACTACAGAAGGCGTAGTGCGAAACCCTTCGGCGTTGGCGATAACGGTGGGCTTTCCACCCTCCATAACTGCAACGCACGAGTTGGTCGTCCCTAAGTCGATTCCAACAACCTTTGCCATAAAACGATTACTCCGGTTCTAACGTAACTCTATGCTTTTTTACTGACTAGCCCTTGCTGGCTAGCCTTTGCCAACTAGCCTTGACTCACATGCTCTAGGACAGCGACCCATCCTCAACTTTCCATAAGGTTTGAGAAAGGATTCCTAGTACCCCTGATCACCCATGTTGGTACAGCATTGAATGGCATTACAGAATGATTGTACGAATGCAATATATGAATGCCGTGACAGTATGAACGAGCAGCAATTGCCGCACTACTTATATACTGTGTACCTTTGGCCATCTGATGAAGGGGTGTTTACCGAACAAGGAGTTGGACGGTTTGGAAATTTTAGATTCTAGCCCTTAGATTTTGAGTTGAAGCCAGCAGAAAAATCTCTTTGTCTGGCGCTTCAAGCTGAATCTAAGCTCTAAACCTGTGAAACTACTTCAATGCTCTCAGTTTAAGGATTTTAACGATCGCCGGAATTGGGGTGAACCGTAAAGAATGGGGGTGTTTGCCGCCTTTAGGGACTTTAGAGGCTGGTTGAAAAGCGATATCACCCAGATTTGATCCGCTGCAACCAACCTCTGCCGCATTTCTGCGATCGCCTAGCCGTTCGTCGGGCGATAGTGGGTGCTGATCGCCATTACCTTTTGCGGGTCAGGGGTGGGCAGCAGCGGACTCCAGGTGTCGATCGTCCGAAATCCTCGCACATGGGATTCGTGAATCGTCGCTCTCACTGCATCACGGGAGGCAAAAATAATCACGCGAATGACCTCTCGCTCTGGGTTGGGTTCGTCCCCAGGCTGCAATGCGGGATGGTTGAAGAAATTGAATTCTCCGGTCATTACTCTATTCTCCTTGTTGTTTTGGTTGGGTTCACTCGTTGAGTTCTCGCTTGCGATCAACACAAGCTGAGAAGGAACCCCAAAAACATGGCTACTC
>DATNPL010000175.1:0-1533 GCA_036703255.1 Coleofasciculaceae cyanobacterium
TTCATCGAGGAAGATGTAGTCATAGGTATTGCCTTCCGTTTTGAGCTTATGCAAGGAGTCAGCGGTGAGGGATAACCACTGCTCTTGCCACATATTCCAGCCATGATCTGAATAGATGGCAGTGCCTAAACGAGTGGATAGGTTCCGCAGTAAAGCAATGCGATGTCCCAGATTAAGGATACGTGCATGAGGATGAGCTTCCTTGATCGCTTTGAGCAGCTCAGTCTTGCCTGTGCCCATGTCAGAGAGCAAGGCAATTACGCCTGTATCGGGTAAAGGTAATCCAGAGCCAAGGGATGTTAAACGATCCGGTTGCAGGAGGTATTGTTGTTTGAGATCGATCGCAATGGGATATGTGAGTTCATAGCCCATTAATCCATGCTGACGATGACGGTCATAGGAGGCGAGAGTAATGGCATCGAGGTAGAGCTGATCAAAAGACTCTGCGCCTCTTGTCACGATGAAATCATCCACCCCTTTTTCAGCTCCAGGCAGACGAATCACCTTGACAATGCAGTCTGCTGCCTCAAAGAGCTTCCCTGTGCGCACGAGGGCATGACTGACCTGTTGGCGCGTCTTGCGGTTAGTGTCATGGTCAAAGCAAAAGAAGATCTCTCGACCTAAAGTAGCAAAGTGTTGAAGGTCAGGAATGAGTTGCTCTGGTGTTTTGCCCTGACGCTTCTTCCGGCCGTTCCACACCCCAGGGAGGGCGATCGCTACATATCCCGCGCTGAGAAGCGCCGCTGCCTTCTTAGCGCCCTCACAGATGATGATGGGGAGGTTGTAAGTCCAGATCCATTGCCAGAAGTGAGGGGAGGAGTTGCGATCTCTCAGCCGCAACATCAGGGGTGTAATAGGCACGCGATAGCGACGGGCGATCGCTTCCCAAGAGAGGCGATCGACATCCAAGAGAATCGCTAAGGTTTCATAGCCTGCTGGATGCTCATACTTGCGGGCTTTGCCTTTGTTGTTATCAATTAAGGGATCATCTGGCTTAAATGGCCCCCAATTACGCATCTCTCCGGTAATGGGATCGAGCGTGTGGCAATACCAGCCAGAGGTGAAAGGGCAGGGCTTCCATCTCTCGGCGGCTTTCCAGTTAAGCCATTGCCGAATCAGCCAGTTGTCATCGGTGGACTGGAAGTTCTGTTGGGCTAAAGCCGGAGCAATGGCGCTGGATTGAAACTCTTGGTGGTGATGAAGGTAAAGCATCGATCTCTCTGTCCCTGAGTTGTGCAGCTGGACGGAGAGGATGCATTGCTCTAGAAGCGACAGCCGATGCTGCCGATCCAAGGCGATTAAAAGTAGGCATACAAAATCTCTCCGTCCGAATGAAGGGCGGGAGCAAGAGCATTCTGTTCGATCAGCAAAAGCTATCGATCAATGTCATCCCAATAACAATGTTTATTGAAAGACATAAAAAAGCTCTCAATCCCATATGTAGAGCGGAATAGAGAGTCATGATGCTTACACACAATCACAACAAGAGTATTGTCAACTCAGGCAAAGTGATTCTAATATAGACGCATGACA
>DATNPL010000094.1:0-148091 GCA_036703255.1 Coleofasciculaceae cyanobacterium
CTCAGAGTGGGGCAAAGATTTGTTCGCTGATATCCGGTCTGTCGTGAATACGGGTCAGCGTCAAGGGCTTTCTGCTTTTGAGTCTATTTCTGCTGCTTTGAACCCCCACCAATCCCTATTCCCTCTGAGTTGAGTAATTACAGAAGAACTGCCAGTCGGCAATGGCCTGAGCCGCGAAATACTCTTGGAAAGTGGGGTGATAAAAGGCATAAACCTTTTCACCTGTTGAAGTGGAAATGCCAACTTGATTGAGCCAGCCTAACTGCAAGGCCAAAGCCATGCACTCAAGCGCTGCTCCAAAGGCTGTTTGGGCAAAACTATGGGACAGCCGAAAGCGGGTGTTGGGTTGCAGTAGAGCATAGAGCGCCACCCGCCCTAAGGCTTGGTTGAGCTGCTGCCGTTGGGCCAGCGTTGTGGGAAAGCGGTCTTGCTTCCACTCATAGAGGGCTTCAACAAACTGCTGATAGAGAAGTGCTTTGGTACTGGGTAGAGTGCCCTGGGTCAGCGACCAAGAGTGGCAGAGCAGGGCTAACCGCAGCGGATTTTTGACCGCATCTCTGATGCGTTTGCGTTTGGGATTTTGTAACTCTTGGCGGAGGCGATCGCTCAACTCCGGCTGATCCTGAAACCAGCGATCGATAAACTGCCCTACCTGATCTGCGCCAGAGCTGCTATTGCTAAAGCTGAGATTGCAGTAGGTCGTGAAAGCATCAAGCGCGTTTTTGCCGCTATCCCAGACATTGGCTCGACAGGTCAACACAATATGGGCATCGGCAATCCAGCCCCGCAGCTGACGGGCAAGACTCGTTAGAGCCGTTGCCGCATCGATCGCCATCTCATCGATCGCATCCAGCAACAGCCAAACGCGCCCCTGACGAAACTGCTCTGCGAATGCTTCCTGAAGCTCTGGAGAAACGCTGATTTTCCGAGTCGCCTGCTTAAGCCAGTCTTGCAGCAGGTAATTTTCTAGCGTCTCCCCTTGCAGATCGGCCAGAGAAACCCAAATCGGCAACGCCTGCTGCTCTAGTAACCATGCGGCAATCTTTTGTAGCAATGTGGTTTTGCCTGCACCCGGTTCACCGACGATCGCCACGCGCTGTTTTTCTGCGGACTGCAAGCGGTCAAAAAATTCTTCTAGCGAAAGGTGGCTTTCAGGTTCCTCTAGTTCATCCAGCCGTGAATTTTTCTCACTGATTCTATGGGTTTCTTGTCTATTGCGCTGCTTGCGTTCTATCAGTCCTAGCGGCACATACAATTCATGTAGATTAAAGGTGACGCCATCGGTAACGATGAGCGGATTGAGCGTGAGCTGCTGATACGGCTGCGGGAAATAATTCGGCATTCGGCATTCGGCATTCGGAGTTGGGGAAGGATTGGGAGGAGCGGGTGAAGGTTCTGCTTGCGTGACTTGCTTTGACTTTTGGGGGCGGCGTTGTTCCCACTCTGAGTTAAAGCGCTGGAGGTTGGCAGGGCGATCGCTCCGTTTGTGCCACAGGTTGAGGGTAAAATGCCAGATCTCTGAGCCACCTTTGTTGGGGCGGTTGTCGTCCAGAATTCCTAAAAAATCCTCGAACCGTCGCAAGGCTTCTTTGATTTGCTCTGCGGTGAGGGGAGCATTGGCTAGTTTCGTCAGGGTTTCTAAAAACCGGACTTTGGTTCGCACGACCAACCGTTGCTCTGTCTGCCAATGCGCCTGAATTTGAGGCCGCAGCGCATCTAATGCCGCCTCATCGCAGTCTATCTCATCGTTGGCGTAGTCGATCAGAGCCGCAAATAGCTGATGCGATCGCTTTTTGGCTTCAGGGCCATAGCTGGGACGAACCATAAATAATTCGGAATTTGGAATTCGGAGTTCGGAGTTTGAACCGATCCTATTCTGCCTTAAGAATTTTGAATGAGTTAGGGGATTTCCTTGGGTTTAGCTGTTCCCTTGGGTCTGAACTCTTTTGGGGGCAGTCTTTTTAGCGGTTTCAGTCTTCACTCGCTTGGGGGAAGTTGTTTTGCCTATGCTTGAGCCATCAAACGCAATATCCTCGGTTCGCAATGACCTTCCTCAATTGCGAATTACGAATTACGAATTATTCAAGGACAAGAAACTATGCCTTACGAACAGCTCAATCTCTCTACGTTCAAGCCTGTGCTCTCTTGGGCAAACCATGCGTTAGGAAAAGATGAGGCAAAAATGGCGAAGAATGTTGCCTCTCTGCCTTTTGTCTTTAAGCATGTGGCGCTGATGCCTGATGTTCACTTAGGTAAGGGGGCGCTGGTGGGTTCTGTGGTGGCGACCAAGGAGGCGATCGTTCCGGCTGCGGTTGGGGTGGATATCGGCTGCGGCATGGGTGCGATCAAAACGCCCTTTGTGGCGGATCAGCTTGAGGGCAAGCTGCAACAGATTCGTCAGGACATTGAGGCGCTCATTCCGGTGGGCTTTAACCAGAACAATGAGGCAGACGCGCAAGTGCTGAACTGGCAGGGCTGGCAAGATTTCAAATATCTACATGCTGGTGTGCAACACCTGACCGATAAGGCAACCAAGCAGATGGGATCGTTGGGGGGTGGCAACCACTTTATCGAAATCTGCGTGGATGAAAATAGCCAGGTTTGGCTGATGCTGCATTCTGGCTCTCGCAACATTGGCAATGTGCTAGCTCAGCGCCATATTGAAACGGCGAAGGATCTGGCAAAACTGGCGGGCGAGAAGTTGCCCGATCCTGACCTCGCGTACTTTGTGCAGGGAACGGCAGAGTTTGAGGCTTACTGGCGCGATCTGCAATGGGCACAGAACTATGCTCGTGTGAACCGGGAGGTGATGATGGGGCGATCGAAGCAGGTGCTAGAAAAGCATTTGGCAAACGGGCAACCTTTTACTCCTGGTTTGCAAGTTAACTGCCACCACAACTATGCTGAGCGAGAAGTACATTTTGGCGAAGAGGTGTACGTGACTCGCAAAGGCGCAGTCCGGGCGCAGCAAGATGACTATGGCATCATTCCTGGATCAATGGGAGCCAAGTCTTACATCGTCAAGGGCAAGGGCAATGCGGCCAGCTACTGCTCCTGCTCTCACGGAGCGGGACGACTAATGTCTCGCAACAAGGCAAAGCTCAACTTCACCCTAGAGGACTTAATCCAGCAAACGCAAGGCGTAGAGTGCCGCAAGGATGAAGGGGTGCTGGATGAGATTCCCGGTGCCTACAAGCCGATCGATCAAGTCATGGCCAACCAGTCTGATTTGGTGGAAGTGGTGGCAACGCTAAAGCAGGTTGTATGCGTCAAAGGATGAAGGATAATTCGTAGTTCGTAATTCGTAATTCGTAGTTCACCCATTACGAACTACGAACTACGAATTACGAATTAACCGCACCGCTTCACCAAAGGGAAACTCATCCAAATCTAAACCGCCGGGTGTCACGACCCACAGTACAGGCAGGCTGGGTGGCTCGGCAGGAAAGTAGCCGTAACCGTCGGTGAGGTAAACGCAAACGGCTTGAGTCAGCTGATCCCAACTTTCTGCCACTTTCTCAAAAAATGGAATAAATGACGTGCCGCCGCCGCCTTGGGGAGAGGGCAAAGGCATATCTAGACTGACAACGTAAGGCCCGTAGGCGGTTGCATCGACAAAATAGAGTTCGCAGTACAGATGAGGGTAAGCGCCTAAAATTCCCTGCACTTCGTTGAGAAATAGCCGTAGCTGCTCGGGGTCGATCGATCCGCTGGTGTCTACTGCCACGAAAACCTGGACAGACTCTCCTACCAGAGATTCGAGATAGAGTCCTTGCCCGATCAAGCGCCGATCGAATCCCTGAAAATCAGTGGGGGTTTGCACCAAATAGCGCCACAGATACGATCGCCAATTTAATTGAGCGACCGTCAATGATCCGAGTTCTCGCTCTAGTCCCGCAGGTAGGTTGCCTTGACTGACGCTAGTCAGTATTTTGGCCTGCTGGAGCGCATTTTTCCAGTGCGATTCGAGCATGGCTTTGTGGGCTTGAGAGAGGCTGTCTAAGCCTACGAGAGTGACGTTTGGGGCTAGAGTATCCTCTTCGGGCGATCGATATAACAAGTCGGGATAGGGCAAGATCAGCAGCGCTGGATCTCTCTTGAACAGCAGCTCATAGACCTCTTCCACACTGAAATTTTCTAGTTTAGGCTCTCGCAGCCCTCCAGGAGGTAGCTCAAATGTGCCTTGCTGCATAATCATGCCGTTAATGACGATATCGGCGGCAATATTCCAAACTTTGGGATCGCGCAGGCCGCAGCGCACTCTGTGGAGTAGAGCGGCATGCAAGACTTCGTGTAGCAACAGCCCATCCTGTTGGGCGCTGGGAAGAGAGAGCAGATAGTCCGGGTTGAACCAGATCGTTTTGCCGTCAGTGCCAGCGGTGGACAGCCGATCGGTTGAGATAAACTGAGCAAATAGCGCCAGCGTTGCAAAGAAGGGAGACTTGATGCGCAACCGTAATAGGGAAGCACTGATTAAATTTTGACAATCTTTCACGGGTCTTTGGATGGCCAGTTACGATAAAAATGCCCTTCGCTTGAAGGAAAACGGACGCTCTTTAAAGGTTTGGAGGGTAGAAATGCAGGCTTATAACCCTACCAACTGCTGAAAATCTTTCAAGAACTTCTGAAGCTGAGCATCTTTTTGCACCAGCTTTGCCAACATCCCCATTTGACCTTTTGCCCGCATTGCCCGAAACATATCGGTTGCAAAAAGCTGCACCCACTCTGCCGCTGCAACTTGGCTGAGCCAGGTGAAGGCGCTATAGGCTTGGTTTGCACCTACCGCCCGTACCGTTAGCCCGATCGCCGTGGCATAGCAGGTAGAAGGTTCCGTGGGAAAGGGAATGCCCTTGCCCTTGCCTTCCAGAATGAGCGTCAGATCGGGTAAGGTGCGGTAAAGCTCAACATAGGTCATAAACTCTCCCTCAGCCGCGACTCCCACCGCTGGCGCAATGCTCAGCCCCGCATGATGGAGCGCACTGGCCATCACCCACGATCGCGGTGAACACCAGGCAGGCTGCTGTGGATCAAACTTATGCAGTAAGGTTGCTCGAAACGAGAGAAAGGCAATGATTTGTTCATGCACGCCGATTTCTAAGGCATAGGCTTTGAAGCTGTCAAAATCTGGCTCTACCTGAAGATGCAAGAACCGATTGGCTAGGGGTGCAGGCATATCAAAAACGGCAGCGCGATCTTCTTTGCGATTTCCTGCTGCCCAAACAAACCATCCCTCTGGAACGGTATAGGAACCGACGCGGCGATCGAGAATTAACTGCTGTGCTACCCCTTGCATGGCTGGAGGAGCCATATTTAGCTCATCTAGAAAAAGAATGCCTTTGCCCTGACGCGGGAGAAACTCGGGGGGATACCAGGTGGAAATGCCCTCTTGGGCAACGGGAAGGCCACGCAAATCGGTAGGGGCAAGCTGCGACAGCCGCACATCTACAAAATCAATGGCATGATCCCGCGTTAGCTGTCCCACAATGCTAGACTTACCGATGCCCGGTGAACCCCAGATCATGGTGCTGATTTGTAGATTTTGGGTAAGGAGGCGATCGAGATAGGCTTTCAGTTCTGTGGGAGTCATCAAATTTTAGATGGGGTGACAGCTCTAAAATGCCCAAAATCAATTTGTGAATCACGATCGCTCACGCTTGTCCTGTTGCTGGGCAAGTCGCTGCAAAGCCAGCTTCCGCACCTGAGCGTTATCGTCTCGGGCAAGGTCTTGCAGAAGCTCTAGAGAAACGTGAGGATGTTGAACAATCAATTCGCGGATTGGAGAATGGATAGAGTAAGACAACCGCTTCAGCAAATGCAGAGGCAGGTCAGTCTGTTGAGCTAGACAGGCGCGAACTTGTTCACTGCCCTCTCTTTCCAGCTTTTCTAGCACTGTGACAGGTAAGTGGGGCCGCTGCATCAATATCAGTTGAACTTGTTCTCCTCCCTTTTCTGCCAATGCTTCTAGCACTGAAACAGGCAGATTGGGCTGCTGCACTAAATAAAGTTGGATCTCTGGTATGCCCTCCTGTGCCAAAGCTTCTAGCAAAGCGACAAAGTTGTGTGAGGGTTGCACAAGGTGCATTGCCAGAGTATTCTGTACAATTTTCTCTAAAGCATCTTGGGGGAATTCAGAACGCTTGGCAAGATATTGCTTCATCCCCCCAGTTCCATGTGCTGCAATCTTCTTCAAGATGGTATCTGATAGGCTCGATCGCTCAATCAAAGATCGAATAACTCTTGGATCGTTGCTGTACTGAGCGATTTGCTCAAACATATGTTCTGTTGCCTTGGGATGTTCAGCAATGACTGCTGCTGCCGACCCCAGATTAGGAATAGCTGCCGATCGCTCCAGAAAGCCGACAGGAATATCTTCTACAGCCAAAATGCTTTTGAGCGTATTTCTCGGCATCGTTACAAGCAGATTGGCATCTTCCAGCAACATTAAGTCAAATACAGGGTTTGCCAATAGTTCTTTAGGAAACTTTTCTCCTAACTTCAGCAGCACTTCGGGTGGCGTATTGGGATTACTAGCAATTTTAAGCAGGGTGGTGCGATCGCGCACTTCTGCTAATTTTCTCAACTGTTCCGGCTCTGTTTCTAAATTTTGGGCTGCTTGACGCTTGTAACGATGAATAAAATAGCCACGAATTGAGAGAAATATTAATACCAAGCCGACGGGGATAAAAAGTAGTATGAGGACGCAAATATAGGCAATTTTTTTGAGTATCTGAAGGACAGCTCTGTCAATCCGAAGGCTATTAGCTGGAATATTTGCCCGAGGTTTTTTGGATCGAGGGACAGGTTTGTCAATCTGAGGGTCATTAGCTGGAATATTTGCCCGAGGGGTCTCGGAAAAAGACCTCACAATAACAACAACCAGTTGGCCGATTATCAGAGCAAAAATGAAAGGCAGCATGGTTGATATTACTCAAATCAAAGTCATTGGAGATGCTCTCTTCTGTAGTTTTTGTTCTGGGATGAAGAGCGATCGCACCTTCTTGAGTATTCCCAACCGTTTTTTTTAATCACAAGGCTGAGCCGAGAAAATCTCATAGATTCGCAGCGAGAATGCAGCTTAAAAATGATTGATGTTCTGTTGCCGCGCGAGTTGCCGCAAAGCCAGCTTCCGCACCTGAGCGTTATCGTCTCGGGCAAGGTCTTGCAGAAGCTCTAGAGAAACGTGAGGATGTTGAACAATCAATTCGCGGATCGAAGAATGGCTAGAGTAAGATAATCGCTTTAGCATATGCAGAGGCAGGTCAGGCTGTTGGGCTAAACAGGCGCGAACCTTTGTGCTGCCCTCTCTTTCCAGCTTCTCTAGCACGGTGACAGGTAAGTGGGGCTGCTGCGCTAAATAAAGTTGGATCTGTGGCGTCCCCTCCTGCGCCAAAACTTCTAGCAAAGTGATAAAGTCGTTTGAGGGTTGCACAAGGTGCATTGCCAGAGTGTTCTGTACAATTTTTTCTAAGGCATCTTGGGGAAATTTAGAACGCTCGGTAAGATATAGCTTCATCCCCCCAGCCCCATGTGCTGCAATCTTCTTCAAGATGGTGTCTGATAGGCTCGATCGCTTAATCAACAATTGGATAATTTGGGTATCCCAACTATACTGGGCAATTTGCTCAAAGGTATACTCTGTTGCCTTGGGATGTTTTGCTATTACCCGTGCTATTGTTACCTCTAAATTAGGAATAGCTACCGATCGCTCTAGAAAACCGACAGGAACATCTTTCATAGACAAAATGCTTTTGAACGTAGCTCTCGGCATTGTTTCAAATAGATTGACATCTTCCAGCAACATCAAGCTAAACACAAAATTTTCCAATAGTTCTTTAGGAAACTTTTCTCCTAGCTTCAACAGCACTTCAGATGGCGTATTAGGATTACAAACAACTCCAAGCTGAGTGACACGATCGCGCACTCCTGCTAATTTTCTCAACTGCTCCGTTGCTGTCTCTGGGTTGCGGGCTTCTTGGCGCTTGTGGAAATAAATAAAATAATTACGGATCGAAATAAATATAGAGAACAAATAGAGGGGCGGAAAAGTGAGTATGAGGACGAAAATTAAGGTAATTTTTCCGAGCTGCTGAGGGACAGCTTTATCAATCCAACGACTGTATCCTGGAACGCTGGCTCGAAGGGTTTTGGAAACAAACCGTAGAATAACAAAGATTAGTTTGCTAAAAATCCAAATAAGATAGAAATACTGCATAGTTGATATTGCTCAAATCAAAATCATCGGAGATGCTCTCTTCGGTAGTTTTTGTTCTGGGATGAAGAGCGATCGCACCTTCTTGAGTATTCCCAACCGATTCTTTCAATCACAAGGCTGAGCCGAGAGAATCCCATCGCTCAGCGGCGAGAATGCAGTTTGAAAAGCGTAAGGAACCTGAGGGCATCCCTCAGGTTAGAAAATTCTCCCATCTCTAAAACATTGAGCAGAAATATGTTTCAGAGATTTCTTGACGCATTCGCTCAGGGGAAGGTAAGCAACCTATTCTGGATGTATTGAAGGACGAAGGGCAACGGATGACGGATAAGCAACGGCTTCATTCCTGACTCCCGATTCCCGATTCCCCAGCCTGTGGCGGCTAGCTCAATGTAGAGCGCCAAGTTTGCCCAATCGGGACGTAGATTGAGGGTTATCGCTGCAACCGATTTCTCCCTTAATCGCCGGAGATGCGGGTGCAATTCCCGCGCCGCTACACCAAATAATTCGTAGTTTGTAATTCGTAGTTCGTAATTATTGATTCGCCAATTAAATATTACAAATTGCTCTTAAGTTTTTTGGTGGAAGCAATGAGGATTTTAGTGATTTCTGTGGCCTCTTGCAGCAATAGATTAAATTTAGAGCTTTCTACCATACCTGACTCAATTAAGATCTCAATCCAGTATTGAGTTTCCCTTGCTTCTTTCAGCGCAATTTCCAATTTGCTCAAAAAATCTCGATGAGACTGTGCCGATTGAGCCTCTCTAACATTCGCACCAATTGACGTCCCTGATCTCAACAACTGGTTAGAAAGAGTTCTCAAGACTCCTGATTGTTGATTCAGGAAATGGCAAGCCTTAATAATTCTGATCGCAAATTGCTTCGTTCGATCTGCGATCGTAATCTGCTTCTCCATAGTTACCCTTGCACCAAAGCGACTCCTTTCCCTTCTTTTCAGAAGATTCCCACTCATCAATTACGAATTACGAACTATGAATTACGAATTTTTCATAAGTCCGCCCATTCCTGGACGAGAAGCAGAGATGATTCAGGGGCGATCGGGGAGTTACCTGTTCAAGGCAGATACCTGGAGCGTGCTGCGTCGCTGTCTCTTGATTGGCACGGCTCAAGGCTCCTACTATGCAGGCAAGCATGAGTTAACGGATGAGTTTGTGGGAGTCTTGAGCAACGCGATCGCCCTTAACCCCGATCGCGTTGCTCAAGAGATCGTTTACGCTAGCGATGGGCGATCGCTCAACAATAGTGCGCCGTTGTTTGCCTTGGTGCTGCTGTCAATGGGTGAGGCACCCGAGGCGAAGCGTGCTTTCCAGAATATCTTTCCTCAGGTGGTGCGAACCGGAAGCCATTTCTATGAGTGGTTGAGTTACACCAAATCCATGCGCGGCTTCGGGAAGATTGTGCGCGAAGCTGGAACGTCTTGGCTGTCGAATGCGGATGTGAAAGCGTTAGCCTATCAACTGCTGAAGTACCAACAGCGTCAGGGTTTCTCTCACCGGGATGCGTTACGCCTGTTCCACGTCAAGCCGCCGACCGAAGATCACAATCAGCTATTTCAGTGGGTGACTCAGGGCTGGGATAGTTTGCCTCAAGAGATTCCCTCGAATACAATGGCGCAAATCTGGTGGTATGAGTGGCTGAAGCGTCACCCAGAAAAAAGCCATGAGGCGATCGCTAAAGGCCGCTTAACCCATGAAATGGCGGCTCCTGTCGGCAAGATGGATCAGCAGGCTTGGCAGCTTTTGTTCAAAGAAATGCCGATCGGCGCACTGCTGCGAAATCTGGGTTCGTTGACCGAACTGGGCGTGTTGAGCGATGCGAACTGCCGCAAAAACTTAGAGCATGTGCAGTCTATCCTGAATAACCGCAATCACTTACGCAAGGGACGCATCCACCCGATCGATATCCTGAAAGCGCTCAAGACATACCAGTCTGGCGGTAAGCTGGGGCGCAGCCAAAAAACTTGGCAGCCCTCGACGCGCATCCTCAGCATTCTGGAGCGGGCGCTGGAACTTTCCTTTGATGTTCTGCCATCCACCGGAAAAGTGTTTCTGCACGCGATCGATGTCTCGGGTTCCATGTCTTACCAGAGCGTTAGCTCGATCGGGCTGACCTGCTGCGAGATTGCCACGACGATGGCGCTGGCAACCGCGAAGGCTGAAAAGAATTATGTGATTCGAGGGTTTGCCACCAATTTTCGTGACTTGAACATTACCGCACAGGATTCGTTTAGCGAGGCGATCGCCAAGGCCAGCAACCAAAACTTTGGGGGCACTGATGCCTCGGTGGCCTATGACTGGGCTATCCGTAAAAAGTTCAAGGTAGATGTGTTCTGCTTCTGGACAGATAGCGAAAGCTGGGCAGGAAATAAGCATCCCAGTCAGGCGCTAGCGGAGTATCGCCGCCGCGTCAACCCCCAGGCAAAAGCGGTATATGTGACCTTGGTTCCCTATAATATCTCCCTGGTTGATCCAAAAGATTCAATGTCATGGGATATTGCTGGGTTTGATCCTGGCACACCACGTCTGATCCAGATGGTGGCATCAGGTGAAATCTAGTGTGTAGCCGTAGCCATTATTCTCGCGGCATTTTTGTGAGGGCGCTTCGCGTTCTCACAAAAATTCTTGTTTGGAGTTAAGGGTGGAGCGCTCTACATGTCATGGTCACAGTGGACTAGCCCAGCTCCAGATCGTGATGCCGATATATCGCGATATATTTTTATTTGTCCTATACTTGAGAAAGTTGTTGAGTCACAAATTTATGTTTAGACACTTTCGTGCTCACTTTCACACCCCGGCTTGGGCAGGCGCTGACTTCGATGAATCCTTTTCGCGCCCTTGGTTTCAGCATGGCAAACGACCTCACGGCAAGCCAGATATGTTTGGCTTTGGCGGTGAAGATGAACCCCGGACTCGCCGGGGAGACATTAAATTTCTCCTGCTAGAGTTGTTAGCTGAGCAACCCAGCCACGGCTACGACTTAATCAAACGGATGGAATCTCGCTATGGCGGCTTTCGTCGCCTTAGTCCTGGTTCTGTCTATCCCACGCTGCAACTGCTGGAAGATGGCGGATATGTGATCAGCGAAACCACAGCGGGTAAGCGAGTTTACACCATTACCGATGAGGGCAGACAGTTCTTGGCTGAACGGACTTCCCAAGAACCGCAAGCTGGCTCTTGGGAGGGATTCAGAAATAAACCGCAAGAGTTTAATCAATTGCGACAGGCGGCGATAGAGTTGGCGGGTGCAGTGATGCAGGTGGCTCGAAGCGGCAATTCTGATCGCATCAATCGTGTGAAGGAGCTGTTAGAACGAACGAAGCGAGAGATTTATGCCATGCTGGCAGAGGAATAGCCGACGCATGTTCAGGGAACCGATCGCTGCACAGGGCATAACCAAGTTTAGAATGTCCTGGAGATTGGTTGCGATCGTCCTCTCTAAAACGGAGTACAACCCTTAGTCACAAGTCTAGGACATGGTTGTGGAAACGCGGAGTACGCCTATAATCATGCCCTAGCAGCCACGGCTATATCTACGAGACTAAGACTTAGTAGATCTCAAATTAGGGTTTTTTGGCGCGCGGAGCGCGCCAAAAAACCCTAAAAGCTAGATTTCAAAGGCGCTTTGCGCCTTTGAAATCTAGCTTTTAGAAAAAAAGAAGGGCTTAGCGATCTACTGAGACTGGATAAACTCCAGTAGGTCAGCGTTGAGCTGATCTTTGCTCGTATCGCCCAGGCTATGCGACCCGCCCGGATAGATTTTCAACGTCGAATTTTTGACGAGTTTTGCCGACAGGAGCGCTGAATCTGCGATCGGCACGATCTGATCGTCATCCCCATGAATGATCAGCGTTGGCACATCGAACTTCTTTAAATCCTCGGTGAAATCTGTTTCCGAAAATGCCTTGATGCAGTCATAGGCGTTCTTATGTCCAGCCATCATGCCTTGCATCCACCAGGCGTTAATTAGCCCTTGAGAAACTTTAGCACCAGGTCGGTTAAAGCCAAAGAACGGGCCGCTGGCTACATCTAAAAAGAACTGCGATCGATCAGCCAAGAATGCTGCACGAAAGCCGTCAAACACCTCCATCGGCAGCCCACCCGGATTCGCCTCGGTCTTGAGCATAATCGGCGGCACTGCGCCCATCAACACCGCTTTAGCAACCTTCGCTGTTCCGTGGCGACCAATGTAGCGCGCCACTTCGCCTCCCCCAGTAGAATGTCCGATCATGACTGCATCTTTGAGATCTAGCGCCTCAAAAAGCTCGGCCAGATCGTCAGCATAGGTATCCATGTCATTGCCATTCCAGGGCTGGCTCGATCGCCCATGTCCCCGGCGATCATGCGCGATGCAGCGGTAGCCATGCGAGGCAAGAAAAAACATTTGTGATTCCCAAGCATCTGCACTTAGCGGCCAGCCATGACTAAAGACAATGGGTTGTCCTGTACCCCAGTCTTTGTAATAAATCTGTGTACCGTCTTGCGTTGTAATTGTGCTCATTTTTTTCACCTTCTAGTTCTAGGATAAAGGTTGCCAAGTTAATGGCTTGGGGGTTGCACCACATCAAGAGAATAAAGGATGGTGCCGCAGCTAGTGTGCCATGTAGATAACGTTCATGGCGTTTAGAGTAGCAAGTGGTACAGAGCGCGGCAAGCCCAGCTAGAGGGAGCGATCGCTTTAAGTCGTTGCTACACCATTCAGAATTTTTGCGAAATAGCCCTGACAAAAACCTCCGAAGTTTCTGCCAGGGCTATTTTGCGGTTAGGACGAGGATGTTTTTGAGGGTGCGCTCCGCGCACCAAAACATCCTAAGCCTGATGATTACGGCTATCAATAGATTTCAATGGCTTTAGCCGTTCGTCAAGTGACGATCATTTCTCGTTGAGGTAATCCCCGTAGCTTCTGCGTATTCTCAATCAGGCTTTGTGCTAGAGCATCAAGCCGCTTCGAGAGACTTTCATCTTGCAGGTTGCCGTCTTGATCAAAGGCTTTCCAAGCTTGAGCGATCGCCACCTGTTCTGGAATTGTCCAGGCGTGAATCCATCTCAGAATGGTTCGCATATCGTTCAGAGCGTTGCTGTTAGACTGCCCACCCAAAACACTAATTAATCCGGTAACTTTGCCAGAGAAGTGCTCAAAACCCATGAGATCAAGCGCGTTTTTGAGTACGCCACTGAGGCTGCCATGATACTCAGGCGTTACCAGGATAACGCCATCTGCTCCTAGCACGGCCTGACGAATTTTTTCCACATCGGGATAGTTTGGGTACTCGTCACTACCATCACAGAAGGGCAGGTTTAGCTCTCGCAAATCCAAAAGCTCAACCTCAGCCCCTAATGCCCTCAGGCGCTCTGCTACGATTTTTAATGCCTGTTGGCTATAAGAGTCGGGTCTTAAACTTCCGGCAATTCCCACGATTTTGACCATAGAACCTGCTCCTTAGGAAAATCTCGATTTGACTCTAGTATAGCTAATCCGTATTCATTATGAGTACGTTTTATAAAAGTTTTCACTCGCTCCATCCGATAGAGTTTTTATGATGCCTCTCGGCTCGATCGCTTTCCCATGCAGCGGATTGCGGGAGGCTTGGATCTCTCCTAGTCATCTGAGGGCGATTTTCTTTTTCCCTATGGCTCGATCCAAGTCCAGGTGCATGGCATGGATATTCAGCAAGCCTGGGTGGATGGGCAAGCCGTGACGGTCTTGGGCAATCAGGTTAACGTTGGCGATCGCTTCGCTCACCTACATGTGAGATGAGCGGGTGGATTGAAACGAGTATCCTATTTCACAACGCATCTGTACGATGAATTGACTCGATCAGTTCTTCAACCTCTTCGTCATCGGGACATTGCTGCACCTGAGATTTGAACCATACCAGTTCTTCAGCTTCTGTCTTCTGCAATTGATACACCAAAAGCGTTCCGGCTACCCGTGCCAAGGTGAGGGGTTCATAGGAGATATGATGGAGTAACTCATGTGCCTCCTGGCACAAGCGCGCTGCCGCTACTTCGTTCAGAGGTTTTCCCATCTGGGAGGCAATATCTTGCAGGCTGTGCTGAATCGATCGGCTGAGATCGGATGGAGAAGAATCATTCATGCTGTCAGTGTAAAGGATATTCAGCTTTCAGGGCGTTTTCATGCTGATTCTGAGCATTCCGAATCGTCTGAGTCGAATGGCTGAAGTCACTTTGAGAGAAAACATTGCCATCAGTCAATTCGTTACAAGTTTGTCATCGTACTTTTACTTTTACAAGTATCAGCGATTCTATCAGCCGTTTAGCTATTAAACTCCTGCAAAGATATACTTCAGCAGGCAGATTTAAAGCTTGTATAAATTATTGCAATTTTATCGCTGCATATCAGCGACGATTCTTCTCCGATAACGGGTGGTAAAACCGTTGTATCGGTTGCTAACCGGATTTGATATTAGGTGAATTTTATATCTGTGCTGCTATTCAAATTTGTCTCATTTTTTACAACGCCAATCAGCTCATCTCCATAAAGTTGAAAAGCACCCATGCGAATCTCTGTATTAAATCCAACGACTCTAAAAGTATAGGAATTGGAATTGCCTGATAGCTGAATTTTATCTCCTTGACTGGCATTGAAATCTACGATCGTGGAAAAACCTCCAGCAGTATGGAAGGCACCAGAACTATTTCCTAAAACAAAGGTATCGGCACCTTCACCACCCTCTAATAGATTGAACTCAGTAGCAAACTGACCCCTCCCACCCATCAAAATATCGTTACCCGATTCACCGCGTAACCAGTTGCTACCTGTGTTGCCAATCAGGCGATCGTCTTCACTCTTGCCTACCAACGGTGAACTAACTGGGCTGAAAACAAAGTTTAGGGCTTGCTTAGATGTATTACTCACAACGGCGAGAGGCTGACCGACCGAAACATCAAGAAGCCGTGCGACTTTGGGACTACCAACACGGATTTCTGTGCCAACACCAACGCTAGCAAACCTGTAATCACTCATTTCGCCAATAATCTCAATTCGATCGCCTTCCGCAGCATTAAAATCAGTGATCGCTTCCATGCCATATCCGATCATAAAAATATCTGCTCCTGCACCTCCGGTTAAGGTGTCATCGCCTTGACCACCATTGAGAAAATCATTGCCAGAACCGCTAACTATCGTATCGTTGCCGCTATTGCCATTGAAGTAAACGCTATCGGGAGTGGGAACTATCAGCAGGTCGTCGCCATCAGTCCCGTATACCCTTGCCCTGACGAGACTCGATGACCCTAGGCTAAAAGGCCCGTCAGATGGCCCAACTTGGTCAGTTTCACTAGGCGTTATGAGCGCAACTTCAAAACTAGATTCATTCTCGTCACCGCCCTGCTCTCGATCTTGACTAAAATTGACGATATCTTGATCGATAAAAAGGTTATTTTCAGTATTTTCTACCACTAAATATTCTACTTCAAAGACTGTGCTAGCAACATTTTGATCAATTTCGCCCTCATTTTTAATATGTGAGATTTCTTGATCATTCTTAACAGCATGCTCCTCACTAGAAAAATCAGAAACATAAAAATCATTCGAGTTTTCATATAAATATGTGAAAAGTGATTTTTCAAAACTTTCTAATGCCTCTCCTTTCGTAGCCTGAACAGCAATGTTTTCCACAACCTCTATAAATTGATTGAAGAAATGGCTAACGGCTTGAAGTTGATCATCAGTTGAAAAGAATTGATAAACGTCTTGTTTAAAGTCTAAATCACCAAAAAGAGCAGCATCTAAATTACTATACAAATAATTAAAAAGTGAGAGATAGAAATCGCTACTGATTGCTGCAATAGAAGTTTCTGTATTGAGTGGACTCAGTTCTAATCTCAACTGCTGCTCTAAAACACTCACAAGCTCAGATCGACTGATTAACTGAAAACCTACAACAACGGTCAAAAATGTTAGGATTGAAGTCAGGTTATCCTCGAAAAATTTCAACCTTGCTTGAGCTGCTTCTGCTTTGTACAGTTTAATCTTTGCCTCCAAACTCTTCTCAGTTGAGACTCGTGAATGAACACGAATTTTTTTGCGAACATTACGACTTGATTCATGCTCAGTTCTACGCGTTTCAGCAAATCCATTGAGCAGACTATCTAACTGCTGTGAGTGAACTTCAAGAGGAAATTGAAATTCATTGCCAAAAACAACTGGGTGTGCGCCGATCGCCAGATCTTGCTCATCTAAAAAATAAGAAGAAGCTTTTAATTCTTGAAGAATGGGTTCTCCTGACCCATAGAAGAAGAGGAACTCCGTACCACTATCCCAAATTGGAACAGCACGATCGATTAAAAAGTGAAGACTACTTTCAATGCTAGACTCTAAATGATTTCGATTCAGCTTCGATCGTCTGTATTGATTTAAAAACTCACCAACTGTCCAAACTAAAAAGCTTGTAGCGAATTCATAATGTGCCGGATCATGTGTAATCAGGGCATCCAAACCGTTTTGTAACGCGCAGGAAATCTCTTCAATTTCGATGCCATTAAGATGACAGAGATTCTCATTAACTTTACAAGTTGGTAGAAGCTGTAAGGTTTGTTTTATAAAGTTAATACATTGCTCTTGTTCTGCTTGCGTTTTTTTTGAAGACGCAATATTGAGAAGAACTTCCTGAAACGTTGTTTCCGTTAAAAATCCTTGCAGTTGCGGCTCTCGCTGAATCTTTTTAAACAAATAGATTGATAAAATACTCCGTAACGACCTGCTATTGAGCAGATAGTTATAAATCACATTTCTAGTGATGAGAATACGCATTGTTTATATGCAGCATCGAGTAGTCAATCTATAGCTGTATTCACAGTGGTTAGGACGGGGACATTTTTGAGCGCGCGCTCAAAAATGTCATAAGCCCGATGATTGTGGCTATATGATATTTTCAACCCCTACAGTCACTTAAATTTGCCAACAATCTGCTGAGATTCTTCAATCAGTTTAACTAATTCGCGATCGCCCAGAAACGGTTGGAGTGCTGTTAGACAATGCTCAACCACTTCAGGATCGCCAGACTTTAAGTAGGGTTTGAGTGCAGACTGCAACTGGTTCAATTTCTCATCCAACCGTGCGAGGAGTTGCTCTTGCTCGTACTCCTCTAAGGGAGGCATCGGTTGACGATCGCTCTCTGGTTGAATGACTTTTCGAGCTGCTTCTACAATAATCGCCTCCATCCATGCGTTAATGCTCTTCTCTGCCTGAGCAGCAGCCAAATAGATGATGTGATGGTTTTCTGGTGTAGTACGCAGCGGTAGGCGACCCGAAAAGGCTCTATCTGGGTCTTCTCCAACCTCATTACATAAAGCTAGATATGAATCCACAGAGCGATAGAACTCTTGCGTAATCTCCTCGACGGTTTCACCTTCAAAAGTGATGACATCCTTGATATCCAGCACCGTACCCAAGAGAATCTTAGCGTTCATATCAACCTTAACGTGAGCGGTATATCCTTTATAGATCAACACGTTACTTTACTACCCCTATCCTTGCAGTCTTGAGCAATCTTTGAATACTGCTAACTGCATGAGTACTGGCATACTCACTCTTGTGTCGGCAGTGAATTATTGCTCTTGTTGTATTGATTTTAGATCTGATGACAATATAAACACGATCGCCATCTTCTTTGACAGCGCCTCCCAATGCCAGAAAAAGATGTTTGAGGTGTGACCAACGAATATCCGAACGAATTGGATCTTCAAAAACGGCTTGAAGCGTTTGAGAATATCCGTCATCTAATCTAAAGAGACTCACTCACCTCTCTCCATTACGTTCGCATCCTGTTCAGCACTGACAGATTGGCTCAGATAACAGATTGGCTCAAACCAAACTTAGCTCAGGTTCTTTCAAACAATTAATTCCTAGATATGGTAGCACAATCTGGCACCACTGCAAGCGATAAAAGCTAGCAGAAATTCTCGTTTGGAAATAAAGCCCACAGACAAGCTGCCTGTAGGCTTTGTCTCTAAAAAATTCGCCTCCTGCGGGTAGGAATTTCCAAGCTTGCATAGTCAGCACTGCCGAAACACTAGCGCACCTGTAATTTTAGAGCGAGTTCTTAGAATTCTTTGACTAGAGCACGTTTTGCCTGATTCAACCTAGATATTTTGGAGCGCTAAGACAAAATCTATGTTGACATCTTAGTTTGGCGTCAATATAATAACCTTCAAGTAAATGACGCCATTTTTTGATGTCATAAAATACAAGATCGAACCATATTTGAATGAGATCACTACGACCGGTCAAAGTATTGCTAATTCTATAGGCGTGCTTGTCAAGGTTTGTCATGAAGTCTCGTGAGATTCAAACAGCCTGGGTTGTTGGCTTACCACATTCGTAATTCATTAATCACAAGGAGATAATTATGAGCCTTACCACACAGACAGGGCTAGATGCGCTTTTGTCTTTGCTCGCAAACAGTCAAGTTAGACGCGCCAGCAATCGCCGCAGATTTAATGGTCAAGCAGACAACGATTTGTTTTCTGGCGATGCCCAAAACAACACGGCCAGAGGCGGTCGGGGGAATGATGCATTGCTAGGCAACAGTGGGAACGATCGCCTGCAAGGAGATAATGGCAATGACATTCTCTTGGGTGGAATTGGCAACGATCGCCTCTTGGGCGGCAATGGCAATGATGTTCTGTTGGGGGAAGTTGGAGATGATCAACTGGAGGGCGGCAACGGCAATGACACGCTCGGTGGGGGCGCAGGGCTAGATGTCTTGACAGCCGGAGGAGGCAATGACTTGTTGGTCGGCGGTGCAGGCGTTGATACCCTGACAGGCGGCATCGGTCGTGATCAGTTTGGCTATGACGGCAACCTGTTCGCCAACGGGGTTGCGGCTCAAGTAGGAAATACAGGCATCAATATATTGAACCAACCAGACATTATCACAGACTTCAACATCGCAGAAGATTCCTTTACTTTAGACGCTCAGGCTCTCGGCATTGACAGCTTGGTGTTTCAAAGAGGGCAGTCTTCGCAAGTTGCCAATGCCAATGTGATTGTGTTGACCGATAGCTTTGCAACTGCTGGAGATGCCGCCCGCGCCATTGCTAACAATAACAACATCACTGCCGATGCAGGCGTCTTTCTTTACTTCAATACCACATTGGGGTTGAATCGTTTAGTTTATTCCAAAGATTTGGCTGGCGGTGGCGATATTAGCGTGCTAGCTAATCTGGACAACCAGCGCGGAGCCACGGGACAAACGGATCTAGCACGGTACACGATCGCTAACTTTAGCTTAGATAATGGTGACTCCAACCGCACGGCAGATGCTAACAGCGATGTGCTGTTTGGCGATGCTGGAGCCAACCCGCTCAATGGCGGTAATGGTGATGATTCTATTGATGGCAGGCTAGGCAATGATACCCTTGTAGGTGGCAACGGCAACGATTTCATCGTGGGCGGTGCAGGGGTCGATAGCCTCACGGGTGGCAGCGGTCGTGACCAGTTTGCCTATCGAGGCAACGTCTTCGCCAATGGTACAGCAGCTCCAGCGGGTACCACAGGCATCAACTTCTTGAATCAGCCGGATAGAATCACTGACTTCACAATCGCAGACGATCAAATCACCCTCGATGGTTCAGATTTGAACATTGGGGCAGTTACCTTCCAGAGAGGGCAGGCTTCCCAGCTTGCTAATGGTAACGTAATCGTACTGACGAACGGTTTTGCTAGTGCTGGAGATGCGGCTCGCGCCATTGCCGATAATGCTAACGTTACCGCTGATGCAGGAGTGTTTGCCTACTTTAACACCACGCTGGGGGTGACCCGTGTAGTCTATTCTCAAGATTTAGGAGATGGCGGTAATACCAGCGTCCTAGCAAGTTTGGACAATCAGCAGGGTACAGCAGGGTTAGCCAATATTGCGAGCTTCACGGCTGCTAACTTCAACATTGTTTAGGCTACCCGCCAGCAGGTTTGAAGGTCAGGCTAGTTTCTGGCTTAAGCGCTTGGAAACTAGCCCTCCTCAATCAATTCTCTCTAGAGCAAGGAGTTTTGGGCGCAGGGTTAGGGTGCGCCCTAGGTTTTCACCGACTCCTAAAGGTATTGATTCAACAATTTCGGAGCCAATTGAAATTTGGCGTCAATATTGAGTTTTTTGACATTAAAATTTAGCGTCAAAAAAAGAAGGCGAATGGATGACGCTAAGCTGTGACGCTAATTTCAATGTGAACCAAGACAGGCTAACTTGCAAGGAGAATATTATGGCCGGACAAGTGACTAGCGAAGGCGATCGTGCCATTCAATCTGATATTGCCCGTTTGCTATTTGGTGTAAGTGGTTCTGGTATTAAAGTTGGTGTGATTTCTGAAAGCTTTAATACCATAGCCACCGGAGGTGTGACCTTAGAGGAAGCGGTGGCCAATGGAGAGTTTCCAGGTGAAGGCAACCCAGATGGATTTACTCAGTCGGTTCAAGTTTTGAGAGATCCAGAATTTGGATTTGGTACTGGCAACAGTTTGTTGCAAATTGTGCATGACGTTGCTCCAGGTGCTGAACTACTGTTTTATGCGATCGAAGCAAATCTAGATGACTTTACAAACCAAGACATCACGGATCAAAGCATTGCCGATGCTATTAACGCGCTTGTTGAGGCTGGAGCTAACGTCATTCTTGTGAACCAGGAAGGTGCGATACCCGTGCCGATGTTTCAAGACGGGGTTGCTGCACAGGCGATCGATGCTGCTGCTCAAAAAGGGGTGATCGTTGTAACTCCCAGTGACAGCATTGGCAACTCCTATGAAAGCGAACTGCGGTTGAGTGAAACCTTCTCTTTTCGAGGGAATACGTACCAAGCCCATGATTTTGATCTGGGTGAAGAAGTTGATCTGTTTCAAACAATTGAGTTTAACGATAACGACGAGCTTGAGTTATTGCTTAATTGGCAACAAGCTTCTGGACAGGTTAAGTCTGATTTTGAAATATTTTTGATGGATAGACCTGAACTGCCTGGTGCAGGCGGTCGAATCATCGCCAAGTCAGGAATTGCAGGCCCTGACAGTCAAAATAATACGACTAACGATCCGACGCGAATTCTTAAGTATGATTCGTCTCGACCTGAGATCGCCTATTTGGTCATTGCCAAAAAGCAAGATGCCAAAACCCCTGATCCTGAACGGATTAAATGGATCAATATTGACGGCATCAATCCTCTAGTGGACACTGCCAATGACATCACTTACGAATACGTCAATGATCAACCTGAGGCGGAGAGTGCGGCAACCGTTTTTGGCATACCCAATGCTGAGGGAGTGATTACCGTGGGTGCTGCCGATTTTGCCAACACTCCCGCCTACGGTAGCGAACTGCCTGTGCAAGCAGATGACTACTTTAGCAAGGGCAGTTCTCCCATCTTGTTCGACCCTGAGGGTAATCCTCTTTCCACCCCCAAACAGCGAAGCAAGCCTGATGTTATTGGCCCCACCCGCGTCGCTAGCACAGCGGTGGTTTATGAAGATTTTCCGACCGCGTCGACAGCAGCAGCCCATGTCGCAGGGACGATCGCTCTGATGCTAGAACGGGCAGGAGGAGCCAGCAGCCTCTCGCTGGAGCAAGTTCGGAATCTTCTGAAAGCAACAGCCCTTCCGGTAGCGCCTCAACCCAATCTGCCAGAAGATGCAGGCTTCATTCAGGCCGATGCTGCGGTTACACTCTCCTACATCGCTCAGCAAATAGGTACTCTGGAAAATGATGTCTTGCAAGCAACCGATGCGGCCAGCAATTTAGTGGGACTGGCAGGCAGCGATCGCCTCAGAGGCGGTCAAGGCTCAGATGCTTTATTGGGTGGCGAGGGTAACGATACGCTAGAGGGCAAGTGGGGCAACGACTATTTATTGGGTGAGCAAGGTGATGATACGCTGCTGGGCGACAGCAGTGACGATTTTCTGAGCGGCGGCAGCGGCACAAATCACTTGACTGGGGGAGAGGGTGCCGACAAGTTTTTGCTAGACGCTGAGGGAACGGCAAACATTAGAGACTTCCAGAAAGACGAGGATACACTCGTGCTGCCTGTTGGGATACAATTCAGCGATTTAGAACTGATTCAGCAAGGTCACAATGCTGTCATTCAGTTATCTGGCGATACCCTTGCCGTTTTGTCGAATATAGATACAGATACGATTGTAGCAGACACCTTTTTTCTTCTTCCTGACATTCAACAGGAGACTGAACCCGTACAGCTCTCAGAGAATGAGGGTGAAAATGAAGGTGGTACAGATGGGGATGGAAGCGAACCCTTCCAGACGCCTGAAGAAGCGATCGTTGAACAGGTAAGGAGCGAAGGCGATCGTGCTGCAAGAGCTGACGTAGCTCGCAGACTGTTTGGCTTGGATGGTGCTGGGATCAAAATTGGCATTATTTCTGACAGTTTTGATAACTTCTTGGTCGATGAATTTCTCACGGCATCAGATGAAGTTCAAAGTGGAGAATTGCCAGGTCAAGGCAACCCAGACGGCTACACTCAGCCTGTTCAAGTCTTGAGAGAGGCTGCGGGCTTGAATGAAGGTCGGGCTATGGCACAGATCATTTACGATCTGGCTCCAGGTGCAGAACTGCTGTTCCACACGGTGTTTAACCAGGATTTAGGAGAAGGAGAGGGGGAGAGTTTTGCTATAGCCATCAATGCTTTAGTGGCGGCTGGTGCTGACATTATCGTAGATGACGTTGGCACAACGGCCAATCTTTTCTTTGAAGATAGCACCGTTGCACAAGCAGTGAATCAGGCGGCCAAACAAGGCATTACCTACATCACCTCAGCAGGAAATCAAGGCACGCTTTCCTATGAGAGTGAATTTCGCTTGAGCACGACCTTTTCCTACCGAGGCAGCCAGTATCAAGCCCATGATTTTGACGTGAGCGCTGGCATAGATCTGTTTCAGGACATTCAGACTCCTGACGTTAGCGCTATTGACCTATTGATGAATTGGCAGCAATCCGCAGGGCAGGTTCAAACCGATTACGAACTCTTCCTGCTCGATCAGCCGATACTACCGGGAGAGGGAAGTCAAATCTTAGCCACTGCTGACATTCCAGCGCTGGATGCGACCGATGCACCAGCACAGAGCCTGTCTTACCTGAATACTCAGCAAGGAACTGTGTATTTGATGATCGCTCGAAAACAGGGTGCATCTCCCTCAAAACCTAGTCCAGAATCTAACCCAGCGCCTGAACAGATTAAATGGATCAACTTTGGCGGCGATCCGAGTAGCATTTATCAATATGTCAATGACAGCGCAAGTAGCACAGCCGCAACAGTGTTTGGACAAGCCAACGCTATGGGGGCGATCGCTGTGGGGGCTGCCGATTTTGCTAAGACTCCTGCCTATGGCGTGTCGCCTGTGATTATCGAAGACTATTCGGCGAGCGGCGGTTCCCCCATTTACTTTGACCCTGACGGCAATCCCCTGCCAGTGGCTGAGCAGCGAGACAAGCCTGAAGTGATTGCGCCCACTCGTGTCGCCACATCTGTTCCCTTATTTGAGGAATTTAGCGGCACATCAGCCGCTGCGCCTCATATTGCAGCCGTGGCGGCGCTGATGCTGGAACGGGCAGGCGGTTCTAAAAGTCTGACTCCTGAACAGATTCGTACTCTCTTACAGGAGACTGCCTTTCCGGTTGCGCCGCAGCCCAATCTACCCAAAAACACGGGTTTTGTGCAAGCAGATGCGGCGGTGACTCAAGCTTTTACGGCTGAGCAAACTGGCACCTCACGCAGCGATACTCTACAGGGAACAGATGCTTCTGAAAACCTATATGGTTTGGGAGACAATGACCAGTTGTTAGGTGGCCAAGGCTTAGATGCCCTATATGGCGGTGACGGTGACGATACGCTGGAGGGTGGCCAGGACAATGATTACCTGTTGGGCGATCGCGGAGATGATGTTCTGGTTGGCAGTATAGGCCAAGATTTCCTCGCAGGCGGACGAGGGCAGAATCGGCTAACGGGAGGAGAAGCAGCCGACATCTTTTTGCTGGATCTCAACGGAACAGCAATCCTTGAAGACTTTCAAAAAGGCGAGGACTTGATTGCCCTGCCTGCAACGCTACAATTCTCCAACTTAACTTTTATCCCGCAAGATCAAAACACGCTGATTCGGTTCTCCAACACTGACCTCGCAACCTTAACTGAAACCACAACAGCGGCTCTAACTGTAGCTGATTTTGTTCTGGCTTAAACAGCGATATTGCTAAAGCCGCGAAACGTTCTTCCAGAGAGCGTTCTGCGGCTAGTGAAGTAGAATTAGTCTGAACTCAAGATTAAACTGGCGATCGCTTTAATCAAGACTTCTGGCTCGATCGGTTTGGCAATATGCTTCTGAAAGCCTGCTGCTAATGACTGTCGTTGGTCAAGTTCTCCGGCGTAGGCCGTGAAAGCGATCGCCGGGATCGTTTTGCCCTGATCCAGCGCTCGAATGTGCTGCATCAGCATGTAGCCATTCATATCGGGCATGCCAATGTCGCTAATGATGATGTCAGGAGTGGACTGAGCAAAGCATTGAAGCGCTTCAAATCCAGAGGAGGCACTGGCGACGATCGCATTGGCCTGCTCCAGCACAAAAACCACAAACTCGCGTGAGTCCGTCTCATCATCCACCACCAAGATGCGAGTGCCGCTTAGGTCAAGTATGGACTCTAGTATCTCCTGCGTGTTTGGCAGCTCAAGCGATTGCGGGGCGAGAGGAATTTGGACTGTGAAAGTTGCGCCTTGCTCTTCGCCGGGGCTATCGGCCTGCACCGTACCGCCATGCATCTCGACAATTTGCCGGGTGATTGCCAGCCCTAGCCCCAAACCGCCGAATTTGCGCGTCGTGGCGGCATCTTCTTGACAGAAATACTCAAACACATAGGGCAAAAAGTTAGGATGGATGCCTTTGCCTGTATCCGCCACTTGAATTTGAGCGTTCGTCCCTCGTTGGGTGAGCGTCACCGTAATCTGGCCTTCTGGAGGAGTAAACTTCACGGCATTCGACAGCAAATTCCAGATAACTTGCTGAAGTCGTCCGGCCTCACCCATCACGAGTCCGACATTGGGTTCTAAGTGAGTATGCAGGGCGATCGCTTTGGCATCTAAGCTTAACTGCATCGTTTCTAAGACAGCATTGATGACAAACCTGAGATCAACCGGGAGGATATTGAGGATCAGCTTGCCCCGTAAGATACGAGAAATATCAAGCAAATCGTCGATCAGCTGCACCTGTAGTTTGGCGTTGCGCTCGACGATGGCTGCTGCTTGAGCTGTCTTTGCCGCATCCAATTTGCCCTGACGTAGCAGACTCGACCAACCCAAAATTGGATTCAGCGGCGTTCGTAGCTCGTGAGAAAGTACGGCCAAAAATTCATCTTTGACTCGGTTAGCAATTTCTGCCTGCTCGCGCGCAGCTTGTTCACGCTGCAATAGCTGTTCGCGTTCGGCTTCTGCCTGCTTGCGTTCGCTCACATCCACCACAAAGATAGCTATCCCATCTTCAGTCGGATAGACGCGGTTATCGAACCAGCCCTGGAGCGGCGGATAGTATATTTCAATCTGTACAGGCACTCGCTCATGCATGGCCTGATGAAATTGATGGTAAAGCTCAGTTCCTACCAAGTCGGAAAAGATTTCCCAAATACTTCTCCCCAGGGTTGACTCCCGGCTTCTACCTATAATTTCTAGTTGGCGATCGTTGATGTATGTATAACACCAGTCCCGATCCAATGTCAGAAACCCTTCTCTTAAGCTTGACAAAATTCGTTCCAGATTGGCTCGAACCCTTTGAGTTTCGAGCTGCAAGGCTTGTTCGCGTTCCCGCGCTGTGCGCCGTAACTGAGCCAGCTTGAGAGTAGCTTCTACTCGCGCCATCAATTCACGGGCTGAAAAGGGCTTGATCAAGTAATCGTCTGCTCCGGCGGCAAGTCCTTCAATGCGGGACTCCTCTCCAGCGCGAGCAGACAGCAAAATAATCGGAATCTCTTGATTTTGCTCGTCGTTTCGTAGCTGCCGCAGTAGCTCAAAGCCATCCATGCGAGGCATCATCACATCGGTCAGCACCAGATCGGGCGGGTTCTGCTGCACCGCCTGTAAAGCGTCCATACCATCTGCAACCGCTTCAACTTGGTAGACAGAGCTTAAAAGTCGCTGAATGTAATCGCGCATATCTGCGTTATCGTCGGCCAGCAAAATTCGGGCAGTAGGGACCGCCGTTGAGAAAACGGAATTTAACAGAGGCGTGAGCTGAGCATCTCGCGGCTCAGCGCCCGACTGCCAATGTTTGACCTGCGGTAGCCAGCGCTGCGCCTCTTCTACATAAGGAATGACGCCTATCGCTGTCGAAGTTAGGGTAGAACTGGCGCTACTCCCATCCGATGCGCTTCGCAGGCGATCGCCAGGAAGATGAGCCGTTCCGGTCGGAATGGAAACCGTGAAAGAGCTGCCTTCTCCCAGAACGCTAGTCACCTGAATCGATCCGCTATGAAATTTGACGAGTTCCTGCACGAGCGATAGCCCAATCCCTGAGCCTTCAAAACTGCGCCCCTCTGAGTTTTCAACGCGATGAAACCGTTCAAACATATGGGGCAATGCTGCCGATGGAATACCCACACCCGTATCTTCAACCACGAGATCAACGTGAGTTTTGCACCACAGCAATCGCACGGTGATTGATCCAGACAACGTAAATTTGAACGCATTGGACAATAGGTTGAGAACAATTTTCTCCCACATTTCCCGATCGACATAGACCTCTTCGGGCAAGGGTGGGCATTCCACCATGAGCGACATCTCTGCCTGCTCAATCAGCGATCGAAACGCACTGGCTAGCTCTGCGGTGTAAGTCGCTAAATCTATCGGCTCATAAACGGCCTGAATCCGTCCGGCTTCAATCCGCGAAAAATCAAGCAGTGTGTTGACTAGCTTCTGCAATCGCAAGCCGTTCCGATGCATTAAGTCTAATTGTTCCCGCTCGTCCGGCTGCAATCGTCCCGTTAGCGACAAAGACAATTCTTCTAGCGGACTTAGCATCAACGTTAGCGGCGTGCGAAACTCATGAGAAACGTTGGTGAAAAATAGAGTTTTGGCGCGATCGAGTTCGGCTAAGGCTTCAGCGCGTTTGCGCTCTTCTTCATAGGCGTTGGCATTGGCAATACTGGCGGCAATTTGCCCAGCCACCAGATTCATAAAGTTGCGATAGTTGTCATCAAAGAGCCTTAGAGGATTCAACCCAGCCAAGAGTAGACCCGATCGCCCAGTTGCACCTGAGGGCGCGATCGGCATGATCACGGCCTGATGCAGCACGCGATCCCAGGCACCCGTGGGCAGGTCGCTAAACCGAGTGGCTAAATCGTCAATGAGCAATACCTGTTGCGTTTGCACCACTTTCGCAAACGATTCAGCCGATGCAGCTGTGAGATCGATCAGTTCGGTGACAGCAGGATGGGTGCGATCGATGCCGCTTACTCCTGCCAAAACCGCACATTGTCGCTCAGCATCGACCAAATAAATCATGGCAAAGGGCAAATCATAGAGATTCGCTGCCAAGCCTGTGGCACTCAGCGTACAGGCTTCATCGAACGTCCGTGCATCAGCTGTGCGGGCAGCCAGTTCTCGCAGTAAGGTTAACTGGCGTTCGCCAATGATGCGTTGGGTATCATCGGTGTTTGCACAAATAATGCCGCCCGGATTCCCCTGATCATCAGGAATAGGACTATAGGAAAACGTGTAGTAGGTTTCTTCGGGATAGCCATTGCGCTCCATGATAAATAGCAAAGACTCATCGTAAGTTCCCTCATTATTGAGCATGGCATACTCAATTCTTGGGTGAACCTCATCCCAAATCTCTTGCCAGACCTCAGCACCGGGTCGGGCAAACATGGCTGGATGCTTCCCTCCCAAGATGGAGCGATAAGGATCATTGTAGAAATTAAGTAATTCTTTGCCCCACCATACCCACATGGGCTGACTGGAGGTGAGCATAATGCGAAGGGCAGTTTTCAGGCTTTGAGGCCAAGTCTCAACTGGCCCTAGCGAGGTTTTTGACCAATCGTGCGATCGCATGCGCTGAGCCATCTCACTCTTGCCTGCAAATAGCAGATCGGATTGCCGAGAATCGCTCATCCTCTGCTTCCTCCTGCCATATTCCCCAAGCAAGGCTGCGAGGTCAGCCAGAGCCTTATCCCCAGAATCAAAGTCGTTTTCAGGGCTACAGTTTTTAGGGCTACGGACAGCGCTACCCGGTCATCATACGGCAACTGCACAGCGATCTGACTGCTTCTGCTGCCTGTAAAGCTGGATTTAGATACTCTCCCTCGATCGGTCACGCGCTCCGCTCCTTTGAAAAACGCTCACTCTGCCGCGATGCTCATCTCTTACTCTACTTTAGGAAACACTGAGGTAAAAGTAATGGGGTGCGATCGCTGAGCTAGGGCAATAGTTTCTCGGTTTTCTCTATGCTACCTATTGGTTCTCTCAAGAATTGAGAGTTATAAAAGATACTCTGATGCCAACATAGAGTTTCAAGCTTGTTGACTGCTATGTCCATCCATCTAAAGGCTGAAGCTGATATCCTCAACGACCTAAGACTGAACTTAAGACATGCTCAATAGATCGCAAAGTCCTCCTATATTGAAGGATGCGTTACGCTGCGCTAATACATCTATATTGGTTCTATCCTTTCACATAAATTGGTATATAATTCGTTCGCTTTTTTACGATCGCTCCACGCAGCGGGTTAATCTGTGGTTTAAGATGTTTGCCGGATGGGGATCTGGATGATAAATTCTGTTCCCTTTTCACGGCTAGAACTATAGATTAGCTTGCCCCTATGTTTTTCAGTAATGATTTGATAGCTAATAGATAATCCCATTCCCGTTCCTTTTCCAATAGGTTTTGTGGTGAAGAACGGATCAAAAATGCGCTGCTGCATCTCTTGAGGAATACCAGAACCATTATCTGCGATCGCAATTTGTACCCGCTGAGCCTCTATCACAGAAGTGCGAATCGTAATTTGACCAGCGTTGATCTTGTTTTCTGGATACGCATGTTTTGCGCTGAGTTCTTCCAGAGCATCGATCGCATTTGCCAAAATATTCATAAACACCTGGTTAAGCGCCCCGGCATAGCATTCTACAGGGGGTAGTTGACCATACTCTCGAATCACCTTAATCTCTGGGCTTTCAGGCTTGTTTTTGAGGCGATGCTGTAGAATCAGCAGCGTGCTATCAATGCCCTCATGAATATCTACCGCTTTACAATTGGATTCATCCAACCGAGAAAAGTTGCGGAGCGATCGCACAATCTCACAGATACGCTGGGTTCCCATCTTCATGGAGGCCAAAGTTTTAGGCAAATCTTGCTGAATAAACTCTAAGTCAAGGTCTGCGGCAGCATTTCGGAGTTCAGGTGCAGAATGGGCACTGTGCTGCTGATAGAGCTGCATAAAGGTTAATAAATCTTCGATGTAAGTCTGCACATGGGTAAGATTGCCATGAATAAAATTAACTGGATTGTTAATTTCATGAGCAACACCCGCAACGAGCTGCCCCAAAACCGCCATTTTTTCTGATTGCACTAACTGCACCTGAGATTGCTGCACCTGTTGCAGAGCCTCTGTCAACTCGGCCGTGCGCTGTTCAACTTCTAGCTCTAACGTTTGATGCAGATGGCGTAGCTTGAGTTGAGTCGTGACACGGGCAATGAGTTCTGCCTCTTGGAACGGTTTGGTGACATAATCTACTGCGCCTAAGCTAAAGCCTGTGATCTTATCCGCTGTGTCAGACAGAGCCGTCATGAAAATCACCGGAATGTCGCAGGTAGTGGGATCGGCCTTGAGGCGACGACAGGTTTCAAAGCCATTAATTCCAGGCATCATCACATCCAGCAAAATCAAATCAGGCTGACTGAGGATTGCTTGCTTGATCGCGCGTTCTCCATCAGTCGCGATCGCCACCTCGAACCCGGCATTATCCAGGGCTTCTGCAACCACCTCCAGATTGGCTGGAGTGTCATCAACAACTAAAATTAACTGGGTGTTTATCATCAACATTTTTAAGCACAGGTAACTTCATTGAGCAATTTCTGGACAAACGTCTCTAATTTTTCAACGTGAAACCCTTTGCATAACTCAAGCAAATGCTTCACCAGAGGCGCATACTGGGGATTTTGTTGTTCCAAGGCTCTCGCAACCTCTGCTAGCTTTTTCAATCGCCCCTGTTGAGCCAACTGAAGCAACTCTGCCAAGTCTGCTGGCGGCGGCATAGCCAGCGGCGTAGATGGAGTGAAATCGCTGATGTCAGGGATGAGCGATCGCGCTTCACCTGCGGCAGGCTGATAAATCCAAGTGAGCTGTAAGTGTTTGTGGAGCATCTGAAACAGGTCACCTGCCTGCAAAGGCTTTTCTAGAAAATCATCCGCTCCAGTATCTAAGCTCTGCTGCTGCTCAATACTGGACACTGAAGCAGAGGAAACAATGACTGGAATGGTCTTGAGCGCTTCACTTTGCCGAATCTGCTGGAGAAACTGGTATCCGTTCATCACGGGCATCAAGATATCGGTAATGATTAAATTTGGCTGGCGCTGGAGCGCTCTCGCTAGCCCATCTTGACCATTCTCTGCTTCAATCACCGTAAAGCCCAGCGGCTCTAGCAAGTTGACAATCACTGAGCGGTTTTCCCACTTGTCATCTGTGATTAAGACGGATTGCCGTTCACCTTGATAGCCGATTAACTGTTCACGAGTGGCGCTCGTTGCCGTGGGTCGCCATTCTGCCGAGGTCGGCAGTTCTACATCAAAGAAAAAGGTGCTGCCCTCGTCCATCTGGCTTTGGACTTGGATTTGACTGCCCATAAGCTGCACTAGCGTCTGGCTGATGGTTAGACCTAATCCAGTACCTTCCGCATTCCGTTTTTGGTCACTGACCTGTTCAAACGGGTGAAATATTTTTTCTAAGGCTTCCGAACTCATGCCAATGCCTGTGTCGCTGACCTGAAACCTGAGTTTGGTGGTTGATGATCCAGACAAGTGATCTGAATCATTCAGGGAAACCTGATCAAGCCGTTCGACCCTAAATGTTACCTTGCCTTGATCGGTAAACTTGACAGCATTCCCTAAGAGATTAATCAACACCTGCCGCAATCGTTTCTCATCCACCTCAATGCCCTCTGGCAGATTCGCATCAGGGAGATACACAAAGTCAACGCCCTTTTGCTCGGCTCGGATGCCCACAATCTCGACAATGCCCTCTAGCAAATCAGGCAGATAAATGCTATGAGGGTTCCATTCCAGCTTGCGAGCTTCAATTTTGGAGATATCTAAAACGTCATTAATTAGAGTTAATAAGTGGGAACCGCACTGGTAAATAATCTCAATCCCTTTATGCTCTTTTTCGCCCCAGCTTTGAGAGCGCCCAAGAATCTGGGCGTAGCCTAGAATGCCGTTGAGGGGCGTGCGTAGTTCATGACTCATATTGGCGAGAAATTCGCTTTTGGCCTGGTTTGCGCGATCGGCCAATAAGGTTGCTTCCTTTAGCTCTGAAGTGCGTGCCTCAACACGGCTTTCTAGTTCATTAAATGAGGTTTTTAGCTGATTTGCCATCTGGTTAAAGGAATCTGCCAGCGAACTTAATTCGCTAACCCCTTTAACCTGAACCGTTTGATCCAACTGCCCGGAGCTAATGGCCTGACTGGCCTTTTGGAGTTGCAAAATCGGTTTGGTAATCCACCGTGAAGTAAAAAGACCGAGGGCAGTTGTTATGGCTAAAGCCCCCAGACACAGCAAAATGGTGGTGCGGGTATTGGCATTAATTTGAGCCATAAAATCTGATTCGGGCATCACAACAACGCTCAGCCAGTTAATCCCCCGTTCGTCTCGAATAGGGGAAACTTGAATGAACTGCCGCTGGTTGTTGAGCCAAAAGTCAAGTTGTTGGGTGCTTGTAATAGCCTGAGAGTCGCCAAACCGATCGAAGATTGCTTGCGCCGTAGCCCGAACAACAGGATTTTCAGCCTTTATGGCTGGAATTTGCTGCAATTCATCATTTTCTAGGTCAATGATGTAAGGCGTTTTAATCGTTGAACTCGCAATCAGATTACCCGCCCGATCGATAATAAACGTTTGACCCGTTTGACCTATCTTTAGCTCGCTTAAGAATTGATGAATCTTGCTAATCCGAAAGACGCTATTTTGAACCCCTAACAACGTTCCATTCTTGCTATAAATGGGTTGGGATAGGGAAATTGAAGCTTCCTTATTGCTCTTACCTAGAAAGGGTTCTGTCCAGGTCGGTTTTCCGGTTTCCTGTGCCAGCTTATAAAAAGGTCGCTTTCTTGGATCAAACTCGGGTTGGGTATCTACCAAGGCAATTCGCTGACCCTGAATATCTAGACTATAAACGAGTCGCCGCGGAAAATTCGCTTTGTTGCCAATCCGAGAAACGATGCTTCCATCTACTGACTCTTCCGTTGACACGTTCGTGCCGTCTGGCTTTGCAATCGTCATTTGTTCAATGAGATCTTGTTTCGTTAAAAGCCAGAGCATCCGTTCGAGATCTGTGACATCTGTTAAATCTAGTTGCCCCTCTTGCGCCGCAGCCACAATCACCTGTCCAGTAATGTAAGGTTTTTCCAGATAGTTGAGAACTTGCAGGTTGAGGCGATCGCCCATTTCTTGCCGGAGCTGGCTAGCAACATCATTGACTGCTTTCTGCCCGTTTTGCAGGGAAACATACCCCGTTAATCCAACAGCTACAAAGATTTGTAGTACAAATGGAGCGATGAGGAGCGATCGCAGAGACAATCCTTTGAAACGTTGAGTAGAAGTATTCATAGAGATGTCTAAGGCGTAATTTTTACACTAAACTTCTGATCAACTCAGCAACATCAGGCAACGACACTCAACCTACAAAGGATGGCACTTTGGGATGGTACTTTCTGCGATCGAGTAGGCTATGGATGAGAAAATGACTTCTATCAGCCAGTGTTCCCGACCTAGCAATAATCTAACCCAATTTTTTGTAGCTAAGGAATTTCTCTCTACAGCGTCTCGAGGTGGCTGATTCAAGCCACCTCTAACGTGAATCGTTGCGCGGCTTCAAATCGGCTTTTGGGCAAGAAGGGAGAGAACGCCAGACAGCCGACTGGGTAAGCCCAGCCGTGACAGTTGCCCTGAAAATGAGTCCAATTGATGCGCTCTAGATTCCCTAATTTTGTCTGGAGAACTCAAAGAATCGGATTGGATTGCGTCTCAAGAATTTACAAAAATTTATCTCTTGCTTAGGATCGTGGATTAAATAACACCGGAACCTCAAGCGTAAGGGTTTAGCATTCGGGCAACCCTCTTTGCTAGATCCTTATATGATGTTTAAAGCAGCAAAATTTGAGTATGGCAAATCAGGAAGATCCCCTCACGGGAGAAGCGCTCATTAAAGAAGTCTGTCGGCGAATTCGGGTCGCTCGCAGCTACTGGGATGCTCACAATAACGCAGCCTGTCGGGGAGAGCGGGAACGCGCATTAGCGCTCTACAACACATTGACAAAGGCGCAAAAAGAGCAGATTCCGCAAGTGCTGCGGGTGTGGATGCGCTATCGCAGCGAGAAATACTTTGGCGATCGCCAAACGCCGCCCAAGTCGAAGCGATCATCGAAGTAGCCTCGGTGATGTTCTAGACATGTTGTTAATTTTTTTGAAAGGGGCGCGGAGCGCCCCTTTCAAAAAAATTAACAACACATTTGAAACACTACCAGTAGCCTCTACCAAGGCAGCACTTCGCCATTGCTGTGCCAGAAGGTGCCCGTGTTGTCTAGGGTTAATTCATCAATTCGAGCCAGCAAGCCTTTGACCGAGACTTCTGGCGTGATGCCGCCTCTGATGAAGTTGGTCATGCGAGTCTGCACCCAACCCGGATGCAAAATGGCAACAGCAATACCCTGCGGCCTCAGATCATGCGCCAGGGATTTACCTGCCATTGACAAGGCCACCTTTGACATGCGGTAGCCGTAGGAACTGCCAGAAGTATTATCAGCGATCGATCCCATCCGACTCGTCATCAGCACGATTTTTGAGCCTGCTTGTAGTTGGGGCTGTAGGGCATGGGTGACTCGCAATGCGCCCAGGGCATTTACCTCAAACTGTTCTCGGATGCTGTCAAAGTTAAGGTTTTCCCAGGTCACATGCTGAAGCATTCCGGCATTGTTGATCAGAACATCGATCGCCCTCTCTCTTAGTCGCTCAGCTAAGTCTGCCACAGAAGCATCAGAAGTAATATCAATGCCCTCCTCAACCTGCACGCCCAGGGCTTTCAAGTCATCATCTGCTGCCCGACAAACTGCGATCACGGTTTCTCCGAGGGCCTGAAGCTGACGGCAAAACTCGTAGCCAATGCCGCGATTTGCACCTGTCACTAAATACGTTGCCATTGGTTTCAATTCCTTTGAACCTGTAGGGTGAGTTGGAGCAGGCAGCGATCGCATTACCGCCAAATGATCTGGGACAGCCAATAAAATGAACCTAAAAGACTTTTGCGAGAATCTTTTAGGCTCATTCCATTTTATTTATCCCTGATCTCTAGCGAATGGTCAAATTGATCAAACTCATAGAACCCCCTTCAGGACTGGATACAACCACTTGATTCGTGGCTGGGATAAACTCAATGCCCTCTGGCTCAAGCCCAGCCTCTTGGTCAGCTTGCACAACTTCAGGATTGAGAATGACCGTATCCAGCAGTTCAATGTTTTTTGGATCGGTGATGTCATGAATGGTCATAGCATCCGATCGCTCAGCCGCTACAAAAGCGATCGCCCGATCGTTGATCACTCCCAACGACACAACCTCTGGTTCTGGGCCTTTGCTGTCGCACCTTTGCGGCAATCCCAGATCGATCACGCTGGCTTCAATCGAGTCGCCGCTATCTCCCAAAAATTCGCCCGTCTCTGCGTCATATACGCTGATGGTTCGAGAGCCATGCGGACTCAAAAGCACGCCTTCATAAGATTGGTTATTAACGCTGGTCAAGTTATCCTCATCAGCGGTGACAAAGTAGCGTCCGTCAGGAGCAATGGCAATGCCATCGGGTTCGCGGGCAGACGTAAATTCTTGTCTCAGCGATGGATCGTAACTGCTGGAGCGGCAGTTGCCCATACCCGCTTCATCCTGCGTCAACCCTAAGCCCGTCCGAACGCCCTGATTAAAGTTTTGGACGGAGAAAGCCTCTGGCTGCAACGGACTCAGTAATGCACTGGGGATCTCAATCCGGGCGACTGCATTGTTCTCTTGCAGGGTTGCCAAGACGAAAGAGCTATCTGCCGCAATCCGCACTGTTTCCGGCTGCGGGTCATTGGGAAAGAAGGGAATGTTGTCGGGTGGAATGGGCACTTCTACCTGAGTCATCCGCTCGGCACCCTGGCGTAGATCAATAATAGAGACGCTTCCAGGACGATTCTCAGCATTGGTCAGATCTTCTTCATTTTCCTCGTCTTCATTGGCAACGGCGGCAAATTCACCATTGGGGGCGATCGCCACAGAGTCAGGGCCACGCCCAACCGTCACCTGTCCCATAACCTTGAGATCTGGCAGCGCCAGCGCCACCACCTTTCCTGGCACTTCATTAAATGCGCTGAGATTGGCCTCATCTGAATCTTTCACGCCAATCAGCGCAAAGGAATTATCCGGACTGATGGAAACCCCTGTGATTTCAGCCGCCATTGACCCTTCCGGTAATACGTCCTCAGTCAATGTCCAAGTTGCCTCAACTTGTAGAGTATCTTTGGCGATCGCCACTAGCGTCACCGTTTCTCCCCCCACAACTACAGCGTACTGACCGTCAGAGGTGACATCCAACATTTCTGCTCCTGCGAGGTCGGTCAGAGTGAAAGCCACCTTTCCCTCAATTGCAGCAGACTGAGCGATCGCCTGGGGAATCTGCCCAATAACGCCAAACGGTAAGAGAACTAACGCAGGCAATAAAATCTGAAGGGATTTAGCTCCAAAGTTTTGCCCCTTCAAATTCACGCCTGCCGCTGACAAAACTCTCACACCACGGTATTTCCAGTTCATGATTGGCTGTTTTCGGGACTACAAATTCAACCGTACAATCCACATGGGTGCTCTCAGGTTAAGAAGAGGGAAAGAAGTCGTTAAGCCATGCCGTAATCAGTACTGCCAGTTGACGCTGAAGTGAATTCCGTCATCCTGAAGATTGTCACCGCGATCGCTCAAATCGATCAAGGGCAGCGCAAAATCAGTCCGAATATTGAGATTAGGCAGCGGCTCCCACAGTAGCCCGACGCCAATTCCAGCCAGAAAGGTTTGATTCGGTAAACGATTCGGGTTATTCGCGGCATGCCAAACTGCCCCCAGATCGGCAAAGGGAGCCACCTGCAAAGTAGGACGGCCATCTTCACGGCGCAGGATAGCAATTCGGTCTTCGAGCGAGAGTCGAAAGCCGTTATCGCCCAAGCGCACATTTTGACGATAGCCCCGCACAGACTGTCCGCCACCAATCACAAGCTGCTGGGAAGACAGCAGAGGATCGGCAGTGAGCTGCATATCCAATTGCGCGATCAAAAGCTGATCGGGACTCAAAATTTGCACCCGTTGCGCCTGCCCCACCCAGCTGAAAAATTGACCATCGGGAGTCGATCCAGCCGCCTTCGTTGCGCCAAATAACCCGGTGCCAACGTTAAACTGCGATTGAAATGCCCAGGCTCCTGTGGGATCACGTCGCACGTAATCTTGTCCAAACTGAATGACGCTAGTGGTGCTGGCGTCGCTGAGCAACGAAGAAATGAGGGTTCTGCCGTCCTGATAGGTAAAGCCAACCGACAGCGCCAATTCCTCACGGGGCGTGCGAATGAAGGGCTGGCGATAGCTGACTCCGTACAGCCTAGAGTCGCCCTCAATGTTGAGATCGGCAAAGGTTGGATCGGTGATGTGATAAAAGCTAGGAGCCGCTCGAAGCTGCAATGTGCCATTCATAGCGTTGAGCGGGAGGCGGTAGGAAAAATCCAGCACATCCGAGCCGCCTGTGATGGCTCGCGCATAGGAGGCCACAATTTGATCGCCCAAGCCCGTCACGTTCCGATGCCCAAGCACCAGGCTGACGCGTTCCGACCCAACGCTGGGCGGTGAGTAGTTGTCGAAACCCAGTCCGGCAATCCAGGCGTTAGCTTCAGTCACGCGAACCACGAGAACGCTCTGACCGATGGCGTTCCCCGGACGCAAACTTGCCTCTACGTTTTCAAATAACGGATCGAGACGGAGCAGCCGCAACTGATCCTCTAACCGTCCTTGATTGACAGGCGTTTTGCCCCCTTGGGCAATGCGATCGCGCACATATTCGGGCTTCACCCGCCGCACGCCTTCGATGTCGATCGCTTCTAGAGCGCCTTCAATCACCCGAATCTGAACCAGACCCTCTGAGATTTGCTGATCGACCAAAATGGCTCTGGAGGTCAGATAGCCCTGATCCAGGTAGAGCTGGGTAATGGCATCGGCAAGCTGGCGCAGCTCTTCTAACGTGACCGATCGCCCTTCATAGGGGGCAACGAGAGAGGCAAAATCGCGATCGCTAAAAATCGTACTGCCGATGACCTGAATCTGACGGATTGGAATCTGCACAGGCGGGGCAGGATCGGCAGCGGCTGGCGGCTCAGGGGCGATCGGCGGCGCGGCTTCGTTGGGTAAGGGAAGGGGAAGAGGCACAGGCTGAAGGAACGGGGATTCGTTTCCAGGAGGGAATGGATTCGCTTCAGGCAGTGGCAATGTCTCAGGGTTAGGGACAGGCTCAGGACTGGGCGTTTCTGCCTCAGAGATTTCTGGTAACGCAGCCGCAGAGCCACAGGGGCAGGTGACTAAAAAACCAGTGGCTAAAAGAACGATCGCCAGTGTGCCTCTCCTGCTCATTGTTCCTCTTAAATCCTGTTGCATAGATTGTTCTCATGGAATATTAGCTAACGGAGATTAGGCAGAGACAATTCTTCAAATTGCCATCCGTCTTCTATGCAGAGGCACACCTCAGAATTGGGCATTTTGAGAGAGTTGATGAAATGAGAGTGCCCCTCACTCAATTCACATAGAGGTAAATCATGGCTGGACTCATCTTATCTGCACAGCAGCTCAAAACGGTCATTGCCCTGGTGCCGATCGCTGTCTGCCTATGGGCAGTGCCTGCCGCCGCCCAACGGGTCATCCCTGCTCAAGATGGGACGCAGACGCGGGTGACTCAAACAGGCGATCGCTTTGATATTGATGGGGGGCAGCGCTCTAGCGATGGCAGAAACCTGTTTCATAGCCTGCAAGAGCTGGGCTTGAGCCGAGAGCAAATCGCTAATTTCCAGTCCCATCCAGAAATTCGCAATATCTTGACCCGTGTAGTGGGGGGCAACGCCTCTGTGATTGATGGACTGCTGCAAGTCTCGGGGGGCAACTCTAATTTATTTCTGATTAACCCGGCAGGGATAATCTTTGGCTCCCACGCGCAGCTCAATCTCCCTGCGGCGTTTACGGCAACCACGGCTACAGGGGTTGGGTTTGAGGGGGGCTGGTTCAATGCGATCGGCCAGAATGACTATGCGGCTCTGGTGGGCAATCCAAACAGTTTTGCCTTTGCTCTCAGCCAGCCTGGAGCCATTCTCAATGCTGGAGATTTGAGCGTAGCGACAGGTCAAAATCTATCTCTGCTGGGGGGTACGGTGGTGAATACTGGACGACTCTCGGCAGCGGGGGGACAGATCACGATCGCTGCCGTTCCCGGCCAGCGTCTAGTTCGCCTCAGTCAGGTGGGGCAGCTCTTGAGTCTAGAGTTTCAGCCGCTCGATCGCCCATCAGACTGGACGGTGGCCTCTCTGCCTGCCCTCTTGACGGGCGGAGACGTGGGCAATGCCAGTGGGCTAACGGTCAATCCAGATGGTACTGTGCAGCTCACTGGGTCAGGACTGACGATTCCAACCACCGCAGGAACGGCGATCGTTTCTGGTCAGGTCAGTGCTGCCTATAGCGTTCCGGGACAAACGGGCGGCTCTATCACGGTGGTAGGCGAACAAATTGGGGTGTTCTCGGCTACTCTAAACGCGGCTGGCAGCGGCGGCGGCACGCTACGGATCGGCGGTGACTTTCATGGTCAGGGAACGCTGCCCAGCGCTCTACGGACGGTGGTCAGTTCAGATACCACGCTCAATGTTGATGCTTTGGCTGAAGGCAATGGGGGAAGAGCCGTCATTTGGGCAAACGACTATACCGGGTTTTGGGGCAGCATCAGCGCCAGAGGGGGCGCAGCTCATGGAGACGGTGGTTTTGTCGAAGTGTCAGGGCAAGAGCGTCTGGCTTTTGGTGGCTCTGTTGATCTGGGCGCAACTTCCGGCCATTGGGGAACGCTGCTTCTCGACCCTCGCAACATTGTGATCTCGGATGCGGCCAGCGATCCGGCAACGGTGACGGCTAGCCTGCCCGATATTCTGGTGGGTGATTTTCCAGATCAAGATATTACGGTTAACTATGCCCTGCTTCAGGGACAACCTGGCAACGTCATCCTAGAGGCAACCAACAATATTGTCATTGATGACTCGGTGCCTGCCCCTTTTGCCTTTAGCTTCGTTCCAGGCAGCACGATCCGGTTCACGGCGGATGCCGATAACAATGGAGTCGGCTCCTTTTTGGCAGGCCCTGCCAGCTATATTTCTTCTAATGGCAGAGATTTGGTGATTTCTGGCGCGAGTATAACGCTGAATCGCATTACCACAGGCTCGCCATCGGGACGATCGGGCAATTTGACGCTCACGGCTCCGGGCAATATCCAGGCGGGAGAGCTGTTGACGGATGATTTGACCACTTTTGCCGCAGGTGCAGGAGATGTGACGATCGCCAGCACCCAAGGCAATATCAGCGTCCAGTCTATTTCAGCTAGAAGTCCGATCAGCCGAGGGGGGAATGTTGCTCTAGCGGGCGATCAGGTGCAGGTCATCGGTACGTTGGGGATAACAGGAAATCCTAGCATTAGCACGCTGGGCAATTCGCCAGCCACCTCTGGAACCATCAGCATTCAACATGCAGGAGGCGCTGACAATCGGCCCTTTGTCATTGGCTTTCCCAGCACCAACGGCACGGCAGGGGGGTTAGACGCAGGTATCGGAACGCTGGCAACGGGCAATTTTCCAGTGGCTGCCAATGGCGCGATCGCTACCACTCCCACCGGAATTACGCTGACCTCCGTTAATTCGCCGCCGCAGTTGCTCTCTGCCAATACGGTTTTCAATACTGCTGCCGATCAGCCTGTTTCACTCACCTATGCTGATCTAGCGGCGAATTTTACAGATCCTAATCGGGATAACCTGGTGTTGAGAATTCAGGCGATCGCGACAGGCGGTACCTTAACCCGCAATGGTGATGCATTGGTACCTGGAGATGTGATTACTTTAGGTGATTCGTTGGTATACACTCCACCTGCTAATGCATCGGGTGCGGTGAATGCTTTTACGATAGATGCCGCTGATTTAGAGAATGGTGAACCTGTCCTCTCAACCTCTAATCGATTACCCATTCAGCTCAATATTGCGGCAATATCGACTCCTACCCCCACCCCTGCCCCCACTCCTACGCCCATTCCTGTCCCAACCCCTTCTCCCACGCCCTCACCTTCTCCCACACCTTCTCCCACACCCGTTCCAGCCCCTTCACCTGCTCCAACCCCTTCGCCCGATCCGGCTCAACCCCGCTTCAATGATCCTCGCGTAGATTTACCTCCTTCTCCCGATCTGCCTCAGCCAAGCACATCCATTCCCAATGTCCCGATCGATACGGACATCGCTCGAATTGAGCAAAAATTTACGGATGACTTTAGCAGCTATTTGGGAATACCTTCCTCACCCATTACCACGGTTGATCAGGCCAAAGAATTAGCGCAGGCGATCGAGCGAGATACGGGAGCCAAGCCTGCCTTCATTTACATTGATTTCATTCCGGGCGAGGTGCAGTCTTTGACGGAGCCGCCCGTTGCCCGCGACAGCGATCAGCTAGAGCTATTGGTTGTCACTGCTAAGAGCGTGATTCGTCATCGGATGCCCCATCTGAGCCGATCGCAGGTATTGGCAACGGCTCAAACCTTTCGCAGCGAGGTGACTAATCCTCGCAACACCCAAACGACTAGCTATTTGCCCACCGCAGAACAGCTCTATCAATGGATGATCGCTCCGATCGCAGCCGATCTGGAAACTGAAGCTATCACTAATCTGGTGTTTCTGCCGGATGCTGGATTGCGATCGCTGCCTTTTGCCGCTCTGCATCATGAAGGACAATTTTTAGTTGAGCAATATAGCATTGGCTTAACGCCGAGCCTCAGCCTGACGGATACGCGCTATGTTGACATCCGCAATTCTCAGATGTTGGCGATGGGAATTTCTGAAAGCACACAGGGACAGGAGCCTCTGCCTGCGGTGTCGATCGAACTTTCTGCTTTGGTGTCTAATTTGTGGAAGGGGGGCAGTCTGCTGCTCAACACGGAGGCGACGCTGGCGAATCTGGAAACTATTAGGCAGGAACGCCCGTTTGGGATTATCCATTTGGCGACCCATGCCGATTTTGCGCCCGGTGCGATCGGCAATTCCTACATTCAGTTCTGGGACGAAAAACTAAAGCTGGATCAAGTACGGCAGCTCGGCTGGAATAATCCGCCAGTGGAGTTGCTGGTGCTGAGCGCCTGTCGAACGGCTCTGGGCAATAAGGAAGCAGAGTTGGGGTTTGCCGGACTCGCCGTCCAGACGGGCGTAAAAACGGCGGTTGCCAGCCTCTGGTATGTCAATGATTCGGCAACGGCGGCTCTTATGAGTCAGTTTTACAGCGCTCTCCAGACTGCCCCGATTAAGGCAGAAGCCTTAAGGCAGGCACAAATTGCGCTGCTGCGCGGCGAGGTTTATCTAGACGGCAATCAAATCAAAGGCATGCCAGGAGTAGAGACGCTGCAATTGCCTGTGGAGGCGTTGAATGGCGATCGCCAATTGACCCATCCTTACTACTGGGCAGCATTCACAATGGTTGGCACTCCTTGGTAGCCAATATTAACTGACGCTCTCCATGTCTTATACTTCTTGAGTACTTATACCAATCCTAAAATAATCTCTTTTCATAGTATCTTGGACGATCTTGAGCAAAGATTTGCGGCGTCGTAAATTTGTCGCTGAAAAATCACTATATTTTCTCCGAACTGGAAGACATAGCGCTACGCGCTTAAATCCAACCAATATTTTTTCTAAAAGCCGCGTGGAACAGGGCTTTTAGAAAAAATATTGTTCTAACCTAATTGCGTGGAGCGATAAAGACGTTGCTGATTTCATGGCCGGACATAAGCAATGCCGAGAAACAGGCGTAGATTTGAAATGCTAGGCTCAAATTGCTCCAAGGTTTCTTCTAAAATGAATGTCTCACGAGGCAGATTGCGCGCTCTAATCGTTGATGCAATTCAGCCCGGTGAATTCCAGTAACAGGGACTAGGAATACAAACATGCAGCAACGCTCAGTTAAGATTCTTTCCACAGGTAAGTACTTACCCAAGCGCAAAGTTACGGCCCAAGAGCTTGCCGAGAAAATTGGAGTTTCCAGCCAATGGATTGAGAAAAAATCAGGCGTGAAGGTACGCCACTTTGTTGCGGATGAAACGACTTCACAGATGGGTGCCTATGCAGCCAAAGAAGCGTTGGCCGCTGCCCATCTCTCCTCTCAGGACATTGATTGCATTGTCTGTGCTAATACTGTTCCTGAGCAGGGAATTCCCTGCACTGCTGTCTTGATCCAACGGCTATTAGGAATCGCTGACTCTGGTATTCCAGCATTTGATATCAATGCCACCTGTCTCAGTTTTGTCACCGCACTAGATTTGCTTTCATACCTAATTGATTCTGGGCGATACTCCCGAGTTCTCATTGTCAGCAGCGAAATTGCAACGATCGCCCTAGACTGGTCAGATCACGAAAGCTGTACCCTCTTTGGAGATGGAGCGGCAGCCGTCATTGTAGAGAAATCACCCGCTTCTGATGCCTCTGCCATCCTTGCGTCTCGCCTAGAGACTTACAGCGAGGGTGCCGATCTCTCCCAGTGTTTGGGGGGCGGCAACAAGCACCACCCCAGAGAATATGCCACCCATCCCGATCGCTTTGTCTTTCAGATGAAGGGGCGATCGGTGTACCGTATGGCATCGCAGATCCTGCCAGGATTTTTGCAGCGATTATTTGAGCCTGTTGGGTTGAGCATGGCTGATATGCAGTTGGTGATTCCCCATCAGGCGAGTTTAATGTCGATGCGGCTGATCCAAAAGCAGCTAGAGATCCCTGAAGAGGCTTGGATGGTAATTGCCCATAATCACGGCAATACGATGGCTGCATCGATTCCAATGGCGCTGCATGAGGCAATTCAGCAGGGTAGGCTCAATCGGGGCGATCGCGCGTTATTGCTGGGCACTGCTGCGGGTCTGTCGGTGGGGGGGATGGTGCTGAAGTACTGAAGGCAGACCGTTTTAGGGTGACCTATCTGCGAACTGTTTGACGAGGTTCAAAACAGCCGTTGTTGGATCGTACTGATGGAGGCGTTCTTGAAAATGCGCCATCTGACGGGCAATCTGTTTGTCAGAAAAGAGCTGGTGCAGGCTTTGAACCGTATGGTTGAGGTCAGCTTTGAAGCGCAAGCCGATGCCTTGATGCACAATCCGAGCTGCGTGATCAAATTGGTCATAGTCATGCGGCCAAACCAGCATGGGCACTCCCGCTTTGATGCAGCTATAAAGGACTCCTGTACCGCCGTGGATGATGGCAGCATCGAAGTGGGACAGGTACAAGTCATAGGGTAAATAGTCGTAGTAATAAATATTGCCTGAGGGACTTCTTGAAGGCTGGCTTGGCTCCCCGACCTTGCCATAGGAAAAGTGGAAATGGACATCAGGCATTTGAGCCGCAACCTGTTGAACAAACTGGGCGGCTTGATCTTTTGCCCAGGGGATATGCGTGCCCAGGCTCACCAGAACATGACGGACATCTTGCTGAAATTTGGGAGGCGTATGGGAAAAAGGAGGGGACGCCGTTAGAGGGCCAATAAACTCTAGCGCTGCCGGATAATCGCGTTCGAATTCAAACTCCTGCATTCCTAGCCCCAGAATTTTGGTGGGTGAGTAAATGCGCTCCTCACCGTTCTTCAGATAGATGCTGGGGATGTTGAGCGATCGCAACTCCTCCCTAAACCCATAGCCAACGCCAGTTTTAAACCCACGAATTAGTTTGCGTCCGATGAAATCACGAATCTGACTCGGCAAATTTTGTCCCGGCGTCAGCCCACCCAGGTAAGAAGGAGTCCCCGTTTTGGTTTCGATGGCACAGACGGTTGGCGTAGAAGTCCACCAGCCCAAGCCCATCTCCTGAGCCAGGATGCCGCTGACGGGCAGCGTAAAATCAGCAATGACCAGATCGGGCGGGTGGGCTTGCCAAAGGGTCTGAAGCTGGAACTTCAAATCCTGCATCAAGGCCAGGTTGGCGCTAAATTGCTGTAAGAGCCGCAGCGGATTGCTTTTAACCCGATAGGGAGGATTGGCGATCGCGGATATTGCAGCGTCCTGACCTTGCAACAGGTACACCCCTTCGAGTCCAGACAGCGATATCGCAGGTTCAGCATCATCAGTGCTCAACACTCGGAGATTTTCCATCTCTTGCCGCCGCAAGCCCCTCGCAATCTCCAGCAGGGGATATAAATGCCCTGCAAACGGCGGTGCCACAAAATCAATCTTCAGGTTTTTCCACATCAAATTTGCACGGTTGAAATCATGTGCCATAGCGATCGACTGACCAGATCAAAAACCCTGCGATCGGTCACATAATCCATATGACCCACATCGGGAAGCCTCACATCAACAGTCCTGAAAAATAGCCGAGAGATATAATCCTGAGTGCCCTGGATCAGCATACAGGAGGCAACGGGAGGCTGACGAGCCACTGGCCCTAGCGCCACAACATTGACCCGATCGGGCGCGATCGCCTCTGTCCAAGCCTGATTCAAGATTTCCAGTCCACAACTGCCCACCACCAAAAACAGCGCGTCAGCTGAGGCGCACAGGCTCGTCAAATGTCGTTGAGCGGACTCCCGGTAGGATGGGGATTTTGCCCCTAGAAATTGACGAAAGTTAGACAGACTGGCATCTAAGAGGGATACATTTTCTTCATCCTCAGCGCTTGGGAGATAGGGAAAGTTGAGATAAACTTTCCAGTCTTCCGGACACCTCAATTCAGACATAAACTGTTGATACGTCCGACTCAGACTACAGCTCTCTGGGTTACTTAATCCTGTTAAGAAGGCGACCTTTAAGGGGGTATAAGGAAGTGACGCTGGAGGATGGCTCATGATCATGACTGCTCATAAGAAAATTTACCGTTTTTCTCCACCCGAATCAGTCGGTTTCTCCAGCGAATCCGTTTCTCCAGCAGAGCATGAGTCAGATGCAACGGTTGCAGCAGTTCAGACGTAATGGATATCACAAAGGAAAAAGCAACTGGCTTAGCGAAGATTTGATGGTGTAGATGGTGAATCGTCACATGACGAATGATCAGAACGGCAAGCAGGCAGAACAGCCCCAGGGAAGAGGAGATGAGGCTGAGCAAACTGATCCACAGCAAGATTGGAGGTATACCCAGAAACAAAAATAATAATGCTTGGGTTGACGCAGGCTGATCAAAGACTAGGATTTGAGCAAACACAAACCAACGATGCATCAGTTTCAAGTAAGATTTAGCGTCTGGAACACTCGTCTGAATGGCGATCGGTGTGGTGCCCTGAATAATCTGCCCTCCCTGTTGTTTGAGCAGTCGAGCCAGGGCGTAATCATCGCACAGGTCATGCAAAATGGGCGTGAAGCCACCCATTTGCCGCAGCTTTTCTGTACCCATCAGGTAGAACATGCCGTTTAACGAGATCGGATTGAAAAAATTTAGCAAGGGGAGATAGGTCAAGATGCTATTGTTATTGACAAAATGGGCGGTGAGTTCAGACCAACCCGTAGAACCCTGAAGATAGTACGGCAATCCTGTAAACAGATCGCCATCCTGTAATTGAAACAAACCGACGCTGAGGGTGTCAGGCTCTAACAGGGTATCGTCGTCCAACACTGCCAGATAAGGTGTCTCGATCTGAGACAAGGCATACTCCAGTTTGAATACCTTGGGGTTGACTTGCGGAGGAACCGCAGGACAAAGCAGGACACGCACTGATTTACCCGTGCTATCTTCCGCGTCATGGATCAAGGCCTGAGCCAGTTGACGAGCCACATCATCGTCTTCGTCAATCAGCCAGAGAAATCTCGCCCAGGTTGGCACCATGCTGAGATTATGCTGTAACGCTTTCTCTAGCAGAGGATCGCCGCTCAGGATGGGTTGCAGAATCGTAGTCTCCTCGTCTTGCAAACCCTGGAGGTTTCGTCTCGCGATGCGCAGGCTCAGATAAGCTTTGACCCCCAGCAATCCGAGGTACAGGGCAAGGGAAAGGATGCCAAGCAAGGGAACAACCATAGGATTTCTAAAGTTTTTGCCAGAGAACGCGACCCAGTAATTCGTAATTCGTAATTCGCAATTCGTAATTGATGGGTACATGCCCCTATCAAAATATTTGATTAGATAGTCTGCTATCAAGGGTGGGTTCAAGCCTCCATTGACTCCAATTACGAATTACGAATTATCAATTACGAATCACCAATCCGTGGCTTGACAGTTCAACGAGATAATAAAGAGATTGTAGGGTAATTGGATGCAATGCAGGTTTTGATTACGGGTGGAACGGGGTTTCTGGGGAAACGGCTTGCGCTAAAATTGCGATCGCTGGGTGATACCGTAACCGTTTTAGGGCGGAATCAGTTCATTGGCAGACAGCTTGAAGCCGCAGGTTTACGGTTTGTGGCAGCTGATTTGCGAGATGCGGTGGCGATCGCGGCTGCCTGTCGAGGGCAGGATTGTGTCTTTCACTGCGGTGCCCTCTCAGCGCCTTGGGGCGACAGCCGCGAGTTCTATGACATTAACGTGTTGGGCACCCGCCATCTGGTGCAGGGGTGTTTGGCGCATCGCGTCCCTCGCCTCGTTCATGTTTCCACTTCGGCAGTCTATTTTACCTATGCCGATCAACTTCAGATTCCTGAGTCCTTGCCGTTGCCCAAACCCGTTAGCCCCTATGCCAGAACCAAGCAGCTAGCAGAGCAGGAAATCCAGACTGCCTATCAGCAGGGGTTATCGGTCATCACCCTGCGTCCAAGAGGCATCTTTGGGCCAGGGGACACCACCATTCTGCCGCGATTGTTACGAGCCAGCGATCGCACAGGCATTCCGCTCATCCGTCAGGGCAAAGCCGTCCTGGATATCACCTATATCGACAATGTTGTTCACGCCCTTCAATGCTGCCAACAGGCTTCCGACGCGCTCTCCGGTAGGGCTTATAACATTACGAATGGCGAACCTCGGTCTTTAAGAATGCTGCTGGAGCAGCTATCCCAGAGGCTTGGCTCTGCCCTGCAATTCAAACCTATGCCTTTTCCTTTGGCCTATGGACTCGCCGCAGCTATGGAAGGGATAGCGCTATTCTCAAACTCAGAGCCAATTTTGACTCGCTATACCGTAGGTCTATTAGCCTTTAGTCAAACGTTAGCGATCCAGGCTGCAATCACAGACTTGGGCTATCGCCCCCCCATCACGCTTGAGCAAGGGCTTACCCAGTTTGCTCAGTGGTGGCAGGAAACTGGAAAGGAGGAAGCTGCATGATCGATCGTCTCTCAAATTGCCTCGCAGATCTGATGCGGGTGCAGGTGACTTGGTTTCAGGCCGGATACTGTACACATCCTGAAGCGATCGTCCTCCGGCAGGGTCGGTGGAAAACGATGCAGTTTCCGGCGCTGTTTGCCCTGATTCAGCATCCGACGATCGGTAATATCCTGTTTGATACGGGCTACTCCGATCGCTTCTTTCGAGAAACGCACGCTTGGCCTCATCGCCTTTATGCCTTGGTGACACCCGTCTTTTTACGACCCGAGGAAAGCGCCATTCAGCAGTTGCAGCAGCAGGGCATTTCACCCGACTCGATTCGCTATATTCTGATTTCTCATTTTCATGCGGATCACATTGGGGGATTGAGGGACTTCCCCAATGCTGAATTTATCTGTACCCAATCGGCCTATGAGGCTGTCAAACATCAGGAAGGTCTGTGGGCAGTCAAAGCGGGGTTTCTCGCCGGACTGCTGCCGCTGGACTTTGAACAGCGCGTGCGTTGGGTGGAGCAACAACCCAGGGTTTCCGCTTTGCCGGGATGGTTTGACATTGGATTTGATGTCTTGGGCGATCGCAGTTTGCTGGCGATCGAACTACCCGGTCATGCTACCGGACAACTGGGGCTATTGCTGGTAGACACCCATGAGCAGCCCTACTTTTTAGTGGCGGATGCTTGCTGGTCGAGTCGCGCCTTTCAAGAACTGGTGGCACCTCATGCGATCGCTCAGCTAATTTTTTCGGACGCGACGGCCTACCGCACCACCCTAGAAAAGCTGCACCAGCTCTACCAGCAACACCCTGAGATTCGCATTGTCCCCACCCACTGTGCCGACTTTTGGCGCGCCCAAAACCCGATGGAATAGCCTATGAACGATTTGCTGCGTATTCTCTGGTATTACGGGCGTACCCGATATGGGCGGAAGTTCCGCAGTCCTGACGCATTGCACACTTGGCAAGATCAGCAGGTCAAACAATTCCTCCGCCAGATCTTGCCCCGATCGCCTTTCTATCAAGCTTACTATCGCGGGTTAAATCTTCAGGATTGGCGACAGTTTCCCCTGATTAACAAGTCGATCATGATGTCTAACTTCGATCGCCTCAATACGGTGGGAATTTCGCAGGTAGAAGCGATGGAGGTGGCGCGCAAAGCGGAGGAAGACCGTAATTTTCGCTCGACCCTGCGAGGCTACACCGTGGGGCTGTCGTCTGGAACCAGCGGCAATCGAGGCTTGTTTTTGGTGAGTCCGGCAGAACAACAGGCTTGGGCTGGAACCATCCTGGCAAAAGCCCTGCCCCAATCGATTTTGTCCCACCAGCGCATCGCCTTTTTTCTCAGAGCCAATAGCAATCTCTATGAAACGGTGCAGCGGCAGCGCATCCAATTCGAGTATTTTGATTTATTTCAGCCCTTAGAGCAGCACATTGTCCGCCTCAATGACTACCATCCAACCCTTTTGGTTGCTCCGGCCTCTATGCTGCGGTTTTTAGCAGAAGCGCGATCGCGGGGAGAACTGTCGATTTCGCCTAACCGAATTATCTCAGTTGCGGAAGTCTTAGACCCCCTGGATGAACAGGTCATTTGCCAAGCCTTTGACCAGCCTGTGCATCAGATTTATCAATGTACCGAAGGATTCTTAGCGGCTACCTGCGATCGGGGTACGTTGCATCTCAACGAAGAGAGTTTAGTGATTCAGAAAAACTATCTCGATCGCGCATCGGGTCGCTTCATGCCCATCATTACCGACTTTCAGCGCACCACACAGCCGATCATTCGCTATCGGCTAGATGATATTTTAACGGAGCAAAAAACACCCTGTCCTTGCGGTTCTGTTTCAACGGCGATCGCTCAAATTGAAGGTCGTTGTGATGATATTTTTTATTTATCCGATCGCATTCACGCTCGGCTGATCCCTATTTTTCCCGATCTGATTCGTCGCGCTGTCATTCTTACGTCTGAGGCGATTCAAGAATACAGCGTTGTGCAAACATCTGAGGCGATTCAGATCTCTCTCAAAGTGCCCGAAGACCAATGGACATCCGTTACTGCTAGCTTAGAGACAAGACTTAAGGAACTATTGGAGCGATCGAACTGTCAGATACCGCCTCTCGAATTTAACCGCTACCCCACCCAGATGCTCTATGACAAAAAGCTGCGAAGGATTCGCCGAGAATCGTGATCTGTGGGGCAGGGTGTTGGGCTGAGATCGAAGCCGCTGTGACCCAACGGGAATGGCTCAAGAGGGCTGCTGAGCGCGAATCCACGCATAATAAGCTTCAATCCCCTGTCGCAAACTGTAGGCCGGACGATATCCCAGATCTGCCTCAGCTGCCGAAATATCAAACGGCCCCTGGACATCATCAATGGGGTCAACGCCTGGAGCCAGCGAAAACTCAGTTTCGGGTACGACCTCTTGCACAACTTTTGCGACCTCTGTCAGTGTGGGATGGATGCCACCGCTGATGTTGTAGGCCAACTGCGGAAATTTCTCGACCTGCAACGCTGCTACGAGTGCCGTCAGCACATCCTCAATATAAACAAACTGTCGTCGGAAGTCTGCTCCATAATCTAGCTCAGTTGGGCGGCCAGCCAAGGCATTCTCAATGAGCGTGCGAATTAAACAATCGGTCGTTCGGCGCGGGCCAAACACTGCCGAAATTCTCAGCGCGATCGCATCCAGCCCATGCTGCCGCGCATAGGCTTGAAGGAGCAAATCTCCTGCTGCTTTCGTGGCTCCATAAATATTGTTCGGACGCATGACGGTGTCTTCTTTAACCAATCCCGGATGCGTTGTGCCATAGACGGCAATGGAAGAACAGTAGATAAAGCGCTGTATCTGCGTGACACGAGCCGCCTCTAGCAGATTGATCATCCCGCCAATATTGACGTTTGACAGGAGATACGGTTTATCTCTAGATACCATAGGGCCAGAGAGCGAACCACAATGGATAATGCGACTTACCTGATATTTTCCTAACGTGCTGTAAAGACCATGAATATCATTTACATCTCCTTCTACGACTGTAAACTCAGTGCCAATGGGCATGGCTCCTGGCAAATCTAAGCCCACTACCGATTCACCCTGTTGCGTCAGACGAGAGGCGATCGCGTAGCCAATCAATCCTCTTGAACCCGTTACTAAAATAGAACTCATACTGTCTCTCAGGGGATTGACGCAGAACTGCAATGGGAGAAAATCGGGTGTTGCGATCGCACGATTTTTTAGGAGGCGATCGCTGTGGGTGCAGAAGCTTCACTAATTTGTTTGCTCTTCCCAGATTGGTTTTCTACAGACTGGCTTTCTACAGGTTGGCTTTCTCCAACAGATTCAAAGTGGGTCATGCCCATTCGTATTGCCTGAGCACGGTACTTTGCCGTTAACCAACGATTGAACTGGCTAAGCGGCTCTTCTAGATAGCAAAATCGGCCTCTGGGTGAAAATCGCGAATACTTCGTTGCCTGCATTGCCAAATTAATGCTTGTATCTTGTTCGCCAATCTTCCGCGATCCTTCTACGGTACGAGCCAACCGCTCATCAAAATCAGGTAATGCTGCCGTTGACTTGGGAACACACATGCCTCCAGCCGAAAGCAATCCGCCACCTGCCATAACGCGGGTTGAGCTGAGGGGATAAATTAATCCATAGGTCATCATACTGGGCGTGAAGCAAATCACCATTGTGGGCGGTAACAAAGTGAACCCAATTTGGCTGCGCTGCTTGTCATTTAGACCTGAAATAATCGGTAACTCTGGTGATGCAGCCCAGCCATCCAGCGACATTCCTCCATCCTTTGCCAACAGTGGCGCACGTCGGGTAATGGCATTATCACCATCCTGCCAGGGATCAAACTCAGCCTTGGTAGTAGGCGCAAAGTCATGCAGAATGGGATGCACAAAATCGGTATGATACGGCTCCATATAGTTCTCAATCAGCATCTTCCAGTTCCAGGGAATCGGTTCTGATGGAAACTGAGGCTCGATCGTGATCATTGTATCTAGATCGTAGTTTTCTAGATAGGGATCATACTTTGTCAGCGTTGGAGCCAGAGATTCAGACTCTGGGTCAAAATTGACAAAGATAAAGCCTTGCCAAATTTCTACCTTAAGCTGCGGCAATTCAGATTCTCGTTTGAGATCCTCCATCGCGATCGTCTTTGCCATATGTGGCGCACCGATCAACTCTCCCGCAAGGCTATAAGTCCAGCGATGGTAAGGGCAGACAAAATGCTTCGTGTTACCTTGGCAGTTGAGCGCCATTGGCACTCCCCGGTGGCGGCAAAGAGCGCTCATCGCTTTAATGGAGCGATCGCTGTCTCTTACTACTAAAATTGGCTCACCCACCAAGGTCAGGCTAATGAAATCACCTACGTTTGGCAATTGCTGTGTTCTTCCCACACAGAGCCAAGAGTGCATGAATACCGCTTCCTGCTCAAACTGAAAGAATGGATCAGACGTGTAAGCTTTAGGAGGCAGCACCCGAGCCGTATCGACAGGTTTATCGCTAATTTCAAGTCCTAGCAGAGTTTCAACAACGTCTGGATGAATCTGAGTCGGATTCAACATGGGGTTACTCCGTTGATTTTCTTAGGACAACAATGTCTTTAACCTGCTATGGATCGGCAGTTGCGCTCTGGGCTTTCCAGAAAACCCGATCTTTACCGCAATTGGCAATTCAAAAAGCATGTTTCAGGAGTAAATAACAGCTCATAGCAGCTCATTGCCTGCATCTTAGTACCAACTCTGGCTGATTAAATGTATTCGGTTACACACCTGAGAAGGCGACTCAAAATAAAGGCGATCGCAAAATTAGAAACACAGATAATGAACCTGAAAGATTGCTTGAAAAAAGCAGCCCGCTTTCTCGAAAGTTTTTGGTTTGATTCAATCTACAATCTTCAAGAAATCACTTTGAAGGAAGAGTAGGTTTCAGGCTGATAGAAGTTGATGCCCGCGACATAGGCTCTCCCAGGAGACATATCCGGTAGGGGTGCTTCTTCTGCTTTGCCTTCAAACGTTAGCTCTAACTGAACCCCGTTGGGATCATAGACAAAGAGCTGCCAGAGCGTTGTGCCGGGTACGATAAACTCCCGCCAGTCAATCCCGGCCTCCTGGAACTGACGGCAAAACTGATGATAGCCTGTGGCAGTTAGAGAAATGTGATCGATCGCAGCCGTGCCCACAGGAGCATGTCCCTCTGCTCCGAGCGCTGGCCCTCCGGCATAAATGTGAAAAATCGATTCGCCTACGGGCGTAGTGCAAGCCAGCCAAGCGCCTGGAAAGCCAAAATCGGGGCGATCGATTTGCCGCAATCCTAAAATAGTCGTATAAAAGCGAATCGTTGCTTCTAGATCATTGGTTTTGATTGCAACATGAAACAATCCAGTAACAACCACTTTTTGTATACTCCTGCACAGGAACTAACAGCTTAGGGAGCGAAACAGGTAAAAGCTACCTGTAAGACTCATCAGAAGATACCAGCATAAGCAAAGTTCTGGCAACAAAATATCCATACCCTTTAAAACACATTTTGGGGCTGCGCCATGCACAACCCCAAATCCTCTTGCGATCGCCCAAAACTAATTATAGATTGCCTGCACCTAGATCGGCAGAGCTGGGATCTACACCCATAGGAGCGACAATGTTGCGGAACAGCGTGATTTGCTGTTGAAACTCCAATCCTGTAATTTGGCCAAGCAGCTGCTTGCCTTGCTCTGAAAGCTGATATTCAGGTGGCATAGGTACAACTTGCTGAGCGTCCATTCCCTGCGCTAGCCGATACCAAAACAACAGCTTCGTTGTATCACTGAAAGCGCCATATTCTCGTGCCAGCAGCGAGTTTTTGCCCGTAATCAAATCCCGCTGAAGCTGAAGCTGTTCTTCAAAAGACAGATCTTTAACTTGATTAAACAAAGATTCTGCTACTTCCGGAGAAACGGTACTGGCTCCTGGAGCCGCAGGAGTAACAGACTCACCCATTTCCTTATACAGGAAGTAAAACAATGCTAGCTGCTGATCAACGTCTAAACTTTGAAAAGCTTTTAACTGTTCACTAGCCGTGTTAGATGTCGTGTAGGTCATAGATCCCTCAATTTACGTTCACTCGTTCCTAACTTTTTGAACTCATGCGATCGAATCGTCATCTCTCTCAAAGTTCAGGAACTGATGTCACCGTAATTGAAAACAATGACTTTACAAATCTCCTAGAAGTTAGGTATTAGCCCTCTGGCAAAGGGTAGAGGCTATGGGTCTAACGCAGGGAGCAAAGCGGTAAGGCTTAGGCAGGCAAGGCGATCGCGCCTCAATCTCTGCAAATCGGCTGAAGCCTTAAACTTGCGCTGGCTCAATGCCTTCCTGTGAATTGTCTGCAAAGATCTCTTAACGCCTTTGGCTATAGCTATAAAATCAGAATAAAACTAGGTTTATTCTCAAGAATTTTTGCGATCGTACAAAACCTTTGACGATTGGGAATTATAAAGAGCAGAGTTTTGTTGCTCTATTTGAAGATAGCCCTAAAAGTCCTTATATCAATACCGTTCCTCATTTGAATTCGTTGTCTATCGGCACTTTATGACCATAGATCGTGAACCATAGGCCGTGACCTAATCAGCCGCAACGTTAGAAACTCCTAAAAGCAGCCAATACCTTATGAATATCGAACAGCCCAATACCGAACAGCAGTTTTTGCCAGACCTAAACCGGGTACGGCACCTGCGGCAAGACACCGCCATTCGTTTAGAGACGATCGCCCAACTGCTGAACCAAGTCGAAACGGCTGGAGCCAAAGCATCAGGCAAACTGGAGCTGACTCACAATATTGCCACCCTACAGACCACCAGCGCCGCCCTACGACAGGGCGTGTTTCGACTGCTGGTGCTGGGCGACATGAAGCGCGGTAAAAGCACCTTTCTCAATGCGCTATTGGGTCAAAACCTTCTGCCTAGTGATGTCAATCCCTGTACGGCGGTGCTGACGGTTTTGAAGTATGGCTCTCAAGAACGGGTGACGATTCACTTTAAGGATGGCAGCACCGAAGCCATTAGCTTTAGTCAGTTCAAAGAGCGCTATACCATCCACCCTGATGAAGCCAAACAGTTAGAGCAAAGCGATCGCCTCGCCTTTCCCAACGTCAGCCATGCCGTAGTTGAGCATCCGCTACCTTTGCTAGGGCAGGGGATAGAGCTGATCGACAGCCCCGGACTGAACGACACCGAGGCGCGCAACGAACTCTCACTTAGCTATCTGTACAACTGCCATGCCGTGCTGTTTGTGCTGAGCGCCTCTCAACCCTGCACCCTAGACGAACGCCGCTATCTGCAAAATTATCTGCGCGATCGCGGACTCAGCGTTTTCTTTTTGATCAACGGCTGGGATAGAGTGCAGTCGGGGTTGCTTGACCCAGAAGATCCGGCGGCTCTCCAAGAGGCTGAAACGAAAGTGCGGCAGGTCTTTCAGTCCAATCTGGCTGCTTACTGCTGGGAGGGAGAACGCGACCTCTACGACCAGCGTGTGTTTGAAATCTCGGCGCTGGCGGCACTGCGGATGCGACTCAAGCAGCCCGACGCTGCCCTTGATCTTAGCGGCTTTTCTAAAACAGGCTTTCCCCAGTTCTTGACGGCTCTAAACCAATTTCTGGGACGCGATCGGGCTGAGGCTGAACTCAAGCGAGCTACCAACCTGGCTCAGCAAGCTCACTGCCATTTGCAACAGGCTATGGAACGGCGGATTCCCCTACTCGACTCAACTGTAGCAGAGCTGAAGCAGCAAATTGACTCTGTAGAGAGCCACTTTGACCAATTAGCCGCGATCGGTCAGCAATTTCAGCAAGAAATTAGCAGCCTGCGCGACCAGCAAGCCCAGGAGATTGCCGATTCCTTTAAGCAGTACATTCTTGGGCTAGAGAGCAGCTTTGAAAAAGACTTTGTCACCGCGCAACCCAATCTAGATCTGCTCAAATTCCTCGACAAAAACAACCGAGCTGTCTTCTACACCACCTTTAAGCGCGCCTTTGAACGTTACATGAACGATCGGCTAGCGGCTTGGGAATTCATTGCCCGTCAGAAGATCGCTGCCGCTTTCACCCAGCTTTCTGAAAAAGCGGCTAAGCATCAAATTGAATATGTTCAGGTTTTGGAAGCCATGAATGCCAAACTATTGGGCGATCGCTTCTATGCAGTTGGACATGGCTACAAACCGGATCAGGCTTCGATCTGGGCTGATACCGTTTTAGAAATGTTCTCAGCGATTCCTGATAATTTGAATGGCACGATCAGTTCCTTTAATAAATTTTGGCAAGGCATTCTGTTTTATGTCTGCGCTTCTGTGGCGTTGCAAATTGTTGCCATTGTCTTTACTGGATTCTCACTGAATGTTTTTGCTGTCATCTTAGCGGGTACAGGGCTATTCGCACTTCAGGCAGAATCGATTCGACAGCAGTTTCTTTCTACAACAAAGCAAGAGTTTGCAAAGCATCTACCGCAGATTGCCGAAGAGCAGTATCGCCCAATTCACAGCTCTGTCAAAAAATGCTTTGATGCCTATGCCGAAGAGATTAAAACCCGTATCGATACAGACATTCAATCCCGTAAGGCTGAGCTGGATAACCTACTCGCCCAAAAAACCACCCGCGAAATCGATCGCGAAACTGAGATTCAGCGGCTCAAACAAGCCGAAGCCGACATTACAGCCCAAATCGCCCAGATCAAATCTCTCTAAGCGATCGATTTATGAATCCAAACACTTCTCTTCTCAACGACCTCGATCGCGTTGCCCGTATCCGTCAGGCGATCGCGGCTCACCTCAGCACGATTGCCACAACCCTGACGGCTGCTGAGGCAGCTGAACAAACGTCTGGCAAACTGGGTTTAGACAGCGAAATAGTTGATCTAAGTGCTGCCAGCCAAAACCTTCAGCAAGGCGTGTTTCGACTGCTGGTACTGGGCGATATGAAACGGGGTAAAAGCACTTTTTTGAATGCCCTAATGGGCGAGAATTTGCTGCCCAGCGATGTCAATCCTTGCACAGCCCTGTTAACGATTTTAAGATACGGCGCTGAAAAGCGTGTAACCGTCTACTTCAATGATGGGAAACCCGCAGAGCAAATTGATTTTGTTAGCTTTAAGCAACGCTACACGATCAATCCTGAAGAGGCCAAATCACTAGAGCAGAGTCAGAAACAGGCGTTTCCTCATGTCAGCCATGCTGTCGTTGAGTATCCCCTGGCGCTGTTGCAGAAAGGAATCGAAATTGTCGATAGTCCCGGACTAAACGATACTGAGGCTCGGAATGAGCTGTCGCTTGGCTACCTCAATAACTGCCATGCGGTGCTCTTTGTCCTCAGAGCCTCCCAGCCCTGTACCTTGGCTGAACGGCGTTATTTAGAAAACTATGTAAAAGATCGCGGACTGACGATCTTCTTCTTGATTAACGCCTGGGATCAGGTGAAGGAAAGCTTGATTGACCCGGACGATAGCGAAGAACTACAGACGGCTGAAACAAAGCTGCGTCAGGTCTTTCATACGAACTTGGCCCCCTATTGTCAGGTGGAAGGCTTTGATATTTATGAGGAACGGGTGTTTGAACTCTCAGCCATTCAAGCGCTGCGCCGCCGCATCAAAGACGGTAACGCTAGCTTAGAGGGCACGGGATTCCCCAATTTTTTGCAGTCCCTCAACACTTTCCTCACGCAAGAACGGGCTGTCGCCGAACTGCGTCAAGCCCGCAGTTTAGCTCGCCAAGTTTCCGGTCGGGTCAACGAAGCCATTGCTCGCCGCATTCCCCTACTCGATCAATCCGTAGATCAGCTCAAGCTGCGGCTTGCCTCGGTCGAACCGCAGTTTGCTCAACTCAGTCAAATTCGCGATCGATTTAGTGATGAAATCTGCGCCACCCGCGATCGCAAAGCCAGAGCCATTGCCGACTCCTTCCGCACCTATGTGCTTAACCTAGAGCATAGCTTTGAGCAGGATTTTCTGCGCTATCAGCCTGCAAGCCTTAGCTTTTTGGACTTCTTTAACCAGGGCAAGCGGGAGCAGTTTAGTGCTGCCTTTGAGCAAGCCTTCCAGCAATATGCCAATGACAAATTCTTTGCCTGGAGCCTCACCGCTGAAAAAGACCTGAAGGCTGCCTTTGCTGAACTTTCGCAGAGTGCTGCCCGCTATGGAGCCTCCTACAGCGAAGTTACCGATCAGATTAGCGAACTCCTGACCGGACAGAAACTCCAGCCCCGCCTCTACAGCAGTTCCGAAGACAATTTTCCCGGCTGGGCAAAATGGGCAATGGGTCTGTTCTCCCTCGCCTATGGCAACGTTGCTGGGGCGGCTTTGGCGGTTGGGGGCTTTGACTTCAAGAGTGTTTTGCTCAACTTTTTTACAGCAGCAGGGATTGCGATCATCGCTTCCTCAATTTTTGGCATCATGCTGGGGCCGCTCACGTTTGCCTTGGTAGGGTTGGGAATTGGCGCGCTTCAGGCAGACCATGCCCGTCAGGAAATTGCCAAAGCCACCCAACGCGAGTTGGTGAAATATCTACCCCAGGTTGCACAGGAACAGTGGCAGCCGATCTACAATGCCGTACAAGAATGCTTTGACAAATATGAACGCGAAGTGAATCAGCGAATGAATGATGATATCCAGTCCCGTAAGACAGAACTGGAGACACTATTGCAACAAAAACAGTCTCGTGAGATCGATCGAGCTGTAGAACTAGAACGGCTGAAATCAGTAGAAACTACTGTTACCACCGAAACCCAGGCCATCGAAGCCACTTATCAAACGCTACTCCTATGACTTCAACTGCCGATCAGCCGCTGCTGAACGCTCTCCAGACTGCGATCGGACTTCTGGAGTTAGCCCCCGCCGATCCGCTGCGTCAGGATGTAAACGCGATTTGTAGCCACGGCCAGAACCCCAATTTTCGGATTGCTGTATTCGCCCCGTTTAACTACGGCAAATCGACGCTGCTGAATGCGCTGTTGGGCGAACGGACGCTGCCCATTGATCTGATTCCGACGACGGGAGCCGCGATCGTGGTGAAATATGGCTCAGCCCTGTATACTAAAATTCGTCTGACGGACGGCAGCGAACTGAGCGAACAGGGCACGGATCTGCTCAGTCGGTTTGCAATTCTAGACGATAACCGACGCATGCGAGATGATGTGGCGGCAGTGGAAGTGTGCTGTCCTCATCCGTTTTTGCAGCTCGGCGTTGAGTTTGTCGATTTACCAGGTACGGATGACCGAGAAGCTCAGGATGCACTGGTCAAAAATCAGCTCTTGACGGCCGATCTGGTGGTGCAGGTGTTGGATGCCCGCAAGCTAATGACGCTGCAAGAACGTGAAACTTTGCGCGACTGGCTGCTCGATCGCGGAATTGAAACGGTGCTGTTTGTCGTTAACTTTCTCAATCTGCTAGAGCCAGATGATCAAAAACAGGTGCTGCATCGACTGCGCTTTGTCGCAGAGAGCTTTCGATCGCAGCTCTCCTCTGGAGTGAGCAACCTTTACCGTGTGGACGCTCTACCAGCCCTGCGTGCCCAGATCAAAGGAGACAGCAGCGCTCTGCATAGGTCAGGACTGCCCATGCTGGAGTCAGCTCTGCAAACTATTGCTCAAACGCAGTCTCCAGACCTTAAACAAGTGCGCCTGCAAATGATGACGCAGCAGGTGAGCCAAGCCCTACAAAATCGAATTGAGCAGATTCAGGCTGAAATAAAGGTTGGAGTACCGCCCGTAGATTCAGCCGAGAATCAGCGGCGAGAAATCAAACGCAAGGCGCTCACGCTCATTGAACGTGGCTTTACTCAGAGCGTTAGCCAACTGCGAAATTGGCTGAATCCATCTCATCTGTTAGTCCAGTACCAAACCGATGCTATGGCTGCCCTGCATTGCGGTGAGTTTACAGCGTGGGAAACCGATCGGCTCAAACGGGACTGGCTGGCCCAGAAACGTTTGGTTACAGATTGGATTTACAAAGCCTGTGATTTTTTGGAAATACCGCGACCGACTGATCCGGGGTTTAGCTTTCCCGATCCGCCAACTCTGCCCAATTCACCCAGCAGTTCCAGTTCATGCAATTCTAGTTCTGGTCATCCTGGTTTCGATCCTGCCCAAGAGGCTCCGTCAGATGCGATCGCCGCAGGGCTACGCTGGGTTTTGGATGGCTCTCTAGGTGCTGCTGTCTTAGATGGAGCTAACTATATGCTGCATCAGATCACAACGCTCTCTTCGGAAGATGCTGGGCAAGAGAGTCAAGATTCTGTGCGTGACGCAAAGATGGATGCTGCCCAGCTTAACGCCCTCTATTTCACTGCTTTTCAAGGCTATTGCGATCGCCTCAGTACGGCGGCTCTTGCTGCTCTAAGCCAGTATGAGACATCAGCCCAGAAAATTCTCAGCTTTGACTTGGAGCAAACGCCTTTCCCCGTCGTGAATCCAGCGCAGCACTATCAGCTTGCTTTACTGCAAAAGACGCTAGAACAGCTAGAAATGAGCAGACCTGCTATCCAGTCTGACTGACACTGCAAAGCGTCGCTAGTGGTATTTTGCTATACGACAAGAACCCTGCACAGCTTTTGTAGCCGCGATCGTTGTATGACATTTTTGAGAGGGCGCTCTGCGCCCTCTCAAAAATGTCACCGTCCTAACCGGTGTGAATATAGCCATAGCCACAAAATTCATCCCTAAAATCAGCAACGCCCATTCGCCTAGAGTATGGTTAGAAAATTCCCATTAGATGAAGAGTTACGGTCATATGGCGGCGTATAGCCCAGGCTGGTCTTTAGATCTGCGAAATCCTCACATTATTCAAGCCTTGCAGCCTCTATGGGGCTGGTTTTATGAGCATTACTTTCATGTCCAGACTGAAGGATGGGAGCAGGTTCCCGAGGGTCAAGTGATGTTTGTTGGCTCCCACAATGGCGGTATGGCATCTCCCGACATGTTTATGATGCTCTACGACTGGTTTAGGCACTTCGGCACTGAGCGGCTGATTTATGGCCTGATGCATCCCAAGGTGTGGCTAGTCTATCCGCCCCTGGCTTTCATGGCAGAGCGCTTTGGCGCGATCGCGGCTCATCCTAAGATGGCGCTAGCCGCTCTTGACCGGGATGCCAGCATTTTGGTGTACCCCGGCGGTGCGCAAGATGTCTTTCGGCCCTTTAGCCAACGGCATCAAATCCATCTTGGCGATCGCAAAGGCTTCATCAAAATTGCACTTCAGCGCCATTTGCCCATTCTCCCTGCTGTCTCCTGGGGTGCCCACGATACGCTGCTTGTATTGGCCGATATCTATCCCCTCATGCAGCAACTCCACGAGCGAGGCATGCCCTGGCTGTTCGGTATCGATCCTGAGGTCTTTCCCATCTACTTGGGCTTACCTTGGGGACTCGCCATCGGCCCTCTGCCGAATGTGCCTTGGCCTCGACCTATTGCCACCCGTATTGGTGCGCCGATTTACTTTGAGCGATATGGTGCGGAGGTTGCCCGCGATCGCGCTTACGTTGATGTTTGCTATGAGCAGGTCTGTTACCAGATGCAACAAGAACTCAACATCCTCATCGATAAGGATGGCGGTGCCTCCTGCTGATGCAGCGTTACGTTGGCACGGCTCGAATCATCACTCCTGCTATACTGAACGTAGCTTGATTGTCGTCAACTATAACGTCTAAACGGGTGCGTAACAGCCATGAAGCCACAGAAACTGCCCTCTGAAAACGTTGGCGATCAAGCCGAAAGAGTTGCAAAAAAAGCCGCCGCCAACACTTGGGTCGAACGACTGGCACGGTTAGGATTTGCAGCCAAAGGAATTGTCTATGCGCTAGTGGGTTTACTGGCTGCTCAGGCCGCCTTGGGTGCAGGAGGCAAAAAGACGGATACTCAAGGCGCGTTACAAACGATCGTGACTCAACCTTTTGGACAAGTCTTGCTCAGCTTAATAGCGATCGGTTTCTTCGGGTATGCCCTATGGCGATGGGTTGAGGCGGCCGCCGATCCAGATCAGAAGGGCAATGATGCCAAAGGCATTCTGCTGCGCTGTAGCTATGCCGCGAATGGCTTGGTCTATGGCAGCTTAGCCCTCACCGCAGTGAAAATCGTTTTGGGTACGGGTGGCGGCAGCAGCAATGCCTCACAAGACTGGACAGCGCTCTTGCTGGCTCAGCCCTTTGGGCAATGGTTGGTCGGAACGATCGGTGCGCTGGTGATTGGGCTGGGTTTTTATCAGTTTTACGAAGCCTATAAAGCAAAGTTTCGGCAGAAGTTGAAGCTTGAGGAAATGAGCGAAGCGGAACAGACTTGGACGGTGCGCTTGGGCAGGCTTGGCCTGTCGGCACGAGGCGTCGTCTTTGGGGTGATTGGCTTTTTCTTGATTCAGGCGGCGCGGCAGTCTAATCCCAATCAAGTCAAAGGGTTGGGAGGCGCTCTAGAATCTCTAGCACAGCAGCCCTATGGGTCATGGGTTTTGGGAATTGTGGCGATCGGTCTAATTGCTTACGGTGTTTACTACATTGTGCAGGCACGCTATCGACAGATTGGAACGGCCTAAACCTTCAATCTAAACCTTCACGCTAAGCTTTAACTCAACTCATCTCTTGCACCAGAGTGTGGTGCGCGGAGTGCGCTGCTGAAACCCGCAAATTGAGAAAGGTGCAAGCTGTGAATCAAGCCAGAGAAACAACTCAATAAATTGGTTCATTTGACGAACCTATGAATACAATGGGGAAATCGTGATGGATTCCTGGTGATTGAACAATGGCAACTGCAACACTCAAACGGACGAGAGCGGGCAATGTTTCTAAGACTGCATTAGATCAAGTGGGTTCTCTGCTACAAGACTTACCCGAAAAAACAAAAGACCAGCTTTCTCTCCGAGATGCAGTGGCTCAACTGCAAGACATCATCAAGGCAACGTTAGCCAAAGGCTACAGCTATGAAGATGTGGCTGCACTCTTGGCAGAGCAAACCATTGTTATTAGCCCAACGACGCTGAAACGCTATGTGCTAACCAATAGCAGCCGGACAGCGCAAAAGCGGACACCTGCCAAAGGCAAGACCCAGCGATCGACCCAAACCTCTAGCGCTGAGGGCACAGACCAATCTGAGGCGATCGCTGCTGAGATGGACTCTACGGAGGCTCCTGCGGCTAAGGCAACGAGAGGACGGCGAAAATCTGCGCCCGATACAGAACAGCCTGAAGGAAGCGAGAAGCCGCGCCGAGGTCGCACTTCTCAGACCTCTGCTCAGCGTTCTAGTGCAACTAGAGGTCGCAAAGCCAAATCATGAAAGCCTAACCCCCGATTCAGCAGGGCTGAGCAGCCCACTGATGGCCGCATCAGGCAGTAACTACAATGACGATCAGTGTTTTTGATCTGTTTAAAGTGGGAATTGGCCCTTCCAGCTCTCACACGGTTGGCCCTATGCGAGCAGCACTACAATTTGTGACGGGTTTGCTCAATGCAGGACAATTGCCGTAAGTCCGATCGATTCGGGTAGAACTCTTTGGTTCACTAGGAGCGACTGGGAAAGGTCACGGCAGCGACATAGCGGTATTGCTCGGCTTGGAAGGGGAAGTTCCTGATCAGGTGACTCCGGCCGCGATTGAGATAAGCCTTAAGCGTATCCGTAGTACGGGCAGCCTTTCGTTACTGAAACAGCAAACTATCGAGTTTCGACCAGAGCATCTGGTGTTTCACGAGCGATCGCTTCCCTACCATCCCAACGGTATGCGGTTCACGGGCTATGACTCAGGCGATCGCGCCCTTGCTCAGAAGACCTATTATTCGATTGGTGGCGGCTTCGTTTTGGATGAAGCCGCCATCGACAATCCGACGCGCTCAGCAGACGATCTCGTCGTCCCCTATCCATTTCAGACAGCGACTGAGCTGCTAAATTTGTGTCAGCAGCACCAGTTATCCATCAGCCAGTTGATGCTGGCTAACGAAACCATCTGGCAGCCTGAAACGGCAGTCAAACAGGCGTTGCTAAAAATTTGGAACGTGATGCAGGATTGTGTCAATCGGGGCTGTACTCACGAAGGTATTTTACCCGGTGGCTTAAAAGTCAAGCGTCGGGCACCCGCGTTGTACCGCAGCTTAAACCAGCCCCAAACCGCAGCCCCACCAGATCCGTTAGGGATTCTGGACTGGGTAAACCTGTTTGCCCTTGCCGTCAACGAAGAAAATGCCGCAGGAGGCAGGGTAGTGACTGCACCCACCAACGGGGCAGCGGGCATTATTCCAGCGGTTTTGCACTACTACGTCCGTTTCTGTGCAGGGGCAGATGCTGAAGGGGTCGTTCAGTTTCTCCTGACCGCAGGGGCGATCGCTCTGCTCTACAAACAAAATGCCTCCATTTCGGGGGCAGATGTCGGCTGTCAGGGTGAAGTTGGGGTGGCTTGCTCAATGGCGGCAGGCGCGCTGACGGAGGTTTTGGGTGGCACTCCCCGACAAGTTGAACATGCAGCCGAGATTGGTATGGAACATAACTTGGGGTTGACCTGTGATCCGGTCGGCGGACTGGTGCAAATTCCCTGTATTGAACGGAATGCAATGGCGTCGGTGAAAGCAATTAATGCAGCCCGGATGGCACTCCAGGGAAACGGCAGCCACTTTGTCACTCTAGATGAAGTCATCAAAACGATGAAGGAAACGGGAGCCGATATGCATGTGAAATATAAGGAAACTTCTCGGGGCGGACTGGCGGTGAATGTGATTGAGTGCTGATTAGTCGAGATATGGCCGTAGCCGTGACTCGTAGGACATTATTGGGGGCGCGCGCCCCCAATAATGTCCCCGTCCTAAAGCTTGCGATCGCCATACCTGCCAAAGCCGTTAGATAAACGTTTCGGCTTTGAAGTATCCCAAGGTTCATCTAGCAGAGGGTTGGTTAATCGGAGCGTGCGTCTTCTGTGATCCAACCCGGCGATCGCTTTGCTGAAGCAGCGTTTGGTTGGGCACTAAAGGACTTTCAAACCGACTGTAGACAATTTGGGCAGGCGACCAAGACGCAAACCAGTACAAATCCTGGATCACTTTGTCGGCTTGCTCTGGATTGATTGAGCTGCTCGACTCGAACTGCACCAGGGCAAGATTATTTAAGCCAACCACCTCACGACCATCTTGAAACCAGTGCGATCGCCAGAAAAATAATGACTCGAACCAATGCCGCCGGGGTTTTTGAAGTTTCCCAGGAGGCAGCAACCAGGTCGAAGCCTCACCAAATGTCGGGGCTTGCGTGCGGCAGCGGGGCATCCATTCCAGCGCACACAGCCAGTCAGGGTCTGGAGCCGAGTCCTGTTTGCGGCGCTCTGCCGGATGTTCCACCATTGAAGGCGGTTCGTACCAACCGCTCCAAACGCGCACTTTTTCCGGCAAAAGCCAGTCTTTCAAGCGGGTGTGAATTATTTTGGTTAGCGGTTCTTCATTCTTCAGGGCGCTACAGGTTAGCTGCACTAACACCGACGGCTGTTCTGGGGAGGATGTTGGCCTATAGGATAAGCGCACTAACGAGCTGTAATGGATATCGCCCGACAACACAATAATTTGCTCACGCTCCTTGAAAAGCACCGTCAGAAATTCTGCGAGGGCTTCAGTGTGGATATTCCAAGCATCTCCAACATCTGTGGAATACACTTTGTTGCGGCTCAACTGCCAGCGTTGAATCCAATCGATCGCTTGCAACCCAAACAAATTGGTCGGAGCTACCACAAACGTCATGCGGCACTGGGATGATTTTGGGGATGCCGAGGCGCGCAAGGGCTGGCTCAACTGTTGCTCAAAAGCTTGCGGACACAGAAGCATCGGGGGTGCGATCGGCTTTTCATCCGCCGGATAGCCTCGCCATGTGCGGGTATCAAGCATAATCACTTCATGGCAAGCGCCCTGAACGGTGTAGTGCCAGGTTAATGCATCTGCATGTCGGTTGAGAATTAGCACCTCGCCATCGCGAACAAATGAAGGCAAGTCAGTGTGAGGATCGATAGCAGGCAGACCCACATAGCGGGCGATCGCCTCTAACGCAGTGGTATCTGTCCCTCGTGAGGCAGACCAATCCTGTGCAGCCTGTAGCAGCCCTGCGCCGGGGCTGTCTGGATCAAATTGCCACGGCGTATTGCCCCAGGCTTGAAACAGAGCATAGGCGGTGAGCGCATTTTGCACAGCTCGTCGCCCTAGAGGTCGCCCCAAAACTCTCAGACACCAGGCTTGATTTAAGTTCCAGTCATCACTCACATCATGATCGTCAAAGATGGTGTACGTCGCAATGTTAGCCAGGGCGCGTCGGACTTTCCAAAGGGTGTAGATCAACTGCCGCATATCCTCTGCTTCCTGATCCCACCGTCGAACTGCTTGGCGATATTCGCGCCGCGATGTCGTTCCCAGGTGGGTGATCTGGTGGCCTCCTGGAATGGTGGCAGGCCAGCAAACAGGCGACCAAGCCAGCAGATAAGAGGCATAATACTCGCCCAAACCGAGCAGATGGCTGTTGACCTTAGAAAATTTATGGTGCAATCCAGCCGTAAAGCCTGCCTGATCGGTGGCGATCTCTGCCCGATGTCCGGCGGGCAAAGCTTTGGGCGTATAGGTGGCTGCACTGGAGGTAGCTGAACTAGAGGAGCGATCGCCGGGTAGCTGTTCTTCCCAACCCAAGAGCTGCTCTCCTAGCTGTGTCGCAACCCACAAGAGCGGATCAGCCACATCATCCCCGTAAATTTGGTCACCCGTCAAAAATAGCTGCTGGGGGCGCTGTCGCGGTTGGTCGGCTGCTGTTTCCAAGAAGCAATCGAGCATAGGTAGCGCATCAAATCCATCGCCATGCGCCTTTCGGCAGGAACCTTGAACCAGGCGCAAATCTTCCAGGCGATCGGGCGGCAGCACAAAGGTCGGTTTTTGGTGCTCAAAATAGCTGATGGTCACCGCAGGAAAGCGATCAGAGCACAGGGCTTGCTGTAGCGTCTGGGAAGGCTGTTGGCGCGAGCTTGAGGGCGTGAACTGAAGATCGTAGGCGTAGAGGCGATCGGACGTTAACGCCTGCCCTGCGTCTACTCTGGCTGTGACTACGACAACATGAAGCCGCTCTCCCAAGGCCACGGTTGTGCGGCTGCCTGCAAACAGGCGATCGCCGATTGCCGCCCCATTCTGCGCTGTGTTATGAACCGTGAGTTCTACCTGACAGGGCTGCTTTAGCGCCATCCAAACCGCGATCGATTCGGGCGTTACCTGTCTGAGTACGGGGCCCGCCAGCAATAGCGGCAGGTTATCTAAGTTCTCGACCTTGGCTTGATCGCTCATTTGCAATAACTCTTGTGCTGACGCTGAACTGGAAACTCTACCCTCTAAACTCTATCCTCTATGGTTGGTAGTTCGGCACCATTCGTCAACTCCTACAGGGTTGATTGTGGGAAAACTTGCCGTGATTTTGGCAGAGGCAGCCGCTTTGAAGTAGCTGATCGCAAGCAGGCAAGTACGCAAGCAGGCAAGTACGCATAGGCAACATGCCTGAAGACAAATAGGCTTGAAGGCAAATAGGCTTGAAGTACAATGAGAAAATGCCGTTCTGGTGTAGCCGTTGCGTGGGAAGTGAACCTGGAAAAGGCATAGAACGCCAGTTGTTGAAGGAGATGAATTTGGAGCATTCGATCGAAACGGCACGGCTCAAAGCGTTGCAGCCTTATCAAATTCTTGATACCCAACCCGAACCCTGTCTGGATGACCTTGCTAGCCTCATCGCCCAAATTTGTGCAACGCCTGTCGCCTTCATTACGCTGATTGATGAAACGCAGCAGTGGATTAAGTCAAAGATTGGCTCAGAAGCTCAACCTGCGTTGCTAGAAGCAGGATTTTGCTCAGCGGTTGTGCAAACAGGGCAAACCCTCGTCATTGCAGACACCTCAAACGATGAACGATTTGCCTATCGTCCCGTTGGGGTCAGCGAACCTCACGTCGGTTTCTATGCAGGCACACCGCTGACGACTCAGAACGGACAGATTGTGGGCACGCTTTGCGTGATTGATTTTGTCCCTCGTGATTTAGACGCAGTGCAGCTCAATGCGCTAGAAGTCTTAGGTCGTCAGGTGGTGGCTCAGCTTGAACTCAAGCGATCGCCCTTTGAACGCCAACAAACTGGGGCAGATCGCGATCGCTTTTTTGATCTAGCAGCCGATATGCTGGCGATTGTGGGATTTGATGGGTACTTCAAGTGGCTCAGCCCTACCTGGGAGCAGACGTTAGGATGGACATCTGAAGAACTGATGGCGCAGCCGTATCTAGAGTTTGTGCATCCAGACGATCGCCCCGCCACGGCAGCAGAAGTTCAGAAAACCATAGCGGCACAGACAACCTCTGTTTATGAGAATCGCTACCGTTGCAAAGAGGGTTCCTACCGCTGGTTAAGCTGGAAAACGGAACCCTTTGCTGAAGAACAGCGGATCTATGGCAGAGCGATCGACATCACCGATGAGAAACAGGTTGAAGCGGCTCTACGGGACAGTGAGGCAAAATTTAGAACAATAGCCGATACCATGCCGCAGATTGTCTGGAGTACGACGGCTGACGGCTATCATGACTACTTTAACCAACGTTGGTATGACTATACTGGAATGATTCGGGGAGGTGATCAAGGCTGGAACTGGAAAGATTATCTTTACCCTGACGACTATCAACGAACCTTGGAAATTTGGCAATATTGCCTCAAAACAGGCGAACCTTACGAAGTTGAATATCGCTTTCGTCGCGCCTCAGACGGGGCTTTTCGCTGGTTTATTGGACGAGCATTGCCCATTTACAACGATCAAGGTGAAATAACCCGCTGGTTTGGCACCTGCACGGATGTGAACGATCAGTGGCAACTGTTAGAGCAACAGGCGCAACTGCTAGAGCGCGAACGCTCAGCCCGAACTGAGGCCGAGCGGGTCAGCCGCATGAAAGATGAGTTTCTGGCAACCCTATCGCATGAGTTGCGAACGCCGCTAAATGCAATCTTAGGCTGGTCGCAACTTCTGCGCCGGGGAGGGTTAACAGCCGAGCGGATGACCCAAGGACTGAATACGATCGATCGCAATGTCCGCATCCAGTCACAGCTCATTGAAGATCTGTTGGACATGAGCCGGATTATCTCTGGCAAAATTCGGCTGGATGTGCAGCGGATCGATCTGCCCGCCGTGATTGAGGCGGCGTTAGAAACGGTTCGACTCGCTGCCGAAGCCAAAGAAATTCGCCTACAAAAAGTGCTCGATTCCCAAGCAGGCATTGTCTCTGGCGATCCCGCTCGTTTGCAGCAGGTGGTGTGGAATCTCCTGTCAAATGCGATTAAGTTTACCCCCAAAGGTGGCAGGGTGCTGATTGTGTTAGAGCGAGTCGAGTCGCATATTGAAATTAGCGTGATTGACACGGGCAAAGGGATTGAACCTGATTTCCTCCCCTATGTTTTTGAACGGTTCCGCCAAGCAGATGCTTCGATCACCCGTCAGCAGGGCGGATTAGGGCTGGGACTATCGATCGTTCGGAGTTTAATTGAGCTACACGGGGGAACAGTCAGGGCTGAAAGCTTGGGAGCTGGGAAAGGCGCAACGTTTATGGTGGCTCTCCCCTTGATGGCGGTTCATGCCGATCGCCCCTCTGAAAGCCCTGTTTCAGAAGGAGCGCATCATTTGGGTGACGCTGGCTGGAATGATCCAGACTCACCCAGCTTGCGGGGGGTCAAAGTGCTGGTGACAGATGATGAACTAGACGCCCGTGAGTTAGTTCAATTTATTTTGGAACAGGTGGGAGCAGCCGTTGTCACCGCAAACTCCTCCCAGCAAGCCTTGACTTTACTCAAAGTTGAAAACCCGGATGTCTTGGTGAGCGACATTGGTATGCCGGGTGTAGATGGGTATCAGCTGATTCGTCAGGTGCGATCGCTCCCACCCGAGCAAGGGGGCAAAATCCCAGCCGTTGCTTTAACCGCCTATGCGCGGACAGAAGATCGAAAGCTGGCGCTGCTGTCAGGCTATCAAATGCACATTGCCAAACCCGTCGAACCTTCAGAGCTAATTGCGATCGTTTCTAGCTTGACCAGCTTAATGCAGCGAAAGGGATCAGGCTAATCTCCTGCAATAAAAACCGTCATTTTCCAATCTCCTTGCTGCTGCTCGAATCGGGCACGATAGCCCGCCGGATAGTAGGCATAGCGGCTCGAAACATAGCCTCTTTGACCCGTAGAGGTGACGATGGGTTGCCAACCCTCAACGGTTTGTTGTTCCTGCTGCTGCTGTTGAGTCAGCCGAGCCAATTCAGCCGGATCAGCGTTGACTACCTCATCTGATACCGCATCAATCACTGGGCTATCTGCACGGGGCTGTGCGCGAACCTGAACGTTTTCACCCACAATATAAACATCGCTAAAGGGATCGCCCAAAGAAGCTTGAGAGACATGCGGACATTGGTAGGCATCGATCTCCACTCCGGCAGGCGCTTCGTAGGGGGTACAGCCAATATCTATAATGCGCTCCAGCCGTTTCCAAGAGAGCGAGTTGGGATTGTCGAAATCGAGTGAACTAAAGGGAACGGGAAGTCCGAAGGTGGTTTTGATCTCTGGATCTGCGATCGCTGCAATAAATTCAGCATCGCGATCGCGAATGGCCTGCTTCAGTCGCTCACGAAATTGGTGAAAGGGGCTATTGGCTGGAACCTGATCCCGTAATCGATAGAGACGACGAGGATAGGGGGTGGCTTGTGCAGCGGGTTGTGAGGCGGATTGTGCAGGAGATTGTGCAATAGGTGATGTGGATTGATCGGCATTCTCTGCTGGGTCTGTGACAGGCGATGACTGTTGTGCAGCGGGATACCCCAGAGGAGGCGGGTTGACAGAGGTTTGGCAACCTGCGAGTAATGACACCAGCAGTAGGATTTTTTTAAAGCAGAATTTCATGGCGGCAGATTGATCGCATTCACAAAAGAAACAGGCTTAGATCAGTCGTGACTCTGGTTTGTCAGCGATCGTTCCCAGTTCTTTAACCCTGCAACGCAAGTAGATCAACACGGCTACAGAAAATACTCCTCTAATCACGTTAAGGATCTTCATAGCAAGAGCTTTTCGAGAGCGTGCGGCAGAGTCACACGCTCTCAAAAAGCTCTTAATTTTGATTTTGTAAGCAGCTTCAGCAGTTCGCAAATATTCGCTCATTCTCCAAAAGTTAACTTTTTTGGGTTTGGCTTTAAGCCATTGCCGCAGCCATCTGACGGCACGACTCAGCACAACGCCGACAGGAGGCAGCACAACGCTTGCAGTGATCGTGATCATGCTTCTCACATTCAGCAGCACAGCGATCGCACGCCTCGGCACAAACCTGGCACATCTGCCCATGAAGCTCAGAGTTGCGTGCCATTAACCGGGCACAGAGCGTGCAGGTATCAGCACAGTCCCGACAGCGCTTGATGCACTCTGCCATCATCTGTACCATGTCGCTCTCCAAGCAAGCCGTCGCGCAGTGTTCGCAATCGCGCAGGCAGTCGAGACAGTTCTGAATGCAGGATTCTAGTAAAGCATCATGGGATTGAGTCGTAACCATCTGCAATTGCTCCTGAGTTATGGATTAGCATTCACCCTAAGAGAAGCGGATGGCGATCGCGTCTAGCAAATGATAGATTCGCCAGAAGTCTAGCTTAAGAATTGTCTCTGTAGGGTAGTCTGATCTGACGAATAGAGCGGCAGACTGAATTTTTCAGCAAATAAACCAGCAAAACACCATTCAAAGCCAGCTCAAATCGCTGAAATTCTCTGCCGTAATGTCTGGAATCCCAGTAGCTAATGGGGCTATGAAACCGAGTTGCCCAATCAAACGGAAAAAACAGCAGGGGGCCATCGTCTGCATGCGTGAGAATATCTACGCCAGAATGCAGCAGGCAGGCCATCAAAAACCAGAAGCCCCAGCGAGAGCGAGAACCAATATTCCTTCGCTTTTTCCAGACTATCGCCAAACCCGCTAGCAGCAGGACTGGAGAGTGCAGAAAGTTGTGCAATACAATCCAGACCGGGTTGTGGAAATAGAGTTCGTCAAACATAAAACGAGCCGTTGATTCACGGCTCCAGCCTTGGATCAACGGGTAGTAGATCATGCCGCCGATAGAGAGGAGCCATAGGGGAATATCAGGTGCGATCGAGCCGAGAAGAAACGCACGCTTGAGAATCGGCACACGCTGCAATCCCCGCTCTAGAGCAGCCGTCATGATGAAGTGAGAGGGAGTATTCATAGGAAGGCGAGACAGCGGCAAAGCTTGCGGAAAGGCGATCGCCACCTTGTTCAGTAGTTTACACCTTTTGCAATGGCCTTTTGTGATGGTCTGGGGGTGGCCTTGAACCCCAAAGGGATGTTTCAGATGTAAGGAGCGATCGAAAAACGGTCGGCTCCGCTCCAGAGCTGATATATTGAGATTTATTCTCAATACAAGTCGGTTGCCGATGCAGTTATGTCTACCACCCATCTTTCAAGCCTCAAACCGGGGCAATCTGCCCAAATTACTGCCTTAAATGTTGAACCGGGTGTTGAGCGTCGTCTTTATGCCTTAGGCTTTCGCTGTGGGCAAGAAGTCCATCTCCTGCGGCAAGGTTGGATGGCAGGGCCTCTACATGTGCGAATTTGTATGACAGAAGTGATGCTGCGCCGCTGCGATGCAGATCAAATTCATGTTGCAGCCGTAAGCGAGTAAATCTACATGAAACGCATAGCTGTCTTGGGGATGCCCAATACCGGAAAATCTACTTTTTTCAACCGTCTTACAGGTTCTCAAGCGCATATCGGCAACTGGCCGGGAATTACGATCGACCTGATGCTGGGTAAGGTAAAGCTGGCTGAGGAGTTTGCCGAAGTCGTAGATCTACCCGGAATTTATGATCTGCGCGGCTTTTCTCAAGATGAAGCCGTTGTCCGTCGCTTTTTGGAAAGTACCCCGCTCGATCTAGTACTAATTATTCTCAATACGACTCAGATCGATCGGCAAATTACCTTACCGATTCAAGTGCAGCAGTTGGGCTTACCCGCAGTGCTGCTGTTAAATATGGTAGATGAAGCTGCCCGGTTTGGGGTCAGAGTCGAACCCAAAACTTTGTCTGAGCGCTTGGGGATGCCTGTTCTGCCGATTAGCGCGAAGTATGGAGCTGGATATCACAATGCCATCGCAGCGATTGCAAACGCCGTGAACCAACAGGATCACGCCTTTCAGGTCGAACACCTCGAAAAGCGCCTCTTGTCTGATCAGCAGTTGACCCCTCAGATTCGCGCCGTTCTGGATGGCAGCGTCGAGATTCCCTTAATGCTGTCCGATCGCCTCACCAGCCAGCTCGATCGGGTTTTGCTGCATCCTGTCTTGGGTCTGCCAATTTTCTTTGGGGTCATGTACCTGATCTTTCAGGCCATCTACGCGATCGGTGCGCCCATTCAGCAAGGACTCGGCGATGCCTTGGATGCGTTCAAGAGCTTTGCCTTAGAGCCATTGCTGGCTCCGCTCCCCCTCTTTCTCAAAGGCTTTCTCATTGACGGGCTGTATCAAGGCATTGGCACAGTCGCGGCGTTCCTACCCGTGATTTTTCTGTTCTTCCTCTGCATGGCGATCGTCGAGGATAGCGGCTATCTCTCGCGCTCAGCCTTTTTGATGGATGCCTTCATGGAGCGCTTGGGGCTAGATGGTCGCTCGTTTGTGATGGCGCTGATGGGGTTTGGCTGCAACGTGCCAGCCATTTTGGGTACGCGAGTCATGCGATCGCCCGGACTACGTATGTTATCCATGCTGATCATTCCGTTCTCCTTGTGTTCGGCAAGGTTGAATGTGTTTATGTTTATGTCTACGGCGATGTTTCCGGCTCAGATCGCGCCCAGAGTTATCTTTAGCCTGTACTTACTGAGCTTTGCTGCCGCTATTTTAACGGCGGCTTTATTCAGAGGAAAATTCTCTAGCCAAGAACCCTTAGTGCTGGAGTTGCCGCCCTATCGCTTTCCTACCTTCAAGCAAATGCTGGTGCGAGCCTGGTGCGAGGTCAAACACTTTTGGTTTTGGTCGCGGCGGTTCATCATCTTTGGCGTGGTGGCGATTTGGCTGCTGAATAATCTGCCCACGAATGTGCCAACTGCCAGTGCCCAAACGCTATCAGGAATGCTGGGACAGTCGCTACAACCCATCTTTGCGCCGCTAGGAATCAACCCACAGCTGACAGTCGCTCTGTTTTTTGGCTTCATTGCCAAAGAGATTGTCTTGGGTGGTCTGGCGGTCATCTACAGTAAGACAGCCGATGTTGACCTAGCAGGCGCGATCGCCCAGCAAATTGATTGGGTGCAGGCTTACAGCTTTATGCTGTTTACGTTGCTGTATGTCCCTTGTCTGTCTACCGTTGCGGTATTAAAAAGCGAATCGAAGAGTACTCGGTTTGCCCTGCTGTCAGTTGCCTGGTCGATGGGGTTAGCCTGGATTGCTAGTTTTATCTTCTATCAAGGGGCACGGGCACTTGGGTTCTGAATCCCGACCTGAAAAAATCCCCACCTAAAAAAGAAAGCAGAGATTGCGATCGCAATCTCTGCATGTAAGCACTAGAGGAAACAATGGACAGGTTTAGAAGGGAGACTCTACGACCAGGATGTTGCTGGCTGTCAGGGCAGGCTTGTTGCCAAAGGTCGCAATTTCTATCTGCTTGGTGCTACCAATGCCGTCAGCATCGTAGAACAGCTTGCCTTTTTTCTGATCGTAGACCAAGCGATCTTTCCGATCGAGCGCTTTCTTGCCTTTGACAAATTGGCTAGATTTCAATGCCCCAGCCTTTAGTCCTGCAAAGCCGTCTAGATCAAAGACTAGCTTGTCACCTTCTAACTTGTTGAAGTCTGTGATGCGATCGCCCTTGTCCCGCAAGGAAACAAAGACAAATTGATCTGTGCCAATACCGCCGCTAATCGTGTCTTTCCCAGCACCCCCGGCCAAGGTATCATTGCCTGCACCTCCAGCTAAGCTATCTTTTGCGCCTAAGCCTAGAATCAGGTCTGTGCCTGCCGTACCTTGAAGATTATCCGCAGCGGGTGTTCCTGTAATTCTGTTAATGCCCGTTCCAGTGCCAGGATTTCCAGTGCCAGGATTTCCAGTACCAGGATTTCCAGTGCCAGGATTTCCAGTACCAGGATTTCCAGGATTTGGAGTAACAGAAGGCTGTGGGTGAACGTAGTTAGGATTGGAGACAAATAGGTTAGAGTTCTTGAGGAAACCGTCAGAATTGGTGAGGGTTTGTGCGGAAACATCTTGCAGTACCGCAATCACATCCTGCTTGTCTTGTTCTGATCCGATATAGACCAAAGCCGCATCAACAATATTTGCTGTATCTTCTTGACCGAACTTCTGTCCCCAAGAAACTGGAATTAACCGATACTCAGCCGCGTTACCAACCAGCTGAATTTTGTCGCCGTTTCCTGCATTAAGGTCGGGTTGAAAATCGGTAATTACAGCAAATCCTTTGGGTGCTGCTCCTCCTAAATCATCGTCATTTAAATAAGCAAGGTTGCCACTAGCATCTCTCAGGTCAAATAAGTCGCTACCACTGCCGCCTGTCAGCCTATTAAATTCACTGGGAGAGTTTTGTCCTAGAGTACCGCCATAAGCTTTGAGAATGTCATTTCCCTCGCCACCTGAGAGACTATCATTTCCTAGACCGCCGAAGAGATTATCATTTCCTAGGCCGCCTTCTAGGGAGTCGTTGCCTGCCTTACCTTCTAGGAGATCATCACCTAAACCGCCTACTATTTCGTCATCACCCTCGCCGCCGTCAATTGAATCATTTCCTGCACCACCATTCAAAATATCGTCATCGCCTAGACCAAAAATTGAATCGTTTTCAGCGCCGCCATTAATTGTGTTCTCTCTGTCGTTTCCGGTGAAGATTGCCATTGTTCTTGTTCCTTGTTTGTTGAGATAAGGTTGAAGTCAAGCCATGCGAAACATGGGGCTAACCAAATCACTCGATCGCTTTGCGGATGCAGATTGATCTAGAGAAATGTGCCGTAGCGAGTCATTTGAAATCGCTTTAAGCTTTTGCCATGACTGAGAAACTGAGCTGCGAAAACCTGAAGCGGTTTAAGGTTGCGTTTGTTTCTCCGTCCCTTCTTCCGATGTCTCTACTGTAGGCGGGGTGCCCAGATGGCGCGATAACTGAAAGTTATGGAAAGTTATGGAGCCTGTTAAGGAGGTGACGGGCGCGATCGCCGGACGCTTTTTTGAGACAGAGAATCATTTTTATATCGAGTGCTGTAGAATAAGCACAATGATAATCATTGTCATTTTTTGAAACAGGCAGGGTAGTTGACATGACTAAAGCAAGATTGAGATCAAAAGCAAGATTGAGATCAAAGCCAGCCTATACTGTCATCCGTCGGGTGTCTGTGGCGGTTTCTGCGATCGCCGCCAGCTTAAGTAGCTGCGCCCCAAATCTGCCGATCACAAACTCTGAAACTGGCCAGACGCAACCCTCTTCAGCGTCCAGCGAACTACAAGTTGTGACAACGTTCCTCCCCGTCAGTCGGTTTACAAAAGCAGTAGCGGGCGATCGGGCTGAAGTGACTCAACTCTTGCCAACGAATGTCAGTCCTCATGAGTATCAGGCAACCCCAGAGGACGCGCAGAAGCTGGCTAAAGCGGATGTGCTGGTGCAAAACGGATTAGAGATGGAATCTTTTCTGACGGGTCTGATTCAGAATGCAGGCAATGCCAACCTCAAGGTGGTGGATTCGAGTCAGGGAATACAGCCGATTTCCACTGAGTCGATCGAGGGGGCTGTTTCTGATCACGATCACGCAGGCGGAGAAGAGGCTGAGCATGGAGAATTTAACCCCCACATCTGGCTCGATCCCAAGCGAGCCATACAGCAGGTAGAAAATATTCGAGATGGGTTAGTCGCGGCTGATCCTGACGGGAAAGAGATTTACACAGCCAATGCCGCCGCCTATATTCAGAAGCTTCAGGAGCTGGATGCCGAAACGACGGCCATCCTGCAACCCTATCGGGGTAAAACCTTCGTCGCTTTTCACGACTTTGCGCCTTACTTTGCTGAAAGCTATAGCCTCAAGGCCAATTTTTTGGTCGATGTCCCCGAAGACAATCCCTCTCCCGATGACGTTAAACGGGTTATGGACACCGTAAAAGCAACCCAGCTCAAAACCTTGCTGACTGAGCCTCAAGGCGGGCAAGATGGTTTTGCAGCGCTGGCTCAGGATTTGAATGTGCGAGTTAGCACCTTTGACCCAATGGAAACTGGAGACGCAGCAGCCTTGCAGCCCGATTATTACCTCAGCACAATGCGGCAAAACGTCAAAACCTTGGTGACTGCATTCTCCGGACAGCCCCCCCAATCCTTATTGCCTCTCCGCCCCTCTGTTGCCGTTGTGCCCCAGCCCGTTGGCATCAGATTTTAGGAGGCAGCTTGAAAGAAATCGTATTATCCGTTGAGCAGCTAACGGTCTATCGAGAAGATTACAAGGCGATCGAGAATGTCTCGTTTTCTCTGGAGAGCGGGACAGATACAGCGATCGTCGGACCCAATGGAGCAGGCAAAAGCACCTTGGTTCAGGCAATCTTGGGCATCTTGCCGCGCCAATCGGGTCACGTTTCCATCCTAGGGCTACCCCTGAGTCGTAAGGGTTCTCTGGCGGCACGCATCCGGCAGCAGGTGGCTTATTTGCCGCAAAACTTCCTGTTCGATCGCCGCATTCCGATGACGGCAGCCGAGCTGGTCGGGTTGGGTTGGGATCAGCTAGGGTTGCAGCTTCCCTGGAAAAATCATAAAAAACGCAGCCATGCCATTCAAGAAGCGCTCGATCGCGTGGATGCCTCTCATCTCAAACATCAGATGCTTAGTGGGCTTTCAGGCGGCGAAACCAAGCGAATATTGTTAGCTTATTGCTTGGTTTACCCGCGTCGGTTGTTGATCTTGGATGAAGCGCCCGCGGGTTTGGATATGCGGGGAGAGTCGGAGTTTTATGAGCGACTCTATCAACTGAAGCAAGATCAAGGGTGGACTATTTTGCAGATTTCCCACGATCTCGATATGGTACGGCGGCATTGCGATCGCGTTCTTTGTTTAAATCACACGCTGCTCTGCCAGGGCATTCCAGAAATTACCCTCTCACCCGACAATTTATCTGCCGCTTACGGCTCTGAATTTGTCCGCTATCGACATCAGCATTGAGGAGAAAGTAGATTTAAAGCGGTTCTCTATTTATTTCCTCTTCTCCTCTCTATTTCATTCCTCATGGATCTTCAAGCCGAACTCACCCGCATTATTGAATTATTCCAGCTTCCCTTCATGCAGCGTGCCGTGATCGGCGGCATTCTCACAGGATTGATGGGAGGGCTGTTGGGCAGTTTTACGATTTTGCGCCAGTTATCCTTCTTCAGCGACGCGCTAGGACATTCGGCCTTGCTGGGAATTAGCATTGGCTTACTCCTGGGAATTAATCCGTCTGTGGTGCTGCTGCCCTTCGCCGTCTTGTTTGCACTGGGTATGACTTATCTCCTGGAGCGAACCCGGTTGTGGACGGATGCTCTCCTCAATATCATCTATTCTTCATCGTTGGCGATCGCAATCATTATTCTTAGCTTTGTCGGACAGTACAAAGGCGGACTGAATAATCTTCTCTTTGGCGATATCCTGGCAGTTCAAACGCTAGATTTAGTCTTCAGCGCTCTGTTGCTGATCGTTTGTATCGTCTTTATTGGCTTGACCTTACGCACGCAAATGCTGCTGACATTGCATGAGCCTTTGGCGATCGCCCGTGGGGTGTCCGTGTCTGCTCATCGCACAACCTTTATTGTGTTGCTGTCGTTGGTGGTGGGCATTTCGATTAAGGCGATCGGGGTGCTGCTGGTGAGTGCGTTCGTGGTGATTCCGGCCTGTGCGGCTCGGCTGCTCAGTCGCACATTTACCAACTATGTTCTGCTATCCGCAGGATTGGGAGCGTTGAGTGCAGTCGGCGGAATGTTGGTTTCGGCTGGGTTTAATTTACCCTCAGGGCCTAGCATCGTTGCGACGCAACTGCTGATCTTTTTAGTGGCGATGGGCTTACCTGGGCTGCGGGGCTAATGCTTCTGATTAATCACTCTACAGAGTTTAAGGAGTTTATTAGCTCACGTCTCTTTCTCAATGTGCTGGTTTCAGCAGCGCTGCGCGCCGCTGAAACCAGCACCAGAGTGTGGCGCGCAGCGCGCGCCACACTCTGGTGCAAAATATGAGTTAGTCTACTCGATACCGGGTTAATCGTTTGACTGCATCACGGGTTAATCCCAACTCTTGCATCAAGGCATCCTCGACCTGAGCGAATTCGGTAACTTGCAGATCTAGCTCTAGTTCTTGCAAAATGGAATCGGTGGTTCTCACCGTCACTTCCGTGATCTCTGTGCGGCGATTAATCTCTGCATCGATCGCCGCAATTCTCACGGAAAAGGAAAGCTGTACTTCAGGCTGTTCATCTGTTTGCAGTTGAGCTGTCGTTTCGTAGGCCCAAGATGTGACAGAGGCTGTCACCCAACTCGTCCCCCAGAAAAACAGAAGGCCGACGAGCAGCAGCGGTAGCCAGAACCCCAACTTTAATCTATCTAAAGCTTGTCGCCAGCGAGATTGAGACATAGGAAGCTGAAAGCAGGTAGAAATCGCCAGAATATAAACAGTTGAGCAGCAAGACAAAAGGCTGATATGAGAATTTTACTGGTTGAAGATGATCTAGAGCAGCTAGAACCCCTCCGGACTGTCTTAGCTAAATCAGGTCACGTCGTTGATGGGGTTGAGGATGGTGCCATTGCTCAACATTTAATCCACACGAAGGAGTATGATTTGCTGATTTTAGACTGGTTGCTGCCTCATGTGAATGGCATCAGCCTATGTCAGCAGTATCGGCAGGCGGGTAAAGCGGCTCCTGTATTGATGCTAACCGCTAAAGACGCCATTGCTGACAAGGTAACGGGTTTAGATGTAGGTGCAGATGATTATCTCGTTAAACCTGTGAATGCGCTGGAGCTGTTGGCAAGGGTGCGGGCATTGGGACGGCGATCGCCCCTCTGGCAAGGAGACATCCTGATGCTAGACGATCTGCATCTGCATCTCACGACGCTCACGCTGGAACGGCAGGGCAGCAAAACCCCATTATCAGGACGAGAGTTTCACCTAATGGACTATTTAATGCGGCATCCGAAGCAGGTTCTCAACCGCGATCAGATTGAACAAGCGTTATGGGAATGGGACACGATGCCTGAGAGCAAAGCGGTCGCTACGCTGGTACATCGGGTCAGGCAACGCTTGCAGACTGTGGGAGCAGAAGATTGGCTACGAACCGTTTATGGCATGGGCTATTGCCTTGCTCCTCCAGAATCCACTTCTTCCTCGGTGTAAGGGGCTGTAAACTTCGTGTAACTTTCGTCCTCCAATCTAGAAGTTGAGACATCAATCAATCTCAATTGGAGGAATGGAATGATTGTAGCAATCAATAATCTACAAAGCGGGTCTGTTCAAACTCTCGAAGGCACAGTATCCCGGATCGATCGTGAGGGTGAGGACTTTGTGCTGCGTGATGCAACGGGTCAAATTTGGGTTGAAGTGGACTTAGACGATGATATAGCCCTGCGCCTCTCTCTGGGGCAGCGCGTGACGGTGATTGGCAGGCTTGATGAACCCGATGATCTGAATGATTTTGATTTTGACGCCCTTCGAGTAACAAGAGCCGATGGCTTGGTGGTGTTTGACCGACTCGGCTCAAGAGCAGCGGGGCGGGGCGATGATGTTTTGACGGGCAATTCCAGGGCAGATACTTTAAAGGGCGGCACTGGCAACGATATTTTGACGGGTCGCGGTGGCCGGGATACGCTTATGGGCGGCAGTGGCCGAGATACGCTCATCGGTGGACTTGGCAAAGATGTCTTACTCGGCGGTGCGGGGCGCGATCGCTTTGTCTATGAGAGCGTTGCCGAGGCGGGTGACCAAATCAATGACTTCAATGCCGCTGTAGACGTGATTGACATCAGCCAGATTTTTGCTGCCCCTCAGTACGTCAGCTTGCAGCCGTTGACGGATTATCTTCAGTTCAGTCAGGTTGGCTCGAATACCGTGGTGCGGATTGATCCAGATGGAGATGCTGGCGTCAATTCTTTTCGGCCACTCGCCACCCTGCAAAATGTTGCTGCCAGCCGCTTGAGCGCCAATAATTTTATCGTCTAGGGTACAATGAATGCCCATTGACGTTCGCTGCCTTGCCCGTCGGCAGAACTCACCCCCGATGTTTAATCGTAGTCGCTAAGCTCTAGCTCGTTGGTTCACACTTTCAATGGGGAGTATTTTGGTCGTTTTTGCGGGAGCGCTTTATTTTCTAGAAGCCAAAGAGCAGATGCGATCGTTTGACCAACGGCTATATGATGTTTGTCAGTTTATGGCGGCGGGGGTTGAGGATGGCAACGCCCAAAATCGTAAACGGGTTGATCTAGAAGATGTTCCGATCTTAGGCAGCGATGTTTTGTCGCTGGATACCGCATTGGTGTTTGCGCGGTGGTACAGCCCTGAAGGAGAGCTGGTTCAGTTTTTTGGCGATATTCCCCCTAGCCAACTCAAAAATGATCCGGGATTTCAAACGACTACCGAGGTTGTGAGTCCTCGTTCGTTTGCAAGAGATGCCTTAACGGATCGTTCGCCTAACGATCAATCTGCTGCAAACGCGCCTAACGCTGAGGCACACCCTATCCGATTGAGACAGCTTACCCTTCCGGTCTATCAAGATCGGCAGTTGATTGGCTACCTCCAAGTCGCCGTTCCCCTCACGCCCATCGATGATGCGCTAGCGCAACTTCGGTGGTTTTTAGTCTTTGGGGTGCCCTCTGCGTTGGCCGCTATTGGTTTTACAGGTTGGGTTTTGGGTGGGTTAGCCATGCAGCCAATTCGGCAATCTTATGACCAACTGCAACGCTTCACCTCCGATGCTTCTCATGAACTGCGGGCACCGCTAGCCGCTATTGTCAACAATGCCCAAGCAGGATTAATTGACCTCACCGATCCGCTAGAGCAGCAGCTCCGGCTCGAAAAGATCATTGGCCGCGCAGAATCGATGGGCATATTGATTGGTCATCTATTGTTTTTGGCGCGCCATGAAGGGCCACTGAACTCAGATTCATTCAGCTCAGTCAATTTGACGGGCTTACTGCGATCGATCGCTGAGGACTATAGGCAGCAAGCAACAGACAAGGGATTGAATTTTAGCTGCGAGTTACCAGACTCGCCTCTGATGGTGAATGCAGAGCCTAATTTGCTTCGCCAGTCCGTCGTCAATCTTCTCAGCAATGCTATTCGCTACACCCCTGAGGGAGGCAGCGTCACATTGACAGCCGCTCGACAAGCGCAGCGCGTGATGATTTGCGTCGAAGATACAGGCGTCGGGATTTCAGCCGAGGATCTGCCGCATATTTTCGAGCGATTTTACCGAGCGGATAAGGTGCGATCGCGCTATACGGGTGGTTTTGGCTTAGGGTTGGCCATTACGCAACACATTATTGAGGCTCATGGGGGTGAAATTTCCGTCAAGAGCCAGCTTGAGCAAGGCTCATGCTTTCAAATTCTTTTGTAAATTGATTCACTCCAAATAAGCCGTAGCCACTTTACTGGGGCATTTATGGTGGCGCGCGGAGCGCGCCACCATAAATGCCGCCATCCTAACTGCACAGCTATATCTTTGGAGAGATCTAGGCAAGGAAAAGTCTGTTTGAAAACTTCCTGTAACCTTTGCTCTCTACTCTATGAATGAGAGACAGTTCAAGCATTGTTCAGTAGCAATCATTTACTCCAGAGGTTTCAACGATGAAATTCAACACCCTATTTAGTTTTGCGATCGCAGCCGTTGCAGCATCCACCCTACCCACCTTCGCGTCTGCCCAAGCTCAAAATCTTCCTGTCCAACGGGCAGCCTTAATAGAAGTTTCTGGCGAAGTGGTTAATATTATTGGCGATGAGTTTATTTTGAACACAGCCGACGGTCAGATTTTAGTCGATGCCGAGTCTCGGTTGCTGCGCCGTGCCAACCTCAAGGCAGGAGAGCAGATCACAGTCAGCGGACAGTACGACGATGACAACTTTGATGGATACACGCTCACCCGCGAAGACGGTCAAACGGTCGTGATTCAAGACTAGGCTGAGCCATCCTTTGTACTGCTAATGAGTTAAGACAAGTTATTTTTTGAAAGCCGCGCGTAGCTAGGCTTTCAAAAAATAACTCATTTGGATCTAAGCGCCTAGCGCGATAGAAGATGAGAACAGGACTGAGCGATCGCCCATAAAGCACCCTAAATACCGTAGCCGTATCCAAGTGCAAGCTCCTCCTGCCTGCAATGCAAGAATCAAATTTGGGGCAGTTTTGCCCATTGGATGAATCTAAAATGAGTCTTTCTCTGGCACTTTTACCTGCATTTACAAATCACATTAAAGCGCAATTCATTGACAAAACACAGTGTGTTGCTGAAGCACAAGAGAGATTTTTGATGAGATTGCTTAAGGCTCATCAAAAAACAGCTTTGGGAAAAGAGCTGAACTTAGAAGCGATTAGAACGGTAGAACAGTTTCGCGATCGAGTGCCCATTCTGTCTTATGAGGCTTATGTGCCCTATGTAGAACGGATTGCAGCAGGTGAGAAAGCGGTACTTAATCCTGCTCCGGTTAACTATATTAATCTCACGAGCGGTTCAACAGGAAACAAAAAGCTGGTACCTGTGACTCAACCCTTTCAAGCATCACTCCGTCGAGCCGATATCACGAGTCTCGGTTTTCTGCTAGAGGCACTGCAAAGGCAAGGATTGAAGTTTGGTAAGTCGATGGTTACAAACTCGATTCAATTGCAGGGAATGACGAGCGGTGGTATAGAGTATGGCCCCGTTAGCGTCGGCAGTTTGCGGAAAGGAAAGTTTTGGTTTGAACATATCTTTTCTTTGCCTTACGAATCGCTGCTGATTTTAGATACTTTGGCTCGTCACTATATTTGTTTATTATTTGCCTTGTCCAATGCCAATTTGCGAGGCATGACTGCAAACTTTCCGATGCTGATTTTGCGGACATGCTCCTATCTAGAAGACTATGCAGAAGAACTCATCAATAGCCTCAAAACAGGAACTATTCCAGCTTGGGTAGAAATTTCCCCTGAACTACGCCATATTCTCAACCGAGAGCTGTCTGCCCATCCGCAACGGGCAGCCCAACTCCAAGCCATTTTGCAAACCGCAGGCAGGCTAACGCCGCAGTTGGCTTGGCCAAATTTGTCTTACATTTGCACCGCCCGAGGCGGAACTTCTGATTTCTACTTTGAACGGTTTTCAGATTACTTTGGAGATATCCCGATCTTTGGAGGCGTCTATGGGACAGCCGAAGGCACCTTTGGAATTTTCCCCGATGTCAACACCGATGGCAGCATTCTGGCCTTAGAGAGCAGCTTTTTTGAATTTATCCCTGCTGATCAGTGGGATACAGAACAGCCCAAAACACTGTTGCCACAAGAAGTTCAGGTTGGAGAACGTTACCGTATTTTGGTTACAAGCTATAGCGGCTTTTATCGGTATGACATTGGCGATGTTGTAGAAGTAACAGGATTTTACAACCAAACTCCTATGATTGTTTTTCGTCATCGTCGAGGGGGATTGTTGTCTTCTACCACTGAAAAGACCACAGAATTTCATGTTACCCAGGTGATGAAAGCACTCCAGCAAGAGTTTGATCTGCAACTGGAAGATTTTTGCATCACGTTATCTGAGCAGGAATTCCCCTCACCTTATTTAGTGAATATTGAGCTTGCGGGCGATCGCACTCTCAGTCATCCTTTAGCCTTTTTAGCTCGGTTTGAATATTGGATGCAGGAGGTCAATTCTCCCTATGGCACCGTCCGCCAGGGGCAAGTTCCCCCTCCCCGCCTGCGAGTTTTGGCTCCCGGCAGTTTTGCGATCGTGCGTCAACGCCAAATCAACCGAGGCATGTTTGATTCACAGCTTAAGATTCCTCACATTAGCGAAGATCGATCGTTTTTATCAGGGCTGATTGTAGAACAGGAAATCCAGTTGGCTCTGGACACCCCCATAGATTTATCGATGTTATCCAGCCTTTCCTAGCGGCATTCTCCTGGGCGTTGCTGATTTAATCATTGACCCCATCGCTAGTTACAGAAATTGCAACCCATTCAATCAAGGCGTACTGTAAGGGCATACTGCCAACATACCGCTTTAAAGGGAAGGGCAGCTATGGTTCGCGCACATCGATCGAAAGCTCAGGCACCGCTGTTGGCGATGGCGCTCTTGGGCGCTTCAATTTTGGCAAGCTGTGGCTCAGCACCGCAATCGACAAATCAAGCTGCGCCGCAATCAGGGGCAGCCGTGATGGAGCAAGCCTCTGATGAATCTGTAGCGAGAGACGGTGGGCAAATGGCCGCAAATGTATCTGCGCCAGCCCCACGGCCACAGCTTGTGCGGACAGCAAATTTGAACCTTAGGGTTGACTCCGTAGAGCAGGCGATCGAGCAGGCCACTGCGATCACTCGGCAGCAGCAGGGCGAGGTCATGAACCTGCAAAACCAAACGCCCACTGCTGGTTCAAATCACACCGCTTCGGTCAAAATTCGGGTGCCGCAAGCTCAGCTCGATGTAACGATCGCTGCCCTTTCTAAACTGGGTACGGTGCAGCAGCAAGTACTGCAAGCTGAAGATGTGTCTGATCAGCTCGTAGATTATCAGGCACGGCTGCGAAATCTGCGCAAAGCCGAAGAAACAGTGCTGCAAATTATGGATCGATCGGGCAATATTGGCGATGTGCTCAAAGTCACGCAAGAACTTAACAATATTCGCCAGAGCATTGAGCAGATCAACGCCCAGCTCAGCAGATTACAAAATCAGGTCAGCTACTCCACGATCGATTTAGTGTTTGAGTCTGCGATCGCTCCTGTTCTGGCTCAGCCTACAGTGCAAACGCAGCTAGCCAACAGTTGGAACGAGGCAACGCAGTCGATCGGCAAGCTAACGGTTGACTTGATGCAGCTTGGCATCTGGCTCATGGTCTACAGCCCCTATTTACTGTTGATTGGGTGTGCCGCAACTCTGCTCTATCGGCGGCGGCGCAGAGGAAGAGTTGCAGGGGAGTAGTTTGGCGGCTCAGGAGTCAATCTAATGAGTTACTTCAGACTGTTCCTGGCCTTGATGTTCAGCTGATGAAGCAAGACTAGCAGATCGGCTTAGCTCTGCCCAGCCTCGAAACCTGAGCGTTGCTGATTTCTGGGCGGCAGCAGCCTCTTAGGTGGATTAGAGTGATTTTCTTCAGGAGACTTTGGGCAAATTAAAGTTAGGGTCAGTTGGCGCAATCTACTGGCTAAGGCTAGGATGGCAGCATTCTTATAGCTAAGCGCTGGCAGACAGCGTTGTCAGACATAACAATAAAACTATGAAGCTAATTTCTAAAATTACAGCAGGCACTTTGCTTGGATTTGGGCTGGCGGTCACTTTAGCCATGATCGCAAGCTTAGCGGAAGCTAACACGACTGCTGAAGATCGGACGGGCGCACTTGCAGCCTTCGCATTCTTTGGCCTACCGCCTGCGGCATTGGGCGGCTGGATGTTTTGGAATGGCCACCGCAAATATCATCAAGAGCGAAACGATCGCCTCCGCAATTCCTTTTTTAAGGTACTCAAGGCCAGCGATGGGAACATCACACCCCTTCAGTTTTCTATGGAATCGGGGCTGGATGGAGCTGAAGCCAAAGTCTATTTAGATGAACGTGCCAAAGAGTTTAACGCTAACTTTAACGTAACCTCAGAGGGGAATCTCATCTACTATTTTGAGCTGTAGCCAGCTGGAGTAAATACAGAGTCTGTAATCTGAGCGAGACTGTGATTTAGGCGAGAGATCTGGATGAAACTGTGGAAAGCGATCGGTAATCGTAAAAATAAAAAGATCGACGTACCACTGAGAGACTAAATCTATCTCCTTTACGGAAAATATGATGTAATGCAGTTGCGATCGTAAATTATCCGCTGCAAGAACTTGAGCAATCATTCTACTGGATTGAAATGATCCAGCAATTAGGATATCACTCAAGACAAAAAGCCCAGCTCTCTGCGGGTGGCAAGGGCTGGGCGAGGTGATGACTCAATAAGTGGAATTAGATGTTCTGATAGTGCAGCTCTTCTAGCCATACGCGTAATTCTTGTACAGAGACTTGCTCGATCGATATTCTTGTGGAAGGATCATAAGCATTCCAGGTCACTTGACCTGCCTCTTGGCTGGGCCAAACGCGAGGTTCAGATGAGGTGTTTAGAAAGGCGATCGTTTTTTTCCAGACGTTATTGAGCTTAGTAACTAGGCTATGCTGGGTTTTCTGAAAGATTTGAGATGTAGCGGTTTCAGAATTTTGAGCGTCGTTCCAGTTCAGTTGAGATTTCATATTTCCTGCTCTCTGTAGGTTTTTGTTTATGTTCTTAGTGTATGAAACCGTAGCCTAAGCTACAAAAACTAGCTTGCATCATTCCCATGAGAAGATTCGATGGTAAAAGCGTAGAGAGCCTCCGAAAAAAGTGAAAGCCAATCCTCAAAATCAATTGAAGCTCTCGCAACTGCGCATTTTAGTGAGGGTGGCAGACTATGAAAACTTTACTGAAGCTGCTTTGCAACTAGAGATGTCTCAATCTGCTGTGAGTCACGCGATCGCCGCCCTAGAAGACCATCTGGGAATCGTTTTGTTTTTGCGGGGGCGGCAAGGCGCTCGCCTTACCCCTGTAGGCCAGCAAATCGTTCAACATGCCAGAGAAATTGTGCATCAAGCCGATGAAATTACGAAGGCGGCAGAGCTGGCGCGGGGTCTACAGGGGGGGCAGCTAAGAATCGCCTCTTTTCGCAGCATTGCAACCTATCTCTTGCCCGCAGTGATTACAGAATTTCACCAACGATTTCCGGCGATCGCCGTCAGCCTCTCTGAGCAGGATGACTATCCTCAAGTGGAGCAAGCCCTACGAGAGGGGCGTGCCGATATCGGCTTTACCTTTATGCCCACAACGACAGGGATAGAAGCCTGGGAAGTCTTGCAAGATGAATACGTGGCCTTGTTGCCTCCCCATTTCAAACTTCAAGGCGCTCGGCTGACTTGGGAAGAACTCGTGGCTCAGCCGTTAATCATGCCGCCTGTAGATTATGTGATGATGCAGCAGGTCTATGATCACGCCCGTAGCTTTGGGCACTCGTTGAAGGTGGCTTATGAGGTGGGAACAGATGCCACGATCGTCGGGTTAGTGGCTCAAGGATTGGGCGCTACGATTTTGCCTCGGCTGGCCGCAGAGCCGATTCCATCTACAGTACAGGTCTATTCGTTGCCTGTTCCACTCGCGCGCGTGATCGGGGTTGCCGTTTTAGCCGATGCTCTGCTGTCTCCAGCGATTTATGCCTTTTTAGAACTTCTTAAGCGTAAAAAGCTTTAGCTTCTCAGTCGATCGCAAAGTCATCCTATTTTTTCTAAAGGCTGGATTTTGTGGCGCGCGGAGCGCGCCTCTCAAAATAAATCTCATAGCCGGATTAAGCAATACCAGAGCAACTTTGATGGTGAAAAACTTCTCCGTTTACAGCTTGTGTTACAGGGTGTGATGACCAGATAATAGGGGCTACTTGCAGCAGCAAGGACGGGGATATTTTGTGGATGTGCTCCGCCCATCCACAAAATATTTTAAGCCTGATAATTATGGTCATAGCATGGGGAAATCGCAGTGATTGATTCTGACATCCGTTGTCAAGACAATAAGCCCATCTATTTTCCCTTTAGCACAGGGCAATGGCGCTTGAGCTTGGGCTTAAAAGCACTGCAACTCGAAGATTGGATTCAAATTGATCAAGAATTTGTTCCTTATTTGCAGCGTAAGGCAGAGCTGCGGGCAGAGCGCTATGCTGACGTATTTGCCAGTATTTCAGGAAGTGAGGCAGCCCAGCAGGAAGTACTCGATTTACTGTTAGACCATTTAACTCAGCGCTTCCCCGCTTATTTTCAGCTTACAGCAGGAGCCATTGTCAATCGGCTGACTCAAGAAACTTGGCACCCTACGGATTTTGCAGCAGCACCGCTCGATTTGGCAGGGCGATTAGTGCAGGAAGATCTCTGTCTGATGCTGCCGGGTGAAGAGGGCTACATTCTGGGCGCAGCCTCCTTGAGTTTTCCATCTTATTGGCGACTGCATGACAAGTTGGGACGGGCGATCGCTCCTATTCATGAGCCAGTTCCGGGTTACGCTCCCCAACTTCAGAATCCAGTCAACGTTTATTTCGATCGCTTGCGACCTGAAAGCCCTGGCTATCGGACAAATTGGAGTATCACAGACACCCCAGAACTGTATTTAGGCAGCAATCATACTGAGCGCATTGACCCAGCCGGAGTGACGATCGAGACGGCTGGAGAGAAGCTTTGGATTCGTATAGAACGACAGACTCTACGGCGACTTCCTATCACCCAGGCTATCCTGTTTACGATTCGTATTTATGTCTATCCTTTATCTCTACTAGAGCAATATCCTGATGCTGCTGTTGGTCTTAAGACAACCCTCGATCAAATTCCCTCTAACATGCAGCTTTATAAAAGCCTAACGCCCATTCGTGATCCGCTAAAGCGCTATTTGGAAGACCTGACACGTTCACATTCTGGGTTGCCTTAGCAGGATAAAGATTTTTACAAACTCTACGCTCCCGATCGGGATTGACGGAGCACAGTCGTTGCGGCAAAGTCGATCGCCCAGGTCGCTGGATCAATCACTACAGCATAATCCTGATGCGCTTTCTCTAGGCTGAGATAATCATCTAGCACATCCTCTAGCACCTGCTGCGGATCGCGCAATAGCGGATCGCCATAACCGCCCCCACAGGGGCTAATGGTGCGAAGGGTATCGCCCGATCGCGTTTTGCGGCAGGGAAATTTGGACGGTAAATCGATCGCGGCTTGTGACTCAGAAAACACCACAACGCCTCCTGGCGTGCCATCTTTGCCGCCAAAAATGCCCCAAGGTGCATACTTGTTGCCTTCTCCTTCCAGCGACATTTGACCGCTGCTGAGGAACTGAATATCTCGCACAGAACCCAAGCCGCCCCGCCACTGCCCTGCTCCACTTTTGTCTTCCAACAGCTCATAGCGAGTTACCCGAAGCGGCAGGTGGGCTTCAATATCCTCGATCGGATTGTTACGCGTATTGGCATAGAGGGTATCCACACCATCCATGCCGTCTTTGCCGTAGCGACCCCCATAGCTGCCTTCGGTAATGTCCATGTAGACCCAGTAGTCTTCATCAACCACGCCGCTATAGGATACAACTTTGATGTTGCCAATGCCGCCGCTAATGTTGTGCGGTGCGACTTGAGCCAGCGCCTTCATCAGGGTATCGGCCACCACGTTGCCAGGGCAGCAGCGGGCAATCACCGGAGCCGGATAGATGGGGTTTGCCAAACAGCCTTTGGGTGCCACGATCGCAATCGGGCGAATTAATCCAGAGTTCTGTGGCACATACTCCATCAGAGCCGTATCGAGCAGTACCGATCGCAGCGTCACAAAAATAGCGATATCTACCGTGCCCACAAACGGCATATTGATGGGGCGATCGTCAATTTGGGGGGCAGTGCCCGTCAGATCGATCGTCATATTGCTGCCGTCAATCGTCACCGTTACGGCGATTTTCAAATCCTTTTTGGTGGGATCAGGATCATCGAGGAAACCGTCCAGAAAGCCTTCTGCGGCGTAGGTGCCGTCGGGTAACTGGGCGATCGCCTGCCGCATCATCCGCTCAGAATAGTTCATTAACTCTTCGCTAGCTGCTAGCACCGTATCTAGTCCATATTGCTCGACCAGCTCTAGAAATCGCCGCTCCCCCACACGGCAGGCGGCGACTTGGGCTTCAATATCGCCCACCACCACATCCGCGCTGCGAATATTTTGCCGCAGCATACGCCAGACTTGTCGATTTTTCTCGCCCTTTTCGTAGAGCTTAACGGCCTTAAACTGCAAGCCCTCAGCATAGGCATCGACCGCATCCACAATGCCACAACTCCCCGGTGAACAAGAGCCGATATCCAAATGGTGTGCCGTCGTGAACGAGAACCCGATGAGCTGATCCTGCTGAAAGATCGGAATGCCAATACCAATATCTGGCCCATGAGAGGCCCCATAGTAAGGATGATTATGGAGAATCACATCACCCGGATAAAACTCTTCGCCATCCTCTGCCATAGCTTTGAGTACGCCGCGCATATAGCCAGGAATAGGCCCTAATTGCAGGGGCGTACTGTAGGCACATTCAGCCAACTGCTGACAGTCGGCATCTAAGATAGCCGCGCCAAAATCTTCTGACTCCCGGATGATGCTGGAGTAAGACATGCGGGCTAATTTGTGACCCATTTCTAGCGCAATGCTGTTGAGCGCACCTGCCAGCACTTGAGCCGTGACCGGATCGATCGCCGGAAGAGTCCGTTTTGGGGTCAGAAAAGTAGTCATAGAAGGGAGGGTGGGGGGAAAGGAAGGGTGGGAGAGAAGGGATGATGGGGAGAAATTAGAAAATGGCTTCGATCGCCTGACGTTTGGCTTCAATCGGTAAGGGCATAAGCTGGACAAGGATATTGCCGTTGGGCTGAACGATCGCCCTTGTGTGGGGTGGCAGCAGCGTTGTGGAATCTTTTTGGAAGAGAACGGCAGGGGCTTCGATCGCGGCTCCGATGGGCAGGCGCTCGCGCTCGAAGAACTGGGTCGCGTATTGTTCAAGCTGTCCGTTGACGCGGAAGTAGGTTTCAGTGGTTTTGATCCAGGCTTGCTCTAGCGTGCCGACAGGCGGAGGCGGCAGCTGCATCAGTTTGGGCATTGCGCCTTTGCCTGTGATTCGCAGCGTTACCAACTCTACGGGGTTCTGAGGGAAGGCATGGCCATATTCAACGGTGTGGCGATCGTGAAACTGCTGCCAGAGGTGGCTGAGCTTAGCCTCGTCTAGTTCCCCTTCAGGAATCTGCACCCGCAGCTCGTAGCCCTGTCCTAAATAGCGGCAGTCTGCCCAGCGCTCTAGGGTGACTTGCTCAGGGCTAAAGCCATCGGCGGTTAGCTGGCTTTGTACCTGCGATTCCAGCGATCGCAGATCGTGATTGAGCTTACTCAGGTCGGGCTGAGTGCTGAGCAAAAATTCGTTTTGGATCAGGTCATGTTTCAAGTCCGTGGTCAGCAGCCCCATTGCGGAGGTAATGCCGGGATAGCGGGGAACGATGACTTCGGGAATGCCCAATGAACGTGCCACTTCAACCGCATGCAGGGGGCCAGCACCGCCTAGCGCTACCAAGGCAAACTGGCGCGGGTCATGTCCCTTTTGCACGGTGCGCGATCGGATGGCGTTTGCCATATTGTTATTGACGATCGTAATCACACCCGCTGCCGCCTCGTATAGTTCCAGGTTGAGGCGATCGGCAAGAGCTTGCATGGCGATAAAGGCGCGATCGGGATAGATATCCATTTCGCCTCCCAAGAAGTGATCGGGATCAAGCCGATTCAGCACAACGTTGGCATCCGAGACTGCCGCCTGAATGCCCCCTTTGCCATAACAAGCAGGGCCAGGATTGGCTCCGGCACTCTTAGGCCCCACCCGAAAGGCACCCCCGGCATCGACATAGGCAATGCTGCCCCCTCCGGCTCCGATCGTATGCACATCGATCATCGGCACCATCACCGGGTATCCTGCAATCCAGGTATCGCGCGCGGTCGCTTCGACAAAGCCACTCGCGGTGACAATACCGATATCCGTACTGGTGCCGCCCATGTCAAACGTGATCAGACTTTGGCGATCGGACTGTTGCCCCGTAGCCGCACCGCCCAGCACCCCAGCCGCTAGCCCTGACAGCAGGAGTGTGACTGGCTCCCGCGCCGCAACCGCCGCTGTCGCTACTCCGCCATTCGATCGCATGATATGTAGCTCGCTCTGGATGCCCAACGGCTGAAGCTGCTGCCACAGGCGATCGATGTAAGCTTTGACTTTAGGGCCAACAAAAGCATTGATACAGGCCGTCGTGAACCGCTCGAATTCGCGGAACTGCGGAAAGATGCTAGCGCTGGTAGTGACAAATGCTTCTGGGTAATGCTGCCGAATCAGCTCAGCGACTCGCGCTTCATGGGCATCGTTGATGTAGGAATTGAGGAAGCAAACGGCGATCGATTCAATGCCCTGCTGCTTTAGGGTGGCGATCGCCTCTAGCACTTCAGTTTCGTTTAGCTCAGTCAAGACTTCGCCTTTGGCTCCCAGCCGTTCGGTCACGGTGAGGCGATGGCGGCGCTGCACCAGCGGCTGCGTTTGCCAAGGAATATCCTGCATGATCGAGTAGTGCTGCGGCCGCTGATGGCGACCAATGTGAACAATATCTCGATAGCCCTGGGTTGTAATCATGCCCACCTGAGCGCCTTCGTGGGTGAGCAGCGCATTGGTGGCAACGGTGGTGCCATGCAGAACGTGATCGATCGAGTCGGGAGACAGATGTGCCATCTGGCAAAGGGTTTGGATGCCGGAGAGCATGGCGATCGCCGGATCATCCACCGTGGTCGGAACTTTGTGAATCCAGATTTGTTGCTGCTCGGTGTCCGCCAGGATCAAATCTGTGAAGGTGCCGCCAATGTCTACGCCGATCAGTCTCATCTGTTTGCCGCGCTGTGCGTCCGTATAGAGGGTCTGCCGCTACTCTATAGAGTCAAAACTGAGAAGAATGTATTGGGTGACACAGTTGTCTAGCTTCGGTTGATGACGAAAATAGAGAGGGCTAAAAAGCCTTCTGCGGTTAGGGCTGGTTTAGCCGAAACGGCAAGGTCTGACGCGATCGCTATTGCAAAACCTGCCTTTACAGATTAGGAACGTCACCTTATGAGTCGAGTTATTCGCGCTGCGCTCATTCAAACTGCTTGGACGGGTGAATATCCCAGCATGGTCAACCATCAGATTGAAATGCTGCATCAAGCCGCTGCCCAGGGCGCACAGGTCGCCTGCCTCCAAGAACTGTTTAATGCGCCCTATTTCTGTCAGGTGCAGGATGCGGCATACTATGCGATCGCAGAAGCAGTGCCGCATGGCGCGATCGTTCAGCAAATGCAGCAGGTGGCTCAAGATCTGAATCTGGTGCTGGTGGTGCCGCTGTACGAACAGGACATGCCAGGGGTTTATTACAACACGGCTGCTGTGATTGACGCAGACGGCACCTATTTGGGGAAATATCGCAAAACCCATATTCCGCAGCTCCCTGGCTTTTGGGAAAAGTTTTACTTTCGCCCCGGAAATTTGGGCTATCCCGTCTTTGACACTCAGGTGGGAAAAATTGGAGTCTACCTTTGCTACGATCGCCATTTTCCTGAAGGGGCACGCTGTCTAGGGCTAAACGGGGCAGATCTGGTGTTCATTCCCTCTGCCACAGCCAAAGGACTCTCAGATCACCTCTGGTTCATTGAGCAAACCAGCCATGCCATCGCCAATGGCTACTGGGTTGGCACCATCAACCGTGTGGGCATTGAGCCATTGGGTCACAACGAGTTCTATGGATCGAGCTATTTTGTCAGTCCTCAGGGCAAGATTGTCGCCCAAGCCAGCGATCGCCACCCCGAACTGCTGGTGGCCGATCTCGACTTAGCGGTGATCGAGCAAACTCGCCAAACCTGGCAGTTTTACCGCGATCGTCGTCCCGATGCCTATGTGCCGCTTTGCCAACCCTGATTTATTTATCTTCAGCCATCTCTTATGCAAACCACCCTGATCTCAGTTAACGGCGATCGCCTCAATCAAACGCTTTCACAACTCGCTGCGATCGGGCAATTATCCGCCGGAGGGGTCTGCCGTCTGGCCTACAGCGCTGAAGATCTTCAGGCACGGCAACAGGTGCAAACCTGGATGGAGGATGCGGGCATGACAGTCCGGATTGATGCCGCAGGCAACATGATTGGGCGGTATCCTGGACAGCTAGAGTTGCCCGCCTTGGCTACCGGATCGCACATCGACACTGTGCCCACAGGCGGACGCTATGACGGAGCGCTGGGGGTGCTGGCAGGGTTGGAAGTGGTGCGATCGCTCCATGATCAGAGAATTCAGTTGCGTCACCCTCTCGAAGTGATCGTCTTTACGGACGAAGAAGGCGGCATGATTGGCAGCAAAGCTATGGCGGGCACAGCTCCAGCACAGGCAGCAGAGTATCGTCGTCCAGATGGCAGCGACATTCAGGACTGTCTGCGGCAGATCGGCGGTGATTGGTCGCAGCTGCATCAGGCTCGTCGCACCTCAGCCGAGATTGCCGCCTATGTGGAACTGCATGTCGAGCAGGGCGGCATTTTGGAAGCGGAGGGCAAACAAATTGGCATTGTCGAAGGCATTGTCAGTCTGCATCGCTGCCATATCACCGTGCTCGGCAGACCCAACCATGCAGGCACCACGCCGATGCACCGCCGTCGAGATGCTATGGTTGCGGCCGCGCAGGTCGTGACTGCCCTCAACGACATTGCGGTGCATACGCCCGGTGGACAGGTGGCGACGATCGGCTATTTTAATATTTCTCCCAATGCTGCCAATATTATTCCGGGTCGTGTGGAAATGGAAGCCGATATTCGCGATCTTTCGGAACCGCACATCGAAGCTCTGATTGCACAACTCCAAGCAAAAATCACTGCGATCGCTACCGCAACGCAAACTGAAATCACGCTAGAACGTGGGATGACCATTAAACCCACGCTGGCGAGTCCTGCCATTCAGGCGGCGATCGCTCAAGTGTGTGAGCGGCTTCAGCTCAGCGCTTGCTCTATGCCGAGTCGAGCTATTCACGATGCTCAAGAGATTGGCAGATTTACCGAAATGGGGATGATTTTTATTCCTAGCATTGCAGGCGTGAGTCATGCAGAAGATGAATATAGCTCTCCCGATCAGTGTATACAGGGGGCAACGGTTTTACTTCAAACGTTACTCCAGCTTGACACTCTTATGTAGCAAGAAGCGTAATCTCCAGATATGCTCTCTCCTTCAAATCCCACTGAGCGAAACCTGCCCGATTCCACCGAGTCTCTGCTCCTCTCCAGCCACGGATTTGACTGGCGCGGCGTGCATCTCGAATGTCACCATAAGCCCAAAGGCGAAGAGAACAGGCTCTCTCTCGATCGCCTGCATTTGATCTGCATTGAAACGACCCAGCACCCCTGCGATGCCCACAAATGGATGGATGGACGCTTTCAGAGCCGACCAATTATCCAGGGCGATATCTTTGTGCTGCCTGAGAAAATTCAGTTTCGGGAACGCTTCGAGGGTGCGATCGACTATATTTTGCTCTATCTGGAGGCTGACTGGGTGGCTAGGGTGGCTCAAGAAGCCGTCGATCCCGATCGGATTGAGATCCTGCCCTACTTTCCCCAACCCGATCCCTTTCTCTACCATTCTGGATTGCAGCTCAAATCCGCCATTGAAGCTAAGGGCAGCTTTAATCAGCTCTATGCTGAAACTTTGGCAATGGCGATCGCGGTTCACCTGCTGCAACATTATGCAGGCAAAAGAACCCGCCGCAATTTGGCAACGCTGACTGCTGCCTCGCCTCACTCTAGATTAGAGGAGGTGACGGAGTATATGCAGTGTTACTGCGATCGCAATCTCAGTTTATCTGAGCTTGCCGACCTGGCTCAGATGAGCCTGCATTACTTTGCCCGGTCTTTCAAGCAGCAGGTCGGGCTGTCTCCCCATCAATATTTGATCCGCGCCCGGATAGAGCGAGCCAAACAGCTACTGCTGCAAAATAACCTCACCGTTGCGGAAGTTGCCCATCGGGTGGGCTTTGCCGATCAAAGCCACCTCTGCCGTCACTTTAAGCAGGTGACAGGTCTAACTCCTAAACAGTGGCATCCTTAATCAGACCCAATTGTTTTTTGAAAGTGCCGCGCAAAGCGCGGCACTTTCAAAAAACGGCACTGCTAAATCCCTTGAGCAAGAACAGACTCAAACGATGCAGAAAGGCAAGAATGTTCAAGTCAGGCGGTAGACAAAGCCTGCATAGTCAAAGCAGCCAGCTCTTATTCGGTATCTTTTCATGTTGACCTCAACGTTAAGTCAGTCAAACTGGAATTCCTACATTCATCAACAGAAGCCCCTTTGGAATGCCGCTGCACTGTTCTATACGATCGGCGGTTACTATGGCGGTATTTTCTTACTCAGTGCTCAGGCGATCGCCCTGAATGCGCTAGGGATTTTTTTAGTCACCCATGCGTTAGTGCTGTCCGCTTATTTGGCTCATGAGTTAATGCATGGCACCTTTTTTAGCAGCATCAAAACGAATCATCTGTGGGGTGCTCTCATGCAGTGGCTGCATGGCACGTCCTATGCGCGCTTTCAAGATCTGGCCCAGGGACATATCGATCACCATATGAAGGGCGTTGATCTCTATCTTTTCGATCGCATTGCGTTTATCAACCGCCTGCCTGCTCCTTTAAAAAGGCTGATTGCGGCTCTAGAGTGGCTCTATTTTCCCGCTCTGTTCTTCATTCGTCAGGCTGCTGGCGTCGGTCTGATCTATCAAAACGGAACCTCTGCCACGAAGATTCGCGTGATTGCCGTGCTGCTGCTGCGAGTTGCGATGTTTGCAGCGTTTGGCTGGTTTTCACCAAAGGGCTTGCTGCTGTACAGCTTGGCTTATGTGGGTGCAGTCCAGATTATTTCTATTATGGATTGCCTCCAGCATACCTATGAGCTGCATCCCTATGATGCCGTGATTCCTAAAAAGTCTCTGGCTTATGAGCAGTCCCATACGTTCAGTACGCCAATCTCGCGGCGATATCCCTGGCTAAATCTGCTGTTACTCAATTTTAGCTATCACAATGCCCACCATGCGGCGATGAAATGCCCCTGGTATAGCTTGCCTCATCTAGATGCAGCCATCACGCAACAGCAGGACATTTGTCACATTAGCCTCTTGCAAGTGCTAACCAACTATCACCGCTTTAGAGTTCAGCGGTTGTTTGATGAAAATGAGGGGCACATCAGCTTTGATGCAGAAGGAAACCCCAATGTCGATCGCTTCTATGGCGTGATGGGCGGCACTAGCCTGCTCTTGGCTTAAACAAAACTCTACAGCTCTCAAAATTGGGGGACTTTAACAGGTTTGGAAGTCCTCCAAAATTGGGAGATTAGGGGGCAAATGCAGCCTGTTTAAGCCTGAACAGTAGATAGGAATGGCAGGATCGCGCTATGCCAGACGACCCTGCCGCAAGTGATCAGCCCCTCAATCGCCACCGAAATAACCTCAGAGTCGCGCATTGTTAGTGCTCTTCTTACCGAGGGAACTCTGCTTTATAGAAAGCATTGTTCTACTCCAAGAAACCTCTATGCGCCTTCCGCCAATTGTCTTAAATTTTTTACTTGCGATCGCCTCATTTTCCCTAATTGTGGGATGCACGCAGTCTGCGCCAACCCCACCCAATGCGGCCTCAGCGAACGCTCAAAGCAATCTTAAGGTTGCTTTGGTTTCTAGTGGCGCTCAAGATGATGGCAGTTGGAGTCAAGGCGGATACGAAGGACTACAGTTAATTAAGCAACAATTTAATGCAGCAGTTGAGTTTAAAGGGACTGTCTCCGATAAACAAGCAGAAGCGCCTTTACGGGAGTACGCCAAAGCAGGGTATAACTTCATCATTGCCCATAGCGGTGGCTACATCGAAAGCGCAGAAAAAGTAGCCAACGAATTTTCCAGAACAAAGTTTGCTTTGGTCACAACCTATGCTGGCAATAACCGCAACCTCGGAGCAGTGGCCTTCCGTTCTGGCGAAGCTGGCTACCTAGCAGGCGTGCTGGCAGCAATGAAAACAACAACCAATAAAGTTGCCTATATTGTTGGGGCAGATTATCCGGTCTATCAGGAAGAAGCAGCGCTATTTCGTCGAGGAGTCGCGGCCACTCAGCCCAATATTGAAGTAACGACTGAGTTTCTCCAAACCTGGACAGATAGCGAAAAAGGCAGATCAGTCGCTCTGAACTTAGTCAATCAGGGATATGACAGCTTTGCCATCAATGCCGATGAAGCTGGAATTGGCGCACTCAAAGCCGTCGCTGAACATGAAAATACCCACATCGTGGGTTGGACAAAAGATCAGTATGACCTTGCACCCAAGCATGTCTTAACAAGCGTTTTACAAGATATGCCTAAGCTGATCTTAAATGCAGCCGATCTGATGCAGCAAGGTAAGTGGGAGGGCAAGCTCTATAAGTTTGGCCTAAAGGAAGGCATCTATGACTTTGCTTCGTTTAGGGGATCGCTCACGCCCGACGAAGAGGCACAGTTCATGGCGATTAAAGAAAAGGTGATCACAGGTGAAATTGATGTGTCACCAGAAAGCAGTGCTGCATCCTAACAACCGACAAGACATCCGTTGAGTTTGAGCTGCATTTCATAAGGTTAGGCCAAGATGACACAGACTACGCCGAATGATTTGAGCGATGCTTCATTCAACAGGTACAGCGATCGCCCTTCATCTCGCTGGCAACAACTGCGATCGATCGTCAACCAAGTTCGTTGGGGCTTGCTGCTGGCTGTGGTGTTAAGTGCGCTGCCTATGGGCACTGTCCTTCTATATTGGAGCGCCCGCAACAATGCTACGCAACTGCTGGCGCTTCAACAAGAACGCAGTTCAGTCGTTGCCAACCGCATTTCCAATTATTTGGATGACTTGCAGCGAAAGTTGAGCTATCTCGCCCGCGTGCGTGGCCTCAGCCGCCTTGATCCTGAAGTGCAGCAAAACTTAATCGAAGGGTTGGCGCGCCATAACGATGCCTACGAAATGCTGGCCATCCTCGATAACAAAGGGAATGTGGTGAGCATGGCCTCTCCTTATGGAAACGTGCAGTCAGAGAACTGGGCTGATTCTCCATTGTTTCGGCGTGCCTATAAGCAGCAAGAGGAATATGTCGGCTCCGTCGTTCTAGATGCTCAAACGCAAGTCCCGATGGTGACGCTGGCGGTTCCCATTCGAAATGAGGCCGATCAGGTCGATGGCGTACTGCTGGCACGGCTCAATCTCAACTTTTTAGGCTATGTGATTTCGCAAACGGTGGTAGGTGAGACAGGCTATGTGTATGTTCTAGACGAACGCAACTACTTAATTGCTCGCTCTGGAGCCAAAGCCCCCATTGCTGGGCTTGAAAGCTTTAGTCAAAAGCCGTTGCTCAAGTCATTGGCGCAAGCGCGAGCGGGTGAGGTTTCCGAATATTCAGGATTGATGGGGACACCCGTATTAGGAGCCGTATCGCCCATCTCAAGCGTCAACTGGAAAGCCGTTGTTGAGTTGCCCATCCGTGAAGTCTATGCCCCCCTCCATCGCATCATGCTGGTGATGGGCGGCAGTACGCTGGGGTTGCTGGCAGTGGCGATCGCCATTGGCTGGGCATTTTCCCGGCGGCTGGCTTCGCCCTTGCAGCGGCTTACCGATGCAGCTATTCAGCTGAGCGACGGCAATCTAGACACCCGCGTCAAGATTGACGACCAAAATGAGCTGGGAATTTTAGCTCAAACGTTTAATCGGATGGCAACACAGGTGCAGACATCAGTGCGCACTTTAGCAGAGGCCAACGAAGACTTAGAGAAACGCGTTGCCCACCGTACCACAGAGCTGCAACTTGCCAAAGAAGCAGCCGATATGGCCAACCGCGCCAAGAGCGAATTTTTGGCCAATATGAACCATGAGTTGCGCACGCCACTCAACGGAATTTTGGGCTATGCCCAAATCTTGGATCGTGATCCCACCTTAACGGTTAAGCAGGCTAAAGGCATTGAGGTCATTTATCAATGCAGTTCCCACCTGTTGACTTTGATTAACGACATTTTGGATCTGGCAAAAATTGAGGCGCGCAAGATGGACTTGTATCCTCAAGATTTTCACTTTCCTAACTTCTTGTTGGGTACGGCAGAAATCTGTGGCGTCAAGGCTGAGCAAAAGGGAATCGCCTTTGAATATGTTGAACCACCAGGACTGCCTACGGCTGTCTATGTAGATGACAAACGGCTGCGCCAAGTCTTGCTCAACCTGATCAGCAATGCCATTAAGTTCACGGACTATGGCCAAGTGATCTTTCAGGTCGATGTGATTAATCCTGGACAATCGCCTTTCCTAGAACTGCCCCCAGCGGCAGAGCCTGTACCGCATCGGCGCATTCGATTCACGGTTAACGATACGGGAATCGGCATTCCACCGGAACGGTTAGCAACGGTATTTAATGCGTTTGAGCAGGCAGGGGGACGCGATCGCAATTCGGAAGGCACCGGGTTAGGACTAGCCATTAGCCGAAAAATTGTGCAGATGATGGGGGGAGATATTGCCGTAGAGAGCCAGATTGGCAAAGGCAGCACCTTTTGGTTTGAGCTAGATCTGCCCTTGGCTCGTGACTGGGTGGCAACGGCGCGCGATCGCGCCCCCGTCATTGTGGGCTATCGCGGCAAGCCTTACACCATTCTGGCCGTCGATGATCATCCCGAAAATCGGCTGGTGCTGATCAACATGCTGGAGCCTCTAGGGTTTACCGTCATCGAAGCTAGCAATGGGCAAGAAGGCTATGACCTGGCCTGTCGCAGCCATCCCGATCTGGTGATTACCGATGTTGTCATGCCCAACCTCAACGGGTTAGATATGACCCGCAAACTGCGGCAGATGAGTCTCTTTGCTCAGACGCCCATCATTGCCTCTCCGGCTAGCCTATCTCAGGTCGATCGACAAGACAGCCTGGAGGCGGGCTGCAACAGCTTCTTCCCAAAACCGATTCAGCTAGATGCGCTGCTGGCAGAAATTGCCACGTTCCTTGACCTGGAGTGGATCTATGACGCTGAGCAGCCTTTGTCTACGGTGTCTCAGAGGGCGACCCGAAACGATCTGGCAGGGTTGGTGGCACCGCCTGCACAAGAGCTAGGCATCCTCCACAGAGCTGCACAAGGCGGCTTTATGCAGGACATTCAGCAAGAGGTGCATCGCATTCGTGAGTTGGCTCCTGAGTATGGCGCATTTGCCAATCAGATTTTAGAACTGGCTCAACGATTTGATGATGAGGCCATTCTTCGTTTAGTTGAGCAGTATGTTTAGGTCGAACAAGGTAGAAACGAACATGGATACGCAATTACAAGACCAGCAACAAACGATCTTAGTGGTTGATGATAACCCCACCAATATTGAAGTATTGTTTGACGTACTTGATGCCTGTGGATATCGTGTGGCGATCGCCAAAAGTGGAGAAGTCGCCCTCAAACGGCTGCAAAGTAGCGTACCCGATCTGATTTTGCTCGATGTCATGATGCCCGGTATTGATGGCTTTGAAACCTGCCGTCAAATCAAGACCAGCGCAGATCTGCGCGACATTCCAGTGATTTTCATGACGGCCTTGTCCGACACCGTGGATAAGGTGAAAGGGCTAAAGCTGGGCGCAGTCGATTACATTACCAAGCCTATCCAGCATGAAGAGGTGCTGGCTCGGATCAATGTGCATTTGCAGTTGCGTCATCTCAGCCAAACCCTGGAAACCCAAGTTAAACAGCGAACTGCCGAATTAACGGCATCGGTCACGCAGCTCAAAGAAGCTCAAATTCAGCTGGTGCAAGGCGAAAAAATGGCAAGCTTGGGGCAGTTGGTCGCAGGCATAGCCCACGAAATCAACAACCCGATCAATTTTATCTATGGAAACTTACGCCCCGCCGAAGATTACATTGAGGATTTACTGGGATTTGTAGACTGCTACCAGACCCATATTCCTGAGGCACCTGCGCCCGTACAAGACCGCATGGAAGAGATCGACTTAGCTTTTCTGCGAAAGGATCTGCCTCAGCTGATTCGATCGATGAAATTGGGAGCCGATCGCATCCGACAGATTGTATTATCGCTACGCACTTTTTCCCGCTTAGATGAGAAAGAGTTCAAGCCCGTCGATATTCACGAAGGTCTTGACAGCACGCTGCTGATTTTGCAGTATCGGCTGAAGCGACGCGATAGCGGCAGCCTTCCCATTACGGTCATCAAAGACTATGGAGCTTTACCGCCGATCGAATGCTATCCCAGCCAGATTAATCAAGTGTTTATGAATATTTTGGCTAACGCAATTGATGCCTTAGAAGAACGGCTCCAGCTCGATCAGCAGGAAAAACAAGCTCAAAGCCCACACTACAGCGCAGAGCATCCACCCACCATTCAAATTCAGACCTTACAGCAATCTGCCGATCGGATCACGATTCGGATCTCAGACAATGGCCCTGGCATTCCTGAAGAGCTGCAACCCAAACTGTTTGAGGCATTCTTTACGACTAAATCTCCGGGCAAAGGTACGGGCTTAGGGTTGTCGATTAGCTATCAGCTTTTAGTTGAAAAGCATCATGGAATGCTGAGCTGTCACTCTAAACCCGGTGAGGGCACCCAGTTTGTGATCGAGCTACCCGTTCATCAGACGGCGGTGGGTCATCCGCTTGTGTCAATTTCATGAAAGTTTTAGGCTGTGAGGCGCGAAATTCACGTCATCACAATCTTGGATTGTCGGATTGACATCAGCGCTGACTTTTAAAGCGGGTTTGAGCTAGAGTGATAGCTGAAATGAGTGCGGAAACACTATGCGGCAATTAGGTCTTCAGTCTAGAACCTCACGTTGGAGAAAATATCCTTGCCTACCGCGACGCTCCTCAATCAAAACAGCCCTCAAGCTTGTTGTTAAAACACTACGTCAGATTAAAGCGTTAGGGGCTGAAGGTGGATTAATTCTGTTCTTTTCTGCACGGTTTCTTATCAAGAATCTAAATTTCTCCATTGTTTCCGGTCAGCTCGTCCTTAGCGGTGTCCCGCTCTCTATTATTCTTGCTTTTTTACGAGATAAAACGGCGCGCAAGGCCTATTTCCGCAAAGATAGCAGTGCTCTACACGATCGCCTGTGCAGTATGGGAATAGAAGAGCGGATCAAGGATTTTTATCGTCCGCAGCTTCAGGATGAATTAGAGGTCGATCGCTATATCCATCAGCTTCTTTTTGAGCGTACAGGCTATCTTGGAAAAGATTATCAAGTCAATTCCGAAGGCATTCTTATCTTGAAAAAAAACTAAATAATCTCACCGTCAAACTCCAATGCTGCGATACTTGCATAGATCTTGGGAATACTTAATTTGTCATATCTTTTCATGACATTCTTATTTTCTATTTCTCTGAAGTCTGCTGTATCCCTGCTAAGAGATTCTCAATTCATCTATGCCTTCTTCTCGCTTTAAGGTTGGCGCTCTTGTCACGCTACTCACGGTTTTCTCCATTCCTGTGAGCGTTCAGGCTCAGTTGCATTCTCAGGCTCCAGACAGCCCGGCATCAGAAGCCATAGCAACTCAAGCACAAGCCGCACAGCTCTTACGGCAGGGTGCTGAACAGTTTCAGGCAGGTCAGGCAAGAACTGCGCTCAGCGCTTGGCACCAAGCCTTAACGCTCTATCAGCAGGTGGGCGATCGCCAAGGCGAAGCCAGAGCGCTAAGCAATTTAGGGGCAGCCTCTGGTGCATTAGGGGATCTGAGACAGGCAATCGCCTACTATCAGCAAAGCCTCACCTTGGCGCAAGCCTTAAAAGATGCTGAAGGCATCAGCTATGCGTTGGGTAATTTGGGCTTTAGCTACCAATCGTTGGGAGACTATCAGCAGGCAATCGACTATCACCAACGGGATCTAGCCTTAGCGCAAGAGCGACAGAATCGCGCCGCAGAGCAATATGCCCTGAATAATTTGGGAATTGCTTACAAAGCTCAGGGAAACTATGATCGGGCTGTCGCGCTGTTTCAACAAAGTTTGGCGATTGCTCAAGAGGGGGGCGATCGCGCTGGAGAGGCAAATTCCATAGGCAACTTAGGCAATGTCTATGCTGAGCAGGGCAGCTACCCTCAAGCTCTTGCTGCCTATGGGCAGACCTTGACCCTGATGAAAGACCTGAAAAACCGAAGAGGAGAAAGCATCGTCCTAGAGCGGTTGGGGAATGTTTATGCTGCTTTGGGGAATCCGGAGCAGGCGATCGCCTACTATCAGCGCAGCCTCACCGTAGCTCGGTCTATCAGCGATAGCAGTCGCATCGCAACCGTTCTGGGCAATCTCGGGATCGTAGCTCGTAGCCAGGGCAATCTGGAGCAGGCGATCGATTTTCTGCAACAGTCGCTAGTGCTGCTGCGGCAATTGGGCGATCGCAATGGTGAAGCAACTGCCCTCAACAGTTTGGGCAATGCTTATAGCACCAGCCAAAACTATGAGAAGGCGAAAGACTATTATCAGCAGAGTTTGGCGATCGCCCGTGACATTGGTGATGTTCGTGGCGCAGGGGTTGCACTGGGCAATTTGGGACAGACGAGTGATTTGCTCAACCGGGATGCCGAGGCAGCAGAATATTTGCAGCAGAGCTTAGCGATCGCTCGTCAGGTGGGCGATCGCCTCATGGAAGGACAGGCTTTGCATAATCTAGGCATTGTGCAGTTTGAGTCCGGCGACAGGGAAACTGCTGCGACATCGCTCGAATCTGCTATTGAAATTTGGGAGTCTTTACGGACTGGACTCAGCGATGACAACCAGGTTTCCTTATTTGAAACCCAGGCCGATACCTATCGGTTACTCCAAAAGGTGCTGATCGAGCTACGCCGTCCGCACCAGGCGCTAGAAGTTTCTGAAAGAGGCCGCGCTAGAGCCTTTATTGAACTGATGTCAACCCGCCTGCTGCACTCCTCTCCTGAATCACAATCCTCAGCGCCGCCGCCGAGCGCCCTAACTGTCGAACAGATGCGGCAGATTGGCCGCACCCAAAATGCAACGCTGGTTGAGTACTCGATTACAGACAAAACTGAACTGTCGATTTGGGTGATTCATCCCAACGGCACGATTGACTTTCGCCAGTCGCCTTTGAGCCAGGTGGATACCTCTCTTGACCAAGTGGCTGAACAAACGCGGGTGGCAGCGGCTTTAGGACGGGGAGGCGCAGTATCCGACACAGCCCTGACCACACTCGTGGAAAATACTCGGAGCGCTTTGGGCATTTCCACCCGTGGAGAAAATTCAGGCTCAGCCAATCTAGGCTCAGCCAGTCCAGGCTCAGCCAGTCCAGACTCAGCCAATCCGCGCCGCCCCAGCCGTCAGCTTCGCAGCCTGCATCAGCTATTAATTGAGCCGATCGCCGATCTATTGCCCACCGATCCGACTCAGCGCGTCATCTTCATTCCTCAAGCCTCGCTTTTTCTGGTGCCTTTTGCGGCGCTGCAAGATGCAGAGGGTAAATTCCTTATCGAACAACACACTATTCTGACGGCTCCCGCTATTCAGGTCTTGCAGCTCACGCACCAAAAGCGCCAGCAGATTGCTGAATCTATTCATTTATCTTCCACTCCTCAGATCGCCCCTCTCATTGTCGGTAATCCTGTCATGCCCGATTTGGGTACCCCGCCTGTTCCCTTACCCGATCTCCCCAATGCCGAACAGGAAGCCCGATCGATCGCCTCTCTCCTCCAGACCGAGGCGATCATAGGCAATCAGGCCACAGAATCTAATATCGTGCGGCAGATGACCCGATCGCGAATTATTCACCTAGCAACGCATGGACTGCTGAACGACTTTTTTGAACTGGGATCACCCGGCGCGATCGCCCTCACTCCAACTGCAACCGCAGATGGATTTTTGACGGCCAGTGAAATTTTGAATCTATCGTTGAATGCTGACTTGGTGGTGCTGAGCGCCTGTAATACTGGGCGAGGACGCATTACCGGAGATGGGGTGATTGGGCTATCGCGATCGTTCATGTCGGCAGGGGCGGCCAGCGTTGTCGTATCGCTCTGGGCGGTACCCGATGCGCCCACGGCATCCCTGATGACTGAGTTTTATCACCAGCTTCAGCAAAATCCTGACAAAGCACAGGCGCTACGACAGGCCATGATCAAAACTATGCAGCAATATCCTAGCTCAAGAGATTGGGCCGCTTTTACGCTTATGGGAGAGGCGGATTAAGTTGGCGGGTGATGCGATCGCAGCTTTTCAACGGGCAATCTTCAACTATCAAACCAGAACCGGGAATACTACTGGGTAACTCTAGTGCCCTAGAAGTGTCTAGAGGTTTTAGCGGCCAATCGTTTCTCGTCCCCCCATGCAAAAATCTATTCTTAGCCGGAAAAAAAAGTCACATCGCCTGCATTACGCCAGCCTCACCGATCGATGGCGCTACAGGTTTGACAACTTCATGTCTAGAGGAGCCGTTGCCCTCGTCAGCGGCTTGGCCTTAGTCTCTTTAGCCTTTATCTTGCTGATGGGCGTTTTGGTCAGCCTATCGGGCGTTGCGCCAGAAGGCAGCGATCGCCTGAGCCTCCCAGAAGCCCTATGGGGAGTGCTGATGCGGACGTTAGATTCTGGCACGGTGGGCGGCGATACAGGCTGGTTCTTTCGTCTGACCATGCTGTTTGTAACGTTTGGCGGTATCTTTGTCGTCAGCACCTTGATTGGTCTGCTCAGCAGCGGCATTGATGCCAAACTAGAAGACCTGCGTAAGGGGCGTTCGCGAGTCATCGAAACGGATCACATTGTGATCTTAGGCTGGTCGCTTCAGGTTTTTACCCTGATTTCGGAGTTGGCACTGGCGAACGCGAACAGATCTGATACCTGCATCGTGATCCTCAGTGAAGAAGAGAAAGCGCAGATGGAAACCGTACTTTCCGATACGCTGGGGAAACTGCCGCGAATTCGCCTGGTCTGCCGCACGGGTAGCCCCAGCAGCATGGCGGATTTGGGAATCGTCAATATTCAGGCAGCACGCTCCATCATCATCTTGAATGCCGCCAGCGATCGCGCCGATACACAATTGGTTAAGACCCTGTTAGCCATCACCAATATTCCGCGATCGCTACCGCAGCCTTACCATATCGTCGCGCAAGTCCAAACCTCCAAAACCCTGGATGTCATTAAGTTGGTGGGGCAAAATGATATAGAAACCTTGCTAACCCATGATTTAGTCTCCCGTATCGTTGTGCAGACCTGTCGGCAATCGGGGTTATCCGTGGTCTACATGGAATTGCTCAACTTTAGCGGCAATGAGATTTACTTTAAGGCAGAGCCTGCCCTGCGGGGGAAAACTTACGGTCAGGCGCTTCTGTCGTATAACAACTCTACCGTTATGGGCATTCAACAGGCGGATGGCACCATTCAGCTTAATCCACCTAACGAGACTCTGCTACAGGCAGGTGAACAGCTTATCTTAATCAGTGAAGATGATGATACGATTCATTTGACGCATCATAGCGAGACTCAAATCGATCGCCAAGCTATTCGGACGGTAGAACTAATTCCAGCCAAAGCAGAACATACCTTGATCTTGGGTTGGAACGATCGCGTTTGCAACATTATTCAGCAGCTTGACCAATATGTTGCACCTGGCTCTACCGTCAAGGTGTTAGCCGAATTTCCAGCCGCAGAAGTTGATTTCTCAGAGGCAACCCTGAAACTTCAAAGACAGACAGTGAGCTATCAACAGGGCGATCCGACCGATCGTGAGGTGTTAGAAAGCCTCAATTTGACCCAATACGATCACGCTGTTGTTCTGTGCAATCCAGACTTAGAGGCTGATCATGCCGATGCCCAAACGCTGGTGACCTTGCTGCACTTGCGGGATATTTCCGATCGCCATCACCATAACTTTCAGGTCGTGACCGAAATTTTGGATGTGCGAAATCAGGCTTTAGCCCAGGTTGCTCGTCCAGATGACTTTGTCATCAGTGAGCAAATCATTAGTTTGATGCTGGCTCAAGTCTCTGAGCAGAAAAATATCAATGCGGTGCTGACTGACTTATTCAATCCAGAAGGCTCAGAAATTTATCTCAAAGCTGCCGATAGCTATGTTGCTATTGACCGTCCCGTCAATTTCTACACGGTGGTGGAAGCCGCCCGACAAAAAGGAGAGTCAGCGATCGGATATCGTCGCAAAGCTGATGCCAACAACATGGCGAGGTCTTATGGTGTGGTGATTAATCCGCCCAAAGATCAGATGATTGAGTTTAAACCGCAGGATGCAATTATTCTACTCGCAGAAACTTAAAGGAAATCATGACCTTTGTTGGGTAGTTTGCGTCCTGTGGACGCAAACTACCCAACTTATCCTGTGTCAGCCGTTATCGGGGGCTGAGAGGACAGAAAGGAATCAGAGGTTTATCGGCAAGCGTTTGGAGATCGGCATCAGACAATAAATCGCTCCAACTGTCAGGAGCAGGCTGATCCGGTTGAGCGACTTGCAAATCAGCCAGGGTACTCAGCGCGTCATACCAAATGCCTGCCTTTGCGTATAGCAGTGCCCGCTCCTCCGCAGTCGCTGTTTCGAGTTGGCGCGTCAAGGCTGCATCTGGTATGCTTCGTTCAATCCACCCCTCGGTGATCACATCACCTGAACGATCTTGAGGATCACAGACTAGCGTGAAATACCAGTGATAGAGTTTGCCGGGTTCTAGCGTTGTTTGTTCCGAGCGCGGCAGGTGAACTGGAATAATGCCCGCTGTCTCTGGAGTCGGCATTTGATCGGTGAAAATGATCTCATCCTGTTCGTTCCGCAATTCAAACTCGATCAAGGTTGCCGTTGTTGTAGGAATATACCAAAACAAAGTGGGATGGGCTTGAGTCGTCAAACCAAAATTGGTTTTGGGAATCAAGGCCGTCAGGTTGGGTTGACTCGTTATACAAATTCCTCTAGTGCCGCCACCCTCGCGCCGACCGGGCAACCCGCGATCGGGAGGAATATAGGTCTGGGCAAGGACTATCGACGGCATTCCAGCGATGCCTAAACTAGAGGCTAACAAGGTCACGATCAGCTTCTGAGTCAATCCAAATCGTCGTTTTTTCTGAGAGAGGTTCATAGGATTAATTGTATATTTCACGTACTTCTAAATCTTCATCAAACAATCCGAAAGAAAAATGCATAACTTTACATAAATGCGATTTCAATCTATCTTCAAAGCTATAGAAATTAAAAGCAAATTCCGGGTCACATATTTTTCCCGATGACGTGATAAACTTCGACCTGATTTTGTTTTCCTTTCATGGTCATTGAACCCCAATTTTCTACCAAAAATTTGTCCTGTATATGTTTAAAAGTTTCACCAGACATGAGAACACGACAGAGGTCTTTCTGCATTTCCTTAGCGCAGCTTTCCAGCCTTGAGGCTGTGTTTACGCTATCTCCAATCACGCCATATTCCATCCGCTCCTTGTTTCCCAAACTGCCAACAACAATAGCACCTGTCGAGATACCCACGCGCATCTGCACAACGGGTAAACCCTGCTGCTGCCAGGTTTGATTGAGCTGAGATAGGCGATCGCCCATTGCCAACGCACAGGCCACCGCATTATAGGCATCTCGATCGATCTCTTCTGAACTGAGCCGAGGAATGGGCACCCCAAATACCGCTAACAGACCATCTCCCGTAAATTTATTGATAATGCCTTGATGACGCTGCACCTCCTGAATCATGGCTCCTAAATATTCATTGAGCCAATCGAGCAACGTCTCTGGGGGAATTGATTCTGAGATAGTACTGAAGTTTTGAATATCCGTGAATAGGATGGTGGCCATCAACCGCTGTCCGGGTAACTTGCCTGATGAGAGGAGGCGATCGTGATGACTCCAGAGCGCATCCGCAATTTCTTTAGAGGTGTTTTGTCCCAACAGAGTCATCACCATTTGCTGCTGCTGACGCGCCTGCTGTGCCTGCTGAACCACAACGACACCCATCGTCAGGAGAGCCGCGATCGCCGGAGTGACAACAGGCACCCAGCCCGATTCCAGAAACAGCAAGAAGCTCGTTCCGGCTAAGGCCGAGAGCAGAACGGCACAACTCATCATCAACGCGAAGGGATGGCGAATGCAGGCGGCTACCGTGCCTGCAACAACAGACCATAGCCACAGCCACAGCCACTCTTGCCCATTCGAGAAGAACCAAAACTGTGGCTGCTGCTCCAAAGCTACGCTGAGAAGCTGACTGACTATCTGAGCATGAATTTCAACCCCAGACATCTGATGATCATTGGTTTCTCCAGCGCTATAGGGCGTGTAGAACAGATCACGACTGCTGGGGGCTGTCGTCCCGATTAGGACAATTTTGCCTCTGATCCACTCGGGTTGGATATTGCCCTTTAGCACCTGATCGAGCGTGATCTGCCGCCCCACCCAATGGCGAGTCCGGTAGTCCAGCAACATCTGATAGCCCTGAGAATCATTGATTTGGTAGCCGCCTGAATCTGCTTCTAGCGGCACAAACGTGGCTGCACCCAACTGCATATTCTCAGGATTTGTCGGACTGGGGACGGGCGCAATATCTAGGGTCTTGAGATATCGCAAGGCAAGCTGAAGCGAAAAAGAGGAATACTGGCCGCCAAACAGCAGGCTGCGCCGCACCACACCATCCGGATCTACCGGAAAGTCATTAAACCCGATGCGATCGCTAGAAACGCCCGGAGGAGGAGGGACTTGAGCATTCTCGTCATCCCCTAATTTAGTAATGGCAATCAGACGCGATGAGCGAAACTGGGTCTGTAATTCACCATATCCGGGCGGTTGTGAAACATCCCGATAGAGATCTAACCCAATGACAATAGGCTGATATTGCTCCAACGTGGAGAGTACTTTAGCGATCGTCCGATCAGGGAGCGTTGATTGCTTTTGCAGGCGAATATCTTCTTCGGTGATAGTGACTAACACCAATCGCGAATCGGTTTCCCGATCGGGTCGCGATCGCATCATCTGGTCATATACTCTTAGCTCCAGAAATTCGAGTCCTCCCAACTGCTTGATGCCCCCGACTCCCCCGGTAACGACCAAGCTAAACAACAGAATGGTGGCTGCTTTGAAAGGAAAATGCGATCGGAGTTCATCTAGCCCGGCCGATCGCAGGTACCCCTCTTTTTTGAGCCAAGGAAATAAATCGATCGGCTTAACCACAACTTCTGCAACCTTCTAGCAGCTTTCACACCTTAGATTGCCCAGTTACGCGGCATTGCCCTCATTTACATCCGATCACGACTTTGCTGAAGGCAGGATGGCTGATTGTCGAATCGGAATTTGAATCACAAACTCGGTGCCAGACCCAAGGCTAGAACAGCATTTCAGATGACCGCCATGCTTCTCAGTAATGATTTGATGGCTAATGGACATGCCCATGCCGGTTCCCTTGCCGACGGGTTTGGTGGTAAAGAAGGGGTTGAAAATGAGTTGCTGAATCGCTTCCGACATGCCTGAGCCATTGTCAGCGATCGCAATTTCTACCCATTGATCCTCTAGGACTGATGTGCGAACGGTAATCTGACTCGGCCGGGTGCCAATCTCTTGATACGTGCGGTTGGCGTTACTTTCTTCTAAAGCGTCGATCGCGTTTGCCAAAATATTCATTAGCACTTGATTTAACGGACCAGGATAGCACTCTACTAGCGGCAGATTTCCGTAGTCCTTTGTGACTCGAATCTCTGGACGGTCTGATCGCGCTTTAAGACGATGCTGCAAAATTAGCAAGGTACTGTCAATGCCTTCATGAATATTGACAGCCTTGAACTCAGCTTCATCCATACGAGAGAAGTTGCGTAAGCTCAGCACAATCTGGCGAATGCGATCGGTTCCAATCTTCATCGAATCGAGCGTTTTAATCAGATCTTCTTGCAAAAAGCCCAGATCGATTTCTTCCACTTCAGCTTGAATTTCGGGTGCAGGGTTGGGATAATACTGCTCGTAAAGTTGGATCAGACGCAGTAAATCTTGAGAATACCCGCGCACATGCGTCAGGTTGCCGTAGATAAAGTTGACAGGATTGTTAATTTCATGGGCAACGCCTGCCACTAGCTGTCCCAAACTCGACATTTTTTCTGCCTGTACGAGCTGTGTTTGCGTTCGCTGTAGATCACCCAGCGTGCGCTCCACCTCTTCTCGTGCCTCCGTAATGGCAGCAATTTGGGGCAGGCTTGTCCAGCAGGCGATCGCCACTCCCACAAAGGCAACCGTGATCAGCAAAATGCTAAACAACGCCATATGGCTACCCATGCCATGACGTTCCAGCCCTGCTCTCACTAACCAGCCAATGCTAACTGCACCACAGATTAAGAGGATAAGAATGGTCACTTGTAGAGCGATCCAATCCGCTTTTGGCGTACATAGGGGCTGGCGATCGCGCTGTTGCCACCACGCGAGCTGAAAGGGGGCGAAATGTAAACGCGGCAACCCCATACTGACCTGCCCAACCGCTAACGGCAGCAGTAATCCGAGCAGCAAATCTAGCCAGCCCCACGCCAACCCACCTACGACTAAGACAGTCGCTTCTACACTTAGAAAGCCAAGGGATAACCAAGACCAGCGTGTTTCTGGCTGCTGGCGACAAACCCATAATCCCCAATGAATCGCCATCATTGAGGTTAAGTAGCCTGTGCCTGTAACCATCACCACCCGATCGACATCTCCCCACACAAGGCAAAGCAGACTCAGCAAGAGCGTAAAAATTAAGCTGGGTTCCAGCACGCCCCGACGCGAAACAGCAGAGAAGACGGGGGGCAAGTACTCATCTTTGGCCAATTGGTACAAGATGCGGGGGCAGTTCGAGACAGCGGTGGCAGAACTCAACAAGCAGCCAGACGTAATCAGAAAAGTTACAAGCGCGGGAGCTAACGTGCCCCAGAAAGGGTGAGCCGCTGCCACCAAATTGAGATAGGCACTGTTCTCTAAACCTGGCTCGGTTGCCAGCCGCATCATGACCCATGATCCAACCAAGTAGACGATCGGGATGAAGCCAGCCGTAACGCTTAAACAGCGGAGTGTCGCGGTGGGTTGGCGGCTCTCAGCCACGAATGAAGAGGCTGTTTCGCAACCATAAACCGCATAGACAGCAATAAAAAACCACTTCATCCAATCAGTGGCGGCAATGCCTGTCCAAGTCTCTGGCAGCAAACCAGGACTCGCTGAAGCAAAGCTGAGCCAGCCCAAACCCTGGAGGCAGAAGGTTACGAGAAATCCGATCGCTGGAAATACGAAAAAAGTATGTAAGATGCCCAGGGTTCGCGTTCCGCTAAACGCCACAATAAAGGGCAGCACTGTAAAGCCAATGCGGAGCAGTAGGCTGGGACATGCGATGCCCAAGGGTTCTAAATTTGCCTTAATTAAGTCCGTCAGAATGATGGCATTCATCGGTGGCACCGAGATCCAGCCCAACAGGTAGCCAATTGCCCCATACCGAGCGATGACTGGAAAGCGCTGTAGCAGACGAGTGGTGTAGTTGGGTGTGCCGCCAGCCACATCTGGGAAATAGGCTCCCAAGCGTTTGACTTGCAAATTCAGCAAAATTCCCACGATCGTTCCAGGTAGCCAAACCCAAATAGCTTGAGATCCCAAAGCGGCATGCATCGCAGGTGCAGTACCTAACCACAAAAGCAGCCCGCTAAAACCAAACCCCCAGGTTTCGAGTGACGTTAAACTGCGAGGAAGTGAGACCATTGGAGCCGATGACTGGTTCATGCGTGCCTAGAGAAAGCAAGTTTCTCTCTCAAATGTTCCCTGAGAGCCGCATTGGCAACCATTGCTGGAGGAACTTGCCCCAAGGCGCTAGAGGCGAAACGCGCTGCTTTTCATCAGTTCAGCAACGAATCTACCTTCTTAATTAGCTCGATCGTTGAAAAGCCTTTTGTCAAATAATCAGTGGCTCCTAGTCGGCTCGTTTCATCAGACCACTCTTCTGATAAACGAGAAGAAACCACCAAAATGGGAACTGGAATGCCCTGGCTCCGACAGCGATCGATGAGTGTAAAACCGTCCATATTGGGCATTTCGATGTCGGTGATAATCAGGTTAGGGTGGGGATGTGTTTGTAACCAGTTCCAAGCTTCTTGTCCATCAACGCAAGCATGGGTGATATAGCCGTAGGCATTGAGGCTGGACTCTAGGCGACGGCGCATTAAGGCTGCATCATCGACAATCAGCAGCGTTGGCGCAGTATCACGAGAGGTGATCGATTCTAGATTGGCCGAGTTTGAAAGCGCAGTGGGCGGCGATAGCAGATGCTCCACCAAAGGGAGAGCCTCAAGCACCGGAATCAAACAGCTGTTTTTCTGTAAGCTGACTCCGATCAAGCCATTGGGTGCCACCAGCGGCGTGGGCAAAGGATTGATGATTAACTCAGATTGTTCTAAGAGTTCGTCAGCTAGCAACCATAGCCCTTGCGGAGGGGCTGTCGTTGCCTGTGCCGCTGTCGAAATATAGAGACAAACGGCGGTATTGGCGATCGCCCGATTCTGCGACTGAGGCTGCCAATATTGCAGCGTATCCAAAATTAGCGTAGATTCCGTTTCGCCCTTCACCTGCCATCGGGTCTGATCGGCATTCTGGCTAGGCTGCAAGCTGCTAAACAGGCTGATGGTTTTAATGTCATCATTGGGAATGGCAAACACTTGGTTGCCCGATTGCAGCAAGACGCAAGGAACCAGCAAGCGCGGTACTGGAAACTTGAGTTGAAAAGTGGTTCCCGTGCCAAGGGCCGTTTGAATCTCTAATTGCCCCTTGAGACGAGTCACCTGTGCCGCCACAACATCCATGCCAATGCCGCGCCCTGAGATTTCGCTGACTTGGGTTTGAGAGCTAAACCCAGGTTGACAGATGACGGCTAGTAAATCAGCAGCGGTTTGGGTTTGCGTGAGGGGCAACCCCAAGGCTTGCGCTCTCGCTTGGACTGTTGTGGCATCAATGCCATGACCATCATCTCGAATTTGTAGCTGGAAGGAATTTCCCCGTCTGCGCAGCGATAGAGTGAGCGTTCCCTGCGCAGGCTTACCTTGAGCCATGCGATCGGCTGCGGATTCCAACCCATGATCATAGGCATTCCGAATTAAGTGAAGAAGCGCTGGCTCTAAGGCTCTGGCGATACTCACATCTAGTTCTATATGCTCCCCTTCTACCAAGAGTTGAGCCGGTTTCCCATAGCGCGTCGTTAGCTCTCGCAAAATCGCTTTCGCTCGAAAACTCAAGTTTTGGAAGGACACCAATCGACTTTCTTCGATCGTCGTCCGTAGCTTGGCGGCATTGCGATCGATTTGCTGAAAAGATTCGGCGACTTGCTGAGAAGTTTTACCTGTTTCTGCTCCAATCTCAGACAACCGCAGGCTAGTTTCTAGCAAACGATTAATGATGGAGTAGCCCTGACGATAGCGCTCAGGCGTAGGCCCTTGAACCTGCGTCGGATCTCTCATTTGATCGAGCAGCGCATAATCATCCTGAATTTGCCGCAGGTGGGTAATGTATTGGGCACCTTCTTGAGCCAAGCCAACGAGTTGGGTAATTTGAGTTTGCAAAGTTTGATAATATCCTTGGGCAGTTTGCAGCGAGAGCAGCGTTTCCACCAACGATTGAGCAGATTGATCCAGCTTTTCTAGCGCTACAGGAATCTGCACCCGCTCTGGCGTTTCACTCGCTGGTTGAGTTGAGTGAGGCTTGATCGGGCTGAGAAAGGGCGGGTTGGTTGCGTCAGGTGTCGTCAGATCTGAGGGTACAGCCAGATCTACAGGCATAGCCAGATCCACGGGCGCTGCCAGATCTATAGGCGCTGCCAGATCAAAGAAAGATAATTCTTCGAGGGGCGCAAGGGTATCCAACCAGTCTGCAATTCCAGGAACCGATTTTTCCTCTGCTTCACTGAGCGCATCAAAGAAGGCTTCAGCATGAATTTGCTGCTCTAATTGCGGGTCTAGTAGAGGATGGTCTAGTGGAGGATAGTCTGATTGAGGATGGTCTGGTTGAGCAGCCTCCAGATGAGCAGAATCTAAAGGAACAGCCTCCAGATGAGGAGCATCTAAGGGAATCGCTTCCAGGTGAACAGCCTCTAGCTCAAAGCCATCAAAACTTTCAAACTCAAACGCGATCGGCTCATTCCCCTGTTTGGCATAGGCTTTGAGAACCTGAAATAAGCGTAGCCACTGCGATCGCCAAATTGCATTAACAGGATGAACAAATAGCTCTTGGGCTTGATGCAGCAGATTTGTCCAGGTGGCATCAAACTGTAGCTCCTGCCCAATTTGCTGGAGCTGCTCTAGCGTATTTTGGGCGATTTTGAGTGTGGGATCTGAAACCTGTCCGTGATTGGGCAATTGCTCAAGCGCAATTTCCAACTCCAGCACAATCAGATCAAAGCCTTGTTCAGCAAACTCTTGCTGGAAGTGCTTAACCTGATCCCACTGCGGTAGGTAATGTTCTCGAATTTCTTGATGCAGCTTTTGAATACGGCTTAGGAGTGGGGCAATATCTTGGAGACCTTGAAAGTCTAGAGCCACTGTCAGCAACTCTCCACATTCCAGCAGCAACCGACTTAAATGGGTATCGGCGAACTGAGGAGCAGGTTCTAAATAACGCAGATCAGACAGCACATCTTCTAAGGCTGAGGCAACTTGCAGAGCGGCCTCAGCTCCAACCGTGACGGCTCCACCTTTAATGGTGTGAACACACCGATAAAGTTCTTGAATATCGGCTCGCCAAGCTGACACCTGAAGATTTTCGGCAATTTGACTATAACGTTGCAAATAGCTTTGTGTATCAACAGCGAACATGCTGCTAAGCTCTTGTTGGAGTTGAGCATCTGCATCGATCGCTTGGGAAAAATCAATTTCTGGAATCGACATAATTTCAACAGGAGATTCAGATTTAAGACATCACGGTGGGAGCAATTGCGGGCAACGAGGGTAAGGGCTGCTCGACTTCAGATTGCAGTCGGAAGAAAGCAACTTTTTGCAGTAGAGTACGGGCAATTTGCTCCATGTGTTGTGCCTGCTCTTGAGTAATGTTGGCTCGCTCAGATGCCTCAACTGCGATCGTGGAAATCTGCCGGACAGACTGTAGCGTCGTCTTTGACGCATTCACAATCACCTGGCTCGATTGCGTCACACGCGCGCCCATGTTTGCCACACGCTCACTCACGGCCTGAATGGTGTTAAATGCCTGCTGAGAATGCTCAACCCCTGTTGTGAAATAGCTCACCTGCTGGCTAATTCCCTGAACATCGTGATTGAGTCCAGATGCAACCGTTTGCATTTGATCGGTTCGCTGTTGCAGCAGCGCCAAACTCTGGTTGGTTTGGCTAGCCAATTGGTTGACTTGAGCCGCGATCGTCTCAAACTCGCGTGCTATCACAGCCATTTGCTCTGGATCTTGCTGAGCAGAAGCCCGGTTTGCCAGCATCGAGGCATTCACCGCCAAGATTCTTGTCATTGCAGCAATCTGTTTTTGATCTTTGGTGAATTGAGCTGCAAGTTCTACATAGTTGCTGAGGGTTTGAGTCCGTTTGACGATTTGCTGCGTATCTTGTTGGAGCAGGTAAATGCCTTGGGTCATGGCTGAGATTTCTTGTCGCCCTTGGTCGATCGCCGATCGCGTCAGCTCGACCGCTTCACTGGTGGCAACCGCCTGAATCACAGCATCCTCAGAAAGCAAGTTGACATTCTCCATCAACTCCTGAACTTGAACAACCGCTTGAGTCTGTTGTTGAGCATCATAAGCAACGGTTAAGGATAGCTGTTCTAAGTGCTCAGCCCCTAGCGTGACCTGTTCGGCTGTACTCAATACGACGGTCATAATTTGGCTGAGTCTCTCAATCAGCCGATTCAGCGTATCTGCAACAAGTCCCGTAACCCTAGGGCTAACTTCTGCTTCAGCCGTTAAGTCGCCTTCTTCAACGGCTGACACAACTTGCAGCAAGTGCTCAACCTCCTGACTCAAAGCCTGACTTTCCGATTGCAGGGTGGCCGTCCGTTCAGCCACTCGCTCTTCTAGAGAACGATTGGTCGCTTCTAACTCAATAAAGGATGAACGTAATTGCTGCACCATCTGGTTAAAAGACTGCGCTAACACACCCAGTTCACCGATGCCGCCCGTCTCTACCGTCTGATCTAAATCGCCTTGAGCGATCGCCTGAGATGCTTGACTCAAGCGAATGACGGGATGGGTAATCCAGCGCGAGGCCAACAAACCCAGCACAATTGCAACCAGTAGGGCAACCCCACTAAACAGGATGGTGTTGCGCGTGTTGGCATTGATTTGAGCCATAAAATCAGACTCGGAAGTTACCACAACAATGCGCCAATCGAGTCCTAAATCGTCCTGCCAAGGCAGAATATGGACGAATCTTTTCTGACCCTCAAAGTTAAAGCTGGATAGCTGCGTGGCTTGAATATTGTCGAATCCACCCAGATCCGTTTGCACATGTTGACCCGTTGCCTTGATCAGCGCATCAGAGCTGTTGGCAATATTCACACGCTGGGGTTTACCATTGCTGACGGTATAAGCGCGAGCAGTTCCTGAATTGCCAACGAGGAGACCATTCCGCTCAGCAATAAACACCCGCGAAGAGGCACCAATTTGAAGCTGGTTTAGAAACTGACTAATCTGTGAAAGGATCAGATCAATACCGATTACGCCTATTAGCTTCTGATCATCATCGTAGACAGGATAGCTCGATGAAACGGATAGGACTTCGGGTTTGTCTTCCCACTGATAAATTTTGCTCCAGACGGGCTGATTTGCCCGTACCGCATCTGAGTACCAAGCCTCAGTTCTGGGATCATAGGTCTTCTTCTCTAAGCGTTTGTTGCGATCGCCCCGATCGTTCGTCTGGTAGACATAGAGTTGTCCTTGAGTTGCCGCCTGAGACACTTCATTGATTAGCAGTTTTCCATCATCTAGACGTTCTACACCAATGAACTCTCCCTGCTGATTGGCATAGCTGATATAGCCAATATCGAGAACCTGCATTTGTCGCCAAAAGTATGTACCTGCTGTATTAAAGTCCTGTAGGTTCAGCAAGCCAAGTTCTTTCGCGTCCACATTAATTTGATTGATCTGCTTGGGAACATTCAAGTAGTAGTCTAGGTGGGCTGAAACCCGGTTACCAACCTCTGTTTGCAACTGTTGGGATAAATTGTTTACAGACTCTCGACTATTGCGAATCGAGAACCAAGTTGTGAATCCAACTGCGGTCATCAGAGGAATCATAAACAATCCCATGACCAAGGCACGCAAGCTAATCTTTTGTTGAAATCGCTGCGGCGAGTTGGCCACAGGCGGCAGATGCGCATGAGCTAAAGCGGCCTGGGTTGATCCAGCCTGAGGGGGCGAGGGTTGCAAAATCGCAGTGGGTTCGGTATGGAGAGAGGTCATAAATTGTATGGATGAGTTTAAGCCTTAATTGAGCTGAAGCGCAGGATTGACAGCCCTGTCGGTTGCTGAAACGGTTGCCAGTTCTGAGGGTTCTGAGGGTTCTGAGGGTTCTGAGGACAGTTCGCGATCGACGGCTATTTCGCTCCCCTGTTGCTGTGGGGAGGTTGGGAGTTGGAAAAACTGAATGCTCTGCAACAGTTGACTTGACAAGACATCCATCTGTTCAAATTGAATTTGCGCCTGCTGTGTCAGACTGGTATTTTTGGCTGCTAGCTCAGCAATATGGCGCATTGCTTCAGCCGTAGATTGAGTCGCATTCACAATTTCTTGATTGGAGGTGGCGACGGTATCTCCAACTTGCACTGCTGTTGCCATCACCGACTGAACTTGGTTGAACACTTGGTTCGACTGCTCAACCCCTTGGTTGAATCGCCGCACGAGTTCGCCTAGCCCCTGCACATCAGAATCGACTGCCGCAACCACTTTATGAATTTGGGCGCTGCGCTGTTCAATGGTGGTCAGTCCATCATTGGTCTGTTGGGCTAGCTTACTCACCTGGTCAGCAATAGAGCCAAACTCACGCGCTACTACAACAAATTGGCGAGGATCTCTCTGTTCAGAAGCCCTGGCTGCCACCAACGAAGCATTGAGCGCCAGCGTTTGGGTTACAAAGGCAATTTGGCTTTGATCTTGAACAAATTGGTCAGCCAGTCCTACAAACTCTCCCAGCGTTTTCATGCGCTGCATAATCCGGTCAGAGCCTTCTTGGAGAGTCGTAATTTCTTGCGTTAGCGTATCAATAGCTGCTTGCCCTTCAGCCACTGTCGTACAGGTTATCCGTAAAGATTCACTAGAGGCTTTTACATTTTGAGCAGAGTCTTGAGCGGTCTGCTCAACGTGTTCTGTCAATTGCAGGACTTGTACGATCGCTTCAGCCTGTTGCCGAGCATTAACCGTAACGGTTTCCACCAGATGCTTTTGCCGAGTTGCCCCTGCTGACACCTGACGGGCTGCATCTAAAACCTGGTTGAGGATCTGAGCAAATCGTTCAATCAAACGATTAAAGGTATCAGCCACCAGCCCGATCGTCCGATCGCTGACACGAGCTTGAGCGGTCAGGTTTCCCTCTTCCGCATCAGAAACGACGTCCAGCATATGATTGACTTCCTGCTGCAAATAATCGCTTTCTAGAACAATAGAAAGGAGATTGGCGATCGAGACTAAAAAGATTCGTTCATCTGCCTGCCAGGTTCGGGGCGATCGCACCTGATCACAGCGGATGATACCAATCGTTCGAGAACCTAGCTGAATCGGCAGACTCACTGTGGATTGCGTATCGAGCGGCACTTGCTTTGCTGCCAGCAATTCCTGCATCGCCGCATCGCCTGACGCTATGTCTGCTATCCAAATTGCGTCAGATTGCAGAGCTTGGAAATAGTGCGGCAAGTTTTCAGCGTGCAGAACATCACCTTGAGTTTGCTCATGCAGGCGATACTGACCCAGGCAGCTCAGAGCCGTGCGATCGCTGTTGTAAAGCCAGATTCCCGCTTGCTCAACCTTTAGGGTTTGGGCGATCGCTTCCGTAAATCTCAGGGCGGCTGCACTGGCGTTGCCTTGAATGACGGCTTCATCCTGAGCCAGTTTAGCCAAGACATTATTTTGATGCTGAATCTGGGCAGCATTTTGTTTTAGAGCTGCCAGCAAACCTTGAATCTGATCGGCCATTCGGTTAATGTTTAAGCCCAGCGTTGCGACTTCATCGCTTCCCTGGATCTCTACGCGAGTCGTCAATTCACCTTGTCCAATTTTTTCAACTGCTGTAGCAGAATTGAGAATCGGGCGAATCGCTCGCTTAGCCAGATAAATTGCAGCAGTCGAGATGAGAATGACGCTTCCTCCTGATCCAAATAAGAGAATCATGAGCTGGTTTCTTTGCGCCTCAAAGGCGACAGCCGTGCGGGTCGCTAAGACAATACTCCAATTCAACGCTGGTGTTTTCCAATTCAGCTCAGCCAAGCCTGTTGCCTTTTTGGGTGGAATGTAGCTAACAAGCTGATTGACCTTCGACAACTGATTCATCGTCACCAAACTGCCAATTTGCCGATTCGTTCTCAAGGGGCTGATTGCTGGAAAAATAGTTTCGATTCCCTTCAGTTGTGCGCTGTTCTCTGCTTGGGGAGAACCATCAGAAGCGTCTGCGGGAGAATGCTCTACAGAGCTATAAAAGACTTTGCCTTCACTATTCAGCAAGTAATAGTCGCTGCCGCGTTTACCTTCAAGCAGCGCAGAGAGTTTCGTTAAATGATCAACAGGTATCCGGAGACGCACAGTACCTATCACTTTTCCTGTGAGTCTATCTTTAATCGGAGCGGCAGCATAGACGCTAAAGGTGCCAGAGCTAACCGAGTTCATGGGCTGGCTGAGAACGGGTTCTTGAGTACGGAGAGCGTCTTGAATATAAGGGCGATCGCGATGGTTTCCTAATGGCTCTCCTTTAGATTGGGCGATCGGATTACCCTCTAGGTCAAAGGCGGCAATGCTGTCATAAATGGGATAGCTTTTGACAAAGCGATCGAGAACATCATTTTTCTGCTCAAGGGTTGTAGCCTTCCGGATATCAAAATCAGCAAAGATATCTAATCCAGCAATAATCTGTACATCACTGGCTCGCTCGGCCATCAACTGATTCAGCTGAATCTGAATCTCGGTAGCCAGACGCTGCTCGGCTTCCTCTGTTTTGACGCGATCTAAGTGACTGAAAACAAGGTATCCTGATGTTCCAACAGTCAGCAGAGGTAAAGTACCGATCGCTACTGCTAAAAGAGTGGCTTTAAAGCGTAAGCTTAGCCCCTGAATCTTGGTCAGTTTAGGGGGAAGGGCGTTTAGGTCATGGGTGTTCAGGTCGGGATTAATCACGGTGATGGGCAAATGATCGGTTAGGGAATTACTCAGTTCTGGCATAGCGCTTTTTGACCTTGTTACAGCAATAATTTCATGGCATAGCTAACGCATGGCAATCTGCGAAGTCTGTCTGGATTCAAACTGGATTCAAACTGGATTCAAAAAAGAGGCTCTCTGCCGTAAAAGGCGATCGCAGCGGCTAAAGCGGCTGCCAGATTGAGTTGGGGATATCGGCAAGTTGAAAGAGAATGGTCTGCTTCAATTTCTTAGGCTGAATTCCGTCAACTACTTGAACAGTGTCAACTACTCGATCGATGACTCGATCTACAACAATGCCAACGCTTGATAAATGCTCAGCAGGTGATCCTAAACGGATGACCGATAGAGTTTCTTTTGGTATGGCTAAAGAAATATCTTGATCGAGTTCTTTGGGCAACAAAAGATGGCCTGTAATAATAGGTAGAATCAAGCCTTGATGATGAAAAACACCTAGCAATAAAGAGCTATAGAAAGGTAGAGATAAAATTCGAGAGCGTTCTGCCAAAATGATCTCAGCCACCCAGTGAGATGGGAAAGCAACCGTTTGATTACCCACCTGAGTCAGAAGGTGATGACTTTGCAAATCTATTGGGGTAGATGAGAAATCATCTTCGATATTTCCCATATGTTCAAAAATCTAAAGTGCTAAAAACCGCCTACTCTTGAGTCTCAAATCTTTTGCAAAATTTGTTCTAAACGAATGCGCGTGACTGGCTTGGCTAGATAGTCATTCGCTCCAGCCCGCTTCAAGCCGTAATTGACTTCCACATTTGTCGCTTTGGTAGAACAGAAGATCACATGCTGATTCGTAGTCTGCTCATTTAATCGCAACTCCCGCAGAAACTTATAGCCATCTTTTTCGGGCATAACGATGTCTAAAAATACGGATGAATAATGTCCATCTGCTATCTTTTCTAAAATTCCTGCTGTGCTGTCAGAAGCTTCTACTTGATGCCCCATTTCTTGCAGCAAAGAGGTTAGGAAGTGGCGATCGACTGCACTATCATCAACAACTAAAAATCTCATATGCTTTCCTTGCTTAAGCTATCTTCAAGCTAGTTTTTTTTTAAGGGTCTGTACTGAGTGATCTCTTGGAATTGAATGTTGGTAGATAGGAATAAATTCTGCTAGCAACATCCGGAGTTCCATTTGAAATGGGGGGATTTCACTGGAAGTCAGCGGTTTACTTAGAAATCGGCAACCGCTTAACCGAGAGCGCCAGTTATTTGAAAGCGTTTTTTCAGCGGTCAACATCACCAATGGCAGCGTTGACAGTCTGGGCTGACGACGAATCTGCTTAATCAGATCAAATCCGTTCACCTCTGGCATATTAATATCTAGAAAGATCACGCCAGGGTTTAAGTTAGGTAACATTTGCAGGGCTGTGATTGGATTATCAAAGGTACGAACTGAGTATCCCCAGCTCGCAACCAGATTTTCAAACTGTCTCAGCAATATCTGAGAATCATCAATGACGACAATCTCATGGGCAACGCTTGATTCTAAAGACGTTAGGGTAACTAATCGTTCACTAATTAACCTAGAAAAAACCTTGGCGGTTTCCAGGGGATCTTGTCCGAGTTCTACAGAAATATCAGTAAGGGTTTTCCCTTCAGACACTAATGCCTGCAATCTCTGTTGCTGTGCAGCAGTTAAATTTGCAGCGCTGACTGCGGAGGCATTCAACACTGGAAAGCTCTCCATTGATGGAATTAAGCTTTGGAGTTTGTACCACCAGACCTGGCGCTCTTTGGCCTTAGTCAGCAGATCTTCAACATCAAAGCCGACGATTGAGAGTTGAATATCTGATTCAGGGATGGGTAGACAACTCGCTTGACCTGCATAGTCGAATAGGTAGGTATCACAGTCTGATAGCAGGCTGAGCCATAGAGCCTGTCTAGCCTCATGCGGGCTAATAAGATTTAGCGCATAGAATTGGGTTAACTGCTCAAACAGAAAGGCGGGTTCATAATTGTATTCTAGAGTGAGTCGCTCTAATTTCAGGGCAAGGTCTTTAACCTGTGCATTGCGAAAGCGAGGGACATAGCGTTGGAAACATTCAAGAAACCATTTCCAGGAGATTTTTTGATCTCCTGAAAACACAATTTGTGCTTTCGACAAGGCAAGATGCCATGTGTTCTTATGAGTCGTTTTAGATAAGTTGGAGAATTCAAACAGCCAGTAGCTAGTTGGTAGATCTTTAGATATTTTTCTTAATTCTTGAGGCAGTTCCTGTGCCTGAAAGGTGAAATGGCAGGATTTTGGAGTGATCATAAATTTATCATTCATGCAGTGATTAAGCAGAAATAGACATAACAGAATCTATTGCGATCCCAAGATGTATTTGAGATTCTTAAGGAAGATTTGAAAATCTATTTCAAGACAGGAATATTACTCCCTTTGCAAATCGACTAGGGATGGTAGAGTTGCACAAATTGCTAACTTTGTAAGACTACAAATGATGAGATCAAATTCACTAGCAAGCTCGTGGGTGTGCATCTGAGCCAGTAAGCTATTTGAAAACTTAGATCAGCCGAATTGTACCGTCAGCGGTAGAAAATGCACCTCAGGCACAAGTAAAAACTCAAAGCCTGGTATCTATAAAGTCATTGGCGTAACGTCCAGTCGCTTCAACTCTCTAAACTTCACCTTATAACTTCGACTACCGATAGCGAAGGTGAAATTATTCTAATGAAGCGCTTTGGCTGTTTTACGACAGGCTCTATAGTGGAAGATACGATTTAGATTACTTTTATTTTGTTTTGAAAGCTAGTCGTTTATGTCAGGATTTTTTGAAACTTCATACATAAAACCTAGAGTCGTTGAGAACACTACAGCTTATTCCAAGTAAATAAAATATGCATAAGAGAGAATAGATAGAGAAACGTCAGGGATGTGGATCAATTGATAGAGAGATCTCTCATGAAATACGCAAAGAAAATTAAGTTAGTTAGCGGATGTTTTAGAACGAGACAAGATTAATTGCTAATTTGCAGCCACTAACTATAGAGAATCGTAAATTATAAAGAGAACTCGATCGCCTCAGCCCATTTCCAAGAAATACTGTGAAGATCTAGAGGTTTTGTTTTATGTCTCTTGACGGCTTGGGGCAGCCTACGTACTTCAAGAGGCACAACCCTTGAGCCTTAACTCGCTATTTCCTGTACTTTCCGTTACAGTTCTGAGCGTTGAAAAGTTGTTCACTGATTCATTGGTCATTGAATAATTTCAATGCGACATCGGTGTGAGATCCCTTAGGAGCAAAGCGCAGAGATATGAGCAGGTTTTGGTCAAAGCATCGGATGAAGAGCTTGCTTTCAAGCATGGCCGACTGGACGAGGTTCCTGAGTCAGATAAACTGGCATCAGGTTTATCAGTCGCGCCGCCGCCAATGGCCTGTATGGGTGGGCATCAACACTGCTGTCCTCTTGGTCATCGCCGGATGGGTTGGAGTAGCCTGGTCAACTCCAGCAGCTGTCGGACAACTGTATGAGGTCAAGTCAAGCCCTGAAAACGTCATTTGGGGAGAGCTGTTTAAGCCCGACAGTCAGCCCATTCTCACAGTACAGTCAGGCGATCGCATTGTCATGCAAACGGTGTCCCATGAAGGGATTTTGGCCGACCAAGGAGACACCGTTCAATTTTTGACGGGTGGCGGAATCAAACAGGAAGACATTCTTGCAGATCAGCTGACGATTAAGTCGCAGGTTCAAAAGACGGGGCCAGGGCCGCATGTGATTACTGGCCCGATTTATGTCGAAGGCGCTGAACCAGGAGATGTTTTAGAGATCAAAACCCTGAATATTGATTATCGGGTGCCCTATGGCGTCATCTCTAACCGACATGGCAAAGGGTCATTGCCCGGGGAATACCCAGAAAACAATGAGCCGATCTACACCAAAGTGATTCCGATCAAAGCCGCAGAAGCGATCGGTGTGTTCAAACCCACTAACGGTTTGCCAGAGATTGATATTCCGCTCAAGCCGTTTATGGGCATTATGGGCGTTGTTCCGGCTGACGTAGAGCAGGCGGTTAACTCAGTCCCACCCGGTATTTATGGCGGCAACATTGACATTAAATGGCTAGGCGAGGGCAGCAGCCTTTATTTGCCAGTTCAAGTCCCTGGCGCTCTATTCTACTCAGGTGATCCCCACTGTGCCCAGGCAAACGGAGAAGTGGCGCTGACAGCGATCGAGTGTTCTCTGACGCCTACGTTCCAATTAGTGCTTCATAAGGACATGCCGCTGGCGACTCCAATGGGTGAAACTGAAGAATCGTGGATTGCGATCGGCCTGAACACAGACCTGAACGAAGCGATGAAAGATTCGGTAAGGGAGTATTTGCGAATCGCTAATGAAGAATATGGGATGACCAAGCCTGATGCCCTATTGCTGGGTAGTGCTGCGATCGACTTTGAAGTGTCTCAAGTTGTAGATATCGTCAAGGGGATTCACGGTGTAATTCCCAAGAAATTGTTTCAGGCTTTAAAGCCAGAGTAGACTGATTGCAGCGTTGCTCAATGGCGGTATGTTGTTGCAAAATGCCCAACAATCTTTTGGAGGGTTTAGCAACCGATTCATCCCTTGATTCAGCAACATCTACAATGGTGCATAATTTCGGTGCAGCGCAAAGCGCTGCACTGAAATTATTTTTAGGGTTTTTCAACCGGAACTGATAGCGTATCGAGTCTTCTAGAAGCCTTGAAACCCCATAGGGAAAGCTCACAGATTCAAGAAACGGTATCGGTCAGCCAGGAGAAAATTTCGCTCATTTTAAAATGCTCATTCCTCCCCCATTTCAGGCAAGACTGACCAGGTCTTTGTCCCTACAATCCCGTCAACAACCAGATGATTGCTCTTTTGCAGCGCTTTGACAAACGTCTCAGTCGCAGGGCCAAAATCGCCATCTACAGCTAGATCACGCTTGATTGCCCGTCCGCTTAAGCACATTTGTAGCCATTGAACGGCCTCACCTGTGCTGCCTCGACGCAGAATAGGCATTGCCTGAGGCGCAGCCTGAAGCACGCTCATGTACAATCCTTTCCAGGTTTCATGTTCGACGATGCCTTTTACCCCAAGATAGCAAGCTTGAGTTTGGAAGTCTTTGACGGCTGATTCAGTGGCTTTGCCAAAGATGCCATCGACCCGGAGTTTGTGGTCAAACAGATTGAGAAGCTGCTGTAACTCTTTGACGAGTGCGCCTGTAGCGCCGATTTTGAGAACAGGATTGTTGATTGCTGTGACTGTCATGAGTAGATGTCCTTGAGGTTGGTAAATGAATTCAACTAACAAGAACATCACCTGCGTTTTTACCTTTTCCAAGCAAGTTATGTCACCCGCTAGGGTACTCTTGCCTGTGGCATGCTTAATCAACCCATCCGTTGACCCGACTCAAGCTTGATCAGCTAGCTATGAAAATAGCGATTGTCATGGTTAATCCCCCATATCGTCCTAACCATACCGTTTAGCTTTGTACTGAGTATCCGTAACAGGTGTAAAATATTACTAAATTTTTTTGCTTGAGGCGCACTTGCTAGGTGCGCTTTTTTTATGTTCTTTTCTATTCTGGCTAATCTTGCTCAGCCTTCCCCAATTTCTGGATGTACCCTTGCTTCTCTTATCAGTTATGGGCACACTAGGGACGCAGGGTACTTTAAAGTTCTAAATAACCTACCCTTTACGTCGTTAAGCCTGACTCTTTATCGTTCGCGTCGCCAAATAGGAAAATTATGAAGTAATTGGGCACTTTAGTAGTACATTTTATTTCTTAAGCCCCATTCATGGATTTTTTTAAGTGATCAATGCCGCGCAGAAAAAATCTATAAAGCCTGAAAAATTCGAGGTTACAGTGAAAATAAAATACCTCTTAGCGAAAAATAAAAAGTTCCCATGTGCGATTACGTAAGCGGTATGTACATATCTTCTAAGTATCTCCAATCAGTATCTCCAAATAAGTAACTCCAAACATGAGTCTTTCACCATCGCCCAAAGCACCATCGCCCAAAGCACCATCTCAGCAATCTTTGCCTCGCCGGATGACAGCAGTGGAAACTTGGGGACTCGGTTTAAGTGGGCATATCTCTTGGTTTTCTACCCTGCCCCTGCTGACAGTGGCGCTAGGAGCAAACAGCTTTATCGTACTGATTCCGGCTGTATTGGTAGGCATGGCGATCAACTTCCAAGTTAAACGGTTAGGTGAACGTTGGATTGAAGTCGCTGGCGGTACGCCCAACTATGTGACGCGCCTGCTAAAAAGCTATCCCAGCCTCGGACGATATGCCGCTATTGGTTACTGGATTGCTTGGGTTTCGACGATTCCCCTGAATGCGATCGTCTTTACAGATTTAATTCAATCAAGCATTGCTCCGCTCAAAATTGATTCGTTTCGTTTTGGGCTTCAGCTGGTGTTAACGGTACTTCCATATGTATTAGCCTTCAGCGGCACTCGTTCACTGGCAATCTTGCATCTCTTCTTCGTCGTTCCGGCCGTAGGGCTATCCTTGATTTTTTGCGCTCAAGGGCTGAGCTGGTTGGCTTTTTCTCCAGATAGCCCTGGATTGTTTGCCTTTGTGCATCAACCTGCCGCAGCTTTTAGCTTGTTCGATTGGGCAAAATGGATGTTTTTCGCTTTATGGGTAACGACAGCTTGTGAAACAACAGCCTCCTTTGTCGCAGATAGCCAAAATCCGCGCCAGACTTTAAATTTTTTGAGGATTGCGGCATGGCTGATCTTGCCTGTGACGTTGGGTATTTCCTGGGTTTTGGTCAATTTGACCTCTGCTGCTGCTGCTGACGCCAGTGTCTTTGAGCTAGTCCGGATAGCGGCTGTTCCATTTTGGGGTCGGGGCGCTTCGTTAGGAGTCACCTTGATGCTAGCTTGCGCTTGCTTACTTAATAACGCGACAGCGGTTGCAAACACTCCCCGAATTCTTTATCAACTTTCTTGCGATCGCCTCATTTCACCCATCTTTTCTGTTGTTTCTCGAGAAGGGGTCTTAAAACCTGCTCTGTGGGCGGGATTGGTTGTAAGTCTTGGGTTTTCAGTGTGGGGAGATCTGGCTCGAATCGTTGTGATCGCTGGAACTGGATGGCTTGCAAGCTTCTTGGGGCTATTCTTTGGGCTTTGGCTACAGCGGCGTAATCCGGCTGTCCGTTGGTCAACTTGGTGGCTGGTATGGACCTGCATTATTGGATACGTTATTGTCGTGGGCGGCTGGTTCTGGGGACGACAAGATCTCTTGATTGGGTTAGCCCTGCCTGCATTAGTACTGATGGCCGATAGGATGCTGGTAAGCCTGCCAACCTTCTCCATTCGGCTCCCTTTGTTATCCATTCTGCCAAAGTCAGTCCAGCGTATTCGAGTCATTCAGTCAAAGCATCACGACTTTTTCATGATTCAAGTCATCGTTCTATTGCTGCTTGTCTGTGGAGCGACAGCTATAGGTTGGGTGATGAAATCATGGTTGGTTTCGCTATTGATTTACCGTAATGATCTATTTGCCGTGCTGCTCATTTTGATTGCGTTCATTGCAATCACGATAGCTGGATGGACTAGCTTACCTCAAATTTTGGCGATCGACGAAGCCCGTGAGCGAGCAGAAAGCTTATTTATAGCCGCATTTGATACTGTTCCTGACACGATTTTAGTCGTTGACCAGGAAGGAGTCATTCAGCAAACCAACAAGTCTGTTGAAAGCTTATTTCAAACTTCGCTTCAGCACTTGTTAGGGCGATATCTTTGGGAGTTGATTCCGACCTTGAGCCAAACCCCATCACAATGGGTGCCTAAAAGCGAACATGATGTTAGGGTAGGCTCAAATTATGAGGCTCAAACTCAATCGATCGAAGCAACAGTATCCATTCGTTCTAACCACCAACGGCAAGAGTATATTGTCATCCTGAGAAACATTACTGAACGGAAGCGCACTGAGCAAACACTACGGCAGTCAGAATCTGCGTTTCGCCAGCAGGCCAAAGAGCTACATCAAGCATTAGAGCAATTGCAGCAAGCACAGTCTCAACTGATTCAAACTGAAAAGATGTCAAGCTTGGGTCAAATGACAGCGGGTATTGCTCACGAAATCAATAATCCGGTAAATTTCATCCATGGCAATATTGACTATATTGTTAATTATGTTAAAGAGCTTTTGAGTTTAGTGAGCGCATATCGACAGCAATATCCTCAACCCGGCCATAAAATTGAAGCTCAGATTGAGGACATTGATTTAGATTTTTTGCTTAACGATTTTCCAAAACTTATGCGCTCCTTGCAAGAAGGAACTCGTAGGATCAAAGAAATTGTGCTGGGGTTGAGAAATTTTTCCCGATTAGATGAATCTGAAAGTAAGCTGGTAAATATTCATGAGGGGTTGGAAAATACGCTGTTGATTTTGCAACATCGACTGCGGGTATACCCTAATCATTTCCATATTCAGGTCGTTAAATCTTACGGAGACTTGCCCTTAGTAGAATGCTATCCTGGACAGCTAAATCAGGTGTTCATGAATCTACTGGCAAACGCGATCGATGCCATAGAAGATCGAACGGCTAAGGCATCAAAAGATGATGGATTTCAGGGCGTAATTACGATCTCTACCTCTCTAGATAAACCGGATCAAGCTCGAATTTCGATCGCGGATAATGGAAGCGGTATAAGCCCTTCAGCTGCTGAGAAGTTATTTGATCCGTTCTTTACAACAAAGCCAATTGGTAAAGGAACTGGGTTAGGACTATCAATTAGCTATCAAATCATGTCCAAACATCACGGTGCTTTAAGCTGTAACTCAACGCCCGGACAGGGGACTGAATTTGTTTGTATGATTCCAGTTAAGCTTCAAAAACTTAACTGTTCTTCCAATGAGTCGTAAAGTCTGCGTCAGGGCTAATGAGTTATGGGCTGAATTATGGGCGAGCTTGAGAATTCAGCCCCCTGCTTGCCTGAAGCTGGATGAGCTACGATTGCGCTTTTTAAGCTTCAGATTCAAGCGGTCGTCAGGTATTTCATCACGAGTGATTGAAACAAGTGAACGCCCATTTCACGGCTTGGACAAAGGCGACCAGGACGATATCCTTGTGACTCAACCCCCATTTGAATTCTGGGCATAATTTGCAGGTCTTCCCGCATCAAGTCGTCAAAAAATCGAATTAAATTCTGTAACTTTTGAGGATTAGATGCTACACCTACAGGAACCAACCAATCGATTCTCAATCGAGTACGATGCCCCCCCTGCGGATCGAACAGAAAGGTAATACAGTAAGTGGGGTCCATCACGACTGTTAGATTTGGAAATAAGCAAATCATTTGAGCACACTGCAATTCCTGATCATTCAGCGTTTGAATATACTCATTTGAATTCAACTCCTTTAACGAAACTGATGCAGGCGCATGCTGAAAATAATAAAAGCCGTTGACCTCAGCAGTTGTAGTTGTGCATTCATAGAGCTTCCCCCATGTTTCTTGATGCACAAACGGTTCGTGATAGCTCTCTGCTGTGATTTCCGTACAAATTTTCCAGTTGACATCAACCCAATAATCTTGCGTGTGTGCCCTTACCAGATCTGAAAAACAGTATCGCTGAAATCGAGTGGGTAGATCGCCTAAATAAACAGATAGCGGTGCGGCATTTGGATCGAGATTGACGAATATGAAGGGACCCCAGGTATCGACTGCAACAGAAGTCAGCGCGTGATCTGCACGATTAAAATTCACCGCTGAATCCATTTCAGGTGCAGCCCGCAACTGCCCATCTAAGCTAAAAGTCCAGGCATGATACTGACAAGTCAGAGAATTAGCCTGTCCACAGCCAGAAGCAAGCGGCCCTCCTCGATGCGGGCAAACATTGAAAAAGGCTTTCAATTGCCCAGATTTGCGAACGACAATTAAAGGCTGCTGTGCGACTTCAACCGTAAAAAAAGCACCCTCTCCTTCAAGTTGAGCCAGGTGACCCACGTAAACCCAAGATTTTCCAAAAACTAACCGTTGCTCAAGCTGGTAAATCTCTGGATCGCTGTACATCAACCCTGGAAAAGACCTAGATGTCTCTAAAGATTGTTGAGTCCAGGTCGATAAAAACTCGCTGGCTGGCAATTGAGACAGCCCTTTTTCTGTAGAAATCATGAGATTCTCAGACATAAATTAGTTTAAGACTCAACTCTCACCGATAAGGATCGCAAATTAACCTGTAATAGTTTTTAGAAGTGCCGCGCGGAGCGCGGCACTTCTAAAAACTATTGGATTTTATTTAATCCTTGATCCTAAATCAGCTTAAACAGCTTGAAGTTGACTATGCTTGCTGCAAGCAATCACATGCTGTGAAAGCTGTCGCCACATATCAAGCTGGTGTTGCCCAATAAACTCAAAAGCAGATTGAACTACTTCGGGGTTCGCATCCCAAATAGGCTGTAGCAAATCGACTGATGCCTCAAAATGCTGCACGGTTCGATGGACATCAAAAAAGATTAACCCTCGTTGAGAGAGCTGAAATTTTAGGCCCAGCTGATATAAATTCTCATAGTCTGGATTGTCCAATTTCTCGTAAGCCGCAAATGCCGCAAACAGAGCGTCAGGGGTGTGTCGCCTCTCCGCTAGCCACTGCAAATGCTCTTGGTTGTAGAGTCGGATAAAGGGCAGATGCGTGGTTTGGTAAACAACCTCATCTACTAAGTCGTGAACCTGAAGCGCTTCCGCAAATTCGTAGTAGAACTGCTCATGCGATCGCCCCATACCACCAAATTCTTCATTGATATTTTCTAAAATTAGCTGCTTAACCTCATCTTGAGTGTGGTTTGCAACGAACCAAAGAAAATCTTGAAAATGTCCTCTAATGTGATAAAAGGCACGGCAGAAAAAAGCTTTTTGTTCAGCGGAAAACCCTGAGGAAATCGCAGGATTAAACAGCGCTATAGTGGCTGCATTCTCTCGGTACTGAGATAGCCATTCTGAAACAAACAGATCGAGTGTAACAGGCGCAGTTTGGGAAATCATATGCAAAACCTCAATCAATTAAATGTTAGCTTTAAGGAATGCTTGAACGGCGTTCTTGCTGGCATTGTGATCTGCCATCATTCCCTTGAGAATTGGAAGTTTGAATCTAGTTTCTCTTTCGAACTGGGACTGGGAACAACAAGCTGCAATTGCTAGATTTAACGAAGTTCTAGAAACGCGGTCAGTATAAAGCTGTCAGTATAAAAAGGTGATCAGACCTAATTTAATAGTACTTTTATGGATAAGCACCCTATTAACCCTGAATCACGCTTTCTACAAAGTAGCAGTTATCTGACGCTATAACTTTACCACTACTTTATATTTTTGCAAAACCTGACCCAGCGGACGGAAAATATTGACAAGCCGACTTGCCAAGCTGGTCAGAAGGTAAATCATCAAGTAATAAATGAAACATGAAAGCTCAAGGTCGGCATCAGTGAAATAAGCTTAATCTATTGCTCAGCCTAGCTTTTGAGATAAAACAAAATTGTCACATTTGACAAAATAGCTTGGGTTTTTATTCACGATTTGAGATGGCTTTAGATTAAGATCGACGAGATTGGGTCAGCAGTCCATCAGTTGCAATTTGCTCTATTAGAACTTAGTGCAGCCGTTTGTTACGGGATATTTGCCAGGGTTGCTAACAGCTATTTTGAGGTAATTACCTAGCGATCTGGCCAATTGCCTTGCTAAGATAGACCTATTCTCAATTATTTTTTTAAACTTGATAACAAAATAATAGTAGATTCTGACGGTACTAAGCAGTCTTTTTAATATCGTGCATGCTTTCTAGCCCAGCGTTAAAGCTGGTGTAGCCCAGCACTCAGGATTGATGTTCCGGAAAACAGGCCGTGACCTGCCACATCGCAAATTGTTTCTCCTAATACCATCTGGCAAAAATATAAACAGATCCCTGTTCTGAAAAACTTGTCGATTCGATTTCTGTAACCTGCGCTTTCACACGAAGTTATGCAAACCGCTCTATCTGAGTATGAATCGGCTAGACTCAGTGCTCTCTATCAATATCAAATTTTAGATACTGAGCCAGAGGCGGTATTTGATGATCTGACGACTCTAGCTGTAACCTTGTGTGATACGCCGATCGCATTTATCAGCCTGATGGATGAACAGCGCCAATGGTTCAAGTCTAAAGTCGGCATTGTTGTTGCAGAAATTCCTCGTGACATTGCTTTTTGTAGCCACACGATTTCGCAACCCGAGACGCTGGTTGTGCCGGATGCCTTAGCGGACGAGCGGTTTGCAAATAACCCTATGGTGGTGGGCGAGCCTTATGTTCGCTTTTATGCGGGCACCCCCTTAATTTTGCCTAATGGATACAGGATTGGAACGATTTGTGTCGTTGATTTTGTAGCCCGAGAACTGAGTTCTAGACAAATCGAGTCACTGCAATCCCTTAGCCGTCAAGTTATTGCACAGCTTGAGCTGCGACAGAAGCTGCTACAGGCCGAATGCATTGCACAAGTGTTGTGGAAGAGTGAGGCTGCCTTGTGTGAAAGCGAAGAGCGTTTTCGGACAATGGCAAATAGCGCTCCTGTTCTGATCTGGGTAGATGATTCCGCTGGAAAATCTATCTTTTACAATCAAACCTGGCTGAAATTTACAGGGCGATCGCTTGATCAGGAAGTGGGGGAAGGGTGGAGGCAAAATGTGCATCCGGAAGATCGACAGCATTTGGCGAATAGCCATACCACAGCCTTTAAATCGCGAGTGTCTTACACAACTGAATACCGCTTAAGGCGTTTTGATGGGTTTTATCGATGGTTTCTAGAGACAGGAGTTCCTCGGTTTTTACCGGATGGCACATTTGCTGGCTATACAGGTTCTTGTGTCGATATCACAGAACGCAAAGCAGCAGAGCAAGATAGCCAGCTCCTCCAAACCGTAACACATGCTATTGTGGCTTCCCAAGACTTCCATTCTGCCTTGCAGATTGCGCTGCAAAAAGTTTGCGAAGCAACGCAATGGGAGTTTGGAGAAGCGTGGGTTCCAAACCTAGAGAGAACTGCAATGGAATGTAGCCCTGCTTGGTACAGCAAGAGCGAGCATTTAAGAGAGTTCAGGCAGCAAAGTCAGTCTTTTCTGTTTAAGCCAGGTTTTGGTATTCCCGGCCGTGTATGGAGTACCAAGCAAACTGAATGGCACCAAGATGTTTCTTTAGAATCGAACACTATTTATCTTCGATCGCACCTAGCATTGGCAGCAGGGCTAAAAGCAACCTTGGGTGTGCCAATTCTGGCAAACGATGAAGTCCTCACTGTTTTGGTCTTCTATATGTCTGAGTCTCGTCCAGAAGACCGTCGCTTAATTGACCTGATTGCAGCATCTACTGAACTGGGGTTATTCATCCAACGTAAACAAGCTGAAGAAGAAGTTCGTAAATCTTTAGCGAGAGAACAAGAGCTAAATCGGTTTAAGTCCAATTTCATTGCCAATATCTCTCATGAGCTACGAACGCCCCTAACCTCAGTCTTGGGTCTATCGACGGTACTCCTGCAACAACATTTTGGAACCCTTAATAAACAACAAGAACAGTACTTATCTCTGATTTATGAAAGCGGCGATCACTTACTGAATTTGATCAACGATTTGCTAGATCTTGCCAAGATTGAAGGGGGTAAGCAAGAACTCCATAAAACGGTGGTTGATGTCGCTGCACTTTGTCAAAGCGCCCTTGAGATGGTGTCTGTTCGCGCAATAGCAAAAAAGCAAAACCTCTCTCTGATATTGCCACTAGCGGTAGAGTCTATTGTTGTAGATCAGCAGAGAGTTCTGCAAATATTGCTCAATTATCTATCGAATGCCGTGAAATTTACGCCAGAGGGTGGGTCGATTACTCTCAGCAGTCGGTTAGCAAACGGATTGGAATTGGCAGAAGAAACGTTGCCTGTAGAAATCTCGGAAGAATTAGGCTCTCGGAATGAAATAGACTCAACCTTTCTTGCTCTATCGATAAGCGATACAGGAATTGGGATTCCTCAAGAAAAGCAACCTATTCTATTTCAACGTTTCCAGCAAATTGATGGTGCGAGTGACTACCAATACAATGGTTCAGGGCTAGGGCTGGCTCTATCTAAGCAATTGGCTGAACTGCATGGTGGGCGAGTTTCTTTTAGCTCAACTTTGGGTGTAGGCAGTACATTCTCAGTCTGGCTCCCTTTGCGCTTAGAAAATGACTTGGCGTGAGGATTCTATTAACCTGCTAGCCTTTGCAGAGGTGTCGGTCAGTCAGATATTGAGCTAGGAAAGCGATTTGATAACCCCTATCGGATCAAGGGTTGATCGGCCAGATTTTCTAGGCCGACGGCTTTGAGCAAATCTGTCCAGTCTTGAGCGATCGCCCGATCGTCCGGCTGTGCTAGCTTCAAATCTGCCAGGGTGGTCAGCGCATCGTACCAAATGCCATGCTCGGCATAAAGTACGGCTTGCTGATGAGGCGTGGATTGGGTAAGGCGATCGCGGAGTTCTGGATCTAGAGAGGTTCGCTGTATCCATCCCTCTACGTAATCTAACGTTGCGGTTTGGTTTGGCTCACACACGGCTCTGACCTTAAAAAACCAATGATACGGCTGGTTTGGCTCTAGCCCGCTCACCGTTGTAGGGAGGGATACGGCGATAATTCCGGGCGCTGCCGGGACTGGGATTGGCGTGCGGTAAACCGTCTGATCCTGGTCGTTCTGCAAAACAAACTCGATCGCGCTGACTTGTGCGGACGCGTAAGGTATGGCGAACCAAAAGCGAGGGTGAGCTGTGCTGGTCAATCCCCAGACTTGCGTGATAGGTGCTACGCCTGAAGTTGCGCTCAAAGTTTGCTCTGGCACGAGCGCCATCAGAGGCAGACTTCCGGCCGTGCAGCCCCGAGATGCGCCCTCTCCCCGACTTCCGGGTGCGCCGCGATCGGGTGGCGGTGGCGGTGTATAGGAAAAAGAGGCTAAGCGGATTAGCGGTGCTGCCTGTAGGCTAGATCCGCTCAAGCCACTGAGCAGACTTAGCGCTAGGGTTAGCGTCAAGGCAGGCATTAAAGCAGGTATCAAAGGCAAAAAAAGTTTTATAGATAATCTTGTAGAGCGTTTCACAAGGCACTCCTAGATGAGCGGTTTAAAGATTGGGATTGCGCCAAAGACTTGACGTAAGACTTGACGTAAACTGTGCCACTGCTGCCCAGTAAAGCAAGGACAGCCGGAACCATCGGTATCCATCCGCTCCCCTGTACCAGAGCAATCAGACAGATACTATAGAGAATGACGATCGCCCCTCCCAGGGCAATAGCCCCAGGCATCTGTCGGACAAACTGAGCCAGTAAGCCTCCTGCCACAGACCAGATCATGACCCAAATAGATTCCTGCCACAGCGTCCAAGTCCATAAGAGCGATCGTTCTCCGAGAGCGGCACTGATCAATTGACTGGTCATTTGCGCTTGTAGGATGACGCCGGGTACTTTTTGAATCATGCCCTGATTCGTTTTGTAAGGTGTTAATGAGTAATCCTGAAAACTTTCAGCCGTTGTTCCAATGATCACCACGCGATTCTGAATAACAGTTGCATGGACTTGATTAGATAGGATTTGCTTTAACGTTACCTGCGGAAAGGATTCCTGGGGCGATCGGTAAGCGCGATAGTTCAACAAAATCTGATGACCCCAAGCATCAATACCTTGATATCCCCCTGTGTGGGTTTCCATTGGCTGAAAGTGAGTTTTGCCGAGTTGCCAAGCTCCATCCGGGGAAAATTTCAGTAGGTTTTGATTTGCGTTTTGCGTTGCATTTTGAGCGGCTAGATAACGTAGCGCAAGCTGCATACTGAAGGCATAGGCGGCAGTACAGGGAGAAGTCGGGGGCGGAGTTAAGGCTAAAAGCTGCCGCCTCACCACACTGTCTGCATCCAGTACGAGATCGCTGAATCCCAGGCGATCGGGCGGAATTTCTGGAGGCGGGGCAACCCCCACCCGTCTGGCTTGAGAATCGCTAACTTTACAGATCGCGACGAGGCGATCGTTTTGCTGCATCTTTTCGGCCAGCATCGGCAGATCTCTTTCCACTGGGTAATCACGATAGATATCTAACCCGATCACCTGGGGCTGATAAGAGGCTAGCTTTTCTAGCAGCTTCGCCAGAGATTGATCGGAAAGAGAGCCGCGTCGTGTTTCCTGGGCTTGGGCTTGGACATCTTCTTCGGTAATCGTCACGACGAGTAGGCGCGTATCGGGCTTTTCCTCGGGGCGCAGCTGTAGAAATTGGTCAAATGCCTGGAGTTCTAGGGGCTGCAATAGCCCCAAATATCGAATCCCCATGATTAGCAGGGCGATCGCCATACTGATCAGCACGGCTGACGTAACTTGGGGACGAACAGCAGAACGCGTATGGCTTGTCCCAGCGGCTGTCCTGGCTCCTGGCTGAGACGAGAGCCAAACCATCGGCGTTTCTGCCAGATTTTGATAAATCACAGGCAGCCAAGTGGCACAGGGAAATTCACCTTCTAAGCCCTGGAGCCGCTCTCGGGCTTCTCGGACAGCCAGATACAGCGGTTCTGATCGAGCAAACGCCTCTAAGAAATATTTTAAAAATTCTTGGGCGACGCGATCGGGCACAGGCTCTCGCATCACAATCATTTGCGGGATCTGCAAATCGGCAAATTTCCGCGCTAGCCCTAGCCCATCACAAGAGTTAAAAATGGCTAGTTTCAATCCGCGCATGACCGCTTTTCTTAAGGCATACTTGAGTTCATCGATCGTCAGGCTTTCCGTAGGGTTAATATAAATCCGACCTGTTTCGCTCGTTCCTACACTGGCGCTATGTCCGGCAAAAAAGAGAATATCCCAGTTTTGTTCCCAAAGTTGGTCTGTGAGATCTCTTCGATCGGGTTCCACTAGAAAATTGATTGTGGCATCTGGGAGTTTTTCTAACAGGGCGCGATCGGCTTGAATATCAATCCCTGTGCTATCTCCCAGAATTGCTAAAATCTTGACAGATGGCGTGGAAGCAGCGGTCTGAACCTGCTCATAGGTGGCTGTGCTGAACGCAAATTCGGCGTTAGGATAGCGCTCGATCAAATCCCAGAGATGCCAGGGAAGTTTCTGGATCTGTAGATCTGAAGTTTGCAAAATCACCCGAATGGTTTCAGCAGGTTGGAGCTTTTCGAGCCACTGCTCGCGTATGGGGCGAAAGGACTCTGCCTGTAGCCAATAGTTGAGGCGATCGCGCAATTCTCCGGCCACTTGGGTGCAGGCTGCAACACTGACAGGTACTGCTGATTTGGGTATCCCAATGGGACGAGCGTTCAAGCCTAGACTGCGATACAGGGTTTGCCAGCGATCGAAGATCACAAGCAACTCGGGGGCGGGGGGCAGTTCACCTGTGACTTCGCTGGAGGGACGGGTGTTTTCCCGCCCCATCTGAAGCGTGACGGGGAATCCTTGAGCGAAATTCCCTGTTCCAAACTTCAAGATGACTAACTTACTCACGGTGAGTTCTCCAACGGTAGAGAAGGCTACTAGAATATCACGCCCTCTGGAGTCAGTTGCGCTCTAAAATATTTTGCAAGGCGGACAATGCCCGCCCTGCGAGATTTTCTAGACAAACACAGCGTTGCGACTGAGATTAACATGGGTTGAATCTTGGATGATGCCAATCCGTTCCCAGCTATTGTTAGATTTGAAGAAAATTTCGGTATCTTTGGCATTGGTACCGATACTGTTGACGCTGGTAAACTCCACTTTGTATTGGCTGGCATTTCCGGCTAACTGGATGCGATCGAACTCAACATCAAAATCTCCCGATCGGGGGTTCCAATCCTGGATCACCGCGTAGCCATCACCCGTTTCGTTATAGAACACCTTATCCGTTTTGCCCAACACAAAGATGTCAGAGCCTGCACCGCCCGTGAGCCAGTCGTATTGGCTATCGTCAATGGCGGTGGAAGTATAGCCGTTGAGGGTATCGTCGCCCAAGCCACCTGTCAGGGTGTCATTGCCCCAACTGCCCGTCATCAGGTCACTCTCGCGGCCGCCGTCAAGCCAGTCATTGCCAGAACTGCCATCAAGCCAGTCGTTGCCCTCACCGCCGTAGAGGATGTCGTTGCCGCCGCCGCCATCAATGGTGTCGCTGCCGCTCATGCCATAAAGGCTATCGTTGCCAGAGTTGCCGTAGAAAACATCGTCACCTTCGCCGCCATCAAAAAAGTCGCCAGCGTAGCCACCATAGATTTTGTCGTTGCCGTTTTGTCCGTAGATGTAGGCATGACCGTAGTCGCTTTGCAGAGCATCATCGCCATTGCCGCCGTAAATGGTATCGCCAAAAGGAGTGATGCCGCCAAAGATCCTATCGTTGCCCTCCCCCCCATAAAGGACATCGCTACCATCACCCCCCTCAATGCTATCGTTACCCTCGTCACCGTAGGCGGTGTCGATACCGCTACCCCCGTAGACGATGTCATTGCCCGTTGCACCATAGAGCGTGTCGTTGCCCTGTTCACCCTCTAGGCGATCGTTGCCATCACCGCCCAGCAGGAGGTCATTGCCGTCGCCGCTGAAGAGGGCATCGTTACCACTATTGCCGCTGAGGATATCGTTACCATAGCCGCCGTAGATTAAATCTTGGTCGTTGCCACCCCGGAGGATATCATGGCCGTTACCCCCGGAGACGGTATCGTTGCCATCGCCGCCTTCTAGAGTGCCGCCATCATAGGTGCTGGCAACCAGGATATCGTTGCCGCCTTCACCATAGAGGTGGTCGTAGCCGTTGGTGCCATACAGGACATCGTTGCCCAACCCACCATAAAGGGAGTCATCGCCGTTACCCCCATTTAGGGTGTCGTTGCCGCTGTACCCTCTCAGGACATCGCTGCCTGACCCAGAGATTTGACGATCGTTGCCGTTGCCGCCGATGCCATTAATGTTATCGGTGCCGTAGTACGTGAAAGAACCCCGTTTTGTCTGCGTTGCCATAATGTTCGTCCTTAAGTATTTTTGGCTGTGTTTAAGTCAGCGCCTTGCTAATCCTTGGGCAAAGAAATATTCAACTCATAGCCGTCAAAACTGGTGAGGGGTTTGGTGAGTTGAGCAGTCACGAAATCGGAACCAATCCAGACGATCGTTTGCTGTTCTATATCTTCTGGTTTGGCTGCACCGTACTTTTGAGTCGTAGCTTCAACCAAGTCAGAGTAAGCTTTGTTTAGGTTTGGATCAAATTGCAGTTTTACGGATTCGAGCTGAGCAGCTTCGCCATTTCCGGCATAGTAAAACTCGTAGTGTTTAAGACCAGGAATATCTTGTACAGCGACTTTGCTGAAGCCAAACTCAGAGACTTGCTCTGCACCGGGAATAATTTTTCCAGTTGCGGCAGGCGTCAGCCCTTTCTTCAACCCTTTGCTTGCGAGTACTTTAGGCAGCCAACCCTCTTGTTGGGTGCCGAGGATAGCGGCAAATTGCTCTTTAGGTGAGCGATCGGCAGCGGCAGTCTCTGTTCTAGTCTGAGTTTCAGCCTGAGGAGAACCTAGGCTGGATTGATTCATAGAACCTTCGCTAGATGAAGTATTGGAGGGTTTTTCGAGCGTGGTGCAGCCCCCTAAAATCACGATCGCCACACATAGAGTTAGTAAACTTAAACGAGATTGCCGTTGAGAAAGATACATTGTCTTAATTCCTAGAATGAGTAAAAAACAAAGGGTGATGTGCGAGCGAATCAGAAATGCAACCGATAAAAACTGACGCATGGAATTGATGTCTAACGTGCAACGTTATCAGAAGAAATGCGATCGCAGACAAAGTCAGAAGACACTGAAGGGCGATCGCAGAACACCACTTCTTAGGAGCACTCAAGAGCACAAATTTGACTTACACAAACACGGCGTTGCCGCTAAAAGTGAAACTGGTCGAGTCTTGAATGATGCCAATGCGTTCCCAGTTGTTGTTGGATCTGTAGAAGATTTCGGTATCTCTGGCACTATTGCCAATGCCGCCGACGCTGGTGAATTCCAGTTTGTATTGGCTGGGTGTACCCGAAAATTGGACGCGATCGGCGACTTCAAAATCTCTGATCACGGCATAGCCATCGCCAGTTTCGTTGTAGAACACTTTGCCCGTTTCACCCAGCGCAAAGGCGTCCGAACCTGCTCCGCCAGAGAGCCAATCAAACTGGGTATCGTTGGTGACGGTGGAACCATAGCCATTGATATAGTCGTTTCCAGATCCACCGATAAGGGTGTCATACCCCAAGCCGCCGCTTAGGATGTCATTGCCAGTGCCCCCATTGAGGAAATCGCTGCCATTGCTACCCTGCAAAGTGTCGTTATAGTGACTGCCGATCAGCGTATCGTTGCCATCTCCCCCGTAGAGTAAAGACCAAACATTGGGATCGGCAGTAAGGCTGTTATTGGATGAGTCTCCGGTGTACACGTTATAGAATCCACCGGATGTGAAGTTGATCCGCTCAATGCCATAGAGCCGATCAGTGCCTTCGCCCCCCGTTATTTGAACCGCTCCATCGCTGGTAAAAGAAGCCCTGTAGTCTGTGTATTGTCCACTATAGGCGGCGACATCATAGCCGAAGCCCCCATTGATGGTGTCGTTACCGAGGAAACCAGAGAGGTAATCATCATCATTGCCGCCTAATAGTTGATCGTTACCTCTACCGCCGTAAAGCGAGTCCTTCCCAGCCTCACCAATTAGTGTGTGGAAGGATTCTCCTATGGCAGCAATATGGTCATTGCCCGTGCCGCCGTAGGCAGTACCCGTAATACCCTGAAGGTAAATTTCGTCGTTTCCCTCGTTTCCCTCGACACGATCGCTGGCACCATAACTGCGGATTTTATCGTTGCCTGTGCCGCCGTACAGGGCATTGCTGCCTTTTGATCCCTGAATGAAGTCATCGCCTCCTTCACCATAGAGGTAGCGATTGCCATTGCTAAAGCCGCCAGCATAGATATTGCCGCTGATATAGTCGTTGCCCTCACCCCCACGGAGCGTATCGGCACCATACTGAGAAGAATTTTGGTTGCCTGCAAAGAGTTGATCGTCGCCGTCACCCCCCTCTAGGTAGTCGTCGCCATTGCCGCCATTGAGCAAATCATTACCGCGATAGCCATATAGGCTATCGTTGCCATATCCAGAGAATTGCCGATCGTTGCCATTGCTGCCAATACCTATGACTGACTCTCCACCGTTATAGGTGAAGGAGCCGCGCTTTGTGATTGCCATACGATTTTGTCCTTATCAGTTGTAACTGATGATGAAAGATTGAGGATTGGATAGAGGAGTTGTTTGCCAGAGGGAGATCGATCGCCTATTTAAACCCTGTTAGCCAGTCAAAAGTGCCGTCTAGCCTCTCCCTCAGCAGAGGAGTACAACCCTTTCCTGATACTCTCTACCGCTGCTTTTTCTGTTTATGCAGCTCTGGTTAGTTTCTTCCCAGAAATTGCCCAGGTCTGGGACATGATTTGGGGCAGAGTTCAGCAAAACCTTGGCCTCAAGCCGATCAGCAGGCAACTTAACCTACCGTGACAGACTCTAGAAATCGCCAGCAGACCGTGAGCGATCGCCCATAACCCGTAGAGCAGGCTAACTCGTGGAGCAGACAGCCTGCTGACTTACAATTGGATAGTTCTAACTTTTCGCTGAGTCTGATCAGGTGAACCTATGCGAACCCGGCAAGGACTTCTTGAGATGTTTTCCACCTTGCTGCAATTCCAAGCAGATGCTTTTGGGGGGTGGGTCATCGATCCGAAACTGCGCCGCAGTATGCAAGCTTGCCTCAGTCAGCTCCCTCAAGAAGAATCTGAACGCTTTTGGTCAACGTATTGGCATCGGATCTGGCAAACTCAAACCAGCCCAGTTGCTGCCGCTCACCTGACAGCCTATCTGCAAGAAGTCTGTTACTGGACTGCCCGAAAACTCGCCCTAAAGCTGGCTGGAAACCACTCGATCGCTGACTTTTTTCAAACTGCGATCGTCCGCATTGATAAGGTTTTCAAAAACTTCAATCCCCAGTTCAACTCCAGCCTCAAAAGCTATGCAGAGTTAGTGCTGAGCGGTGCAATTAAAAATCAGATTGAGAAACAGCAGGAGGTAGGAATTTGTACGGATTGGGCGTTGTTGCATCGAACCAGCCACAAACGGTTGGTCGAAGCGCTGCAATTTTTTGGAGAAAGTCCTGACGCGATCGCCCGCTATGTTTTAGCCTGGAACTGTTTTAAGGAACTGTATGTACCCAGCACCAATACCGCTCATCGGCTAGAGAAACCCAGCTCGGATGTATGGCAGGCGATCGCTCAGGTCTATAATGCTGAGCAATTGAGCCAACTCAGCTCGACTCAAACTTGTAGTCCAGAGAGTCTAGAGAAATGGCTGCTGGCCTGTGCCAAAGCTGTGCGGCTGTTCCTCTATCCGACGAAGATTTCCATTCATACGCCTACGCCTGGACAAGAATCAGGTGAACTGCTCGACTCTCTTCCTAGCAGCCTGCAAGAGTCTTTATTGGCTGAAGCGATCGCACAGGAAGAAGCAGAGATTCGTGAAACGCGGAGTATACAAATTAATCAGGTCTTAGCAACAGCAATGACACAGCTTGATACTGAAGCTCAAACGCTGCTGCACCTTTATTATCAACAAAGATTGACACAACAGCAGATTGCTCAGCATCTGGGTGTGAAACAATACACGGTTTCTCGTCAACTCAACCGTCTCAGAAAAACCTTGCTATTAGAACTGGCTCAATGGAGTCAACAGGCGCTGCATATTTCCTTGACATCTTCGGTATTGGAGAGCATGAGTAACGCCATTGAAGAATGGCTGAATGCCTACTATTTGTCATCTACTGTAGCTGCAACGGAGTCCCCATGATGTCTTCTGATGCGATACCGCTTCCCATAATTACCGATCGCCTCTATCTAGAGATTCCTGATGTGTCTCCAGATCTGCATCAGGCTTTCTCCACTTCAGGAGCAGGCTGGCGCGCGCGTCTGAACCAGCTGAGTCTAGAAGCCATCTTGCCCTGGCTACAGGAAGAACGGACTGCCAAAGTTTGGCCTTCTGAAGCGGCTTTGCCTAGCTTTTGGGAGTTTGTTAATGGGACGGCGATCGCTTGTGAAGACCTACGGTTGGTGATTCTGCCCACGACCGATATTGATCTGAGGGAACTGCGGGTGCCGCAAGAATGGGTCGATATTGCGAGCTGGAGCGCAGACGGCTATCTGGCGGTACAGGTTAACCTTGATGCGGGCTGGATCAGGATTTGGGGCTACGCCACCCATGATCAGCTCAAAACGAAGGGCGCTTATGATCCGGGCGATCGCACCTACAGTTTAGATGAAGATGAGCTAATTCAGGATCTCAACGTCCTTTGGATTGCTCGTCAACTTTGCCCAGAAGCCCCTTTGCGGACGGCAGTTGCGGCAGTTCCCGCGCTACCGCTGCTACAGGCAAAAAATTTGCTGGAACGCCTTGGCAATCCCTCGATCGTTTTTCCCCGGTTGGCTGTGCCCTTTCCGCTTTGGGCAGCCCTGTTAGAACATGGCGGCTGGCGGCAACGCCTTTATGAGCGGCGACAAGGATCAGCAGATTCTAGCTCAGTGTCCCAGTGGTTGCAGTCAGGTTTATCAGATTTAGCACAACAGCTCGGCTGGAGCCTGAGGGCGTTACCCCTTGTCCAAGGCATGCGAAGCCGGGTAGAGGCAGGAGAGAGCATATCACGGCAGTTGGTCATCGCAGGCAATCTGTATGAGTTGCAGGTTTTTCTGAGAGGTAATCCAGAGGATCGCATCTGGCGGTTTGAGCTGCGTTCGCTAGAGGGCGATCGCCAAATTCCTTTGGGCTTCAAATTAAGGCTCTTAACTGAAGATTTACAGCCTTTTGATCACAATGAAGATACTGCGATCGAACCCAGTGATCGGCTCTATGTCGATGTCATCTTAGAGCCAGAAGAAGGAATAGTGTGGGAAATTGATCCACCTCCGGAAGGATACGATCGGGAAATTCTGAACTTCTAAGGGCATTGTACAAGTCTCTTGCTAATGTTCGATCGTAGAGAAGATGCCCATACTACAAGTTGTTGAACGATAGCTGGACTTACGCTGAATAGTAAGGGGATTTTGATGCGGCTATAATAAATCTCCTTATGGACGTAGGGAAGCTGCCGATCGCACTTTAAGAGCATGACTCAGGCTCAGCACATCATGAGTCCATTCAGGCAGAATCAAGGTCATGATAATTTCTTCAACGCTGTTGACCCAGCATAGGCCGATCGCTCCCCAGAGTGTCTCTGAAGTATCAAACCCAAACAATCCCACTACGGCAATGAATAGAGAAATTCCCCAGGCTTTGGCGGTGTAAGTGTGATAGCTGGGAAACTTGCCAAACTTAACTAAGCTGACGGTAAATAGCGTCGTCTGTGCTGCAATCGCCATCAGCAACGGCAACTGAAATTGAGCGATCGCGTCAGGATAAATCAGCCAAGTGCTAACTGCAATACAGAGATACAGGCTTATATCTGCCCAGCTATCTGCCTGCCGCAGCCCAACGCTGCTGCTGCCCAACCTCCGCGCAATGATGCCATCAAAAATATCCGAGAGTACTGCGATCGTATATCCTCCGATGAAGCCAATGCCTGTTTTGCCATCGAGTGCATCGAGCAATAGTAAGGGGGCGATCGTGAACCTGAGTCCGACTAACATCCAGGGAATCGTCGTCAATTTCAGCATGGCCTTTCAACAGGATAGAGAATAGAGCGATAAGCACCCTCAAACATAATTGCTTTTTGGGGTTATCCAGTCCTCTCATCTTGGTAACATAGCCGCCATATCTGCTTTAACGCAGGATGTAGCAGTTAAAAAAGCGCCCCCCTCGCGGAGAGCGCTTTTCAATTTAGTCTGAGAACTTAACCGTTGATAGCAGGAGCGGTGAGGGCAACAGGAGCCGCATCACCCGCAGCTAGGTCAAGCGGGAAGTTGTGAGCATTGCGCTCGTGCATCACTTCCATACCCAGGTTCGCACGGTTCAAGATATCTGCCCAG
>DATNPL010000196.1:0-55394 GCA_036703255.1 Coleofasciculaceae cyanobacterium
GGAGTTTCGGACTAAATCCGATGAAATTGGGGCTTTCCCTCATGAAACCAGTTGCCTCACTGTCTTCTTCTTGGTGATGGAGCGAGATCACGCTAAACACGAGCGTAAATCTGTGGCGAAAACTTCATGACACTAACCGAAACCCAACGCCTGAGACGATGTTAGGTTCTCTGCGGGAAGCAAGCTACGTGCCTCAACCCAACCCACAAAACTCTGAGGCTTTTTTTACGAAGGCTTTTTTACTGGGACTTACTGTTAATTGCGGCTTCCTTGACCACATCCTCTGCCGCTTCTGTCGCAATACTCTCAAGAATTGGAATCGCAATTTTGACTGTAGTGCCATGCCCTAAGCCTTCGCTGTGGAGCGTAATGTGCCCCCCCATCATTTCCACTAAATTCCGCGAGATCGCCAGCCCTAGACCTGTGCCCTCAAACTTGCGGGTTGTGGTGCCATCTACCATGACAAAGGGACGGAAAAGCTTGTGCTGCTGCCCCGGATCGATGCCAATGCCCGTATCACGCACCGCAATAATGACCCAGAGTTTTGTATCTAAGTCATCGTCATCGTCATAGTGATGCCCGTTGCTGCCTGCATAATCCGATCGCTCATCCGAAATCTGCTCAATTTGCACCTCGATCGTGATGCCGCCCTGATCGGTAAACTTGATGGCGTTATAAATGACATTGAGCAGCACTTGTTTGAGTCGAGCCGGATCGGCTCGGATCATCAATGGCGCGGGTAGAGGCGTGACAGAGAGCTGCAATCCTTTTTGCTGAATCTGTACTGCCTCTAGATCAACCGTCTCTTGAAGAATGTTGCGAAGATCCACGGTTTCGATCGCCAGCAGCAATTCTTCTTTCTCGATGCGTTGAATATCCAGCAAATCGCCGATGATCTTGAGAAGATGGATAGCCGCCTTATCTGCCTGACCGAGAAAATCGTTTTCCTCTTCTTTGCTATCGCAGAATCCGTCCTTCACCAGACGAATACAGCCGATGATGGCATTCAGGGGCGTGCGCAGCTCATGGGAAGTATTCGCCAAAAACTCACTCTTCAACTGGTTGGCGGCTTCTGCCTCTTGCCATGCCGACTCTAACTCTTTAGCGCGCTCCTCCAACCGCCCCACCATGTTATCGAGCACTTCTGCCAAGCGATTTAGCTCACGGATGCGAAAATTTCTGGGCGCACGCTCTAGAGAATTGCGCTTGTGAATCTGCTGAGCATATTTGCTCAACTGTTCAATGGGTAAGGCCAAATCTCGCGCCATGTAGAGCATGGCTAACAGGTGAGCCGCCAACAGGCCAGCCGTCAAAATTAGCAGAATTTGCGTGATTTTTTCCAGCCCTTCCAAAGCGCTCTCTAGCTTTGTGACGGCCAAAACCGTCCAAGTCTGGTTCTCATTAACTGTAATGGGAATGCTCAGCGGACTGAAACCTGCAATCCATTCAGTTTGGTCGGGGGTTAACCCAAAAAGATGACGGGAGCCTGTATCGCCCCGCTGCACGTTAGAGAGAATATCCTGAAACCGATCCTGGTCTGGCTCTCTGGAAATATTTAGCCCCACCCGATTGGCTAACGGATGAGCCAGCAGCGCTCCGTCGCCCGCAATCACTACGGTATAGCCTTGCAGGAGGGCAATGCTTTCAGGCTGCTTCAAAACCGTTTGAGCCGTCAAACTGTAGACAAGCTGACCCGTTGTGTTGTAGATGGGGGTGCTCATCAACAAATTGAGCTGACTTTGAAAATTAGTCTGGGCAGGCGAGTTTAGCCGATTTAGGGTCAAGGTATGAACCCGCAAACGGTTGGCATCCGCAAGATTTCTGCGTTTTGCCCAGGTGGTGGTATCAACGGGGTCTAACACCCGATTGCCGCAGGTCGAAGCGATAATGCGGTTGGCTTGCAGATTGCGAAGCTGTAGGCATTGAACATCTGTGGGCAACTGAGGCTTAAGCTGATTCAGAAAAATTCCGGCAGAGACGGGAGAGCCATATTGCAAGGCGGAGGTTTCGCTGGCGATCGCCAAACTGGTCTGCAAGTCTTGCAGGGCAGTGCGAATGGTGTCTGCTTTGCGAACAGCGCTTTGTTCTAAATTGAGTCGAGCCGTGTCTAGCAGACTAGATCTTGCTCTACGGAACGTCACCGCCATCCCCAAAAACAAGATCGGGATGCTGAGCAGCAAAATTCGGAGAAGCAAGATGCGGCGAAAGGAGGATTGACCTAGCATTGCCATAACAGTTTCTTGACTTGGGGCAGCAAACCCTGCACAGAAATAGACCCCCCTCTAAAGATACTATTCAGATTACTCTGGATAGACCCGGCATGTCTTTATAAACATCCGTCTCTCTGTAAAGAGACGCTAAACCTTGATTGATTTTCAAACGCTTTGCTGGTTTTTTGCGTGGAAAAGATGACAGAAAACGATCGGGCAGTAGGCATCGTGGTGTTGGCAATGAGCGCGGATGGCAAAATCGCTGATCAGACGCGATCGCCCGCTCGATTTGGCTCGGCAGCAGATCAGTTGCATTTAGAAACGCAAATGGCTGAAGCAGACGGGGTGCTATTTGGTGCAGGTACCCTACAGGCTTATGGCACCACACTGAGAATAACGCAACCTGACCTTCTGAAACAGCGTCAGCAGCAAGGTAAACCGCCTCAACCCATTCATATAGTCTGTTCTGGGTCTGGCAGACTCAATCCGGACTATCGGTTTTTTCAGCAGGCTGTGCCTCGATGGCTTCTCACCAGCGCCGAAGGTGCACAGGGTTGGGGGGCTCCTCAGTTCGATCGGGTGCTTAGTAGCCTGACCCATGAATCAGGTTATGAATCAGACTGGCAGCGGATTTTTCGACAGCTTGCCGCTTTAGGGCTAAAAAAAATTGTTGTGACGGGCGGTGGGCAACTCGTTGCCTCGCTTTTGGCAGCAGAGGTGATTGATGAAATTTGGCTGACGGTTTGCCCGCTGATTTTAGGCGGCACCCAGGCTCCTACCGCTGTAGAAGGATACGGATTCCTGGCTCACCTCGCCCCTCGGCTAGAGCTGCATTCAGCCCAAGTTTTAGGCTCAGAAGTTTTCCTGCATTATGGCTGCATTAAAGACTCTAAAGATCGCAAATGATTTAACCTTTAATAGTTTTTTGGAAGTGCTGCGCGCCATGCAGCACTTCCAAAAAACTATTCGGTTTTATTTTGTGTGCAATCCTAATCGTAGATAAATCAACCTGAAAGAGGGTCAGAGAGCGCCTAATTTCTAAAAGCACTTCGCTGAAAAGATTACTGACGGACAAAGAAAAATTAAACTAACTTAAAGAAAGGCGATCGCCCCCAATGATTAGCCTTCTGCCCTCCTCTCCCCCTGCTTCTCATGGTTAAACCCCGCAAACCCAGCTATACCGTCACCTGGATTGAAAAAATTGCCGACGTGTCGCAAGCCGAATGGGATGCTTTGGCGGTGCCGTTAAAAACGCCTTTCTTGGAGTGGACTTGGTTGCACACGATGGAGGCTTCCGGCAGCGTGGGCGGAAAAACGGGCTGGATGCCTTACCATTTGACCCTGTGGCGCGAAAATACGCTGATTGCTGCTGCCCCGCTTTACCTTAAAGGGCATAGCTACGGTGAGTTTGTCTTTGATCATCAGTGGGCAGAACTGGCGCAGCGGCTAGGCATTCGCTACTATCCAAAACTGCTGGGCATGTCGCCTTTTACCCCCGCAGAAGGCTATCGGTTTTTAGTTGCGCCCGGTGAGGATGAAGATCAAGTCACGGCAATTATGGTAGAGGCGATCGATCAATTTTGCATTCAGCACCGGATTTCGGGCTGCAATTTCCTCTACGCCGATCCTCAATGGCGAATCACCTTAGAGCGACATGGCTTTACCCCTTGGCTACACCACAGCTATGTCTGGAGCAACCAGGGATTTCAGACGTTTGAAGACTATCTGGGAGCCTTTAATGCCAATCAGCGCCGCAACATTAAGCGAGAGCGCAAGGCGGTAGCCGAGGCAGGTCTGCGGCTAGAACCCATGACAGGAGAGCAGATTACGCCGACCTTGCTCTCCAGCGTATATGATTTTTATAGCGATACTTGCGACAAGTTTGGCTGGTGGGGCAGCAAGTACCTCACCCGCGAATTTTTTACCAAGCTCTACCCTAACTATACCGATCGCGTCGTTCTCTTTGGGGTCTATCACAAGTCTGATCCCGCTCCAATCGGCATGTCGTTTTGCCTGACCAAAGGCGACCAGCTTTATGGACGCTATTGGGGTTCCTTTCAAGACTTTGAAAACCTACATTTTGAGACTTGCTACTACACGCCGATTGAATGGGCGATCGCTCACAATATCCAGTCCTTTGATCCAGGTGCAGGCGGCAAGCATAAAAAACGTCGGGGATTTCCGGCGACCCCTAACTATTCCCTCCACCGCTTCTACAATCCTCGCTTAACGCAAATTTTGGGAAGCTATATCGAGGAAATCAATGAAATGGAACAAAAGCAGATAGAGGAGATGAACGAGGATTTGCCTTTTAAGAAGTCGAGTTAATGGCAGCTTCTAGCAAGATGCGCTGTTCGGCTCGGGCGATCGCCTCATGCACCCGATCGACATCCTGTGGATCGATCGAGAGGCTGGTGATGCCCCAGCGAATCAAAGACTCAATGATTTCGATATGTTGGCTCACCGCCTCACCGCAAATCGAGCAGGGGATGCCGAGCTGCTGCGCCGTTTGAATCAGGTACTGAAGCGCCCGCATGACGGCAGGATGATGCTGGTCAAAAACAGTTTGCATCTGGGGATGATCGCGATCGACTCCCAGTAGCAGTTGCGTCAAATCATTCGTGCCAATGGCGATGCCCTGCACTCCAGCACGCACATAATCCGGCAGCAGCAATAACACCGAAGGCACTTCTGCCATGATCCAAAGCTGAAAATGGGGATTTTGTGTCAACCCAGCCTGCTCAACGCGCTGACGACAAAACAGGAACTCTTCTACCGTGCGCACGAAAGGCAAAATCAGGTGCAGATTTTTGTAGCCGTTTTGCTGCACTTGCCGTAACGCAGCCAATTCTTGATCAAACAATGTGGCGTTGATCTGATAGCTAAAGGTGCCTCGCAACCCCAAAGCGGGATTGGTTTCTGCGAAGTTTGTCAGATGGGGAAACTCATGCGATCGCAAGTCCAGCGATCGATAAAATACCGGACGCGGGGCAAACGCAGCTACAAAGGGCTGAACCCATTCGGCAATCCGATCGCTCAGACCCTGCTCCTGATTTTGCAAAGCCGCCATTAGCAACAGTTCAGACCGCAGCAAGCCGATGCCATCGACCGATAGGCGAGAAACTTCAGCGATCGCCTGGGGCTGGCTGAGCGTGACCCAAAGCTGCGTCGCAATTCTGGGTGACCTGGGTTTAGGCGAAAGCGCCGAACGAGGCACCGGAAATTGGGGTGCCTTACCTTGATGGGCAGCAAACTCCTGCTCCCCCAGGGCCAAATGCACCTCGCCCCGATCGCCATTCACCCAAAGGCGATCGCCCGTCTGAATCCTCTGGGTTGCATGGCGCACGCCCACCACCGCAGGGATGCCCATCTCTCTGGCCAATATGGCGGCATGACTCGTCATACCCCCCTGCTCGGTGACAATGCCTGCAACCTGGTGTAACCCCGCAACTTGATCAGGCGTAATCATGGGCGCAACCAAAATGGCCTGAGTCGGCATGGAGGCGATCGTCTCTCCCAGTTGGCAAACCCAGGCAACAGCGGCGATCATCCCTCCCGACGCAGATATCCCGGTCAGGAAAGAGGGGCGCTGCGGCGACGCTAAGGGATGAGCAGGCTGCAAAGCTACATCTGGTTGATCTGCCTCCTGATCACGGCTGCTCGGCATTAGCTGCGGAATGGCTTGAGTGATGTAGAGTTCAGGCCGCTGGGAAACTTGGCACAGCGTCCATTCTAAGTTGAGGGGGATGGCAGGGTTGGCTGCCGTTTGCTGCACGAGCCGCTTTAGGCTCTGAAGCTGATTCTCAGAGAGGGCAGGACGTGTAGAGGAGCTGGCCTCCTGATTGGGCTGGCGGGTGTAGCTAGGCGAATCTTCTGCCAGAGCAAGGGTATAGGCATACATTTTGCTGCCTAGCGTCTGTGTTTGAGATTCAGTCTGCCGATGAATGCGATAGCGATCGGGGACGACTTCACCCTTTACCCAGGCTTGACCCAACCCCCAAGTCGCTTGAATATCGAGATAATCAGGCGAAATCTGCACCTTCCCTGAAGCGATCGCTGACCCAATCGGCTGGATCAATATAGCTAGATTGATCTGCTGAAGCTGAATCCCTAAACGCTGCCAATAGAGCAAGCTTCTGGCACGAAACAGCTCAGCCCAAGTTTGTTTCAGACTCTGGGCGATCGCTTCCTGGCTCCAGCCACACAGATGAGATTCAAGCAATCCCGAAGTGCGATGACTCACCGTAGAGTCTAGAGTTTGCAAGATAAAAGAGGGGCGAAATATTAGGGCTTGCCCTGAATTCTCCCCCAACCTTCTCCAATCTTGAACAGCCGCTGCGATCGCAACGACCCAAGCTTGGGGCACCTCCCCCGACAAAATCGCTTGACGAATCTGCTGCGTCACTCCCTGCAACTGCTGCGGCTGATCCACATCCACATGCAGCGAAGAGTGGGGTAAATCGGTCAGCAGCGGATTTTGCCATGCGATTTTTTCCAGAAACGCCTGGAGCATAGCGGCAGAGACGACAATGCCGGGAAGCACAGGACAGCCCTGCTGCTTAAGTAAGGCTAAGTAAAACGCTTTATCTCCCACTAAGCTGCGGTCAGAGGGCTGAATTTGCTCCAGCCGATACAAATAGTCCACAGGCATAGGCTGCATGAGAGAGTTTCATCCAAGCGATCGAACGGTTAAACAAGAATGCATTTCAGCACAAGATATTGCGATTTCAAGCAATCCTTCTCGGCTAGTCAGGATTAGGTCGCTCTCAAAGGATAATAATTTTTTTGTCAAATGGGCTTTGCCTATTCAACAGAAAATCCCTATCTGAATACCGCCACCTTGGATTTTTCAATTGCCGCATTCTATGCTTCATCTTCTCATTCTGCTGCGGATTGTGAGGCATCGTTGCTGCGAAAACAGCAATTCCAAATTCAAAGCTGTACTGCAACATAGCCTCATTTTTTCAGAGCAGATCCAATGTTGCAGTCAAAAGCAATCATCATTGCCCAAAAAATACTCAATTATTATGTTCCGTTCAGCCATTTTACTGATTTTTAATCAAATGTTGTTATTTAAATCACATAAGCTCCGTATCCTCCTTGAGTGAGTTCAGGCCCTCAATCTTCTATATTCAAGCAGTCCTGAATCATAAGTCACTCGAAAAAAGGATGGTACACCATGAAAAAAATGCGTAAACCCCAGCGGGGTCCACTCAGTACTGACGGAGACGATCTCCTCAAAGGCAGTAACAAAGTTGACAAGGTCAAGGGTGGCTTAGGCAACGACAAGATCTGGGGTCAAAAGGGCAATGACAATTTGCTCGGTGACGTTGGGGATGATGTGCTCATGGGCGACGTTGGCAATGACTCTGCGGATGGCGGCGTTGGCAATGACAAGCTATTCGGTGGACAAGGCAAAGATGTATTGATGGGCGGCGAGGGCAATGACTTGCTAGACGGCGGACAAGGCAAAGATCTGCTATATGGCGGTTTGGGCAACGACACATTGTTGGGCGGCAACGGCAACGATCTGCTGGTTGGCTCTCAAGCTCAAGTCACACCCGTCGATACTTTAACCCCAACGACCCTGCCACTACCAGAAGTTGATCAACTGACAGGCGGTAGAGGCAAAGACACCTTTGTCTTGGGTGTTGCAGCCAATGGCACAAGCCCCGCAACCTCTTTCTACAGCTCCAGTGCCGATGCCGATTATGCACTGATTACCGACTTTGGCCAACCAGACCGAATTCTATTGGCAGGAGCCGTAACAGACTACACCTTGGGAGCCGTTTCGGTTGGAGTGCCTGCTGGAGCAGGGATCTACCTTAACAAAGTAGGTCAGCCTGCTGAACTGGTTGCTGTTTTGGCTGGAGCTGATTTCAACACCGTTAGCCTCAGCTCTCCGTCTTTCGTCTTTAGCTAAATTTTTCAGGTTTCTAAGGCGTAGTTTTACCACTACCGCTATCATTACCAAGCTGATTTTATCTTTTCAGGCTCAGCACTCTACCCGATCTTCTACAGCAGTTTTTATCGCATCTACCACAGGTATTTTTTGAACGCTGCGTTCCACAAAGCCTTTAAAGAGTAACCCTGTTTGCACCAAGCGCTGTATTTCCGAACTTTACACTCCAATGAAAAGCTAGGAGGCAAGATTCTGCTTCCCAGCTTTTCACCTTTTTAGCCGTTCACATTTAGCCGTTCACAATCATAGGAGCATCCAGCGTTGATGATAGTTTGATGCCGAACTGTGTCTCAAAGGCGAGTTTCTTTAGCTCTAGACTCCAGAGTTCTAACGCACAGTCGTCGTCCGATCGCGCTGCCTGCAAATGTAGCTGCAACGATTGAGACTCTTGATCGTAGGTGCACTGAACCTGCTGCACAGCACCAATTTGACGGCGATCGAGCGCTACAGCCAGCCGCAAAAGTGGATTGAGCTGATCGACCAGGCGGCGATGTTTTTTGCTGCTGATGCTGCGATAGCTATCGTGCTTTTTCTTGGGGCTACTCTTACGGTGATAGCGTGCTAAATTGGCGATCGTTTCAATTTCCACTTCTGTATAGCCCAGCAAATCTCCATAGCGGATGAGGTAGTAGGAGTGCTTGTGATGAGCGCTGTGGCTGATAAAGTGGCCGCAGTTGTGCAGAATTGCCGCTGCCCACAGCAGCTCACGCTCGGCAGCCCCCCACTGGTGCAAACTGCCTGAGGTTTGGTCAAACAGGCTGAGGGCAAAATTGGCGACTCGCTCACTATGCACCAGATCCACATTATATTTGTGGGCAATTTTAATCACGCTGCGCTGCCGCACCGAGCCTTGAAACCGCAAGCGGTCTTCAATCAGACCGTGGGTTAGCATCCAGTCTACGACCACGCCTTCCCGGAGAGCACGTTCGCAGATAGTAATGTTTTCTAGACCCAGCAATGCCATCGCTTCTTGCAGAATCATGGCTCCGACAATGATGATCTCAGAGCGGCGATCGGACATACCCGGAACCTCAGCCCGCTCAGCATTGCTGAGCTTGCGAAGACGGTTCACAATTTCGCGCAGGTCACGCAGGCTAAATTGATAGCCGTTTAAAGGCGTCGGCACGATTCCCAGCTTTTCACGGGCATGGATGGTGGCCAGGGTTTCGATTGTTCCTGAGGTGCCAATCATCCCAATTTCTTCGCCAGGTTGAATCTGTGCCTGCAATTCTTCGACCGATCGCTCCAGCATTCCCCGCACATAGGCTTGCAGGTAGTTGAACTCGCTGTTGCTGATGGGGTCAGTGTTGACCATTTCTGAGGTCAGCCGCACTGCCCCAATTTTGGTGCTGCTCAGAGTTCGCGGCTCATGCCCATCTCCCAAAACCAGCTCTGTAGAGCCGCCGCCAATGTCGATAATGACATGGGGCTGGTGGCTAAACTCTACGCCCGATAGCACGCCAAGATAAATACGGCGGGCTTCTTCTTGGCCTGAGATGAGATCGATAATCAGCCCTGTTTCTTGCTCAACCTCCTGCAAGAAGTCTTTGCCGTTGGGGGCTTCACGCACAGCGCTAGTGGCAACGGCCACAATTTCTTCTGCCTTGAGGCTCTTCGCAATCTCTTTGCAGCGCTTTAAGGCCGCGATGGCGCGATCGATCGCTGCGCGCGTGAGGCAACCCGTAGATTTGTCGCGATCGCCCAACCGAACTGTCGATTTTTCGCGCGCTACGATGGTAAAGGCTGGCAAGCTAGGCTGAATTTTTGCCACTGCCATGTGAATTGAGTTTGTGCCAACATCAATCGCGGCTAGGGTGCGATCGGCACTGCTGTCAAGGAACAGATTTTGCCTTGGGGAAGGCATTAAAGGGGCAGGCAAAGGGTCTTGATTCTCATGGATCAGCTCGATCATTCAAGTATGGGGGGATGGATAGGGGCAGGAACCAATGCTGCGAAATTTGCCTAGATTCCCGCTGTCTGTCAAATCTTATCGTGATGCATTACCCCTTGACGCAGCACTCGGTAAAGATTCAACGTGAATCACACCCTCAGACATTACACATCTTGACAAAGTTCCAGAGACTCTCTTGAACGCCTCAGCCCATCAGGGTTTGCCCTGCTCTTTGCCCTGCCCAGACAAAAAACCTATAGCTCCTGCATTAGGCGCAGATAGTTTTGTTGCAGGTTTGTGTGGGTTGCCACCATCTGCTCAGACATATCGCGCTCAACGTCAGAAATTTGCTCCCAAAAAGCAGCCGATCGCCTTGCTGCAATGACATCCTTCCAGGCAAGAGCCAGCAGTTCAGCCGCTAGAGGATTTTCGATCGCCAAGCTAGCCTGAAACTCGGCAAACGCCTGATGGGCTTCCGCGTGCCGGGTCATATCCGTGGCGAGTGCAAGGCAAGCTTGAAATTTGGCGATCGCGTCGGCAGCAAGCTGAGTCATGATTAAAAAGCCCTAGTTTGAAGGAATACTTTTAAAGAAATACTTTTGAAGAAGTACGGCAAAGTAACAACGACATGACAACCATTTGAGCAATCAATTTAAGGAATCATGTATCGTTTCTGTTACATTTTTTAATTATAGTAAATCAGGTTAAGGTGGCTCAGCAGCACCCTATTCGGTTTTCACCCCTCCGATAGAGTTCCTTCAGAATTCCCTCAACGAGGCATGACGAAGAGACGATCGCTCAGGCAGAATGACGAAATAATGGAAGAGTTGGGGCTATTGAACGTTCAAGTGGGAGTTCGAGTTCGTACCTATGGGTAAGCCGCGTGTTTTTTCTGGAATTCAGCCAACAGGTGACATCCACTTAGGCAACTATTTGGGAGCCATTCGCAACTGGGTGGACGGGCAGAGCAATTATGAAAATTTCTTTTGCGTGGTTGATTTGCATGCCATAACGGTGTCTCATGAACCCAAAGCTTTAGCCGCAGATACTCACAAGGTTGCGGCGCTTTACCTGGCTTGCGGCATTGAGCTGGAACATGCCAGTATTTTTGTCCAATCCCACGTTTCGGCTCATAGCGAACTGACCTGGCTGCTGAACTGCATCACGCCCTTAAACTGGCTGCAAGATATGGTGCAGTTTAAAGAGAAAGCCATCAAGCAAGGCGAGAATGTAGGCACAGGCTTGCTGGATTACCCTGTACTCATGGCTGCCGATATTTTGCTCTACGACACAGATAAAGTGCCTGTGGGCGAAGACCAAAAGCAGCACCTAGAGCTAACGCGAGACATCGCTGCCCGAATGAACTATCTCTATGGCAGCGAAAATCAGCCCGTGCTGAAGCTGCCAGAGCCGATGATTCGAGCTGAAGGAGCGCGGGTCATGAGCCTAACGGACGGCACCCGCAAAATGTCAAAATCTGATCCTTCAGAGCTGAGCCGCATCAACTTGCTCGATCCGCCAGAGGCCATTCAGCAAAAAATTAAGCGCTGCAAAACCGATTCTGTCCGGGGTCTGACTTTCGACAATCCAGAGCGTCCAGAGTGCCATAATTTGCTGACGCTCTATATGATTTTGTCCAATCAGACGAAAGCTGCCGTTAGCGAAGAGTGCGCTGACATGGGATGGGGACAGTTTAAGCCCTTGCTGATGGAGACTGCGATCGCTGCTCTTAAGCCAATTCAAGATAAATACCAAGAAATCATGGGCGAACCTGGCTATTTGGAGAGCGTTTTGAAGCAAGGCCGAGAAAATGCTGAAGCGATCGCCAATCCTACCCTCTCCAGAGTCAAAGCAGCTCTGGGCTACTCAGCCCCTCTCTGAAGCTGATTGTTTCTCCATCAATTTTTTGTGCGAGGGGCGCGGAGCGCCCCTCGCACAAAAATGTATCCCTTAAAAAACGCCGGATTTTGGCTAAAGCGTATAGGTAAACCCATCAACGATCAGTCCGGGTGCCCAGACGCCACCGAGCGATCGCAGATCGTAGGTGCCCACCTCTGGAATAAATTCCTGGAAGTCGGTTAGTGCTGCCAAGCTTTCGCCAAAGCAGCGATAGAGGCTTTCATCGAAGCGCAGGTTTTCGATGGGCGCAACGATCTCGCCTTCTTCTACCCAAAAGCAGGCATAGCGCGTCATGCCCGTAACCCTTCCGGTGGGGCGATCGCTCCAGTTGAGGTAATGCAGGTTAGACAAGTACAGTCCAGTGCCCAAGGTTTGCAGGATTTGGGCAGCGGCTAGGGTGCCCGGTGACAAATCGGGCGATCGCAAGGACTCGCCTCCATTTGCGCCATTCGCAATTTTGCCATACTCTTTGGCAGTCCGAGAGTTGACCAGGGTATTGACCAGTTCTCCTTTGTGTATCAGGGGTAGCTCTATCGGTGCGATTTCTCCCCAGTCATTAAATCGAGGCACTAATCCATGCCGGAAGTTTTCGCTGAGGGTGAAGTGAGCAGAGAGCTTTTTCTCGCCGCGTTGCAGCATAGCCAAGGCGCTATCACCCCGTTGCAACGCCGACTCGCTGACGCCGCCCCAGGAAAACATTCCCAGCAGATCGGCCACAGCAGAGGGAGCCAGGTAGGTGCGATACTGGCCTCTAGGCACTGCTTGAGGCGATCGTGCTAGACGTTCTAGCTGCTGCTTAGAGTTAGCGAGTTTGGCGCTATACGCTGCGGCGTCCCATTCATTGCCTGCAAAGGTGCCTTTGACGGCCTGCCCGTCGGCTGTAAACAGAGAATAGTCCAGCGCAAAGGATTCGGTCGCAAACCAATGCTTTTGTCCGGCAGAGTCGGCATAAGCTCGAATCTGCGAACCTGCGGCATAGATTCCTGTAAAGTCTAAACCCGACACCTCGGGCAAAATGGCCGATGTCACCTGTTCAGGCGACAGCAGGTTGCCCATGTGTACCTCATGGCTCGTGGCATTGCCTTCGGGCAGCACCAGATAGGGGTCTTCAGGCAATTGGGGCACTTCTTGCCGCAGTTCTGCCAGGGCTAGGGTGGCTTGCTGCCAATCGGTTTCCCAGTTACCCGTAAACGGAAAGCTGCGATAGGCATTGCGGCGATCGCCCATGAGGGTCAGGCTGAGTTCGCCATCCGTGATGCAGCCCGTCTGCCGCACTCTAGCGCTGTTAAACCGGACAAACTGGCTCTGTTCGCCCGTTAGCTCTAGCTTGGCCTGTTCGCTGGGCTGCAAATCAGACAGAAGCGCCTCAACCAGGCGATCGAAGGTGCCCTGCCGATGGGCAATATCCGCGCTTAAATTGGCTGGCTCAACCACTTTCATGCCCCACCTCCAAACACTTCCACATCCGAAAATACGCACACCGGAGAGCCATGCCCGACTCGAATGGCCTGATTGGGTTCGCCCTTGCCGCAGTAGGGCGTGCCATACATTTGCCAAGTCGAGTCGTCGCCTACGCGGATCAGGCTATGCCAAAACTGGGGCGTTGTGGCGCGGTAGTTGGGGTTGCGCAGGGTTTGGGTTAGCTTACCATTTTCGATTCGCTTGGCGTACTCACAGCCAAACTGAAACTTGTGACGCTGGTCATCAATCGACCAAGAGCAGTTGGACTCCATATAAACGCCTGACTCAATATCTGCAATCAGGTCTGCAAAGGAATCTGTTCCTGGCTCTAAGTTAAGGTTTGCCATGCGATCGATCGGCGGCCGATTCCAGGAAGAGGCGCGCGCACAGGATACGCCCGGAATGCCTGTTCTCATCTGACTCTCTAGACTGCCCAACCCCCGCAGCAAAACGCCCTCCTGAATCACATGCTCACGGGTGGCGGGTGCTCCAGTGTCGTCAAAGTTGTAGCTAGCGAACTCTCCCGCGATCGTCGGGTTAAACGTCACATTCATCAGCTTTGAGCCGTAGGCAAGCTTGCCGAAATCAGAGGCTTTCACAAAGCTGCCCCCGGCATAATTGCGCTCGTCTCCCAAAATGCGATCGAGTTCTAGCGGATGCCCAATGCTTTCGTGAATTTGCAGCATCATTTGATCAGGTGCCAGCACCAAAGTCGTCGTGGTCGCCGGACATTCCTCAGCCGTTAGTAGCTCGACGACCTGTTCGCCAATTTGCTGTGCCCGCTGCCATAGATTTGGCTCCGGAAAAAGCTCCCATCCTCCCTGATAACAGTGAGCCAAATAACCATTATTGCTGCGCTGCTGCACGATCGCCCCTTCTTGAGCCGTTGCGCCATAGTGCGTCTCTAGCAGCAGAAATTTTTGGTAGACCTCCGAGCCGTTGCTGCTGACAAACCAGGATTCGGTTTCATTCGTAATCGCAGTGGCATTGGTCTGCACAATCTGGTCAGAAACCTTGAGGGTTTGACAAAGACGCACCAACAAATCGTTAATTTCTCCTGGCGTCATCGCATCCAGGGGTTTAACGAAAGGCGAAAGGTATTGGCCGACTACCTTAGGGCGAACAGCAGGGGTTAAAGGATAAATTGACCATTCGCTAGCGGCTAGCGCCTGTCGATAAGCGGTCTGAGCCGCAGACCGAATGCTATCTAGGGTCAGAGCGTTGGTTGCGCCGTAGCCAATTTGCCCCTTGACCAACACTTCAACCATGACTCCATAGTTGAGGGATTTACCATTCATCTGGGGTTTGCCATCCCGGACATGGCGATGCCCAACTGTTTCTTTGACCGCCCGCAGCCCGATCCAGTCTGCGGGAATATCCTCTAGAGCGACGATCGCGTTTGATAAATCAGGAATCATTTAGATGGGGGTATGAACTTTGGAAGAGAGCACAACCTCGGCAGTGTCTATTGCCAGATGCCGTCTGACAGTAGTGCTAGCGGAAGTCGTTATCTCTTCATCTTACCGAGTTAATCCCAAGACATAGACAAACTCATATCTTGTATAGCCGTAGCCATTGCTCTCGGGACATTTTTGGGGGTGCGCTTCGCGCACCCCCAAAAATGTCCCGGTTCTAACGCTTGTAACTCCAGCAGTACCAGAGTGTGGCGCGCTCCGCGCCACAGAAACCCTCATATTGAGAAAGGTGCAAGATGGAAGTAACTCTATTGCTGGACAATACTTTCTACAGATTTTCAACACACTACAGACTTCCAATACAGCCTCACAGCCGCCCCTTCAGGCTTGCGGGTTGTCTGGCTTGAAAGCAGCTAATAGCGCAGGCTCAACACATCGAGAGATTGCAAAATATTAAGAAAGAATTACCATGATAGTTACAAAACTAAATATTTCACTCATCGATCGCATCCTTTCTTCAGCCTGATGGCTCTAGCCTGATTTGTGCAAGCTGTGGCTGCTTCTGGCGATTCATTGGCTCAAGCTGAGTCTCAGGCTGAATCCCTTCAAAGACAACATCATCAAGCATTCACGACTTAAGCGCTCACCAGCACTCAATTGATCAATCCCATTAGATTAGCTAGCAAATTAACCCGCTCAACCGCCTTTGTAGACCAGGTATAACCGCATATGAAAACCTTAGAGTACCGATTTGCCCTACAGCGCAGTGCCACAATCTTGGCGGTCACGGCTTTTTCCCTGGTGCTTTTGGCAGGCATCACAGGCATCCTGATTTCTTACTACTACCAACCTACCGCAGGCGGAGCCTTCAGCTCTCTACGTCAGATCACAGAATCGATTCCCAATGGCGTTTTGATCCGCAGTTTGCATGATTTGGCAGGCAACGGTTTGATTGTGGTAGCGCTATTACAAATTGTGGTGCTGTTTTTGGGTCGGCAGTTTCGTCCTAGCTGGATTGCCGCCTGGATTAGCAGCATTGTTTACGCCCTCGTTGCCATTGGCCTGAGCTGGACTGCCATCATTTTGGATTGGGATCAGGTAGGCTACTGGCGCTTTAAGGTAGAGCTAAAAACGATCGAAATCATCCCGATTATTGGCTCTTCCCTCCGCGATATTCTCACAGGCGGCAATGGCGTCAATTCTATAACGGTCGCCCACCTCTACACCTTGCATAGCTACGTGCTGTCAGGCGTGGCGATCGCCCTTGCGGTCTTCCACTTGGGGGCGCTAGTTTACCAAGAGCAAGAGCGGCGTCAGGTGCGGACGCGTCTAAATGGCGTTGTTTCAAGGGCTGGCGACCCAACCGCAGAAAATGCTGAGCAAGCTCCAGCTAACGTCAGTTGAGGGATGCCCATCTAGCTTCTGGAAAGGCTGTACTGACCTTTCCAGAAAACTGCATTTTTTGAAACAAGGCCGATTGGGCAAATGAGCCAATAATTTTGCACAATCAGAGTAAGCCATGCTTACTCGCAACCTAGCCCATCCATTTCAGCGTCATGAGTAGTTCGATTTCTCAGGCTTCTTGCCTCATCTCTACCTCCCAGCCCTCCCGACTCAAGAAGTTGCTGATTCGAGGTTTTAGCTTAGTTTTGGCGATCGCCCTTGCGGTTCTTTGGGTGGCGCTGGGGGCACAACCAGCCGTTGCCGCGATCGATACCGTCAATTACAACAATGCCAACGTTAGCAACCAAGATTTCTCTCATGCTGACTTGAGCGGCAAGGCTTTTGTCGGGGCAGAGATGCGAAATGTGAACCTGCAAGGGGCAAACCTGCACAGCAGCATGATGACCAAGGCCGTTTTGCTAAACGCCAACCTGCGAGATGCCGACTTGACGGATGCTCTAGTCGATCGCGTCTTCTGGGTCGGAGCTGACCTGACGAATGCTATTTTTGAAAATGCCACCATGACCCGCACCAGCTTCCAGGATGTGACGGTTACCGGAGCTGATTTCACGAACGCCATACTCGATCGCTACGAAATTGCTTTGCTCTGCAAGCGGGCGGATGGAGTCAATCCGGTGACGGGAGTTTCGACGCGAGAGAGTTTGGGCTGTCGCTAGAAGGCTGTTGCTGCTATGCCGCCGCTACCCAAGGACGAACGGCTTCCCAGTGGAGAAAATCCTGTAACAGCGTTTTATATCCAGCGCTGTTGGGATGTAGCCCATCTGAAGAAATTAGCGATCGCCAGTCGCCTCGGTCTAACCACTGTTCCCAAATATCGAGGTAGGGAATTTGGCGCTCTAGACAAGCCAGCCGAGTTGCCTCTTTGTAGCGATACTGGTCAGCATGGCTGTAGTAAAGCGAATTGGCAAACGGCATTTTCGCTTCGTCTACAGGGGTCATGCCTACGAAAAAGACAGAACAGAGCTGTTGAGCTTGATCAAGCAGGTGGGTCAGGTCGCGTTGGAAGTCTTCAAATGCCGTATAGTTGCGCCCTTTGGCATGTCCTAATCGAGCTGCATCGTTCATGCCGACCGAAAGGACGATCGCATCAGGAACTTTATGGCGTAGCTCACCCCGATGGCGAAATTCTTGCTCTAGACGCTGTGCCACCTGGCGCACCCCGTCACCTCGTACGCCCAAGTTATACAAAACATGCCCTGCGGTTTCGGGAGACATCCAACGCCGCCGCAGTCGCTCGACCCAGCCGCCGCCCTCAGGATCACCAAAACCATAAATGACGCTATCTCCAAGCGCCACTATTCTGAGTGGCTGAAGTGCTGGCTGGGTATGGGCGAAGTGGATCAGCTCGGGCGATCGCTGCCGATTTGATTCAGAGGCTAAAGTTTGCATGTTGGAAATGGGACAAACCTCAGTTAAGTGAATAGGTAGTTAAGCGAACTTGCCTAATTTATGGGACTTTATCACCCTCCGTGTCCGTTAGCAATTCTTTGCACAAATATGGAGAAGTTCACGGGGGTGCTAACTAGACGTTACACAAAATCCTGCGATGCGGGTAGAAGCAGGCAAGCCCTTGGGAAGACAGACGAAGCATCTGCGAGAGCGATCGCTGCAAAATTTTGTAACCGAATGTTTCGTTCCTACTCGTTATACAGAATCGCTCTTGAGGGCGACGAGCTTTTCTTGATAGAAACTGACAATCTTGGCGACAACTTCATCAATGCTAAGCGTATCGCTTTGAATTTCGATTGCATCTTCTGCTTTCCGCAAAGGCGAAATTTTGCGCGTGCTGTCTTGATAATCCCGTTCGGCAATGGCTTGCTCTAGCTGCGCTAGGGTCAGGTCAGATTGCCCTTGCAGCTCTTGAAATCTGCGTCTGGCACGCTCAGCCACAGAAGCCGTCAGGAAGATTTTCAGTTCGGCATCGGGAAACACCTGGGTGCCAATATCTCGACCATCCATAACGACGCCCCCTTTGCGGCCATAAGCCTGCTGCCGTTTCATTAGCTCTTGCCGCACGGCAGGCTGAGCTGCGATCGCAGAAACCTTTGCCGTGACCTCCAGGGTGCGGATCGCCTGCGTCACATTATGGCCGTTGATCCAAACCTGAGGGGTCGTGCCTAACTCTTCAGTTCCCAGAACAATGTCACACTGGCTCACCAGTTCTGCGATCGCGGCTTCATCATCGATGGCAATTCCTGAGTCAATAGCGAGCCAAGTGACAGCGCGATACATCGCTCCGGTATCTAGATAAATCAACCCCAAGATGTGGGCCACTTGGCGCACCACAGTCGATTTTCCAGCTCCGGCAGGGCCATCGATCGCCAAAATAGGCTGGCGGTTGCGCAACAGGAGATTGTCAATCAGACGGGTAGAACCAACATGGGCGGCGATCGCCAATAAACCAAGATCTTCGATTTGTTCTAGGGGAGCCATAGTATCGGGATGTACGAGGTCAATATATTGAGGTTTGACTTGTGGAACGGTTGAGAGTTCCTGCTGAAGAATGCCAAGCAGCTCTCCGCGCAACACTTTACCGTCTTTTAGCGCCTGTTTGGCACGACGTAAGCTGCGATAGAGCACGGTCGCCTGCGATCGCTCTTCTGCCGACAGGTAGCGATTGCGAGAACTAAGCGCCAGACCATCGGCTTCTCGCACGATCGGACAGCCCACCACCTCGACAGGCAAATTCAGATCGGCAACGACGCGACGCAAAATGGCAAGCTGCTGAGCATCCTTTTGGCCGAAGTAGGCGCGATCGGGCTGAACAATGCCGATGAGCTTGGTAACGACCGTCGCCACTCCCGGAAAGTGACCGGGGCGGAAGCGTCCGCAGAGGGTGTCCATCAGGTCAGCCGGAGGCATCACCTGCGTGAGCTTAGCACTGCCATAGAGTTCGGTAGCGCTAGGAGCAAAAATGGCATCGGCTCCAGCCTGCTGACACAACTGCTGGTCTTGCTCTAGCGTCCGAGGATATTGCTGAAAGTCTTCATTGGGGGCGAATTGCAGCGGATTGACAAAAATGCTGACTACCACTAGGCCATTATCTTTGCGGGCTTGATGGATCAGACTCAGATGCCCTGCATGTAGTGCGCCCATCGTGGGTACCAAGCCCACGCTGAGCCGATCGCCATTGGATCGATCGCCGCTAACCCGATCGCTAGAGCGAAAAGAATCTCTTGAAAGAGAATACTCGTCGCTCAGGGCGATCGGTTGTGCAAATCGATGCAATTCCAAATAGCGGCGCAATCCCGCAATGGTGGTAAACAGGCGCACCAAATCCCCCAGGATTGAATTGTGTTCAGTAATAATCTTCAGGAACTGCGGTTAGAGATTCAGCGCTCCGTCTAGTAGTGTACAAAATTCCGACTAGCCCCTGCCTTACAACGGAGATTCATGCCTAGCGGTCGATGTCTAATCTTGCAGATTGTGAAGTTTTTATACATGTAAAGTTTTTACAAAACATGCGGTACTGGGGCAGTTGCTGTCGAAAATAGACTCCATTGTGGCTCGAAGATCTCTGAGCGCAAGCGGGAGAAGGATGGCGATGAAGCAGGTCAACAAGCGCAGAAGACAACAAGGTTGGGGTTGGGCCATCGCTTGCGTGAGTGCGATCGCAGCAGAAGGGGCGATCGCGATGCCGCTTGGCTCCTTATCTCTAGCATCCTTGCCGCCAGCCTCTTCACCCGTTGAAATAGGGCAAACCGTTGCTCAGGAAACGCGCCAACAGGAAGTCTTGACCCAGGCAGAGGTCTATCGGCTGCAAAACAGCGTAGAGATTTTGCCGCGCAATCAGTCGGTGCGTCCGGCTCGACTGCGGGATCAGTTGGTGCCGCTAGATGCCCTCCGGACGGCAGCAACCGCTCTAGCCGAGCTACTGTTCAACGAAGGGTCGCTGACGCGCGTTGACCAAAATACCACATTTTACTTTCGCCAAGGGCTACGCCGCTTTCAGCTCGACAACCGCATGGCCAGGGCTGAAACTATCTTTGTGCTGGAGAACGGCACAGCCATGATTATCAGTCCGCCGAACGGTTCTGGAACGCAGGTAGAAACGCCGGGAGGCCGCATTAGCATTGTGGCGGCAGCAGAGACAGCGCTGGCAGCCCCAGCAGGTAATAACCCGCCGACTTTGGGTAGCCCTGACCCAGAGGCATCGTCCCCCGCTGATATTCTCACGCCAGCCGATCGCAGCACTGTGGCGATGGTGGTGCATGATGCCAGCCAAAATTCCACGCAGGTGTTTGCCTTAACAGACGGCAGTATTTCTGTTGCCAACCTGGCCGGAACAACCATCGTGCCGCTGATGGGTGGGCAAACGGTAGCGATCGCCAGGGGTGAAGTCGGCTCGGTGCAAGAGTTTGATTTAGCAGCGTTCTACAATTCGGTGCCTTTGGCCGCTGGCTTGGGAGCGGGGCAAGAAAGCCAGGTGCAGCAAGAGCCTGTGCCTGTGCAGGCAACGCTCAATTTGGCGCGAATTGAGACTTTAGCAGCGCTTTCTCGACAAACTCGTGAACTGGCGGGCTTTAGTCGAACGTTTCTGCGGGATGCCCTGAGCGGCTCTGACAGCGACTTTAGCGGACAGCGGGGTGAGACTCAGGCGATCGTGATTAATCCTGTCGTTACTCCAGGCACCTTTACCCGCACAGGCGAAAATACAGCAGTTTTTACCGATGCCAATCAGAATCGCACCCCGATCCGCGTCGATTTTGACACAGGCAGAATCAGTATTAACGGCAATGCCGGGGTAGCCAACAGTGCCGGACTCAGCGGCAACAATGCGGTGGGCACCGTTGTGGAAGCGGGTGGTCGTGTGGTGCGGGTGCAGATCTTTGGCGTAGGGGGAGACGAGCCAGACATCGGCCAGTCGTTTCGGGGCAGTTTGACGACAGGCATTGCGCCTGATCGCTAGGGGTTGAGAGGGGGGTTGAGAGAGGGAACGTGCGGCAGTGGAGACAAAACAATGGCGACGGGTGGGTTGTGGTTGACGGGGGTTTCGGCAATTTCGGCAATACTGTGGGCGATTCCGGCGATCGCCACTCCTCCAGGCGATGAAATTCAAGAGCCACGGGATGAGGCTTTAACAGATTTTCGTGGGGGAGATGTGCAGGAGAGAGACTTTGGATGGGCGGCGATCGCCCAACCGAGCGGAATGGTCGCGGAAGAAGCCATTCCAGAGTTTTCCACAACGCGGCTGTCTCTGCCGATGGCTGGGGCTTTGCCGATAGCGGGAGAAAGCCAGCCTGCCCGGTATCTTGATCCCCAAACTTTGGAGCCGTTCGCCTCTAGTCCCCTAGGCTTTAGCACCCTGGAAGATTGGGATGCAGGGGAATTCAGCAGCTTAGCCCCAGAGATCTCAGCAGAAGATGTCAGCGAACCCTCTGGGCAGCTGACAGAGACGATCGCCCAAGTCACCTCGGTGTCTCAGCTGGTCGATGTGCAGCCTACGGACTGGAGCTACCAGGCTTTGCAGTCCCTAGTCGAGCGATATGGGGCGATCGCAGGCTATCCAGATGGCACGTTTCAGGGCGATCGCCCCCTGAGCCGCTATGAGTTTGCTGCCGGACTGAACCTGGCACTCGATCGCATGAGTGAGGCGATCGCAGCGAGTACGGCCTCCTTAGCCAACCCAGAAGATTGGGCGATCATGCAGCGCCTCCAGACAGAATTTGCTGCCGAGCTGGCGACTTTGCGCGGTCGAGTCGATGGCCTAGAGGCGCGGACGGCTAACCTAGAAGCGCAGCAATTTTCCACCACCGTGATCCTGAATGGGCAAGTGACCTTTGGCCTAGCAGATGCCTGGGGGGGCGATCCGCCTGGGTTGGGAGAAGCCCAGACCGCCTTCAGCTATTTAACGCAGCTTCAGCTTTCGGGTTCCTTTACCGGGCAAGACGCCTTTCGCATCGGATTGGAGTCGAGCAATTTTGGGGGGCGTGGCTTCGCTGAGCCAGAAGCGCTCAATACCAATATGGCGCTGCTGAGCTATCAATCCAACTCAGCCGATCGCCTGCGGCTTAGCTCCCTGGAATATCGGTTTTCGGTGGGCGATCGCTTAGTCGTGACCCTCAAGCCCGTCGGTTTTAGCCTGAGCAGCGTTCTTAGCCCCAACTCAATTTATTCCAGCGCCAGTCAGGGGGCATTGTCTCGCTTTGCCGGAGACACCCCCATCTTCAAAATTGGCAGCCTGGATGCGGGTGTCGGGGTGGATTGGCTCGTGAGCGATCGGGTGCGGCTGCAAATGGCCTATGGTGCCCGAAATGCTGGCGATACCGGGCAAGGACTTTTTTCTGCCGATCACCGGGCTTTTGGCGCACAGATCTTACTGCGCCCGGTTCCCACCCTCACGACAGGCATTGCCTATGTCAATGGCTTCTCTGCCGATGGCTTCCTAGACACCTTTACAGGAAGTAATAATGCTGACACCTCAGGCGGCATTAACGAACGCTCTACGATTCATGCTGTTAGCGGCACGCTGCAATGGCGGGTGCTGCCCAACGTTGTGCTAGGAGCCTGGGGCGGGCTAACGGTAACGGATGCTCTACCCTCGGATGCGATCGCTCTCTCGACCACCTACCTGTTTTCTCTCGGCTTAACCGATCCCTTTGGGCGAGAAGGCGATTTGCTCGCGCTGATGGTGGGACAGCCTTTGCGATTGCGCTATGGCCTCGCGATCCCCCAAACCGACCAGGGAGCCGCCATGCATTATGAGGCTTTCTACCGCTTTAGGCTCAATGACCATATCGCCATTACGCCAGGGCTATTCGTCGTGACGCAGCCCGGTCACATTTCCGAAAATGACACGATCGTCGTCGGTGCTATCCGCACTTCCTTCAGTTTTTAGAGCAGCAGGGGCGTTGCTGGTTTCTAGGATAAATTTCTGGAGAGGGGCGCGGAGCGCCTCTTTCCAGAAATTTATCCCCCTATTAAGCCATACCCAGGTTTGAGAGCAGCAGGCTCATTGCTGGAGGAGAAGACTTTCGGGTTAAAATCAAGAGCGGAAATTCTAGAAGTCTAACGGGTCAGAAAACCCAGACTCTTGGCCTGAATTTTAGATGCGATCGCCGCAAGTTTCTCAACCTATCCCTTCACGACTCCGACCCATGCCAACCTACCACTATGCCTTAGCCAGCCGCCGATACATCTTAGAAGAAGAACCCACCGAAGAAGTTCTAAAAGAGCGAATTCGCAACTATCACGAACAGGAAAAAGAAATTGATTTTTGGCTAGTGCATCAGCCCGCTTTTTTGGAGTTGCCCGAAATGGCGGCCATCAAAGCTCAGTGTCCTCAGCCTTCGGTAGCCATCATTTCCACGAATTCACAGTTCATTACTTGGCTCAAGCTGCGGTTGGAATATGTGGCAGTGGGTCAGTTTGAGGCTCCTACCGTGGCTCTCCCCGATCCGTTGGCATCTTTAACCTCTGTGTAGTTGAGCCGCCAGATCCAGAGCGGACGCCAACCGCTCCCTGGCTCCGGTTCACGCTGCCATAGTTCGCCTGGGGTTGCAGTCTGCCATTACTTACCCACTCCAAGACCCACCCAAGGAATGACGCTATGGGGTTTTCCCGCTCTCAATCGCTTACTTCTCAATCCTTTTTGCAGCAAAATACTGTGCCAAATAGACGCTGGTTGGGTTCGATCGCGGGTTCTGCGCTGAGCCTCTTCATGTTCGGGATACCTGTGGCGGCATCTCTGAACCTGTGGGCACAACCCGCAGCAGCTCAGGCTTTGCCCACCTGCCAGCCTCCCCGAGCAGATCAGTTTTTGCTGCTGGTTCTCGATCAGCGATCGGACACGCAAGTGCAGCTGCAAAAGCTGCTGCCTGAGAGCGCCGTCTTGACCGCCTGCGACTACCTCAGCAACAGCGTTGTGCGGGTAGAAGGCTTTTCGAGCGCCGAGATTGCCGATGCCTGGGCGAAATATATCAGCGATCGGATTGGGCTTCAGGCTTTTGTAGCACGCTCAGCCAATTCGGCGATCGTGACGACGCCCACCCTGTCTCCGGCTCAGAATCCGCCTCAGAGTCCAACCCCGAGTCCAGCTCAGCCAGCCTCACCTGGAAATACAACACCTGGAAGTACGAGTTCGTCTAGCGCCGCGCCAGCCACCTACAATCCCCAGCCGTTGGGCGCAGGCTATGCGGTGCTGGTTAACTACTTCAACCGACCCGAAGTTGCAACGGATGTGAGGCAAATCACGGCTGGATCGGTCGGCTTAGTAGCCTATAACCAATATCCTTATTTGCTGGCTATCCACACCAGCAGCGAAGGCACGGCGGCAGACCTGCTCAAAACGCTCAGCGATCGAGGCTTTACAGTCGTGATTGTAGACAGCCGCCGCGTCATGCTGCTCAAACAAGATGTGGCAAATTAAATCGGCTTAATGGGTAAGTGATCAATAGGTGGGTGCGGCAATCCACGAAACCACAATCCCGAGAATGGAACCTGCAACGACCTGGACAGGGGTATGTCCTAGCAGCTCTTTCAGGCGGGCTTCATCAAACGTAGGATTTTCGTGAAAGAGTTCATCCATCATTTGGTTGAGGATGCGTGCCTGCTTGCCCGCAGCCTGCCGCACTCCGGCAGCGTCATACATCACAATAATGGCGAAACAGAAGGCAAGCGCAAAGTCGCCGCTGGCCCAGCCTGCCGTTTGTCCAATACCCGTAGCGAGAGAAGTCACCAGAGCCGAGTGGGCGCTAGGCATGCCCCCTGTTTCCACCAGCGTTCGGAAGTTAACTTTGCCATGCCACACCAATTCAACAATGACTTTCAGAACTTGAGCCAAGAGGCAAGAAAAAATCGCAATTACTAAAATGTGGTTATTCAGGATGTCGGGAAAGTCCTGCATGGTGAGATTCAAAAATTTGAAAGGGAATGGAGGAATCAGAATAAAGCCTAGTGTTTTCGGGCAGTGATGTAGTCTGCGATCGCCATCAGCGGCTGAGCCTTTTCACCAAAGTCAGCAATTTCGGCTTTGGCCTCTAAAACCAGCTGGCTCGCCTGCCGCTGCGACTCTTCAATCCCCCAAAAGCTGGGATAGGTCGCTTTTTGCGCCTGAAGATCTTTGCCTGCCGTTTTGCCCAATTCTTCCTGAGTCGCGGTGATGTCTAGCACATCATCAATGATTTGAAAGGCCAAGCCGATGTTTTGCGCGTAGCGAGACAGCCGTTGCAGATCGGTCTCAGCGGCGCTGGCCAAAATTGCGCCACAAACCACCGAGGCTTCTAGCAGCGCCCCGGTCTTGTGCCGATGGATAAAGTTAAGCGTTTCTAGGGTGACATCTGGATTGCCCTCAGAGTCTAAGTCTACGACCTGACCGCCCACCAAGCCCGCTGCACCCACTGCTCGACCCAGCTTGCCAATCACCTGAAGAACCTGGGCAGGAGGCACTTGGCGAGTTTGCACCGCAATAAATTCAAAGGCGTAGGCCAACAGCCCATCCCCCGCCAAAATCGCAATATCTTCGCCATAGACCTTGTGATTGGTCAGCTTGCCCCGGCGGTAGTCGTCGTTATCCATCGCAGGCAAGTCATCATGGATCAAAGACATGGTGTGAATCATTTCCAGGGCACAGGCCGTCGGCATCGCCATGTCAGATGTGCCGCCTACCAGCTCACAGGTGGCAAGACAGAGAATGGGACGCAGCCGCTTGCCGCCCGCCATGAGGGAATACCGCATCGCCTCATAAATTTTTTCGGGATAGGTGACCGCGATCGCCTGTTCCAAGGCGGATTCTACTTGAGCCTGCTGCTGCTTTAAATACCCTGACAGGTCAAAGGCTGGTGTAGCCGTCACCCTACCTTGATTGGTCGTACTCGTCATCTCCTCATCTCCCCTAAAGCGCTAAACGTTGGCGATAGCTCCATACTGTATTGTGCAACAGCATGGTGACAGTCATCGGCCCAATCCCACCTGGAACGGGCGTAATCCACTCGGCAATTTCTTGAACCGTGTCAAATTGCACATCTCCGACCAACCGAGATTTGCCGTCAGCTGCCGTCACCCGGTTGATGCCGACATCAATCACCACCGCCCCTGGCTTGACCATATCGGGGGTGACTAACTCGGTTTTGCCGATCGCAGTCACGAGAATATCGGCACTGCGCGCCGTCGCCGCCAGATCAGGCGTCCGAGAATGGGCGATCGTCACGGTTGCGTTGGCTTCTAGCAGCATTAGCGCCAGCGGCTTGCCCACCAAAATGCTGCGTCCAATCACCACAGCATGTTTGCCCTGAGGCGCGATCGCATATTCTTCTAGCAGCCGCATGACGCCAGCAGGCGTACAGCTGCGTAGCCCCGTTTCTCCCCGGACGAGCCGCCCCAGATTCACCGGGTGCAGCCCGTCTGCATCTTTGTCAGGGTCAATTTGGTTGAGCAGCGCCACAGAATCGAGATGATCTGGCAGGGGCAGCTGCACCAGAATGCCATCGACGCGATCGTCTTGGTTGAGAGCATGAATTCTTTGCGTTAGCTCTGCCTCAGAGGTGTCTGTGGGTAAATGAGCGCCATAGGAGGCAATGCCGACCCGTTCACAAGCTTTTTCTTTGCCTCGCACATAAGCAGCACTGGCAGGATTATCGCCTACCATGAGCACCGCCAGACCCGGAGGCCGACCTGCCTTAACTTGCAGCATTTTGACCTGCTCAGTCAATTCTGTTTGAATTCGAGCGGCAAGAGCCTTGCCATCCAGTAAACCCGCCATACTTTTAGCTTTGCTTGACCAACCGAACCTATTAATTTTGCTTGATTAACGAGAAACTGCCACGCTTATTCACTTAAAGTTCTTCAATTTAAACCCAACCCTGCTTCAACCCAACCCTGCAAGCTTTGAGATGGAGGGTGCTTACGTTCAGCTTCCTGTATCACCGCCCTGTGCGATCGGCTGCTTCGACAGCAAATTGAAGCGACAGCCTGCCGTCAAAATATGTAGCTTGACGCCAAACACTGACATAGGCTGGCGATCGGTAATGCAGTCTAGGTTGTTGTGCGTCACGGTCGAATCATCGACCACCGTCACCGAGCCTTCGCCCAAGACGCGAAACTCAGTTCCCTGAATGACGATCGCCGTATTTTCATCAATCCCCACGCCAATCATAGCGGGATCGAGCAGTAAGGCCGCCAGCAGCCGCCCTAGCCGTCCTCGCTGGGCAAAATGCTGATCGAGCACCATCCCCCGCACAAACCCCATGCCAGGGCCTAGCGTCACCGTATCGCCGCGCGGACTGGTTTCCGACTCACCCCTGACGATCATCCGTTCGGGCATGATGGCCGCACCTGCGCTGGTTCCGGCAATCACCACGCCTTCGAGATAGCGTTTGCTAATGGCATCCTCTAGCAGCGTGTGCTTAATCGACTCTACAATGCGTGCCTGATTGCCGCCTGTAAAAAAAATGCCTGTGGCCTTGCCGATCGCCCGTACCGCAACAAACTGATTGGCATCTGCCTGCTCGCGCGTATCCACCACCTGCACATCGGCGGCTCCCAGCGATCTGAATACATCAATATAGGTTTCGCCCGCCTCTTCCGGTTCGCTGGTGGCAGCAGTCAGCACCACAATTTGCGCCTTTCGGCCTCCCGCTAGGCCAATAAACTCCCGCAAAATCTGGCAATCTTCATCACGATCTTCTGCGCCACCAATGATCACCAGCGCCCCCTGCGAGGCATCCAATCCTACTTCAACTTTATTTAACGGCTCCATTGTCTCCTTATTTTCCGCAGCTTGTTTCAGTTACAGGATTGTGCCTCAAGGATGCTCTATTTTCTGAGCAGAAATTCCTAGGCGCTTCTTCCAAAAAATAGCAGGTCTCGCACATGATCCTGTTACAGCCTATTCAGGTAATCGATCCCAAGCTGCTGCATTTGCTGCAAAATCCAATCTTGACGCTCTAGCACCGTTGCCGAAGGCTGATCAACCCGATATAGCTCTGGCCCCGGCAAAACGGCTGCTAAGAGCGCCGCTTCTTCGGGAATTAACTCGCGGGCTGGCCTAGCAAAAAATCGCTGACTGGCGGCTTCTACCCCAAACAGGCGATCGCCAAACTGTGCCACGTTAAGGTAAACCTCTAAAATCCGCTGCTTTGACCACAGCAGCTCTAGCAGCACCGTAAACCAGGCTTCGAGCACCTTGCGTCCCAGGCTCCGTCCTGACCAAAGGTATAGATTCTTGGCGACTTGCTGGCTAATGGTGCTGGCACCCCGCAAGTCGCCCCCCTGCTGGTAGTCTTCGATCGCTTCCTGCAATGCATCGATGTCAAACCCGTGATGGTTAGGAAACTGCTGATCTTCAGCCGCAACTGCTGCTAGCGCCATATCCGGCGCAATCTGGCTATAGGGCTGCCAACGGTAGTCATACAGCCGCACCTGCCCGCCCTGAACCACAGACTGCACCATAAAGCTGGAGGTCGGCGGCGGCAACCAGCGCCAGGGCAACACCAGCAAAACTGAGAGAATGAGGCAGGCGATCGCCACTTTGATCAACAGCGACAGCAGCCAGCGCAGCCAGGATTTGTGACGTTTGCGATTTACCACCGATCGGACTCAGCCCCGTTCAAAGCACCCTAAAGATAGCGCGAGTTCAAAACGATTGCCCATGAATTGTCGGGGGCATAAGCAAACGAGGTTGGGGCGATCGCACTTCTGAGAGTCCGGTGAAAGGCTTCAAGACATGCAATCGCCGTTTTCCTTTATTGCGATCGCCGTTCTGCCTTGCTGAGAATCACCAGGGCTTTGTCAATGTCTCGAATCTTGATTCCTCGCAAAGCAGTCAGGATCGCTTTAATCAAAGCAACTTCATCGTCACTCAGCACCATAAACACAGCTCCTTTATTTTGACGTTAATTGACGTTGTTTAACGTCTTATAACGCTATCACATTGCGATGGCAGCGTTCTACAATCTTTATGAACTTTTGACGTTATCTGGTTCTACGTGGCTACAGACAAAGACAGAATTACCGTTTATCTGCCGTCAGGACTGCGTGAGCGGATCTCACAGTTGGCTGAACAAGATAAACGGTCTGTGAGCGCCACGATCGAAATCTTGCTGTTGAAAGCCATAGAAGCGATGGACACAGAACAGCAAAAAAAGCCCTAGAAAAGGATGTCACCGACAAGATCAGGTAAAAAGGAAATTAGAGTGATTCTGGATGATGAGACTGTAAGGCTGCTTAAGAAGCTTGCAGGAGTCACAGAACGTAGTATGAGTAGTCTTGTCAAAGAGTCTGTAGATCAATACTTGGAGTCAGACAAGGCTAGGGAACTCATCCAGCGTCATAACTTGGAAGACTAGGGATGCGTGAAGCGATCGCACCTCTGAGCATCCGGCGAGAGACTTTGAGATACACCATTGCACCCCAAAGCTTCAAGCGCGATGGTCTGATCTTCAAGCGCCCTATCCTGAAGTACAACGCTGAATCTTTTCGCTGGGTGGGCGATCGTTTCAGGTACAACAGTGAACTTTTTGCTGGGTGAGCGATCGTTTTAGGCATAGCGCTGAACTTCCGAGTATGCCGCGCGATGCTCTGAGGTTCTCGCAGCATTCTTTCATTAGGGTTGCTTTACTTGAGATCTTGCTCGTCTTTATCCGTTCTGCTTTAAATGCGATCGTTCCTGGTTTGAACGCGATCGTTCTAGCTACAAGTAGGAACGTTCTGGTCTCAAGTGAGAAGTTTTCTGTTTGAAATAGGAATGTTCTTGTTTGAAGTGAGGACAATCCTGTTTGAAGTGAGAACGTTCCTGTTCTGAGTGAGAACGATGCGGTTTGAGATGAGGCGGTTCGTGTTCTGAGCTTGAAAGGTCGTGTTCAGAATGAGAAGTTTCCTGTTCTGAGGCCGGAGTTTGTGGGTTGGAACTCGGAAGATGAAGCTTGGAACTCGGAAGATGATGTTTTTTGCTCAAATGCCTTCTAATCTAAGGAAATGAATGCGACCGGATTCTTCTCCAGCAGCGATCGTGACTGCATCAGGAGCAATGGCACAGGTAAGCATCGAACTTTCACCCTGAAAACTTGTGATTAGCTGTCCAGAACTAACGTCCCAGACTTTCAAGGTCTTGTCTTCTGAAGCAGAGACCGCCTGCTTGCCATCAGGAGTGAGACTCACGGCATTGACACCGAATGTGTGCCCCTCCAACGTCCAGATCAACCTGCCAGTGCCAATGTCCCAGACTTTCAAGGTCTTGTCTTCTGAGGCAGAGACTGCCTGTTTGCCATCGGGGGTGAGGCTGACGGCATTGACCCTGGATGTATGTCCCTTCAGCGTCCAGATCAGCCTGCCATTTCTGATGTCCCACACTTTCAAGGTGTAGTCCCGTGAGGCAGAGACCGCCTGTTTGCCATCGGGGGTGAGGCTGACGGCTCTGACCCTGGATGTATGTCCCTTCAGCGTCCAGATCAACCTGCCATTTCTGATGTCCCAGACTTTCAAGGTTTGGTCGTATGAAGCAGAGACCGCCTGTTTGCCATCGGGGGTGAGGCTGACGGTAGTGACATCGGATGTATGTCCCTTCAGCGTCCAGATCAGCCTGCCATTTCTGATGTCCCACACTTTCAAGATGTTACCGGTTAAGGCAGAAACCGCCTGCTTGCCATCGGGGGTGAGGCTGACGGTAGTGACACTAGATGTATGTCCCTTCAGCGTCCGGATCAGCCTGCCAGTGCTGATGTCCCAGACTTTCAAGGTGCAGTCCCATGAGGCAGAGACCGCCTGCTTGCCATCGGGAGTAAGGCTGACAGCTCTCACACTGGATGTATGTCCCTTCAGCGTCCGGATCAGCCTGCCGGTGCTGATGTCCCAGACTTTCAATGTCTGGTCGTCTGAAGCAGAGACCGCCTGCTTGCCATCAGGGGTAAGGCTGACAGCTCTCACACTGGATGTATGCCCCTTCAGCATCGGGATCAATCTGCCAGTGCTGATGTCCCAGACTCTCAAGGTGCGATCGTCTGAGGCAGAGACCGCCTGCTTGCCATCGGGGGTAAGGCTGACGGCTCTCACACTGGATGTATGCCCCTTCAGCGTTCGGAGCAAGGTGCCAGTGCTGATGTCCCAGACTTTTAAGGTCTGGTCGAATGAAGCAGAGACCGACTGCTTGCCATCGGGGGTGAGGCTGACGGTAGTGACATCGGATGTGTGCCCCTCCAGCGTCCGGATTAACGCTCCTCCAGACAGGGTCAGACCAGGAGTCATGCAGCGCAGCCTAGGAGCCATCTTGTCTTGAGCCACCTGCTTCAACAGCGTTTGAATAGCCGGAGTCTCAAAGCTTAGCAACCGTCCAGATAATTGGCTCTGCAACTGCGCTTTATCCTCCGCCAGTATGTGAGCCGACAGCCCGATCGCCCCTTTCACCAACTTCAATTCGCTATCCCCCGACACTCGATCGAAATCCGCCAGCAGCGCATTCACATCCGTCGCCTCTAATTTCGCCCGCAGCCACTCAAACTGAAATAACAGCTCCTGCAATTCCCCCTTCCGCCCCGCCTCCCGCAGATGCAGCGCCAGATGTTCAAAGAAATAGCCATCATCCCTCCCCTGATGCCACCCCTCCGGACACTCGCTCGCATAAGCCCCCAACAGGCGATCGTGCAATCCCGGCAAATCCGTCACCTGTTTCCGCACATAGTCTACCTGTAAGTCATGCAGGCTCAAGTTCCCCTGCTCATCTCGGCGAGCGAGAGAACGTTCCACCAAGCAATCAATTACATCCTGCGCGTCATACTGCTCCAGCCCTGCCGATCGCCAAAAGGTCTGCAACACCGCCTCCGGAATCGGCGTATCTTCTGGAAACACGGCAAACTCCAGATAGCGCTCCTGCTCCTCTGGCTCCAGCGCCGCCACGCTCACCTGAATCGTCTTCAGCAAATCGGCATAGGGATAGCCTGGAAACTGTTGCCGAATCTTTCCTAAGTCTGCACTCCGCAATTTATGCAGCACATTCTCCCAGCGATCGGGTTTGCCCTGCACCATTGCCCCCACCATTGCCAGCGCCAGCGGCAAATGCCCGCATTCCCGCATCACCTGATGCGCCGCCGAGGGCAGTTCCGCGACGGGTTGCTTCGCCCAGCTTGCCAACAGCGCCAAAGCCTGCCCGTCATCCAACAAACCCAGCGCATGTGCCGTCGCCCCCAAAGCCGTAATCAGTCGGGCATCGCGCGTCGTCACTAGCAGCTTGCCCCTTGTCCCCAATCCCTCAAACGCTGCGGCATGTTCCACCCGCCAGACATCATCCAAAATCAGCAGCGCCGTTTTGTCTGCCCACAGCTCCCGCAGACCCAGCTTCCCCTGCTGCACGTCACCAAAAGTCGGCTGATCGTCGCCCAACGCTTTCGCCAGCGCCACCTGCAACGCCGTCAGGTTTGGCTCCTGACCCACCGTCACCCAAAACACCCCGTCTGGAAAGGCTTTCCGCATCTGGGCATCACTCGCCAACGCCGCCGCCAACACCGACTTGCCAATTCCTCCCATCCCCTGCACCCCAATTTGCCGGGTAGCGCTCGTCATCACTACCGCCTGGGGCGCAGCATCCGGCAACACCGAAGTCAAAACCTTCGCCTTCAGCGCATCCAGCGCCTGCGATCGCGCCAAAAAATGCGGCGGCAGTTCCGGCACATTCCAGAGCTTGCCGAGCGGCACAGTTGTCGTATGGTTCTCCGCTTCAGTGCCAACGGGCAGAGAACCTTCTACTTTTTTAACGACTCGATCGCCTTACGAATTCCCCTGGCAATATCTGCAAATGCCTGATCTCGGTTCGCCCAACTCGTCACAGGTTCAACGTTCTTGGGTAATCCCTGGAGCTTGCCGAAAGGTGCCCCATGCCAATCCACCTCTCGCAAAATAATCGGAATCACGCAGGCTTCTCCTCTCGCCTGTCGCTCCATCGCCCGTTCTAATTCAACGCTCCAACAAAAGTCTGACGCTAAAAAATCGGCGCTAATTAGCAGCAAAATGATCTGCGCTGAATTCAACTGCCGCTCAATCTCTTGCCGCCACTCGCCCCCTGCCGTAATGTCCCGGTCATACCAGGCTGTAATCACCTTTTGGCGCTCCAAGAGCTTTAGATGCTTAGCCAGCTCATTGCGTAAGCTCTCATCCTCATGGGCGTAAGAAAAGAAAACTTCGATCGGCGAATTCTCGGTAGACATAGAGGCTGGATCAGAGGGGGGTGATTCTATAGTAGGAACGTTTGCAGCAATGGTCTCACTAACCTTCGGCTTTTGCAGCAACACAGGAGTCAAATGCTCAGCAATTCCCGCCATCTGAATTGCCACACAGCCCAATCTGTAGGCATCCTCAATCGATCGCCCTGCCCCCAGCGCATCATAAAAGCCCACCGCAAACTCCAGCGCCGCCCGATCGCCAATCGTCTTCGTCATGCCGATTACATAAGGGATATGCTGAGCGATCGCCTCTGCCTGAGTTGCCGAGTAGCAGCCATTCAGCACCACGCACTCCAAACGAGCTTTAAACAGCCCAAACAATCCCGCTAATGCCGCCCCGCTAACAAGCTTCGGTTTGCCTCCTTCATCTTCAAACACCAACCCGCTGGTCGCAGTTGAAGATGCTGCCGGAACAGAGCCATCTGCCACCACTAGCTTTCGCGTGGGTTCCGATCGGACAGTCTCACCCACAAACTCGCTTCCCTCTCCATGCCCAGAAAAATGCACAATCTGCGGATTCAGTTCCAGCATTGCCCGCTGTACATCTCTCGGACGCACTGCCCACCGCTGCTCTAGGTCAAATTGCTCTCGGTGTTGCGATCGCCGCAACCCTTCTTCAATGTCTCGCACCTCATGATCCAGACGCAGGCGACTCGTTCCTTGAGGATTTGCAGCCAGAAACAAAATCTTTCTCACCGAAGCAGAGCTGACCATATCCAGAAGTGTAGTGGGGGCGGTTAGTCAGTAGTATAACTGCCAGTGTTTTGGGCTGTTACCCAAACTCATCCCCTTCCTTCTCCTATTCTTTAATTCTTGTTCTTTAAATCAAAGACACTGTGCTCTATTCGTAAAAGTCAGTATTGACTAAGCCTCCCCCACCGCCTCCATCGCCGCCTCAAGAGCGATCGCCACATGCGTCCAATGCGTCCCCCCCTGACAAAACACCGTATAAGGCTCTCGCAGCGGCCCATCCGCCGAAAACTCCGAAGTACTGCCATCAATAAAAGTCCCCCCCGCCATCACCAGCTCACTCTCATATCCCGGCATCTCCGCAGGCACCGGACTGAGATAAGAGCCAATCGGCGAATGCCGCTGAATCGCCTTGCAAAAAGCAATGATTTTCTCCGGAGAGCCAAGCCGAATCGCCTGAATCACATCCCGACGCGGCGCATCAGGCAGCGGATTCACCGGATAGCCCAACTGTTGAAACACATGCGCCGTCAGATGATTACCCTTCATCGCCTCTCCCACCATCTGCGGAGCCAAAAACAAACCCTGAAACAGCAAACGATTTTGGTCAAACGTTGCACCGCCCTCGCTGCCAATCCCCGGAGCCGTTAGCCGACAGGCCGCCATTTCCACCAGGTCAGCTCTCCCAGCAATGTAGCCGCCTGCTGCCACGATCGTCCCTCCCGGATTTTTGATCAGCGATCCGGCCATCAAATTAGCCCCAACCGCCGTCGGCTCCCGATCTTCAACAAACTCGCCATAGCAGTTATCCACAAAACAAACCGTATTAGGGTTCTGCTGCTTGACGAGATAAACAATTTTTTCAATTTCCTGAATCGATAGGCTCGATCGCCAGGAGTAGCCACAAGAGCGCTGAATATGCACTAGCCTCGTTTCAGGGCGTACCGCCTTGGCTAGATTGTGCCAGTCGATCGCTCCGGCTTCCGTCAGTTCTAGCTGGCGATAGCCAATGTTAAAGTCTCTCAGGGAACCCTGGTTCTCTCCGCGCAGTCCAATAACTTCTTCCAACGTATCGTAGGGTGCGCCCGTGACGGCCAGCATTTCATCCCCCGGACGCAGAACACCATACAACGCAGAGGCAATGGCATGAGTCCCTGAGACAAACTGAATCCGCACGGTAGCCGCCTCTGCACCCACTATTTCTGCAAAGACGCGATCGAGCACCTGCCGCCCCAGATCATCATGTCCATACCCGCTAACTCCAGCAAAATGATGAACTCCCACCTGATGAAGATGATAGGCTGCCAAAACTCTGCGAAGATTTCTCTTGACCTGCGCGTCAATACCAGAAAAAATTTGGGATAGTGCCTGTTCTGCCCGTTGAAGCCGCTCGCTGCTCATTCTTCAAAATGTTAATTGTTTTGGTGCTGATTCTCTGAGTTTCACTTTAATTCTGGAAAATGATTGCGTTGCCGATCGCACAGCGAATGGGGCTGCATCCGGTTTCAAGTCGTGTTCACAAGACTCGCGGAATCCATTGTCGCGCAGATCTGGCTACATCGTTCATATTGAGATGACTTCATGACTATTGCAAACTCGACCAAACTTACGCATGACTGGGCTGTCGTCGTGTTCATGATAGCCCTCCATATTTTGGCGCTCGGCGCTTTCCTCCCAGCCTTCTTTAGCTGGCAAGGGGTCGCACTTGCCCTGTTTTTGCACTGGGTCACTGGGGGTTTAGGTGTGACGCTGGGATGGCACAGGCTCGTCACCCATCGCAGCTTTCAAACTCCCAAATGGCTAGAGTACTTTTTAGTATTTTGCGGCACCTTATCGATGCAGGGCGGCCCCATTTGGTGGGTAGGGCTGCACCGTCACCATCACCTGTTTTCTGATCAAGACGTCGATCATCATGATTCCACCAAAGGCTTTTGGTGGAGCCATATGGGATGGATGATGTACGAAGTTCCGGTTGAACATGAAATTCCTCGTCTGACCAAAGACATTGCCAACGATCGCTTTTATCAATTTCTTGATAACAACTTTGTTGCGATTCAGGCAGTCTTTGGTGTCTTGCTCTATTTAATTGGGGGCTGGTCGTTCTTGTTTTGGGGTGGCTTTGTGCGGCTGGTTATGGTCTACCACACCACCTGGCTCGTCAACAGCGCTACTCACAAGTTTGGCTACCGCACGTTTGACTCTAGCGATCGCTCTACCAACTGCTGGTGGGTTGCCCTCTTGGCCTATGGCGAAGGCTGGCACAACAATCATCACAGCTATCAGTACTCGGCTCGTCACGGTTTGAAATGGTGGGAAATAGATGCCACCTGGATGATGATTCGGACGCTGCAATTTTTCGGGCTTGCCAAGAAGGTCAAGCTAATCGAGGAAGCCCAGTAATCGAGAAGTCTAATATTAAGCGCGACTAGTATAAGCGCAAATTGACCAGGCAGACTTGCTCTGCCATAATAAAGACTCACACTTTGATGTGAGTCTTTATTTTTTATCTGAGTTTCTTACACTTTTCTTAATGCTTCCTCAGGTCGCGCATCTCCCAACACTGGTGCGACTGTGCTAATGTCTGTAATAGGATTATTTTCGGCTGTGTAATTCGTTTTATGCGCATTTCTCCGAATCTAACTCTCTACACTCTCTGATTCTGGAGATCTTTTTTCATGTCAATCTACGTCGGTAATTTATCCTTTGAGGCAACTCAAGAGGATATCACCCAAATTTTTGCAGAATATGGCACGGTCAAGCGGGTGCAACTCCCAACCGATCGCGAAACAGGTCGCTTACGCGGCTTTGCCTTTGTAGAAATGGGTGCAGAAGCAGAAGAGACTGCCGCCATTGAAGCTCTAGATGGAGCTGAGTGGATGGGTCGTGACCTTAAGGTCAACAAAGCGAAGCCCCGCGAAGACCGAGGCTCCTTTGGGGGCGGTGGCGGCTGGAGCAACAAGGGCGGATCTTCTCGCCGGTACTAAGTTTTATGAAGCTTAGGCTATAACTCTGCCGTTAGGAGGGCGGACTTCGGGTCTGCCCTTTTTTAGTCGGTAGCGTTTTCAGCATAGGGTTTATTTTTCGGAAAAGGAACAGCAAATCCCGCTCCGAGAAACGAACCCTATTTTTGGAGCGTTACCCTACTGAACTGCGGGTTTAAGGTGAGTCGCGGGTTTTGAGGACAGGTTTTCAGAGATCCATCTCGATTCAGGCTTTGTTCTTCCAAATTTCCCCCTATGTATTTTTAAACACTTGAGAAGAGGCAGTATGGAATGACCCAAGTAATTCTGGGTGAAGATGAAGGAATTGAATCAGCATTGCGCCGCTTTAAGCGCAAAGTTTCACAGGCAGGTATCTTCCCGGATATGAGGAAATACCGCCACTTTGAAACCCCTATTGAAAAGCGTCGGCGTAAGGCAGTTGCCAGACAGAAGCAAAGAAGAAAGAACTTCCGCAACTGATTTTCAACGACTTCCCATCTGCATTCGTTTACCTGTATCTCCTCAAACCGCTTTCGTAATTCTTCCATAACTATTTTTAATGAAAATTCCAGAGCTTTTAAGCCGATATTCAGCCGGACAAAGAGATTTTAGGAACCTGAACCTAATGGCGGCAAACCTGAGAAATACGAATCTCAGTGGGGCAAACTTCAGCGGAGCCAACTTTACTCAGGCCAATCTCACCAAAGCGAATTTGAGCCATGCCAACCTTACAGATGCCGTTCTAACGGGAGCTGCTTTAACAGATACAAATCTGGCTCATGCCAATTTAACCAATGTGGTTTTGGCGGGTGTTGATCTTGAACATGCCAACACCAGAGGCGCTATCATTCGCCAAGTTAGTTAGCGTCGAGAGTTTGCTGAATCCGGCTATGAAATTTATTGGGAGCACGCCTCCCAATAAATTTTGCAAGTCTTAGCCAGCGTTAGCTAACGCCATTGCCCTGAACGATATGCCTCAACGTTGTCAGAGTTTCCACGCTGATCAGCCCTCGTCGCTGGCCTTTTTGGTTAGACATGCCCAGCGCGATCGGGCTGCCTCTTTTAGGATTGCGGTAAAAGCGGGGCGAAGCGTTGATGTAGGTCATGGCGCTGCCAATCCCTAAAGCGAACTGGCGGCTTTCTTGATAAGACTCTGTGGCCAGACAATCAGCATGACCGCTGCTGTGGCGATTAATCCAAGCGATCGCGTCTTCTAGCTGATCGACCGCCTTAAAGGCAATCGTGCGATTGAGATAAGCCTGTCCCCACTCATAGGGTTTAGCTTCGGTCGTAAAAATTTCTGGAAATTCTTTGCAAAGAATATCATCGCCCCGCAGCGTGTAGCCCTTCTCTTTAAGGCTATTCCACAGCATGATCAGCGTAGAAGGGTTGTGAAGGCGATGAATCAGAACCTTCTCAATGGCGTTAACAGCGTCAGGAGCGCTCTGATGGCTGTCTAAGATCATCCATCGCGCAATATCCAAGCTGCCTGAGGGCGACCAGTAAAGGTAGCAGTTGCCGATCGCAGTTTTGAGCACTGGAGTAGTGGCTTGCCGAACCACCTGCTGCACAAGGCTCGATCGCCCATAGGGAATCACCAAATTGATAAACTGATCTTGAACGACCAATTCCCGAATCTGATCGCCATGCTCTGGAGATAAGATCTGAATGCAGTCGCCCGGTAGACCTGCATCTTCAATCGCCAGTTTCAGCGTTTCAGCAATCACCTGGTTAGAGTGGCTAGATTCAGCACTGCCCCGCAAAATCAAGCTGTTAGCGGTACGAATGCAAAGCCCTGCGGCGATCGCTCCCATATCCGGAAAAGCCTCAAAAACAAAGGCAACCACACCCAATGGCGTTAGCTGGCAATAGGTTTGGCATTGGTCAACCTGATAGGAAGGAATATTTAAGACCTGCTGAATGGGGTCAGAAAGCTCGGCAAGGCGCTGGAGAATCTGCCCTGCGGTTTGTAGCCTCTCTGGAGTCAGCTTTAGCCAATCTAAAACCAGCTCAGGAACCGCCATCTCGCGGCTGATCTCCAGATCGAGCGTATTCGCTTCCAGAATGTCATTCTGACGCTCCATTAAGGCTTCAGCCATGAGATTTAGCGCGTGGCTGCGATCGGTTCCTCGCATTGCCGCCAAATCTATAGCAGAGTGGTAGGCTCGATGAGCCGCAGATGTAATAGGTGAAGCGTTCAAGTCTGTCCTTGCTTTGACTAACGTCTACAGGCTAGCCATAGCATCAAGACTAGCATCATTGATAGAACCAATGCTGCAACTACTCGAAAGGTGATGCTGTAGCTCAGAGGAGAATTGAGCGTTGTTAACAGCAACAGAAAAATGAGGCCAAAAATAATGAATAGCGTTAGGGGAAAGTAGCCCCGACCCAGGCTAGAGTGAGCAATGTGCCATTGGTGCCCCGTCCAGCGCCAAGAACGCTTGTAGGGATAATTAGTCGATAGCTGCTCGATCACGTAGCCGTTTTCTTGCAGCACAAAAATCTGCTGACAGCGATCGCAGCCAAAAGCTTCCGTCAAGACGATCGGGGTGAGGCGACCCCGACGACGGCAGGGGCAGGGGTATTCACTATTGAGATCAATTTTCTGCGTTTTCGGATGTTGCACAAGGAGCAGCGATACGAATAAATGGCCGGAGAGCGATTAAACAGCGTGACCGTTTCTGCCCTCTCCTCAATCTAGCTCAAACCTCTGCTTCAGGGGCGATCGTTAACACTCTCTTTAACGAATCAAAAAGCTAAATGAGCCTTTGGAGTTAAGATACGGCTCTACGTTGCAAAAAATCTCCAATATGCATTCTCAATTTCCATTCTGGAAACAGCATACTCATTTTGGAAATTATGCCAATCGCTTAAAGCGGGTGATGGGATTCGAACCCACGACATCAACCTTGGCAAGGTTGCGCTCTACCACTGAGCTACACCCGCGAATTTCAGACTTTTCCTATATTATCAAAGCCTGAAGGATTTGCCAACTCCAGCAGAACCTTAGATTTTGGACTGGTGGCTCAGACTGGCTTGAATCAAGACCTGAAGCCGACAGCCAAAACCTAATAAGGTTCTTCACCGCTATTCTGAGCGCTCAGGCAGGGCACTCTTAAGCGCTCCAGGCAAAGACTGAGGAGTCGCTCCCGACAGCCCCCCTGACCCTGTAAACGAGCCACTATTCACATCAGGGCTGACGGCCTTAACCTGATGCATCAGGCTCGCCATTTCGATCGCATTCATCGCGTAATTCCAGCCATTGTTGCTCTTAATCCCGGCTCGTTCTAGCGCTTGCTGCATGGTATCTGTTGTCAGGATGCCAAAAATCACAGGCACCCCAGTCTGGAAGCTAGCAGCGGCGATGCCTTTAGAAACTTCCGCAGCCACATAGTCAAAGTGAGGCGTAGAGCCTCGAATAATTGCGCCTAAGCAGATGATGGCATCATAGCGACCTGACAGAGCCAGTTGGCGTGCCAAGAGCGGCACCTCAAAACTGCCCGGCACCCAGGCATAGTCCACCTGCGTACCCTGTGGGTCGGGATCAATGCCGTGACGCTTCAAGCAATCTTGACAGCCTTCTAGCAGCTTGCCTGTCACCAAATCATTAAATCGACCAATGACGATCGCAAAGCGCAATGCGTCCGTCCGGGTAAACGTGCCCTCAAAAACTGCCATAGAAATACCAATCGACTAGGGGAAATGTTCAGACAAACCGTCTGTCCTCAAACAAGAGGCTACTCTAGCCTAAACCACCTGACTTGGATAACTTCTTTACCTGGACAACTTCCTGAATAAGAAGATTGAGATAAGTCTTTGCCCAGAATTAAATAGCCCGACTGGGCGTGTGTCTCTTGAGGGGCGCACGCCCAGTCGGGCTTGTCAATAGTTCTGTTCATATACTTAAAAAGAGATTTCAACTGCGTTTTGCAATCACCAACCTCTCAGTCTCGAAAATCTTTAGCCTACGAAGGGCTAGACGACAAAGTAGTTGAGTCCACCGACCAAAAACACCAGAATCACCCATAGCCCTGAACCCAAAAATAGCAGCTGCTTCGACTGCTCCCAATTTCTGGGTGAGGCATAGGCAACCGGAACCGCAACCACCATGATGAACGATACGGCAACCAGAGCCGCCAGAGCTACCTGAAACAAAATAGACATAGTTTTCCCTCCCAATACAGCGAACTAATGCAGTGAATCCAACGCGGTGAAACCAGAGCCGTGAGACACAAGAGGTTTCTTGACAGAGTCGTCAACCAGTACAGCGGCAGGGGGCGATCGAACCACACCTGAGCAGTTTACTGAATATTTCACCTAGCTAGTAACCTATCAGAAATTGAGACCCTTGTGAAAGGAGGGAAGGCAAAGGATAGGATGGAGCCAAGGGGGAACGCCGACATGGATTTGATCCTTTGTCACTCAACTGCTGATTTTGATACGTTAGGGGGCGCAGTGGGGCTATCGCGGCTGCTGCCAGGAGCAAGAATTGTTCTTGTGGCCGGAAGCCATCCGACAGTACAGGAGTTTTTAGCTTTACACCGAGATGAATATGCCTTAATTGAGCGACGATCGGTTAATCCAGCCCAGATTCGATCGCTCACCATTGTGGATACACAGTCGCGCGATCGCCTGGGTAAGGCCGCCGAGTGGCTAGATTTGCCCAACATCAAAGTCACCGTTTATGATCACCATGCCCATGCGCTGAGCGATATTGCTGCCGACTATAAGCTAGAGCCGATCGGAGCCGTCACAACGCTGGTGGTTGAGCTGCTGCGTGCCCAGCAGATTTCACTCACCCTGGCCGAAGCAACGGTCATGGCGCTGGGCATTCATGTCGATACGGGATCTCTCACCTTTGATGGCACGACCGTGAGAGATGCTGCCGCCCTGACCTGGCTGATGGAGCAAGGCGCAGATATAGAAACGATCGCCACCTATCGCCAGTCTGCGCTATCACCGCCGCTGCAAGATCTGCTGACCGTTGCCCTAGATCAGCTCGAAACCGAAACTATTCGAGGTTGCCCGATCGCCTGGGTAGAGCTGGATTTAGAAGCACATCTGCCCGGTATGTCTCAGCTGGCAGCTCAGCTTTTGAGCTTGGTAGAGGCCGAGGTCTTACTGCTGCTGATGCGCCATCCTATTGCAGCCGGGAAAGAGGAGCGCCTGACCGTCATTGGGCGATCGCGCGGCACCGTTCCCGTCAATCTGGCTCAGCTCTTCCAGCCTTTTGGGGGGGGCGGACATCCCAGAGCCGCCACCCTCACCCAGCGCGGAGCCAATGCTGATATCCTGGCAAAGCTCTTAGAAAACTTGCGATCGCAAATTCCTCAGCCGCCCACTGCCAGGAGCCTGATGTCTTCTCCGGTGCGCACCATTCGCCCCGAGACGACGATCGCCGAAGCCCAGCGCATTCTTTTACGATACGGACATTCTGGGCTATCGGTGGTAGATGCCCAAGACCAACTCGTAGGCATCATTTCGCGTCGAGATCTAGATATTGCCCTGCGCCACGGCTTTGCTCATGCTCCCGTCAAAGGCTATATGGCAACCGACCTGAAGACCATTACGCCCGATACGCTGCTGCCGGATATTGAGGCTCTGATGGTCACTTATGGGATTGGTCGTTTACCTGTCTTAGAGCAGGGCGAACTGGTGGGAATCGTCACTCGCACGGATGTACTGCGACAGATGCATCGCGATCGACGCAGAGAGCAAGGCCAGGCCTATCAAACAGCCCATCCCTCTGGTTGGAGTACCGATTCAGATACCTTGAATCCCTCATGTCTGCTGCCCGAAGTCATCAACGCCTTGCTGCGCGATCGCCTCACGCCTGATCTGTGGCAGTTATTGAGGGCGATCGCGCAGCAGGCCGAGCAGCGGGGCTGGCATCTGTATCTGGTGGGGGGAGCCGTGCGAGATTTGCTGTTAGCGGATAGCGCTCAGACTTCACAAATTCAGGATATTGATTTAGTCGTCGATGGCTTTGAGCAAGCGGCGGATAGGGCTGGCGTAGAGCTAGCTCAAGCTTTGCAGCAGACCTATCCCCAAACCAAGCTTCAGGTGCATGGACAGTTTCAGACGGCAGCGCTGCTCTGGCATAACGATCCGGTGCTGGGTTCTCTATGGATGGATATCGCAACCGCTCGAACGGAATTTTATCCCTACCCAGCCGCTAACCCAGAAGTCGAGGCAAGCTCAATTCGTCAGGATCTTTACCGTCGCGACTTTACCATCAACGCCTTGGCAGTGAGGCTGACGGCTCCCGGTGCTGGAGAACTGCTAGATTTTTTTGGCGGCGTTCTAGACTTAAAAACGCAACAAATTCGTGTGCTTCATGCCAACAGCTTTATTGAAGATCCCACACGCATCTATCGCGCCGTGCGCTTTGCCGTGCGGCTCAATTTTCAGATCGAGCCGCAAACCGAGAGCTATATTCGGTTTGCGATCGCCAGCGGTATCTACAGCCGCATTCCATCTGGCAAGCAGATGGAGAAAGCGCCCGCCCTGCAAACTCGCCTGAAGCAAGAGCTAAAGTATATTTTTCAGAGTTCTGATTGGCAAGCGGCGCTGCGGCTGTTGGCAGACTTAGGAGCGCTGGTCTGCATCTATCCTGACTTGACCCTGACTGATGCGCGGCTCTGGCAAATGCGGCGAGTCGATCGCTGGCTCAAACGGTTTGATCCGCAGCAGCGGCTAACTCACTGGCAGATTCTGCTAGAGGTTTTGCTGGTGAGCCTGCCGCCCAACGATCGCCTCACCGTGGCTCAAACGCTTCAGCTTCCGGCCGAAAGCTGTGAGCGGCTGCGGCATCTTCACACGCTGCAAGCGCAAATTTTGCCAGCTCTGAGCCAGAGCGATCGCCCTAGTCAGATCGTCAAGATCCTTGGCTCGGTCGATCGCACCACTTTGATCTTGCTGGGAGCCACGGCTTCGCGAGAGACGCGTCGGCAAATTTGGCGCTACTTAACCCATTGGCAGGCGACTAAAACGCCTCTGGATGGTCACGATCTACAAATCATGGGATATTTACCCGGAAAGCAGTATAAGGAAATTTTGGAGCGGCTGCTGGCTGCAACACTAGATGGAGAGGTCAGCGATCGGTCTAGTGCCGAAGCTTTAGTCAAAACCCAGTTTCCTCAGGGGTGAAACGTTTGAAGGGGTGAAACCTTGGAAAGGTCGCACTCCGTGAGACTGATCCTAAACTGACAAAACTGCAACCCTAGAATATGCCAATCTAAGAGAGCTATCCGCTACTAGCCTGTCTAAAATTTTCCTTTAGGGAGCTTTACCTCCATTAACAGAAAACTTCAGGCGAAATCTTCAGTAAAAATTATTTCGGGCGCACGGTGACATTATGACGTTTTGCGAATATAGACCGGGTCTGGAAGGGATTCCTGTAACGCAATCCAGCATTAGCTTTGTGGATGGCAAAAACGGCATCCTGGAATATCGCGGTATTAATATCGAAGAGCTAGCCAGACTCAGCACCTTTGTCGAGACTGCCTACTTGCTCATCTGGGGATCGCTTCCCACCGCTGAAGAGCTTGAGGAGTTTCAGCATGAAATTCAGTTTCATCGACGGCTCAAGTACCGCATCCGCGACATGATGAAGTGCTTCCCCGAAAGCGGACACCCAATGGATGCCTTGCAGGCTTGTGCGGCGGCTTTGGGCTTATTCTATTCGCGTCGTGCTCTAGATGACCCGGCCTATATCCGTGCGGCTGTGGTGCGGCTGCTTGCCAAAATTCCGACGATGGTGGCTGCCTTTCAACTAATGCGTAAGGGCAACGACCCCGTTCAGCCTCGCGATGACCTCAGCTACGCCGCAAACTTCCTCTACATGCTGAATGAGCAAGAGCCTGACCCGCTGGCCGCTCAGATTTTTGATATTTGTCTCACCCTACATGCCGAGCATACGATTAACGCCTCAACCTTTTCTTCGATGGTGACGGCTTCAACCCTGACCGACCCTTACGGAGTCGTGGCTTCGGCCGTTGGAACGCTGGCAGGGCCACTGCATGGTGGAGCCAATGAAGAAGTAATTATGATGCTGGAAGAAATCGGCACTGTAGAAAACGTTGACCCCTATCTGGACAACTGCCTAGAGAAAAAGTCTAAAATCATGGGCTTTGGGCATCGGGTTTATAAAGTCAAAGATCCGCGTGCTACTATCTTGCAGAGTTTGGCAGAGCAGCTGTTTGAGAAATTCGGTAAAGATGAGTATTACGACATAGCCGTTGCGATGGAAAAATCAGTTGCAGAGCGGCTAGGCCACAAAGGAATTTACCCCAACGTAGATTTCTACTCAGGACTGGTCTATCGCAAGTTGGGTATCCCAACCGACTTGTTTACGCCTGTCTTTGCGATCGCCCGTACTTCCGGCTGGCTAGCCCACTGGAAAGAGCAGCTTAACGAAAACCGGATTTTCCGGCCGACCCAAATCTATACGGGAGTTCGCGCTCAGCCCTATGTGCCGATCGAAAAACGCCAGTCGGGGCAGGATGAGTCTTTGTTGGAACTGATGCGGGGATAGCAGCAGTTAACAGGCCAACCTCTGTATCAGAATCTGTAACTCTGCTGCCAGCAGCTTTCAGACCCGCTATTCTCAAGGTTGACGACTCCTCACGCACCTTATGTCAAGCAGCCTAAATCGGGCTGCTTTTTCATGCCAAATTATTTGCCAAGGATCATGAATGAAATCCAAGAGTTTTTGGAAGCGCGGCACTTCCAAAAACTCTTCCAGGTTAATCAATTTGCGATCCCAGAGATGGATCGAGTTCAAGACTGGCGATTAAACCCAAGGCAAGACCCAAAATCGAAATGACCGTCAGGACGATGAAGGCTTGAAAACGAGTAAACCTAGCATTTTGTAGATCTAGTCTGGCCAAAACCTCAGCGGCAATTAGCACCACAAAATAACCCGTCACGTTTGACCAAATGAAAGCAAGGGTGCCTCCCAGAGAAGCCACCACAATTAACGTAAAATAGCCTAGATCCGATCGCAGCCATCGTCCGATCAGAGTCTTTAGTCCGTCATATTGAGTCGTTAAGAGCAGGGCTTCCAACAGCGTGCCGCCAATGACCAGCCCCCAGGCCAAATAGGCCGTTCCTGAGAAAGTAAGCACCTGAGTAAAAGCATGGGTAAAAAACCAGCTAAAGGTGGCATAGGCAGCCAGAAGCAGCGCCAAGGACAGCCAGGGAAACTTCTTCACAGGATTGAGGCTCACAGGGGTCAGGCTCGCAGAGGTCAAGTTCGCAGAGGTAAGATCTGTTTTTAGATCTGTAGAAGTCAAGTTTAAGGGAATCAAGGTTATGAATTTGAATATAAAGTACAAAGGTGAGTCAGCACGACCATAGCCTTTGAATCAGAGCGATCGGATCGCGAATATTACTGGATTTCTTCAGATTTTTCTTTGCGTTTCAAGTTCTTCTTTGAGTCTAGATCAGCCTCAATCTCAAGGTGAAGCCTCAATCTGTAGGGTTTCCTCGACCAATCGAGCTAATTTTTGGGCGGCTCCCGTTGTGCCTCGGACATGGCGCAATTTTTCTCGTATCTGATCTAGCTTCTCAGGACGGCGTAACCAGTCGATCGCCAAATCGGCCACCTGTTGCGGCTGCAAATGCCCAAGCAGCTCTGGGACGATCGCTTCTCCTGCCCAAATATTAGGCCATGCCAGCAGCCGAGGCTTCCGCTGATACCCACTGTGATACCAACGGTTAATGAGCAGGGCAAAAACAGTGCCCACTCCGGGTAGGTTAACCAGCAATCCGGGCAATCCATCCCAAGCGCGCATGGCATCAATCTGCTGTGTTGGCATCAAGACAATCATAGGAACACCCAAAGCGCCTAGCTCAGCAGTATTGGCACCAATGGTCGTGAGGCAAAAACGGCATTGGCTCAACAGATCATAGGCCGGAGAAGCCATGTACAGATCGATGCGCAACCCCTCAGAGGTCTTGAGATAAGGCTGAGGATTGCAAACCAATTCCGCTGCTGGGCTGCCAAAGGCGCTCGAAATAGGATTTTGAGTGGGATCAGCAAATTTGGCCAGCGTCGCCAGATCCAGCGTAGGCGCAACAGGAATGACGAACCGCGTTTGAGGGCAGGCTTTATGCAAATGCTGGGCGATCGCCAGACACAGAGGCACACCTTGAGCCAGTTTCGCAGGCTTCGATCCAGGAAGCAAACCAATTAAATCCTGGGCTTTGGCTTTTTCGGGTGCGCTGGCTTGCGCGCCTGCCTCTGCCATGAGATCGCCAACGACTTGAAACTTATGAACATACTTGGGAGCAACGCGATCGATCATTGCGGGTTTCATGACGCCAAACCGATCGATCCAGGCATGCCAGCGGGTTTCCCATTCGCCATAGATGACCGTGCGATAGCCCAGCCGCTTGCCAATGATGACCGGAAAGAGCTGATCGCCCCCCAAAAACAAGACGACTCCGCGATCGCGCCAATCCCATCGCTCAGCCGTCTTTCCCCATAGTAAAAACGGAAAAAAGTTTTGGGCTGCCTGTACCCGATCGATTTCAGGGTAGGTTTGGGCGATCGCCACCTCTTGGCCGCTGGCATTGGGACAGGGGGAAAGAACTAAAGAAATGCGAACCTGCTGGCGATCCTGTCCCAGTCGCTGCCGAATGGCTTGCACCACAGGTCTCACCCAGGTTGTAAGTTCGCCCGGCCCATTCGAGAGAATTAGGATATCGATCGATTGCATGATCAAGGCTGAGAGAGCATCAAGACTGAGAGAACGCTTTGCGCCTGACTCAAATATTTTCCTCAAAGCTTGGATTCGCAAGAGCTTCAGGGAAATATCTACACCTTGTGCCATTGAATATTGCTGCGGGACGGAGAGGGGGGGATTCGAACCCCCGTTGAGTTGCCCCAAACCTGATTTCGAGTCAAGCGCATTCAACCACTCTGCCACCTCTCCGTTTCCCATTGTACAGGCTAAGGGGTCAGTCGCTAAGACCTATGCGCTAAGACCTATGCGTTAAAAATTTAGAGTGCTGGATTAGACTCCAGTGTCGTGATAAATCCTTGCTGTTGAGTCCATTGAACAGAGCCAGTCTGAGGCAGCGCATAGAGCTTGACCTGATGTTGCTCAAGCCAGACTTTGGTGGGTGAGGTATCGCTAGGAGAGCGGACAAGCGCGATCGCCACCTGCGGCTTCACCTGCTCCAAGATTTGCGGATCTAGCTCTTGCCCAGACCACCACAGTACCGAGGCAGAGGGAAGAGTTTGTAGGCTCTGGCGACGGCTTAAACGCCCCAAAACCAGCCAGCTTTGAGTCCCCATTTGCATTTGTAAGATGGAGGCATCCGGCGTTAGGGGTTTTACCGCAACCGAGCCAAGCTGTAACGTTTGGCGATTAGCCAGCTGCATGGCATTGCCTTGCTGTGTCTTGAGCTTAGCCAATAGGGCAGTGTAGCTCTGGCGAAACGCGATCGCCTCGGTGGCATTTTGTTGATAGGCCGAGCTACTGTAAAGCATCCGAATGGGCACCGTTTCCAACATCTGCTGCCAGTCTGTTAAGGCGGCTAGGTGGAGATTAGGCGCGATCGCCCAATCCACTTGGTTAATGCCCCGCTGATTGAAAAAAGGCTTGATCATAAACCGCTGATCTTTTTCGCTGCCGCTGTTGATCAAAACCACGTTGCGCTTGTCTTGAATCACCCAAACGGGATTGCCGTCAGTTGGCAGCACTGTGACTTGCAGCAAGCTAGTGGAAGCTGCCCAAGCCGGAATGGCAACCAGGCTAATCGCTAGCCCCAGCGCCAGCCACCAGTAGCGCTGGCAGCGCTGCCATCCCCATACCAGCAGCACCAGTCCGTATAGCAGCAAGACCTGGGGAATGCTGATCGTACCTACCGCATGCTGACTGCCCGGAAGCTGATTGCCCCACTCAGCAATCTTGATGAACAGCCAGAGGGGATAGTGCAGCAATCCGGACAAAATTTCGCCCATCGGCGCATAGGCCAATGCCGCCAATGCCGTAACCATGCCGCCAATGCTGACGATCGCAATCAAAGGACTCACTAAAATATTGATGCCAATGCTGTAGGGAGAGACAACCCCAAAGATAAAAAGCTGTAACGGCAGCGTCCAGAGATAGGCCGCAATCGGCACCGCAAACAGAGGGGCGATCGCCGTTGGCATCCAGTCCAGCCATTTTGAAAGGATCGGCACCGTGACCAGCAGCCCCAACGTGGCCAAAAAGCTGAGTTGACATCCTAGATCCCAAATCCAAAGCGGATTCCACAGCAGCAGCACCACGGCCGCAAACAGCAGCGAACCTAACGGCTTGACCTTTCGCTCTGCCGCCAGCGCAAACAGCACAACACCTCCCATAACGCCTGCCCGCAGCACTGAAGGTTCGATGCCCGTCAGCCCAATATAGGAGAGCAAAACGCTGCCCCCAAAAATTAACCGCATTCGGGCGGAAAAGCGTTGAGTCAGAGCTAGCATCACCCCAATCAACATAGAGACTTGTGCCCCAGAGGCAGCCAGGGCATGAGCCAGACCCGCCTGACGAAATTCATCTTGCAGGGCATAAGGCACATCGACTGCCGACTTCCCCATGACCATAGCGCTCAGCAAACGGCCTTCATTTAGCCCCAAGCTAGCGGCCTGCGATCGAATAATCTGCCGCCGAATAGACCACAGCAGAGGCGGCTGCGGCTGTGATCCTGCCACCAAACGAACGTCTTGAGCAATCAATCCGGCGAAGATGCCTGTTTGCCTCAGGTAGTCCTGAAAATCAAAACCTCCTGACGTGGCAGCAGGCTGAGGCTTGTAGAGAGAGCCAACGACGATCGCTCGCTGTCCGGGATAAAGCGCCTCGCCTTTCTCTCGTGGGATAGTGAGATACAGCGTTCCGCTAATCGGTTGAGCAGGTAGAAGCAGCTTGCCCTGATGGCTAGAGCTAACCCGCGAGACTTCGAGCTGTAAGCGATAGCGATCGCTCCGGGTTAGCTCCGGCGCAGTAGCCACCCGTCCTTCAACTTCAAAAGTCTGACCAAAGACGGGAGTTTTTGCGGCAGCGATCGGCTGACAAACGCCATTTTGGGGGCTATCAATCAGCCGACAAATATCGGTCGGACTAGGCTGCGGTAGCCGCATCTGAAAATGGAGTGTGGCGATCAACCCTACCAAGCCTGCCAAAAGCCATAGGCGTGCAGGCGGACTGTTTCGCCAGAGGCGCGGTGCCACAAAAGAGGCGATCGCCCCTGTTAGCAGAATCGCGATCGCCCCTAAAGGAATGCCCAGAAGTTTTCCTGGAATCCCTGTTAATAACAAACCCACAATGTAGGCCAGACAGATCCATGCGCTAGTTGCAGCCATCAACCACCCCGAAAATCAATGCCCCTGAATTGCCAGCCCGAGTTTCAGCCCCAACAGGGCATGAAGAAACAGCAGGCAAAGCGCTGCACTGCCCACATAAGCATGCGTGGTGCGCAGCATGGGGTTATTCTTCCCAAAACCAGTCGCTGCGATCACAGCATTGCTGCCCAACAAACCAATCGAGGCGGCTCCCGTCCAAAAGTGAGGACTTTCCAAGATCGGCTCCTGATGCATTACCAGCGACAGCACACCGCCCACAGCCCCCAACACGATAAACAACAGCATCAAAGGCGCAATTTTACGGTGATCCATGCGGCTCTTAGCGGCTTCTTTGGGTTCCATGAGCGATCGCCCGCGCCAGCCCGTCATGCCCACAAAGCTGCCCATGACAAAAATGACAATACCCATCATCAGCGGATGCCCCCAATGGACAACCAAATCGGGAAGATTGAAGCTGCGGAACCAGGCGGCGATCGGCTCTAGTAACTGGCTCAAATTTTGTGAAATATTAGATGGCATCGTGTTCTCCTCATTGACGCACAATCCTAAGAATTGTTAAGGATATTTTACGCGACCGCAAGAGATGAGTTGGTTCGAGAGGGCAAACTAGGGTTGATCTGCGTCTCGTGAAACCCGAAGCTGCACATAGACCAGCAGCAGCGTTGCCATTAATAAGAGAGTCGTAACGGCTGCGGCGTAGCCAAAATCAAACTGCGCAAACGCCTGATTGTAAATGTAGAACACCAGCAAATTTGTTGTGTTGAGCGGTCCCCCTCCCGTCATGACATAGGGCTGCTCAAAGCTACGAAGCGTGAAGATAGTCGTTGTAACGGCAGCAAAAACCAGGGTGGGACGCAGCCCCGGCAGCGTGATATGCCAAAATTGCTGCCATGCAGTCGCGCCATCCAAGTCTGCGGCTTCGTAGAGATTGAGCGAGATGGCCTGTAGACCTGCTAGAAATACGACTAAGTTAAATCCAATTTGCTTCCAGATGCTCAGTAAGATCAGGACAGGCATGGCCCAATTCGGACTACCCAACCAAGGAATCGCAGGAACTCCGACCAGGCTCAGCAGCCCATTCACCCAACCATCGGTTTGAAACAGCCAGCGAAACCCTAAACCTGCGGCCACCAAAGAGGTAATAGACGGAATGAAATAGGCCGATCGCAACAGATCGCGAAAGCCAATTGCCCGATCGAGAAGAACGGCTAACCCTAGAGGCACTACGAGGCTAGGAAGGACAGTTGCGATCGTAAAGTAAGCCGTGTTGCCCAACACCTGCCAAAAATCTGGATCAAACAGCAGCCGCCAATAGTTTCTTAAGCCAACCCACTCGGCTCCCGCTCGCGTAAAGCTGCCTGCCGTGAAGCTGAGGTAGATCAGATAGGCGATCGGATAAATGACAAAAACGCCCAATAGAATCAGAGCCGGAGCCAGCAACAGCCAAGCCTCTAGCGTCTCCGAGGCAGGGTATTGTCGCTGAGGTTTTTCTGATGGAGCAGCAGGAAGCGATCGCAGGTTCATTATCACGGATTCATTGTGATACGGTGTTTAGCGGCAACCCGTACTTTTCATTATTCTTTATCTCATGATCTCTGATGCCGCACCAGAAAGTGATAGTTTCAGCGATGAGTTTACCCGTGCTAGCCTAGTTTCTCCGCCTGTGTCGCTGACCCAGAGACGCTCACACCCCATCAAGCTCGGCATTTTGGCCTCTGGTAGCGGCAGTAATGTCGAGGCAATCGCCCAAGCCATTGCTCAGCAAAGCCTTGATGCCGAGATTCGGGTGTTAATTTACAACCAGCCAAACGCCAAAGTTGCTGAACGCGCCGATCGCCTCAATATTCCCAAAGTGCTGCTTAATCACCGCAAATATACCAGCCGTGAAGCGCTCGATCGAGCTATCATCGACACACTACAGCAGCATCAAGTGGACTGGGTAATCATGGCAGGCTGGATGCGGATCGTCACCCAGGTTCTGATTGACGCATTTCCTCGCCGCATTCTCAACATTCATCCCAGCCTACTGCCCAGCTTTCCGGGGGCACATGCCATTGAGCAGGCGATCGCCGCCCAGGTAAAAATTACGGGCTGCACCGTACATTTTATTGAACTTGCCGTGGATAGCGGGCCGATCGTCATGCAGGCTGCCGTTCCTGTTTTGCTAAACGACACGCCTGAGACACTGCATCAACGAATTCAAATACAGGAGCATCACATTTTTCCAAAAGCAATTGCGATCGCAGCAGGGTTGGGCATTGACTAATTTAGATTGACTAGTCCAGTCTTAATCTGGCTAAAAATTTCATTTTATGAGTTGATCACGCCACCCTCATTTCCACCCTTATATAGCAGCAAAAAACCCTGAACCATTTCTTTAGGAAGGCTCAGGGTTTTATTGCGATCGAATGCTTTCATTAACATTGATTTGTCAGTCAACATACACAGAATTCTAAGTCAATCTTTCGTTGTTGATTGATTGTTTGCCTGAAATCTTACCTGTTGTAATCCGAACGAGTTGTCGTCGGTGTCACAGGATCAACATAAGTATCAGTCCGGCGATTCTCTTGCGGCTTACGAACCAAACCAGCCAATCCCAAAAGACCGAATAGACCCAGCCATCCCCAGTCTGTCTCGTCATCAGCATCATCAGCTGTCACATTAGAATCAGGAGCGATCGTGGTGCCCGGAGCCGTTGAGTCAGGTAGAGGGCTGGTCGTCTGTGCAGACACAGGTAGTGTTACACAAAGACCTGCTGTTGCCAAACTCAAAGCAATTGCACAAACTTTCTGACTAGGGTTAAAACGCTTCATTACTTCATCTCCTTAAGTTGTCTAAACGCTGAAATACAAATCCATTGAAATGAAGTAGTCTATAAACTTCATTTGTCTATATAGAATCTAAATAAAATCCTTACTCTTTCCATCCGACTTTAGTTGTAAGTACAGAATACAAGCTACGTTGGGAGACATAGAAGTTGTGAAGCGTAGGACAAAGTTTGTTCCCGGTGCCATGACTAAATCTCACAGCTTATTTAGAATTGCCGTAGCGTAAAAAATTCGGCGGAGCGAAAACTCGAAGAGGCGTTAGGTCAGCTTTGGCTATAGATAGCATTAGATAAGATGATGAGAAACTGGTAAATTAAGCCTTAGCACGGGTCAAAAGCGCGCCTCAAGCAGTTTTCTCGCAAAATGCAGCGCCAGATGGCTGACATTAATTTATGGGTGGAGTAAAAGCTAAATCTTAAGAAATGAAGCTTAATTTGTTGCTGTCGCTGCTTTTCAGGCGTTACTAGAAAGGTAGACTAGAGATAGACAACCACCCGGTTGGGTGAGACAAGTGCCGAATCAAGATGGGTTATTCTAGGATATAGATACCCAAGGGACGAATAGAGTCAAACAAGGCGATAAAAACTATGAGCACTATCCAAGACCAAATTGAGCAGGAGCGGGCACAAGCAAGAGAAGTTTGTGGAATAGAGGGCGGTACCTCATCAGCTTGCGCCGCTGCTTGGGATGCAGTAGAAGAACTTCAGGCAGAGGCCGCTCATCAGCGTGACAAGGAACCTGAGAAGAACTCCCTGCAACAGTATTGCGATGACAACCCCGATGCTCTAGAGTGTCGCGTTTACGACAACTAGATTGCGGCCTGTTGTCGATCGCTTCGGTTACGACCTGTAATTAGACAATATCTGTATTAGGCAAGACAAGAGCGATCGCAAAATGCAAGCTGCTGGGCCACTGAGATAACCAGCAGCTCTATCGCACAAGCGGCATTAACAGAGATAGGTTAGGGTGGTCTTGCGATCGCCCTAATTTTGTATGTAGGTCAGGTTTTTTAGCAGAGCATTCCTGCCTTTCTCCTAGCCTCCCTCAAGCCATATAGCCGAATTTTATGATGCCTCTCAGCCTTACCTTGATCGACAGCGCTGCAACCCACAACCTGGGCGTTGCGCTGGGTCAGAATCTCACAGTCGGCAGCATTTTACTCTTGAGAGGAGAGTTAGGCAGCGGCAAAACAACTTTAGTCCAGGGAATGGGTCAAGGCTTAGGCATTACTGAACCTATCAGCAGCCCAACCTTTATCTTGTTAAACGAGTATTTGGAAGGCCGTATTCCGCTGTATCATCTCGATCTATACCGTCTTCAGCCGTCAGAAGTAGATGCGCTGTACTTAGAAACCTACTGGGATGGGTTAGAGGTGCCTTTGGGGATCGTGGCAATCGAGTGGGCAGAAAGACTGCGTATCCTTCCCAAAAACTACATTGAGATTTGCCTATCCGACTCAGCGACGGGCGGGAGGCAGGCCAAGATGCGATCCGTGGGCGATCGCGCTGAAGCGTGGCTATCTGAATGGACAACTGTACAGTGACTAATTAAATGTCGTCGAGACAAATTAGTGTTGTCGAGTTATTCCCTCCTATGATAAGGCTTTCAAGCATTTGAAAGGTTAATTACTCTCTATAAGGACTCTCCAGCAAGTGACAAATTAAGTGTCGCTTTTCAGAAAAAGGACAAATTACAGCGGTTTGCAGTGTTATGAGGGACAGTAACAGCAGTGGGCAAACCAGTTGTGCAAATGTTGAGGATCAATCAAATTCATCGCTGTCGCAATGAGCGTATCTACCCTGTTCGAGGTTGTCGGCGAGAACTGTCTGAGGAAAGCCTTTAACTGTGACCACCAATGCTCAATGGGATTAAATTCTGGCGAGTAAGGAGACATGTAGAGCACTTTCGCTCCCACCACCTCAATCAACGGTGCAATCGCTTCTACCTTGTGGGCAGACAGATTATCCATGACCACGACAGCCCCTTGCCAGAGTTGGGGGACAAGACACTTGGCGATATAGACCTTAAAGGCCGCCGCGTCCATCGAAGCATCCATCGTCATCACAGCCAAGACTTTTGAGACCGAGATCGCACCAAC
>DATNPL010000212.1:0-16147 GCA_036703255.1 Coleofasciculaceae cyanobacterium
AACCCTAGCGATTCTCTTGGATGTCGATCGCCGCTCTTGGGAAGCGATCGCCCGTCGCTATCGCGTGCCTATTACACCCCTGATGCTGCGGCTGAGAGATCGCAACTCCTCTCCTCACTTCTGGCAATGGGTCTGGACTTACAACCTACCCATCATCATCTGTGAGGGCGCTAAGAAGGCTGCTGCTTTGCTGAGTGCTGGCTATGTGGCGATCGCTCTTCCTGGGGTGTGGAACGGGCGTAAGAAGCGTCAGGGTAAGACACCAGAGCAGCTCATTCCTGACCTTCAACACTTTGCTACTTTAAGTCGAGAGATCTACTTTTGCTTTGACCATGACCCTAACCGCAAGACGCGCCAACAGGTCAGTCATGCCCTTGTGCGCACAGGGAAGCTCTTTGAGGCAGCAGATTGCATCGTCAAGGTGATTCGTCTGCCTGGAGCCGAAAAAGGGGTCGATGATTTCATCGTGGCTAGAGGCGCAGAGTCTTTTGATCAGATCTACCTCGATGCCATTACTCTCGCCTCCTATGACCGTCATCGTCAGCATGGATTAATGGGCTATGAACTTACCTATCCCATTGCTGTTGACCTCAAACAACAATACCTCCTGCAACCGGATCGTTTAACGTCCTTTGGCTCTGCATTACCTTTACCCGATACAGGGGTGATTGCCTTGCTCTCTGACATGGGCACAGGCAAGACTGAGCTGCTCAAAGCGATCAAGGAAGCTCATCCCCAGGCTCGTATCCTTAACCTGGGACATCGCATTGCGCTGCTGCGGAATCTATCCACGCGTTTGGGCACTGCCATCTATTCAGATCATGGCTGGAATATGTGGCAAGAGCAATGGTTATCCCTCACCGCTGACTCCTTGCATAAGCTCAAAACAGAAGGCAATACCTATGACTACATCTTCCTCGATGAATGCGAACAGTTCATCCAACACTTGCTCTGTTCTTCGACCTGTAAAGAGCATCGTCACGCCATCCTGCAATCGCTGAAGCATTTTATCTATTCCGCCAAGTGCATCGTGTTGAGTGATGCTCATCTATCCGATATCTCACTCCAATTCATCCTGGCCATGCGTCCTGATCCAGATGAGATCCCCTTCGTGATTCGCAACCGTTATCAGAATGGCAATCGCCGGGTCTTCTGGTATGAAGGAGGCGATCGCTCTGGCATTGTTCGTCAGATCAAGGCATCCCTTTTCAGGGGCGATCGGGTGATTGTGGCTTGTGATGGTTTGGAGTTTAGTAAGGATCTGTATGAGGCACTTCAATCCCTTTTCCCAGAGAAGCGAATCGTTTGCATTAACTCTGAAAACTCTAATGAACCAGGGATGCGATCGCTCATCGAGAACATCAATCAACCGGGCAAGCTCGATGGCATTGATTGCTTCATCTATTCCCCTTCAGTCAATACCGGAGTCAGCATTGATACGCCTCACTTTGACAAGGTATTTGGGGTGTTTGTCGGCGGCTCTTTAGCCGGGACAGACTGCATTCAGGCATTGAATCGCTATCGGCCTAAAGTCGATTGGCATGTCTGGGTGGGTGCTCATCCGATTGGCGGCTATCGTCCGACCAGTGCCGATCGCATCCAGCACAACAAGCTGCAAGAGAATGACCTCTGTGGCTTCTTACTCAAGATCATCGTTGGCAGCGGGGAGAAGACTGTTGAGGATGCGTTTGCTTGGCAGGCTTGGGCTGCCATTCAAGCGCGGCGTAACGAGTCGCTCAATAATCTGCGCGGAGATGTGCGCTATCTCATCGAGGCACAAGGACATTCTTTGATGGCATTAGGGGAAGAGATCGATGGAGAAACCAAGGCGGAATTGAAGGCGGCTCGTAGCCTCAATCAACAGGCTCGTAGCCAAGGCATTTGCAATGCTGAACCGATCTCAGCCACTGTTGCCCGTCGCCTAGAGTCTAAGGAACGTCCGACCTTAGAAGACTATTACAAGCTGGAGCGTTATCGCATTGAAACCTCTTGGGGAAAGGCGATCGATCCAGAGCTGATTGAACGCGATCAAGGGGGGCGAACCATTCGTCAGTTCACCTTGTTAGAAGCGCTCTTAGAAGCCCCCTCTGAAGTCAGTATCTTCAATGGCAAACGTATCCATTTTCCTCCGGCAATACTGGCAGCTAAAGACCAGGCAGAGCGCGAGAAGTTTCATGCCTTAGATTGGCGCAATGATTCTGTGGCTTGGTCACTGCGTCGGGAGTTGGGACTTCACTCGTTTCTTCAGCTTGAGCGGGAGTTTCGCAATGATGATCTCGATTTGCTGGAGCTGCAAAGGCAAGCGCAACGTCATGCCTTAATCATCAAGGATTTCTTGGGCATTACTGTCCGTCGCAATGCTACCCCCATCCAAATATTGCAGCAGCTCTTAGAACAAATTGGGTTGCAGCTGCTGTGCGATCGTCGGGAAGGATCAAGGGGCGACCAGGTGCGGGTTTATCGGTTTGATCCTGAAGTCTGGGCGATCGCCCAAGAGGTCTTGGAATATCGACAATCAAAGCGGCAAGCGAAGTCTCAGCAAGGTTTTGAGCCTTCTGTTGAGTCGGTAGTCACAGGGGTGCCTTTTGCTGAATATATAAATAAAGGGGGGGGCGTGACTACGGAGAATGAATCGCTCTCAGAGGAGTTAGCTGATGGGTTAGATATTCTGATTCAGGCTGTGGAGTGCCAAGAAGGGGGGCTAGTGCGATCGCTCTGGATGGCCTGGGACTTACCCCAGCGTTCTGCGGTGCTGATGCATCTGTCGGATGAGGTGCGATCGCGGGTAATGGAAACGCTGGGATTGGTAAGTGGGGCGATCGTTCGGTGGGTTGGTAAAGTTGGAGATTGGATGGTGGAGGCTGTGGAGGGGCTTCAGGTCAAAGTTCGCCAGGATGCAGGTTTGGGTCAGGATTGGCGGGTGGCGTTTACTGAACTTGATCCGATCGATCTAAGCTAACTGCTCTTAAGCTGTGTTGGGCAGCAGTTAAACCTGTTCTGGCCATCTTACAAAGGATCGAATCAACTCTCCATTGCTGTTGCCAGGGTTGACTCATCACTCCCAGTTAGCACATGTAAGTAGAACTTAACCTGCCAAAATTTGCATTCAAGCCAGCGATGACAATATCTAAGAGATGATCGATCGCATTGAAGACTAGCTGGAATGCAAACATTGCGGCTGCCATTGCCTGTTGTGTTCTCGGAAAGGTATGAGTGAGGTGTTGAGTGTCCAGTATTAACTCATCATTTAACAGATGCATTAGCCCTAGAAACCCTTGCCTCAAGACTATTAGATGAGTGAAGTCATTCGTTAAGTTAAGTCAGTAAAAGGATAAGTTAGCCTCTCATTATTGCGGTGAGCAACACGACCCTGATGCGTGTTGGGGGCGATGCCACTACGGGAACGCTGTCTAGGTTGGCTGCATTAATTCACCACCATGACATCAATCATTCAGAAACTTGCTGCAATTTCTCTATCACTGTTAGCCATTCCGCTGACTGCTGTGCCAATGCTTGCTGATTCTTCACAGTCACCTGAACGAAGCGCAAGGCTGATTGATAACCAAACTGATCTCTCTTGGGTTTTGAATGGTGAAGAAGATGACCAGGGGCGGCTAGGCTATGCTTGCCTGACCAGAAATCGGCTAATGTCCAATGTGGGAGCCTCTTTCATTACCCGTTATGCCATTGTCCGTAATGCTAATGGTGAGCTTGTATTAACGCCCATCATTGCAGCTAAAGTTATTCGTCAGGGACAAGGCTACGTTAGCCTATCTGACCGCTATGTAGTTGAGGCATTAGAGCCAATGGCTGAAGCAAGTATTTGGCAGATTGTCCGTCACCGCACCATGCAAATGAATCGCCCTTTTGAGCCAGGGCTAATTGCTGAAAATCAGCCGCGTGAGCTAGGTCAGGCTTGCCTTGATGGAGGTATTGCAGGCAGCATTGACTGGCTTGAGCGGACTAACAGCATCACGATTGAAGATACCAGAGAGCCACAGTGAGTAGGGTCACTGGAGCTAACTTGAGTCAGGTTTAATTCAGCAGATTAGCCATCCACCTCTCTGAGTTAAATTTATGGCTCATATCGCATTGGTTAACCGAGATGATCAATGCCTCATGTTTCACTAGCGATCGCTATTTAGGGTAAAACTTGATGGGCAAAAGCCAGCATTTCCAGGGGCTACAGCCATAACAGAATACCCTAAATCAAAGCATCTCCTCCTCTCAATCCCGTCCCTACAGGGATGAACTTCAATCCCAAAATACATGCCCCAGATCAGGGTTTTCTCGGTGAGGAAAGCCACACCCAAAGCCCTATGAAATGCTCAGCACTATGACTGTAGATCATCACCAATACGCTCAACTTTAAGGATCAATCGGTCGATGGATGAGTTGATTCAAGCTCTGTCCTTGCCTTCATCGCTTCAACAGCTTCTAGAAGAACTAGAGCACTTAACTGCTTTGGAAGCCCAACAGAACGGCAATCCCTGGCTCAGCATAGACAGAGTGGCTGAGCTGTTCAATGCAAAGTACGGGATATCCCCTGAACAGTTGGCGATCGCCCAAGGCTATGGCCGTGATTTAAGGAGCCTGCTCAAAGAGAGTGGGCGCTTTTCAATCTATGGAACACCACTCCCTCATGAGTTCTATGTCGCTCTGATTCAAGCAGTCGTCTTTGACTATCCACAGGCTCAGACCTCACCTAAATCAGATAAAGCAAAGCAAGCCTGGAAAGCCAACAGCCGATCGCCCAAGAGGACAAAAGGTAAGGATGCTGAGGAGAGAGTACGTTGCCAAACTCAGTCTCCTTCAAGACAGCAAGACCGCTTAGTTTCTGAGATTAGCTCAGTCAATGACTTGGAGCTGGCATTGATAGAAATCATTCGGAGTTTGACGGCGACTCATCCCAACAAAGTGATTGCCCTCACGCTATTGAGCTACAAGTTTAGTGATCGGCATCAGCAACCCATCCGAGCTGTAATGCGAAGAGTTTGCCCTGATATGAGGTTAGCTGAGCTACTTCAGACTGTTCCTGGGCTTGAGATTCAAAGAGTAAACGATGATTGGCAGGTTAGCTTAGTTCACCAAAATAGTCACCCTAATCATCATGAGAGATGCAGCAGGTAGAGGCGATCGCTTGGCTGACAGTTCTTATTTAGGGTACGACTTGATGGACTAAAGCTAGGATTCTCAAGGGGGCTAGCAGCTACAGACTACCCTAAACTCACATCACCCCCTATCCTCGCTCCCGCAGGGCTATCAATCAAGCTAACAAAGCACCCATAGGGCAAGGAGATATTCTTAGGCTAATTCTCTGTGAGCAACGTCCTCCAGCAGAGCGCTCAAAGCCTTGATGTAAGGGGCAGTTACAAGTGAAGCATGAAACGCTTACCGCATCATCTTTGAAGCACCAGCCATGCCATCCTGAATCCGCTGTGACGATGGAAGGGTGAGAATGCAATTTCATTGGGAAAGCTTCACCTACGATAAGGCTTGGCTAGAAGCGGCTGTAAAAACCTGAAAATATGCGGAAAGGTTCTTGCGATCCAGCTTGATCAGCGTAATATACGGAAAGATTCTTGCGATCCACCTCATTTGGGGAGATATGCAGAAATCATCTGGCTATTTACCTCATTTGGGGTGGATATGCGGAAACTTTCCATCCAACAACGAGTTGTATCGGCGCGCGAGTAACTGTTAGTGCTTGGGAATCCTATAGAGGAGCGCGCGACACAACACTTCGTTGGAACCGACCCCTCCGTTAACCGCCCGGAGGCGCTTAGCCGGAGGTGCGGTTCAACTCCGCCGTTCTACTGCTTGATAATTGGTTATGATGCCCTTTCAACTCGTTTCTCTTGATGCTAAGGGTTACTCAAAGCAGCGGTGAGAGGAGCAATCAGAAGTTTGTAGAGAACAGTTTATCTTGTGGGCTAACTGTAGGTGTAGTCGTCATTGAGTTGCGGCATCCATGATAGAAGCAGTTATAGAAGTTCTGGAACGGCTGTTGCAGGAAGCTCCAGGAGCCGAGCCGTATGATCTTCGTGTCACTGATTGGTTTGATGATGAACAGAGAAATACGGCTGAAACTCAAGAGCTTTGGGCTAATTTTCTGAACCAATATCAGGAGATTGTGCAAGTAATTTCAACGGCTTGGGGCGAGCCTCAGTTTGATGGAAGTTATGAGGATGAGGGATTTCCTTCTTGGCATCATTGGGTGGCAAGACTAGCGTATTGGCAGCGTGGAGATGCCATTGCCTACGTTGAGTGTGATCAGCAAGATGCTGAAACACCGATGGTTTTGTGTGTTGGCGTAAAGGCAGGCGAGGAGTTAGAGGAAGACTATCCGTAAGAATTGCATTGGGATCTGAGCGCGATCGCCGTAGAACAACTCGGCTGGAGCGGACTATTAAAAGACTTGATTATGCTACAAAGGTTATTTACAGCCGCTCAGCCGGAACGTTCGACTGCCAAATTGCTATTGCTGGTGTTGTCGTGACTTGAAAGCTATATAAGTAATGCTATAAAGCTAGTGACTCTTGAAATTGAGGATTGATAGATTTGCAGATCCAGAGGTTATCTCAATGGCAGGTTCAACAATCAATTTCTAGCCTTACTTTTCAGGCTGGAACCTCACGCCTGTTTACCGGAAACCAGACTGGAGATATACACTGCTACGACTTTAAAGGTGGTTTAGAAGTTGCAACTCTTCAGTGGCATGAATCCCCAGTAGTAGCAATTAAATGTTGTGAAGACTATCTATACTCTTTTGATAAGTTGCAAAACCTTGCTTGTTGGAATATCAACACATTTCAGATTGAACGAACTCACACTCTGTCTATGGAGAAGGTTCCAATCTATGGGCAGACAACAGCGCAATCCTTATCTAATAACCGAACTTCATCAGTTCCTTGGACAGTAGAATGCGCTCAGTTTACCCCTAATGGTAAATATCTCATATTCGGGATTTATCCACCTCCTCGGAATCTTATTGAAGGAGTAGACAGACTTTATATGGTGGATACTAAAACTGCATCACTTGTAAGATGGTTTAGCGGAAGCTCATCGGTTAATAATGTAGATTGTATGAATCTTGATGCGATCGCAATTTCCAAAGATGGGGCACAACTAGCTGCTAGCGGTATAGATAGTTCTTTTTCCCCAGAAGCGGGTTGGATATACTGCCGTGAGCTTATTGATCAGTGGTGTATTGAGGATGGAGAGTACGTTTGCACTTATGTCTATGACTCCTATATAAATAGACCAGTGAATCACACAAAAATTGATTTAGCTTTTTCGCCAGATAATCAGAAGATTCTATTCTCTCAAGGTGATGGGATTGGTGGACTCTCTCTGTGGAATGTACCACCTGTGCAAAGCCGCTGCATACCTGTTAGGGCTGAGCATTCGGAAACCATGCTACTTCTGGATTCACCTGGAATATTTGATTGGTCGCCCACTAATGATTTTGTTGCTTTTGGTGCACCAGATGGCTTTCTGCGTTTTGTTGACATCGAAAATGCTGCAATACTTTCTAAACCACCGTTTACTCAATCTGTTGAACAATGTATTCATGTTAAAAATGTTGCAGTTTTTCTTGAGCAACAGGTTTCTCAATTTGGTATTGAACAACTGTGCTTTTCACAAACTGGTGAGTATCTCGCTTTAAGTTTCCAAGATTTAATGCTTCAGGTTTGGCAAATCCTGTAAAACAAGGGTGCAAACATTATTGTGCAATCACACTGGGCATGTACTTCAAAAGTTTATGGCACGGTCGAACACTTCGTTGGAACGGCGGAACAAGGGCGATCGGTTATGATGCAGAAGTTACTTGTTGCCGCTCAACTGCGCCGTTAGCTAGCTTTACCTAGAGAAACTTTGAACTGTCAATTCAAAGTTATGTAAGGTAGTGCTGAGGAGCTTACAGCAGGGCAGTATAGAGTATGCCAACTCAGCTTACAGTTATGTATATTATTGACAACCCATTCTATCTTGCATTTCTCCTACTACCACCTATTCTGCGTCGATATCAAAAAAGTGGACTCAATCATTCTCCTATCTCCCCTTTCTTGTTCTTTACTTTCATTGGCTGGATTTGTCTAATTCTTGCTTCTGATTATTATTACGATCGCCTGCTTGAAAAAATTCAGTCCACGCCTAATCCACCTGAAGAGCTATTAGAGCAATGGACAAGTGATAGTGAAATGATCGTTGTATATGGTTTTGGATGGGTAGCCTCAGCAATATATTTTCTTGTATGGAAGATAATAATATAGGAGTAGGGGATTGTAGACTGCTAGTGGAAAGAATGAGAAGAGTTCAAGAGTTTCTAGTAAGCTAGAAATTTACGTAGAAATGAATGTTATGAAAGACAGCTAACAAGTACGTTGCAACGGCGAAATAAGAGCTTCAAGATTGAGTTTGGAGGTACCTGTCGCCGCTGATTTGAGTCGTTATACAGCTAAATCTTGAGTGGGGACGTAACCTAAAAGTTATTTGCGAGTGTTCGGAGTTCAAGTCATTGCGGCTTTGTAGTATAATGTAGTATGATTTGACAAAGCTTACAGGTTCGTGCGCGATCGTTTATGGTGACATGCTCAAAAATGTAAAATCACGGCAAGAAGTGCTGGAATTGGCCCAGAAGAACGGTTTAACGATCGAGGAAGGTTCCATTCAGTTCAATGAATCGGGTCTTGATTTTCAAGTCGTGTTAGCAACGGATGCAGATGGAGTACGCTGGATTTTACGTCTTCCTCGGCGGGAGGATGTTCTACCATCAGTAGATAAGGAAAAACGAACGCTGGAACTGATTGCTCCACTTCTCAGTGTGAACGTGCCACGATGGACGATTTGCACCGATGAACTAATTGCTTATCAAGCATTGAACGGCACACCAGTAGGCACGATCGATCCAGAAGCAAAAGCTTATATGTGGGAGATTGACCTAGCGAACGTACCTGGTCAATTTTATGAGTCGTTAGCGAAAGGAATCGTTTCCTTGCATCAAGTTAGCGTTGAGAAGGCACGAGCAGTGGGGCTTCCTGTTAAGACTGCTGAAGAAGTTCGTGTTGAGATGAAGCATAGAATGGATGCTGTCAAAAGGGAATTTGGTGTCGGTCAGGCATTATGGGAACGCTGGCAGTCCTGGCTTCATAATGACGAAATGTGGATGCAAGCAACGGTTTTAACTCATGGTGAATTACACGCTGGTCATATTTTGATTGATGCACAAGCGCAAGTGACCGGATTTATCGACTGGACTGAGGCATCTGTCACTGACCCAGCAAGAGATTTTGTTGCCCATTACCACGCGTTTGATCAAGATGCTCTCAACAAGCTAATCTCGGCATATGCAGAGGCAGGTGGACACACATGGCCAAAGATGGCAGAGCATGTGATTGAACTAAATGCCACTACTGCTATAGACGTTGCGGAATTTGCGCTAAGGTCGGGTTTGGATGAATACAGACAGATGGCGATGCAGATGCTCGGCACGGGCGAGTCAGTGTAATAAATGTCTGAATACAGGTGGAACACCATTCGCTGTTAAATTCTGGGGGCGTCGCATTGCTGCATAAACAACCCTGGTGCAGCGGACGGTTGAGAGATCTGCGTGGTGATGCAAGGTTATCCGCCGCCGTTGACCAGGAACGTTGGGCGTCTACAGGTAGTTACAAATGAAGAGCGGGAAGCAACGTCGAACAGAGATCAAGGACAAGCGCGCGCGACAGAAACAGCTGCAAGGGGAGAAGAAAATTCCCGCCGGGGCTTTGACCGTATGTGTAGCATTGCTCGCCCCGAACAACAGTTACAGTATTCCTGACTTTGTGCGTCGTGGGTACTATGTGGATCAACCTTTTCGTTGTGTGGATTGTGTTAAGGAAGAGGTGTGGACAGCAGCCCAACAGAGCTGGTGGTACGAGGTGGCTAAGGGGGATGTCTTTACGCGCGCGCTCAGATGTCGGAATTGCCGGAGGAAAGAACGAGCGCGCAAGGTAGAGGCGCGGCGTGTGCATCTGGAAGGTATCGCTCGAAAAGAGAGCCGGAAAGGAACGGTCAAAGGTGATTAGGAACACGCCGCCCAACAACGGCATGCACCCGACCCGCATCCAGTGGTTCTCTTAAATTCGATATCCTGTGCGGGCGGGTGATGTCGGGCGTTAAGCCGCTCCGCACAGAGCTTTTACACTCGTTTTTGGAGATTGTCGCTGAGTTCGAAAGCACCGAGAAGGCGATCGGTTATTGCAATAGTCAGGAGGTAGCAACTATTGGCTTTTGTCGTTGGGTGACTTAGATCAATAGCACTATGAAATTTGAAGTTGATGCCGTTGATGGATGTGGAAGAATAGTGGGAAGAAACATCGGTGAGGCCATTTCTATTGGCTCTACATTTACAAGGATCACTAAAACTCAATTCGAGGGTCAAAGTCCTCGCATAATGTCTACTGATTTAGGCATTATTGCAAGTATCCGATTGACCTTGAAAAAAGTAGAGTTCTATGGCAGGAGCATAGATGTCATTCCAGGGGGTCATTCAGCAGGTCTACTGGTTGATGGAGATGGCATAAGCATCCTGAATTCTGTATTAGAAAATCGAAAACAAAGAGAATCCATTTATATAGTAGTGCAGTGAATCAAAGGCATAGAGGGGAGTGTAGACGAGTGCGATCGGCAGTGATATCCAGCTAACACTGCAATGCAGACGGGCTGCTGGCTAAGCGTCGGTGCTACGTTCTAGGATATTTGCAGCCGCTGATTTGAGCCGTTAGGCAGCAGGGGGGAACATGACAGAAGAACCAGACAAACCGAAACGCAGAAGCAATGTGCGAGAGCGTGCAGACGAAATTAAACCGTACCGGTGCAAGAACCTGATTGCAGTCCTAGAAGATCCTCGTGACATAAGAAACATTGGAACGGTCATAAGGAACGTAAACGCATTGGGTGTAGAAAAGGCTTACGTAGTAGATCCTAAAGGTGCGTTACCGGATGACTGGCAGGACATGAGGGAAAAAAATTTACTATCCAAGACTTCCGTGTCGGCAATCAAGTGGAGTTTCGTTAAACGCTTCGATAGCACCGAGGCTTGCTTGAATCACCTAGAAAAAAACCGCTTTGTGTCCATCGTTACATCTCCCCACGTGAAGGGAATGAAGAATGAAGTCTTGGATGAGGCAGATTACACCATCTATACCAAGTTGGCAGTATGGTTCGGCAATGAAGCTAGAGGCATCAGTGACGAAGCAGTAAAGCGAAGTGAAATGTGTGTAAGCATCCCTATGTTTGGCATGATCGAGAGCTTGAATCTAGGCACAACATCAGGAATAGTTTTGTACGAAATTACGAAGCAACGTCGTGAATATCAGAAAAAATATAAATGGCGAAATGAGCGGGGCGAGAAAAGTGATGCCTAACAAGTGCGTTGCAGCGGAATGAAGCAGTTTTCAGTCTTGGTTCAAGGTTATTTACATCCGCTGAACGCAATCGTTAGCAAGCTCAACTAACACTTCCAGAACATGAATTTGAGGCTCACAAGATGAAAATTAGCGCCGTCCAGTTCCGCCCTGTTTCAGGCAACATTGCGTCGAACGTGGCGAAGCATTTAGAATTCATTGAGCTTGCCATTACCCAAGACGCTGACTTGATTTTCTTCTCGGAGCTGTCACTCACAGGGTACGAGCCGCACCTTGCCAAGTCACTCGCCTCCAGCAAGAGCGATCCCCGCTTTGATATATTTCAGCAGTGCAGCGATCGAAACAATATCATAATTGGAGTTGGCTTACCAATCTTGACGGAATCTCAGGTGCAGATCGGCATGATTTGGTTTACACCAAACGCACCTCGTCAAACCTATACAAAGCAGCAGTTGCACACCGATGAGATCTCTTTCTTCGGGCAGGGTGATAAGCAACTTGTGCTCAGAACGGCTACCCACACAGTTGCTCCAGCAATCTGCTACGAATCACTCCAGCAAAGCCACGCCGATCACGCTGCAAATTTGGGTGCGGATGTTTATCTGGCAAGTGTAGCTAAACCTGCGGGCGGGTTGGCTAAAGCCATACTGCATTATCCCTCGATCGCTCGACAGCACAAGATGTATGTGCTCATGGCAAACTGCATCGGACCGTGCGATAACTTCGTTAGCGTTGGACAATCGGCTGTTTGGAACAAGCAGGGAGAATTGCTCGTGCAGATGGATAGCGAATCGGAGGGGATCGTAATGATGAATACGATTAGTAACCAAGCGAATATCTATATACTGGCAGGCGTATGAAGATGAACTTGCTAACATAGCCTCTGAGCCGGACGGGGTCAAGTAAACCTTTGAAGAATCCTGTTAATTTTCATTCTTCATTACGTACATAGGCGCATCCATCTAACTGACTCTAATGTGTATTTACAGCATCTATTTTAGAGTCAGTTATCTTATCTATTCGTGTTACAGTCTTCAACGCTTTAGCGTCTTTTGTTTTTGAATAAGGATCAAGTTGCTTTGCTCATTCTCTTGTTTCTAAGGATGAACAATGTCATAGAGCTAATAGCTTGGCAATGGGAGACGCCTTGCGTTTTAAGGACGCAAGATATTTGGCTTCATCATAGGCTTCTCGGTTCTTCCAACAGCGAAACAAGATCCGTATCCACTTGAATGCTAAAGAACGCATTGCCGCAGGATGAGAATTGCCCTTGTCTCGTTGCTTTCGATAATACGCCTGCGCCCAAGCACAATGATGCCGGCTTTGATTTGCCCACTCCACAAACGTCTGCCGCAAGAAGATAGGACAACTCCACCGCGCCAGTTCCCTACGGAGGGAAACCCTCCTTCAGGACTGGCTTGCCAATGCACCCAATTCTTCTTGCCACTACTTTCCCTCACAGGTGCAATGCCGAAATAGCACATCATCTGCTGGGCGTTGTCAAAACGCGATCGCTCCTCACCAAAAGCTGCTAAGAGTCGAGGAGCCAAATGTTCTCCAGCCCCTGGTAGAGCAGCAAACCAATCAGCATCTGGCAGTGCCGTGAAACAACGATCGATCTGGAGTGTGAGTTCCGTTAAGCGTACAAGCAAAGGCTTTAACTGACCGATCAAGGTTTGTACCAGCCATTGCATGGGTTCGACAATGCCAGGGTCTTCCGTTAAGGGAATGCCCGAAGCAGCAATTTGGTTAATCCGACGGGTAATGGCACTGCGACGAATTACATGATGGCAGCGAAAAAATTGGGTTAGCTCTTGTGCGGTTGCAGCTTGAGCCGCTTTGAGAGTAGGGTAGCGTTCCAGGAAGACACAGAATACCTCAGTATCCTTGTCCTCAAACCAATCCAGCACTTGTGGATAATAGTTCTTCAGGGCAGCAGTGAGGCGGTTTGTCAGTCGCACCTTCTCACCTACCAGCATGCGCCTGGATTCAACCCATTGCCGCAATGCTCGCATTTGAGCGCTCTCCGGTTGCCAAGCTGGAAGTTTATCGCGATGCTTCTGCAGTAATTCGACCAGGATGCGAGCATCAATTGGATCTGACTTGGCACGAGATGGCTGAAAGGCTTTGCGGTAGTTGGCAACGGTGCGAGGATTGATGGGATAAAGTACGAGGTTCTCGTATCGGCAAAGCGCGTAGACTAGTGGACCCCGCTTCTGTTCTAAACACACTGCGAGCATTGCATCGCCAAACCGTTTTTGTAACCCTGCCACCCAAGCTTGGATTGCTTCTGGCTGTGAACCAATGACGGACTCTTCTGCTTCGCCTGTGGTGCAATCGTAAAGATAAATATCGTGTTTGCGGTCAGCCCAATCAATGCCAATATAAGCGGCATACACTGTTTGGCTCATAATGTTATCCTCATCTTACAGTTGGTGATGCAACTGGGATTGCTTCAACTCAGGCGAAAAGATTAGGTCAGGTGTAGCCGCACCGTCCTCTGAGGATTCGTTGTTGAGAGAAGCACAGGGTGGGGCGAATCAATATGTTAGTAGACATCGAATGTCACTCGCTGGATAGTCGTCTCCCACCCTGCTTCCCAGTCCTGAAGCTGAGTTTATCCTCCTTGCTTCAGTGCTGTCTCCCCATAATTCGCTTGAAGCGGACTGACGAAAGCTCTTGGTGTCGAGTTCAGGTTATTTACCGTTGCTCAAGCGCACCGTTAGGCTTCATAACTAAATTTTGGTAGCGGGCTGCCTAGAAAATGGTTCTACTGATGAAAAGAGCGCTTTTGTATTTCGTCTTTCTGGTAGTACTGTTATTGAACGGACTTGTAAGTTGCTCAGTGGAAACTGGTGATATCCCACCCTGCTCCACCTCCGTCCCCAACTCTATGTCAAACTCTGGGTTGCACGCAGCAAGAGCAAAAGACAGCGATCGATGGGGATTTATTAGCACGAGTGGTAAGTTCACAGTTCCACCTCAGTTTTCCAGAGTGACGGAGTTTAACGAAGGTCTAGCCTTAGCTCAAGTTGAGCAGGCTTGGGGAGTAATTGATACTCAAGGCAAATGGCAAGTTTCCCCTCATTTACACTTCGGTAGCGTCAGAGCATTTTGTAATGGACTCGCTGCCGTTGAGGAAAGCGACAGTGAGCTTTGGGGCTTTATCAACACAGATGGAACTTTAGTAATTGAACCCCAATACACATGGGTATCCGATTTCTCAGAAGGGCGAGCTTTTGTCAAAGATGATGAAGTCAATCCAGCTTTTGCCGTAGAAGGTTCTTACGACTTAATTGACCGACAGGGACAACAGATTACGCAACTGAACCACTATGATTTTGATCCAATGGCTCCTGAGTGGAGTTTCAGTCATGGACGCTTAGGAGTTAGAGGTGCCCCAGATCCTAAGCTTGTGAATGCAATCGATATCATTGAGGGAAGAATCTATTGGGGCTTTATTGACCGCAGTGGTCATTTAGCCATTCCAGTACAATTCAAATGGGTTCACCCTTTTTCGGAAGGATTAGCGGCTGTGAGGACACAGGACAACCGAGTAGGGTTTATTGATGTATCCGGTAAAATGACTATTTCTGCACGCTTTGATAATGCCTCATCTTTTTCTCAAGGATTAGCAGCGGTTGAGGTGGAACATCAATGGGGGTACATCAATCAAACAGGAGAAGTTGTCATTGAGCCAGATTATGAGTTGGTCGATGAATTTTCAGAAGGATTAGCGGCTGTTCAATTAGGTGATCGATGGGGATTTATCGATCGAGCAGGTTCAGTTGTGATTGCACCTCAGTTTGAAGCTGCTTCTAGTTTTCGGGGAGGGTTAGCACGAGTAAAAGTGAACGAGCAGAAGTATTATATCGACCGTCAAGGTCAGGTCATTCGGGAATTAACCGACTAATACATAGCAAAAGAAGCTTAACCCTGCGTTGGAATGGCGGAACAGGGGCGATCGGTTATGATGCAGAAGTTGGTTGCCGCCGCTCAACTACGACGTTAGGCTGCTGTGTCCTGGTAAGAAGAATAGTCTAGAAGGTTAAAATTCTGATACCTCTGTTTAGAACCAGAATTTACATGAAAGAACATAAAACCTTGACGTTCTCTCTCTATGACTATTCTTGCGAGTTGATTAATAAAGAACGGAATCATTACTTAAATCTTGAAGACATAAAAAGCCTCGGTTTATCTGAGGAGCTTATACAGAAGATTACAAACCTTGGTAGTTGGTACTCCTCATATCTTAATCCTGTGTATCAAATGCTCCCTTCTCTTTGGCAGCAGCAGGTATGCAATGCCTTCAACCGTGAGGCTAACGCTGTCTTTGAGGCTGTTGTTGCTGCGCTTCCACACATCAAAATTATCAAGGGTTTCACAGACATCAACGAAGATCCGGAGTTATGGGAATACTTACTGCATCCAGTCCAGTTTTACAAGAAGAGGGGCATCTCAGGGTATGACCAAATGTAGTTTGGTGAATTGCCACACCCTAATCCTTCATTGCACCGGGCTGTTGAAAGCGATCGGCTAGGATTGAGAGATTCTAGCAGCCGCTGACCAGAACCGTTAGCCTGCTTCGCTCCCTGGTATAGATTTACAGCGTTGTTGATGTGCCCAAGGTAGCCCTATCAATTTTCGTTTATGTATCTAGATAGACTCAAGAATTTAGTTGAAAGCCTTGATGGTATTGCTTCAAGGGATATTCTGGCATGTACTGAGGATGAGGT
>DATNPL010000218.1:0-40409 GCA_036703255.1 Coleofasciculaceae cyanobacterium
CCTGCGGGAGTATGACAAAGACCTCTACAAAGCGCGGCACTTGATTGAAAACTTCTTTGCCAAACTCAAGCAGTATCGAGCGATTGCCACCCGTTATGACAAACGGGCGGTCAATTTCCTGGGTGCTATTCACCTTGCCGCCGCTGTCATTTGGCTTATTTGATGACACGCCCTAGGTTGGCTGCCAGTATTTCAAGCTGCAATCAAGTGCAGTAGCAGAACCCAACGTTTGAAAGCTTGTAGAAATAACCTTTTATCCACCTTTCGTAAGGGTGAGGTCATGAGTTCAATCCCCATCACAGGCTTATCGATTATCAAGCGATTCTGCTGCTAACAACCTATTATCTCAGTTATGGATTGCTTATTCCCGATACCTTAATTGCCTCAGCGGCAATGACTCTAGGTATTCCCCTGCTGAGCAAAAACCAATGAGCTTACCGCTTCATTCCAGCCCTGAATTTGCTACCTTATCCTTGAGTCTGCCAAATTTAAGTCTATGGACGCTTTGACCGTTCACCTGCCTCCCTCCACCCAACTCACCGACGAGCAGTTCTACGATCTCTGTCGGGCAAATGCTGAGCTGAGAATCGAACGCACTGCTAACGGAGAACTCATCTTCATGCCACCCACTGGAGGAGAAACTGGCAGCTTTAACTCGGAGATTAACGCCGATTTCGTGATCTGGAACCGCCAGACGAAGTTAGGCAAAGTCTTTGACTCCTCTACCTGCTTCAAGTTGCCCAATGGAGCTGACCGATCGCCTGATGTCGCCTGGATCAAACAAGACCGCTGGGATGCTCTGACTCCAGAGCAAAAAGAGAAGTTTCCGCCGATCGCCCCTGACTTTGTTCTAGAGCTAATGTCTTCTACTGATAGCGTGGAAACTGCCCAAGCCAAAATGCAGGAATATCTAGAGAACGGCGTCAAGCTGGGTTGGCTGCTCAACCGTAAAAAACAGCAGGTCGAAATCTATCGTCCTGATCGACAGGTGGAAATTCTCCAGGCTCCCCCCACTCTCTCAGGTGAATCTATCCTGCGTGGATTCATCCTCAACCTGCAATGGTTGTGGGGTTCCTGAGCATATTGGACGTTAGTCCAGCTGCACCTCAACCGTAATGCCATGATGATCGCTCACAGGTTGACCATCCTCAGGTAATGTTTACATCCCTTCTTCAGGTTCGCGCTGTTTTTTTATCGATTTCTCTGCACTTAGAGCTAATCCTGTGCTAACCTTATATTCGGTCTGATAAACCTGGCTTTTGGGTCGCTAGCTCAGTGGTAGAGCACTCGGCTTTTAACCGATCGGTCCTGGGTTCGAATCCCAGGCGACCCATTTTTAAGATAAAGATTGAAGCGCTAGTCGTGAGTGACGCCACTTGGCATGATCGTACCTCTCAAATCAGCCTTGTTGAGATTGGTCTGGTTGATATTTGCGTTAATTAAAACAGCCTCACTCAAGTCACATTCGCTCAGGTTGGCCCAACTTAGATTAGCGCGATAAAGATTGGCACGCCTCAGGTTGGCACCTCGCAAAGTTGTCCAGCTCAAATTAACGTTTCTACCGTTGACTCGCCCCAAGTTGGCATTGATTAAGCTAGAGCTGATGATGCGAGCGCGGCTCAGGTCTGCCTCTCGCAAATCAGCTTCTTCCAAATTCGTTCCATGAACGATCGCCCCTACGAGGCTGGCACCTTCTAAAATGGCACCACCCATAATCGCATTAGAGAGATTGACTCCCTCCAAGATAGCTCTGGTCAGATCTACGCCAAGGAGCTTAGCGCGATGGAGGCTGGCATAGCTAAGGTTGGCTTCGCACAAATTAGCTTGACTAAAATTAGCTTCGCCTAGATTAGATTCTGGTAAATTAACCCGATTGAGGTTGGCCGAAATTAACCGAGCGCCCCTCAGCCCCGCCCGACTTAGATCGGCTTCGTAGAGATTGGCATGACTGAGATCTGCACCAATCAAGTTGGCTTCAATTAAGGTGGCTTGGCTTAAGTCTGTATGGCTGAGCTTCGCTTCTCGCAAGTTTGCCGAACTGAGATCTGCGCCCCGCAGAATCGCTTGACTTAAATCGGCTCGGCGAAAGCTTATGCCTCTCAAGTCTTTGCCGCTCAAATTGACTCCAACTAATGCGACTTCCTGAAAGTCTCTTTCTCCTGCGGCATAACGGCTCAGTATCTCCTCAACATACATGGGTTATAGGCTCTTTAAGGGTGATCAGTTCCAAGTCAATAAGCTCATTAATACAAGGCGTACTTTCCCAGAAAATGCTTGATCTTGTGCGCTGAGGTCAAAAAGAGCGCAAAGATAGATTGTGGGTTTAGGTTGCCCCAAATTGGTAGGGAATGTTCTTCACTTACTGTTTATTTTTGGAAGGGGTTTACAAGCGCCCATTGCAAAAAGATAAACATCGTTTCTGAAACACCGCTACTGAGTCATCGGTTGTGTTTCAAATAGTGAGTAGTCGCCAATCTTACCCTATCGGGGCACTGCTTAAGGTATATGGCTTTGAGGAGGGACACTTAGCGCCCCCTCTCAAATAAGATTCAGGGCTGCAACCAGCAACCTCTCAATTGGCGGTTCATACAAAAGGGAATCTTTCTATTATCGGATGATTATCCGATTTTGCGGTTCATCTGCGATCGCCCTTTTTGTAACGCTTGTGAAACCCAGGGTTGAGAGAATCTTGCCAAGGCCGCGAGGTATCGGCAACATTTTTGACGTAAATCTTGGCTTTTACTGCGCCGTATCGCTCTCGCAAAATGTTTTCTAGCCGTTCGCCAATCAGGTGAGCCACCCCCATAAATTCTGGGTGCAGCAGCAGATACATGCGAATGAACAGCTGACGGCCAATCACGCCCTGAGAGCGAACTTTGGGACAGCCTGAAACGCCTTCTACCTGAGCTGCTATCTGCACGAGTGCCTCAGGCGCGATCGCCATTTGAGACACCAAAGAGGGTAATTGGCGATCGAGAATGCGCCAGAGACTGGGAGCCAGCATTAGCGTCAGAAAAACGGTTAGCAGAGGGTCAAGCCAGAGATATCCCTGCGAAATGCCGACTAACCCGATGAGCATCAGCCCGGTTAGCCAGATATCTTGCAAAATATGATTGGCGTTGTCGCGCAACATGGGGTTGCCTAAGGGTGCCGACTGGTTGCGCTCAAACAGCACAAGACAAATATGCACTGCAACGACTGTGCTCAACAGCAAAACCAAGGATAAATCGACGGCCAGATCGGGCACGGCAGCCGCAGGTGTAACAAAGTCTTGAAAGTAGAACAGGCAGATTGCCAGAATTGTAAAGCCAATAAACCCCAAAAAAGCGACTAATGCCAGCACTGCAACCGTATGTTGTGGCCGATGGGTTCGCAACTCTTGCCCTGAAGCCTGCCGACTGGAGGTTGTGGCAGTCAGGCTTAAGATAATGCTGAAGCAATCTAGGAGGGTATGCAGAAAGCCTGCCAGAATGCTGAGCGATCGCGTTGTCCAGCTCGCCCAAAATTTCACTGCCAGCACAAGCAGCGTTAACCACAAGGTAACCAGTAAAACCTGGTAACTTGCGCGATACTGATTATCTACGTCACCCATGAGCCAGAGGCTATCACAAAATCTGCTTGTGCCCACAGGGGGGCAAAGCCCTCAATCCAGGCTTTCAATTTGCATTCAATTAAAAAAATATGGGCTTGGGCATACCGTATGCGCTCAAACCCATGCCCTATTTTAATTTTTTTAGAAATAAATCCTTATGGCACGAGCGCTCTGTGCCCCGCTCACAAAAATTTATCCCCCTAATTAAGCAATCACCCTTAACGAGCCACGATCCAAAATTCAGTAAAGATTTTCCGAATGTTATGCACTTTGCTATAGATCCTCAAAGCAAAAGCAACAGACTTTCCCCACTGCCGAAAAGCTTCTAAGGTTTCCTGGATATGCCTAGATAAAATCTGGGAGGCCGTCTGCCACTGTTTTGCTAACGGAATATGTTTTGCTAACGGAATAGAGGGCAGAACGGGATTCGCGATAGGAGGTGCGATCGCCTGCTCAACGGCCTCCTCTGCCTGTGGGAAGTAGGTTATCCAACGTCCTGTAACCGGATCGCGGGAGCATTCAAAAGGGCTGGTTTTCAGAGGTTTGTTGCAGGGTTTGGGTAAACCGGGTCTAGAAACTAGAAGTTGGGCAGCAACGGGGGATTTTCTAGGATTAGTCATGAACGACATCTCTAATTGCAGGGATCAGTTGGCTGGTCTTGCAGAAATCAGTAGATGCAGTGTGAATAGGTGCGAGCTGAACCGCACAGGCTTTTAGCTCAGGCTCTAACGAGTCGGGACAGGCTATTGGGTGAGTTAAGGCATTGACCTCCGCCTGCTCTGCCCAGAGCGCCCCCCAATGCATAGGTAAGAAAACAGTGCCCGGCGCGATCGCCCGAGTCACGACAGCCGGACAACAGGCCGCACCCCGACGGGAGCGAATTTCTACCAAACCCTTATCTTCTATACCCAGTTTTTGGGCGTCTCGTGGATGAATTTCCACAAAAGGATTGGGGTGCATTTGACGAATCTTTTCTATTCTGCCTGTCCGAGCCTGCGTATGCCAATGCCCATAGAGCCTGCCTGTCGTCAGCACAAAGGGGTATTCTGCGTCGGGTGGCTCTGCCAAACCTTTGGAATGGTAGGCTCCAAACCGAGCGCGCCCATCAGGCGTGAGGAAGTGGCGATCGGTATAAAGACGCTGAGTGGGTTGACCTGCTTCAGAACAAGGCCACTGCGTTGGGCCATTTTCCTGAAGATAGGCATGGCTAAGCGCCGACTGATCACAGGGGCGATCGCGCGTGAGCTGAATAAACTCAGTGCGGACATCGGCTGAAGTTGAGAACTGAAACTGCTCAGCAAACCCCAAGCGTCGCCCCACTTCAGCAAAAATTTCCCAATCCCCTTTGGCTTCGCCCATCGGAGAACGAAAAGCAGGGCAATAGGTCACCATCCGCTCAGAATTGGTCATCGTTCCTGCTTTTTCACTCCACTGAGTAGCAGGCAACAAAATATGGGCATAGGCAGCCGTTTCTGAAGGGTAGTAAGCATCTTGATAGACCGTCAGAGGCGATCGCCGCAGTGCTTTTTTTGTCCGCTCCAAGTCTGGCATACTCACCGCCGGATTGGTGGCCGCTATCCAAAGAAAGTCAACTGCTCCCGCTTCTAGACCTGTAATCATTTCCCAGGCCGATCGTCCGGCGTGGGCAGAAATTTGACCGGGGGGTAAATGCCAAAACTGCTCAACCTCGGCTCTGTGCTGCGAATTTTTGACCGATCGATACCCCGGTAATAAGTTAGATAGCCCCCCTGCTTCGCGTCCGCCCATTGCGTTGGGCTGTCCGGTGAGGGAAAACGGCCCTGAGCCTGGTCTGCCGATGCTGCCTGTCATCAGATGGAGGTTGATGATCGATCGCACCTTTGCCGTGCCTTCACTCGATTGATTGATGCCCATAGACCAGAGCGAAAGAATCTGCTGCGCATCGCGCCAGTAATGAGCGGCAGCCTCTACATCTTCGGGCTGGATGCCGCAGAGGTGGGCGACTCTCTGGGGGGGATAATGCTCTAGCACCTTGGCATAGTCAGCAAAGCCGCTGGTGCATTCGTCAATGAAGGGAGAATCGATCGCTCCCCACTTCAGCAGCAAATGACCAATGCCGTTGAGCAAGTCGATATCGCTGCCTGGATGGATGGCAAGGTGAAGATCGGCCACATCCGCTGTTGGCGTAGCGCGCGGATCGACCACGATCATCTTGACGTGAGGGTTTTGCTTGTGGTGTCTACGGAGACGGTTAAAGGCGATCGGATGGCACTCTGCCATGTTTGCGCCGATGATGAAGGCGCAGTCGGTTAGCTCTAAATCTTCATAGCAGCAGGGAGGGCCATCTGACCCCAAGCTTTGCACATAGCCTGCCACCGCCGAAGACATACACAGCCGCGAGTTGGCATCAAAATTATTGGTGCCCAAACAGCCTTTCATCAGCTTTTGGGCAACGTAGTAGTCTTCGGTTTGAAACTGTCCTGAGCCGTACATGCAGAGCGCATCTGCGCCGCTGGTCAGGCGCACAGTTTGGATGTGAGCCACAATTCGATCGATCGCCTCATCCCAGCTAGCCGCTCGAAACGGCTCATCTAGCGAGTCTCGCATCATCGGATGCAGCAACCGATCGCACCCCAACGGCTCGGCCACGGTGGCTCCCTTGACGCACACCATCCCCTGACTGGAGGGGTGGGAGCGATCGCCTCGCACTTTCCATTTCTCGATGCCTTTCTCGGTTGATCCGTTAGAGGTAGAGGCTGCCACCGGAAGAATCTCTAGACCACAGCCGACACCACAGTAGGGACAAAGGGTTTTCACGGGGGCAGTCATGGGCTTTTAGGAAAGATGAAGGATAGGGGAGGTGAGAGTGCGGCACTGCTGGGAAGAAATTTATGCCGCAGCGGAGCGCGCCATCCGAACATAAATACCTGCCAAAAAATGCCTGCCAAAAGTCAGCAATACCTATTCATCGTCGTCATGGGCATAGCGACGGTAGAGATAATCGAGCGCATGGTTGCGTAGCTCATAGTAGCGAGGGTCTTCCATCACCTGTGTGCGGTTGCGGGGACGGTGAAAGGGAATAGTCATGATTTCGCCCACTTTGGCAGCAGGGCCATTGGTCATCATGACGATGCGATCGGCCAAAAACAGTGCTTCGTCAATGTCATGGGTAATCATGAGAACCGTGCAGCGGTGGTCTTGCCAAATTTTGAGCAGCTCCTCTTGCAGCTCCTCTTTGGTAATGGCATCCAGCGCTCCAAATGGCTCATCCATAATCAAAACCTCAGGCCGAATCGACAGCGCCCGGGCGATCGCCACCCGCTGCTTCATGCCGCCTGATAGCTGAGCCGGACGCTTGTGGGCGGCTTCAGTCAGTCCCACCATTTCCAGGTGTTCCCAAACCTGAGCCGTGCGTTCTGCCTTGGGCTTGTTGGGAAATGCCGCTTTTACCGCCAGATCGACATTTTCATAGGCCGTTTTCCAGGGCAGCAAACAGTAGTTTTGAAACACCACCATGCGATCAGGCCCAGGCTTGGTAATCAGGCGATCGCCCACTCTAACTTCCCCCATTGAGGGAGTCGAAAACCCCGATACCATGTTGAGCAAGGTCGTTTTGCCGCAGCCCGAATGCCCAATCAGGCAAATAAACTCACCTTCATGGATATCGAGATCAACCCCATCTAGGACGGTGTAAGGGCCTCGGGGCGTTTGGTAAATCTTAGAGACATTCTTGATGCTTAAGAAGGAGCTGGTTTCTAGACCAGGAGACGCATCAAGAGTTTTGCTATCCAGAGCTTGCATAGGTTGCATCAAGGAGAAAAGGTGGGTGAAGGGAAAGAGAGATCAGCGCGAAATGAGGCAAGAAATCAGACGAGTGCAAAGCCCTTGATCCCATGAGAGGCTCGACGCTAAGCCGCCCTGAGTTTTTGAGAGATGGCAGGATCGAGCGGGATTTCCACCACGCTGTAGTCGCGCCGAATCTCAAAGCTGTCGATGTAGGCTGTGGGGTTGTCAGGATCAAACATGACGCCATCAAACAGCGCGAAGGGCAGACGAGAGGGTTCGCTACGGGGCAGATCGAGTTGCGTTGCGGCTTCCCAGAACAAATCGAGACGGCGCACCCGTTCAATCACTTCAATCCAGTTTTTGGGGAAGGGGGTGATGCCCCAGCGTGCAAACTGGGTGAGAATCCACAGCGCCTCACTGCGGCTGGGGAAATTGGCATTGTCCACAAAGAATTGGTTGAACCGCAGCATTTGCTGAGGGGGTTGATCGGTGCCAAATTGATAGGGATCGATGAAACCAGGTCGGGTATAGACCGGGTCGGTGCCCAAATATTCGGGGCGACACAAGATCTCAAGAACGCCTTCGCGGTTGCGGCGATCGTCACAATATTCGCAGGCTTCAATCAGGGCTTTGACCAGCGCTATATGGGCTTTGGGATATTTTTCCGACCAGTCTTCCCGGATGCCTAACACCTTTTCGGGATGCCCTGCCCACAAATCGAGATCGGTACGCACGACAAACCCTGTGCCCTCATGCACCGAGTAGGAATTCCAAGGTTCGCCAGAGCAGTAGCCATCAATGTTGCCCGCCTTGAGGTTAGCCGCCATCTGCGGTGGGGGAATCATTTTGAGGGTGACATCGTGATCGGGATCGATGCCGCCCGAAGCCAGCCACTGCCGCAGCAGCAAGTTGTGCATAGAGGTGGGATGCACCATGCCGAGTACATGAGCTTTGTCGTGAGTCTGATCCAGAATGGTCTTGAAATCTGTGACCGATCGCACCCCCTGCTCATACAGCCCTTTGCTCAGGGTGATGGCGTTGCCATTGCGGCTCATGACCATCGCAGTAATGGTTGGCATGGGAGTAGCACCCCCGGCTCCCAAGGTTAGCGCTAGCGGCATACCTGCAACCATTTGGGCAGCATCTAGGCGATCGGTCGCAATGCCTTCTATGATTGCTTTCCAGCTCGGTTCGCGGCTGAGGGTAACTTGCTCTAGCCCATGTTTTTCAAAGAAGCCCTTTTCTTTGGCAATGATCAGCGGGGCACAGTCGGTCAGCGGAATAAAGCCAAGGTTGAGGTTGACTTTTTCTAGCCCGTTGGAAGCAATGACAGCTGGGGCTGCCTTGACCCGCTTAGAAGCCCGTTTTTGCTGGTTGAGAAAATAGACAATCTCGTTACGCATAGCGTAGTAAGTGGGATGGTTGACCACTTCTAGACGACGACGCGGACGCGGAATATCGACCTCCAGGATTTGACCGATGTGGGCTTCAGGGCCAGTGGTCAGCATGACTACGCGATCGGACAGCAACAGCGCCTCATCGACGTCGTGCGTCACCATGACTGCCGTCACTTCGTTTTCCTGGCAGATCTGCATCAGCTTTTCCTGCATGTTGCCTCGGGTCAGCGCATCGAGCGCCCCAAAGGGTTCATCTAGCAGCAGCAGCTTGGGTCGCAGCGCCAGCCCACGAGCGATCGCCACCCGTTGCTTCATGCCCCCGGACAGCTCATGGGGAAACTTGTCGGCGGCAGGCCGCAGGTTCACTAGATCAATGTGATGCTCGATGATCTCATGTCGCTCCTGCTTGGGCAGATGCTTGAGCGCTGCATCTACGGCTAGGGCAATATTTTGTCGTACCGTTCGCCAAGGCAGCAGCGAGTAGTTTTGGAAGATCACCATGCGATCAGGCCCAGGCTGGGTGACTTCTTTGCCCTCTAAAACCACCCCGCCTGAAGAAGCGCGATCGAGTCCGGCAATAATGTTGAGCAGCGTAGACTTGCCGCAGCCCGAATGCCCAATGAGCGAGACAAACTCGCCCTTCTGAATCTTCAGGTCAATGTTTCTAATGGCCACATACTCGCCGCCGTTTGGGAGAGCAAAGATGCGATCGACGCTATCAACTTCAACAAATGCAGGAGTAGACATAAGCTCAGGAGAGGGAATGAAGGATGTAAGCGACGCAGATGTAGGCTACGCAGCGACTAGAGAGAAGTAAAGAGAGCGGGCTAGTTTTCTATCTCTGCTCACCCGGAGCAACCAAGCGACCGACCCAAGCCACAATCTTGTCGAGCAGTAGCCCCACCAAGCCAACGACGACGATCGCCAGAATAATTTGACTGGTGCTGTTGTCGTTTCCGGCGTTGTAGGCATCCCAGATAAAGAAGCCAATGCCACCATCTGCCTTCAGCATTTCTGCCGCAACGATCGCCAACCAAGATAGACCGATGCCAATCCGCAGCCCCGAAAACACATAAGGGACCGTCGCCGGAACCAAAATGTTCATGACATACTCTGGCAAAGAGAGTTGCAGTACACGCGCGACGTTTTTGTAGTCGCTGGGAATCTGCTGTACGCCCAACGCCGTATTGATAATGATCGGCCAGACGGCAGTAATGAAAATGACATAGATCGCGGCGCGATCGTTGTTTTGGAAAAATAAGAGCGCCAGAGGCATCCAGGCGAGAGGAGGCACAGTCCGCAAAACCTGAATGATGGGGTCAAGCCCTTTGCGGACAAAAGGAACACCTCCAACCACGGCTCCGACAGCCACGCCCACAATGGCGGCGATCGCATAGCCCATCAACACCCGCTGGAGGCTGATCAAAATCTGCCAGCCCAATCCTTTGTCGGTGCCCCCATTATCAAAAAATGGGTTCGTGAGATAAGGATCAACGGTTTGAGCGATGACCTTGATCGGCCCTGGCAAAGCTGAGTCTTCACTGAGACACAGCAGTTGCCAAACGGTAAGCACCACGCCAATGAAAAGGGCGGGGGGAAAGATGGCCTGCCAGACTTTGCTCAGCGCCAGCGAAGTCTTAGAGGGAGAACTGGGTCGGGAGATCGTCGTTGTCATGGGTAAAACTCGGGTAGTAAGCTTGCGAAGTCGGATCTGAAGCCTTCTCTCTAGGCTAGGGTCTTAATTTCAGCGCTATGGTTGCTAAAGCTACTTTTTGCTCAGTTTTGCTGAGGCGGGAAAGAGGCATGCTCTCTCCCGCCTGCAAAAGACCTAGGCTTTCTTGATCTTGAGTTCTTTCAGATAGTCAGCAGGCTTCTCATAATCAAACTTGGTGCCGTTGAAGAAAGTCTCAACGCCGCGCGTGTCTTTTGCGGGGATAGCATCCGATTGACCGATCGCTTTGGCCGCAGCCTTCCAGATGTCCTCGCGGTTGACAGCATCTACCAGCTTCTTGACATCAGTGCTTTCAGGCATATTGCCCCAGCGGATATTTTCTGTGACGAACCAGGTGTCGTGGCTCTTGAAGGGGAAGGATGCTGATTCGCGCCAGAACTTCATCAGCAAATCGCTCTTTTCTAGAGTGCGCCCATCGCCAAAGTCGAAATTGCCCTTCGATCGCTCCAAAATATCCTTTGCCGGAGCTTTGACATATTTGTCTTTTGAAAGGATTTCGCACATTTCCTGCTTGTTGGCATCGTCATCACACCAAATCTGGGCTTCTTGAACGGCCATCAGCATGGCTTGGGCAGCCTTGGGATTTTTGTCTACCCAGTCAGCCCGCATCGTGAAGGCTTTCTCAGGATGCCCTTTCCACAGTTCGCCTGTCGTCACTGCGGTATAGCCCAACTTCTTGGTGACTAGGCGCTCATTCCACGGTTCCCCCACACAGAAGGCATCCATTGTGTTCGACTCCATGTTGGCCACCATCTGCGCCGGAGGAATCACAACGATATCGACATCTGTAGTCGGGTTGATGCCGCCTGCTGCTAACCAGTAGCGCATCCATAGGTCGTGGGTACCACCTGGAAAAGTCACAGCCGCCTTAAATTTTTCTCCGGCCGCCTTGCGTTGCTCAACCACAGACTTAAGCAAAGAGCTATCTGTACTAACCTTCAAGTCTTTGAACTCATTGGAGAGCGAAATGCCCTGACCATCGGTGTTCAGTCGCGCCAAGATATACATGGGCAACGGTTGGTTGTTTTTGGTTTTGCCCGAAGCCATGTGGTAGGGCATGGGCGACAAAATATGGGCACCATCAATGCCGCCATTGGCTGAACCTAGCTCCAAATTGTCTCGGGTAACAGCCCAAGAGGTTTGTTTGGCAACAGAAACATCGGTCATGCCATATTTGGCAAAGTAGCCCTTTTCTAGAGCCACGACTAGGGCAGCACAGTCTGTGAGGGCAATGAAGCCCAGTTTTGCCGTAGCGGTTTCTGGCACATCGCCATTTGAGACAGGGCTAGGAGAAGCTCCGCCCGCTGCTGCGGGGCTGGCAGCTGTGTTGGATGCCGTAGAGGTGCAGCCATGCATAAAGGCTGTGGCGGCTGTAGCGGCTCCGGCTGTGACTAGAAAATTGCGTCGGGTCAGTTTTGACATAGGATAATTTACTGCTTCTCAGTTGAATAGGTTGCTAAGGGGTGCTGTTAAGGCATAAAGCTCTGGGGAGCGATCGAGATCTCAGACTTACGCCTGTCTCTCTCAAATCGACCTGGGAGAACGTAACAATTGCACCGTTCTGAAATTTCAGCTCTTGCTACGAGCGCCAAATTGCTCAATCAGCAAATCTTTGAGGACGGGCTTGAGGTCGTCGCAGGCAATTCCTTTCTGGACGCAGGTGCCCAAGTGAGCCTCTTTGCCCACCTTGCCGCCCATGAACAGATCGACCCCTTCAGCCGCTTTGCCATCCTTGCGGACTTTTGTGCCCATGAAGCCAATATCGGCCACTTGGGGCTGGCCGCAAGAGTTGGGGCAACCCGTCCAGTGAATGCGCACAGGTCGAGTCAACTCCACTTCAGTCTCTAACTCTCGAATCAAGGCAAGCGCCCGATTCTTAGTTTCAATCAAGGCAAAATTGCAGAACTGAGCGCCTGTGCAAGACACGAGCGATCGCGCCAGAGAAGTGGGGGCAACCGAAAACTTCTCCAAAATCGGCTCTTGCAGCAATGCCTCAAGTCGGGAATCTGGAACATTGGGAATGATGAGATTTTGCTCAACCGTCAGCCGCATCTCGCCATCGCCGTAAACTTCTGCCAGTCGAGCCAGCTCAAACATATCGTCGGCAAACAGCCGCCCTACAGGCACATGCAAGCCCACGTAGTTGAGTCCAGCCTGTTTCTGGGGAAATACGCCTATGTGGTCGCGCTTGTCCCAATCCATTTCGTCTTTTTCAGCCGCTGTTGGCAGGGGGGTACCGAGCCGTTGCTCTACCTCTGAGCGGAATTTTTCTAGACCCCACTCGTCGATCAGCCACATCAGGCGTGCCTTTTGGCGATTGGCACGCAGACCGTGGTCGCGATACACTTCCAAAATGGCACGGCAGAGTGTAACTACCGCTGCGGGAGCCACCCAAACATTCATAGGAATGGCAGCTTCGCAGCGTTTGGCAGAGAAGAACCCGCCAACCAAGACATTAAAGCCAAACTGCTCATCCTTAAAAGCAGGCACGAAAGCAATGTCATTGATTTCGGCGTGAATGGAGTTGTCGCGCCCGCCTTCGATCGCAATATTGAACTTGCGCGGCAGGTTGGTAAACTCTGGGTTGCCTTCGCCATGATTGGTAATCATGTCTTGCACCTGGTGAACCAACTGACGCACATCCATCAGCTCATCAGCATCCAGCCCAGCGATTGGTGAGGTTGTAATGTTGCGAACATTATCCATACCCGACTGAATGCTGGTCATCTCAACCGCTTTAAGGCGGCGGAAGATATCTGGCACATCTTCAATTCGCACACCGCGAAGCTGAAAATTTTGGCGTGTGGTAATGTCAGCGTTGCCGTCTTCGCCGTAGCGCTGCACGATTTCTGCCAATACCCGCATTTGCTGGCTGGTCAGAATGCCTGCGGGCAGCCGCAGCCGCATCATGAACTTGCCGGGGGTGACAGGGCGAAAAAAGATGCCCAACCATTTGAGGCGGTGATCGCGATCGGTCTCATTCATGGCTTCCCAGCCAATCTGAGCAAAGTGGTCTAGTTCTTGCTTGAGCGCCAGACCATCTTTCTCAGCTTTGAGCTTTTCAAACTTATTCAGACTGGCAGTTTGGTTAGCTATCACACTAGTCACAGAGGTTTTCTCCTGGTCTAGGACGACGATTGCCGCATTAGATCCGATTTGTTGTTAGGTTAGGGATATTCAAGAGAAGTATTCGTAGCGTTAGTTACAAAAGTTTAAGGCGTATACTTTTTTCGTATAAAAAAATGTAGATTTTGCATTCAATGGGGTTAGAAAACCTGAGTGCATATCCATTGGGGATTTCGGCCAGGGATTTCGGACGGTAGAATGCTGATTAAGCCGATGGTTTCGACCTTTGAGCCATCTGCTCAGCCATCCGCCATTTTCCCTGTAGAGAATCGTGAATTAATTTAAAGAATTCTTGCAGGTCTTTTATTCCTACTTCTTGGCTAATAGGCATGTTCGATGAATCCGATCGCTCTACCCTGCCCTCTGCCGCTCTCTCGACCGCATTAGCCCATCTCAAGCTAGGTGACTTTCAGCGCCGCTGGGACATGGCTAAGACCATCCCTGATTTTGGCGAAGCGGCGATCGCCCCCCTCGTTAGCCTTTTGCAAGCGGAAGCCGAAGAAGACTGGGAACTGACCTGGTTCATTGCTCGCATCTTGGGCAGCCTCAAGCATCCTGAAGCCATGACAGCTCTGGTTGACCTCATTCGCACGACTGCCAGCGAAGACGTGGCCGCAATGGCAACCGCTGCGCTGACGCAAATGGGTACCGAGGCGATCGCCCCTTTGCAAACTTTGCTCAGCCAACCCTCAACCTACGGTTTGGGGGTGCAAGCTTTGGCTCAGATTCGCCATTCTGATGTGGTGCCGTCATTGCTAGAGGCGATGCAGCACGAGTCAGTGGCTTTGCGGGTAGCAGCGATCGATGCCCTCAGCCATTTTCAACATCCTCAAATTTCTGCGGCTTTGCTCAAAGCTCTGCATGACCCTGCTGCCAAGGTGCGTCAGTCGGCGGTCACAACGCTAGGGCTACAAGCTGCCCTTTATGAACACCCTGAGGAGCTAACCGATCGGCTTAAGCCCTTGCTCTGGGATTTGAACTTAGAAGTCTGTCAGCAGAGTGCGATCGCTCTAGGACGCATCGGCCAACCTGCCGTAGCTGCCTTGTTTGAGGTGCTGCGATCGCCCCATGCCCTGCCCCTTCAAATAGAAGCCGTTCGGGCATTAGGACGAATTGGCACGCCAGATGCGCTAGATCGCCTTCAGGAATTTTTGAATTTGCAGCGTGATTTGCTCATTTGCCAAGAGAGCCTTACCGTCTTGGGACGAGTAGAGTCTGCTGAGGCCAAGCGACAAGCGACCCAAATTCTTTTAGACCTGCTGCAATCTGACCATGCAATTGCCCAAACCGATCGAGGCAAGCAGGCGATCGCTCTGAGCTTAGGACAGCTTAAGCAGCCTCAAGCTCTAGAGGCTCTGATTCAGCTTTTGGCAGACCCTAGCGCCAGCGTTAGGCTCCATGCGATCGCGGCTCTCAAGCAACTCGATACCTTGGGCGTTCTGCACCTGAATCATCAGATCTTTCGATCCGTCAAACAACTTGAGCCACAAACGACCCAGGAAATTCTGCGGACGATTGCGGCTCAAAACAATTTAGATGCAGATTTACAAAAAGGTGTGGCGATCGCCCTACAAGAATGGGGCAGTTCAGTAGGTTGAGCGATTGCGGCTCAAAATACAGAGGCTAAATATTGGGCTAGGCTGAGCCTTTTGCACCCAGTCCGTCCGCCATCTCATCCGACTGATTTGAGCTGGCGGCCAGCCGCTCTTTCTCTAAGCGGCGCTTGCGAGCATAGAGCTGAATAATCGCGGCCATCGCCACGATCATGCCAAACACACTCCAAGATGCAGCTGAGGTTGGGAAGCTGTTTTTAAATACTGCCAGCATCACAATAATGACAAATAGCACCGTTGGGAATTCGTTGAACCAGCGAAACTGCTGCCCGGTAAACCGAAACTGACCCGCCGCCATTTCTTTCATTAGCCGAGCGCAAAAGTGATGATACCCCAGCAAAACCACCACTAGCCCCAGCTTAATGTGCAGCCAGGGTTCCTTTAAAAGATCGGGAGCCACAATCACCATGGCGATCGCCATCGCCACGGTTAGCACCATCGCAGGCGTCATGATAATGCGGTAGAGGCGCTTTTCCATGATTTGATACTGCTGCTGGAGTACAGTGCGGACTGCCTCTGGCTGCTCGTTTGCCTCTGCATGGTAAACAAACAGCCGGGGCAGATAAAACAGTCCTGCAAACCAGGCAACCACACCCACAAGATGAAATGCTTTGAACCAGAGGTATGTCATGGATCGAACTCTTGTTGAACGGCTCTCTCATCCACTGAACGAGAGATCTGAAGTACCGGAAGATCTTAAGCTTTTTCGACCCGCAGCCAGCCAGGAATTTTACAAGTCGTTAGGAATATGCGGATCGGATGCCAATCGGGTGCTGTCTTGAATTCCTATGCGCTATTTCTTTAGCAGGCAGATTTTAGGGTTGTCTAAGCGGCAGCTTCTGGAGCGAGGCTTCTGGAGTGAGGTTTCTCGATCGAGGCTTCCGGGCTTAGACCGCATGTTTGAACAGCGTGTCTAGATAGACCCGAGCCGCCCGACGGTAGCTGCGGGACGCATCCGGCGTGTTGCTGCTGCCGTTTTGCAGCAAAAATAGGGAAAGGGCAGCGCAAAAAACGCGATCGTGATCCCAATCAGGATGGGTTTCCAGGTAGCTCTGGAGCGACTCGTGGAGTTCTTCAGGAATTTCTGCCAGGATGCTGACGGTTGCGTGCATGAGAACCTCGTATTGGGCGAATGACTGACTATAGGGCAAATGGCGATCGAACAGCATGTTCTAAAGCCGTTGTTTATTTTTGGAAAACAGAACCCGGTTGAACGGGCCAGCTATGCGATCGCTACAGCAGCAAAAGCAGCGCTAAATCTAACCCCAGCCTTAACCCATCCGTTGACCTGTGAGGCTTGGGGAAGGGTGACTTAAGTCAGAGCGCTTTCAATATAGTAGGTCGCATGATTTTGCGCCATTAGGAAGAAGCATTATGACCGCCAAAACTGTAAACAATCCTGCGGAAGTGTAAAGGGCACCCACGAAAGAATCAGGGTTTGAGGGCAATTTTCTTTACACAAGTTAACAAAGGTAGAGGGGTTTGAGCACTGAGGCGGCTAGAGGCAGGTATTCCCCAATAAGTCTGCAAGCATAGGCTGTACCGTTACGCCCTGTGGAAAACTCTGCCTTACCCTGTGGAAAACTTTTAGTCACCTGTGGAAAGCCTGTGAAATCCTGCGGAAAACCTCTCCGAAATGTAAATTTTTGTAAAGTTTTTGAAAATTGTCGAAATCCCTGACTCTGAAATTAAGGGCTAGTCCCATAGAAAATGCGCCCGTTCAAATGGATGAATGGGCACTGTAATCAGCTTGTAGTCTCGCTTTGGCTAGATTGGGTTGGCTAAGAACCTTCTGGCATAGCACCGCCAAACGGCTGCTGACGCTCTAATAATTGGGTGATGGCTCTTACATCCAGAGGCTCTGAAAAGAAGTACCCCTGCCCGAACTCGCACTGCATAGCCAGAAGCTGATCCTGCTGCTCTTGCGTTTCTACTCCTTCTGCCGTGACATCAATTCCCAAATTGTGAGCCAATACTAGAATAGTACGAATGATCTCAAGGCTGTCAATACAGCTATCCATTTGGCTGACAAACGATCGATCAATTTTCAGAGTATTAATCGGAAAGCGAGGCAGATAGCTAAGGGAAGAATAGCCTGTGCCAAAGTCGTCGATGGCGATACCAATCCCCAAGGCGCGTAGCTGATAGAGCATATCCACGACGCAAGCTGCATTTTCCATCACCATGCTTTCAGTTAGCTCTAGCTTGAGGTTGGCGGGGTTTAGCTTAGTCTCTCGCAGCACCTGCCGAATTTGCTCTGTCAGACCCGGCATGGCGAACTGGCGGCTAGAGAGATTGACGCTGAGCGACAGGAAGCTTTGCTCTGGGAAAGCGGTGAGCCACTGCTGCATCTGATGGCAAGCTGATCGCAAAATCCACCAGCTCAAAGGAATAATCAATCCGCTTTCCTCAGCTACCGGAATAAACTGAGCAGGCGGCAAAAATCCGCGTTCTGGGTGCTTCCAGCGGACTAGCGCCTCAAAGCCAACAATTAGTCCGGTGGTCAGACAGATAATCGGCTGGTAGAAAAGCTGTAGCTCTTGAGCAACGCCTGCCAAATCGGCCTTTAGCTCTGAGGTCAGCTCTGAAGCTGGCGATCGAGACTCAGGGAGCGCCTCTAGCCAAGGACTCCCCTGCCAGGTGCTGGCTGGAGCCGGACTTTTTTGCCAAGTGCTGGCCTGAGCCGAATCCTCCTGAAACCAGGATGGAGAAAAATGAGTGGGGGACAAATGGGCGGGGACAACGCCAACCATATTGGCCTGTCGCTCCCCTTGGGCGATCGCCCGCCGCAAATCGTTTTCCAACTGAAGCTTCAACAGCATTCGCGTCCGCATTGTCTGTTCAAAGACTTGGTACTGGGCTTTGCCTAGAGCCTTAGCCCGATGCATAGCCGTATCCGCATCGCGCAGTAGCGGCTCAGTTTGGGTGTAATGGGCCGAGCTGAGAACAATGCCGATGCTCACCGTAATAAAAACTTCGCGCCCGTCAAGATTAAACGGCAGCGCCAAAAGCTGCTGGAGTCGCTCTGCCAGATGAGTTGCTTCGCTAGCGTACTGGACTTGAGACAGCAGAACGGCAAACTCATCGCCCCCCAGCCGCGCTACTGTGTTTTCGGGCTGCAAAAAAGACTTAAGCCGCTGAGCAGCAGCCGCCAAGAGGCGATCGCCCAAAGCATTTCCCAGGCTATTGTTCACCAGTTTGAACTGGTCAATATCTAGCCACAGCACAGCAAACGATAGGCTTGAATGCACCTGAGCATCGTCGATCGCCTGCTGCAAACGATGAATAAAGCCTGCCCGATTGGACAATTCTGTTAAAGCATCGTAGAAGGTGCTGCGGTGCAGCGCTGCCTCGGCCTCGCGGCGATCGGTGGTGTCAGTTTGAAAGCCGACAATGCGTTCGAGCTTGCCCCAGCGATCGCGCACCACCAGCCCTCGGTTGTGCATCCAGCGATAGGAACCATCGCGATGCAATAGCCGATACTCGCATTCTAGGTGCGGAGTTACTCCTTGGCGATGCTCGGCCAAGACCAGCTTGACGGCTTCGGCATCAATGGGGTGGAGGCGGCTGAACCATTCGGCGGGGCGATCGCCAATCTCAGCTTCGGCATAGCCCAGCATTTCTTTCCAGCGCAATGAAAAATCAATGCGATCGGTGCGTAAATTCCAATCCCACAATCCTTCGTTGGTGCCACATAGGGTTAGGGCATAGCGCTTTTCGCTCTGACGCAGCAGCAGATAGGTTCGCACAGACTCTGCTAGGGTAACGGCGCTGCCACATAGCCCAAAGAGCAGCATTGGGGGCGTGACTGGAACAGGATAGCCGCTCGTTTTTAGCAACCACCCTAGCCCACCCCAGCCGACACACAAAGACAGCCAGGTCATGAGCTGATAGCGAAATCGCCATTGCGGTAGCCATCCGCCCAAGCCTAGCCCCAGCAGCAGCAGCGCCATCCAAAACCAGTCTTGTAGCGCTCGGGGCTGAGGCGGGTTGAAATGCAGTGCAGAATGCACAAACACTTCTATGGGCTGGCAAATGCCCGACTGAAACAGAGTGACGACGATTAGGGTTGCTAGTCCTGCTGGAAGAAACTGCCACCAAAACTTTTCAGTGAGCGGCTTTAGGGTGAACTGAGGGCGCAATCCCTGCTCTGGGATGGATTGGGTGATCATGCTTTGGGCTTAGAAGGCTGATGAGGGAAGGGCGGACTGAATTCATGTAGATGCCTAACTCCCAACAAAAGGTGTAGATGAAGGTGCAGATGAAAGAATGATGCGGATGAAGCTGGAAGACCCTAATGGAACTGAGGTTGCTACTGTCGCTAGAGGCGATCGATCGCAATTTGGGATATCTCCCAAGAACTACTTAGAACCATATTGACATTAGCCCGTATAAAGGAACAGATTACTTGTCAAAAGATTAGATTTAGATGATCAGTCAGTGACATTGCTTAATTTGAATATAAATTTTTGGAGGTGGGCGGAGCGAACTTCCCTCAAATTTATGGGTGAGCGATTTAAGCCATAAACCTGATTCATAAAATTTGACTGCACTCAGGCGGGACATGGAGCGCTAAAGGATAGGGAGAGGAGTGATACTCTGAGACTTGACACGCTGGAATTTACGCTCTGGAATTTACGACGGTGACATCTCGGCTCCTTTCTATTCCTTATCAGCAGCTCACAGAACCTACCTCGATCGCAATTGCCCAGCAGATAGAGTGTCAAGACATTTCTACGCCGCTCAGCGCAAGCTCGATTGCGACGGCCTATCTTCACTTCGGCAAAGGCCATCGGGGTCAAGAAGGACAGGACAAAGCAGGGCAGGGTAAAAGTTGCGCGCCAATGCTCCTCCTGCATGGGTTCGATAGCTCAATATTTGAGTTTCGCCGCCTCATCCCGCTGCTGGCAGAGCAAGCTGAAACCTGGGCGATCGATCTTCTGGGGTTTGGCTTTACGGCGCGATCGCCCCAGATTGCCGTTACCCCGCTTGCCATCAAAACTCATCTGTATCACTGCTGGAAAACGCTCATTGCAGAACCTGTGGTTTTGGTAGGAGCTTCTATGGGGGGGGCGGCGGCGATCGATTTTGCTCTCACCTATCCCGAGGCAGTTCGACAGCTTGTGCTTATTGACAGCGCTGGCTTCAGAGGCGGATTTCCCCTCAGCCAGCTAATCACGCAACCGATTGGCAAATGGGCTACGGCCTTTTTGCGCAGCCTTAAAGTCCGGCAAAATATTAGCCTCAAGGCTTATCACAATCCCAGCTTGGCTTCAGCCGATGCGCTGCACTGTGCAGCGCTGCATCTAGAAGAAGCAGGCTGGCAGCAGTCGCTCATTGCCTTTACGCAAAGTGGCGGCTATCGATCGTTCAAAACGAAGCTGTCGCAGCTTCAGCCGCCAACGCTGATTTTGTGGGGAGAGAACGATCGGATTTTGGGCATTCAAGATGCTCAGCGTTTGCATCAGGCTATTCCGCGCAGTCAGCTTATTTGGATTGCTCAATGCGGTCATGTACCTCATTTAGAGCAGCCCCAGCAGACTGCGGCTCATATCCTAGAGTTTGGTTACAGGACTCCTCTGCCTTAATCTGACGCAGCAGTTGCCGCATCTGCAACAAAACATGGCTCAGGTTATGGCTCAAGGTATTTTTCTCAAGCGTGTCTTTAAGGAGTGGTTCTGTGGTGCGATCGGTCTCCTCAAAAGTTCTCCCCCAGATTTCTCCCAAAATCCTAGTGGTGTTTAACGGTAAAGGTGGCGTTGGCAAAACAACTACTGCCGTTAATCTGGCGGCAGCCTTTGCCGAAACCGATTCTGTGCTGTTGGTCGATGCCGATCCCCAGGGTTCAGCCTCTTGGTGGATCGATCGCAGCCCTAAGCCGATGGGGTTTGATTTAACCAAATCAACCGATCCACTATTGCTGGGTCATCTTCGGCAAATCACCGACTATCAGCTCATTGTGGTTGACACTCCCCCTGCCCTTAGCTCTAGTGCATTGGCTGCGGTTTTGCCGATGGCCGATTATCTGCTGCTCCCCAGCCCACCCGCACCTATGGACTTATCGGCTCTAATCGATACCGTCAAGCAAGTGGTTCTGCCTTCAGGCGTTTGCCATCGGGTGCTGCTCACACGCGTCGATCCGCGCAGCTTGGCAGAGGCTTCAGAAGCCCAAAAGACTTTACAAGAAGTAGGAGTTCCAGTTTGCCAAACCTTCGTGCGCTCTTACAAAGCCCATGAACGCTCTGCCCTAGAAGGCACCTCTATTTTTCAATGGCGTGGCAAAAATAAAACAGAAGCTATGGCAGATTATCGGCGAGTTGTCGAAGAAATCCGGCAAGACTGGAAGACAATATAAGCTGAAAGACAGTATTGAAAGAGGACACAGTAGAAGGAAGATAAGGATAAAGGGGCACTGTAAAGAAAAGACGCTACAGAGCAGCGTGACTTTAAGGGTTCTCAAACAAATAGGCTAACGGGCGATCGATTCAGGTTTCCCGATCGCCTTTTGAGTTAGCAGCATATTACTAGGAGCGGAAAGATTAATGGCGCGGAAACGATTGTCAGACTTATTACGTGAAGAGGCGAAGAAGCCCACAGCAGCATCCCAAGAGACACCCGAAACCCTTCCTGAGGCAGCTTCAGAGGAGGCCCCAGAGGCGGAGGTAACTCCAGAAGCGACAGCAGCACCTTCACCTACCGTCACACCCGAAACAACGCCAGAATCCCCCGAAGTTGACGCTTCTCCTCACCGACGAGGCACCCCTACGAAAGCTGACCTAGAAGAAACGATCGCCCAAATGCAAGCGACTCTCGCTGCCGAACAGCAAACGGCGCAGCAGCAGATGCAAGCGCTACAGCAGGAAATTGACCAACTGCAAGCCCAAGCCCAAGCCCAGGCAAAGATCAGCCAAACGCTGAAGGATGAAGCTCAGGCTGCGCCCCAGATCCATCAGCTTAAGGCTGAGCTAGAAGAAGCCAGAACTGTGATTTTGCAGCTATCAGAAGAAAATCAGACGCTCAAGGCTAAAGCTCAGACAGCGGCAGCTGCACCGCTCCAGACTGCACCATCTCCGGCTTTGGCGCGCACGCAACCTACGGCTCAAGCAGCCAAACCTGCGGCACTTAAACCGCTACCTCAGCCCAAAGCCCCCGAGCCAGGTCTAGAAAGCTACGTGCAAACTCAGTCTGCCTCACGGGGAATTGTACCCATGCCGGGACGCGATCTTCCCCATCGCGAACGTGCTCTCCAGAAAATCCTAGAGCACCCAACTCAACCTAGCGGCCTACCCGATATGCCTTCTGAGAAATCCAGCGGTAAGATTGCCGAAGTGGATATTGGCTGGATGGATTAGAGCCAAATTGATTAAGATAGTTGAAGAAAGTTTCGGTCACCCTAATAATTGCATGACCTCTACCCTAACGGAGTCTCCTGTTTCTCGCCTGAATGCGCCCACGCTGCATCGCCTCCCCAATGGGCTGACGATCGTTGCTGAACAGATGCCCGTTGAGGCAGTCAATCTCAGCCTCTGGCTGGCTGTGGGTTCTGCTGTTGAAACAGACGAAATCAACGGCATGGCGCATTTCTTAGAGCACATGATCTTTAAGGGCACTGCCCGACTGCAAAGTGGAGAGTTTGAGCGGCGAATCGAGCAGCGCGGCGCAGTCACCAATGCCGCGACTAGCCAAGACTACACGCATTACTACATCACGACAGCGCCTCAAGACTTTGCAGCCTTGGCACCGCATCAAATTGAGGTTGTCCTCAATGCAGCCATTCCTGATGAGGCATTCGAGCGAGAGCGATTTGTGGTGCTGGAAGAGATTAGGCGATCGGAAGATAATCCGCGTCGGCGCACTTTTTATCGCTCTATGGAGGCGGCCTTTGAGCACCTCCCCTATCGTCGTCCTGTTCTAGGCCCTGCTGCGGTGATTGAAAGCCTCAAGCCTCAGCAGATGCGAGATTTTCACAGCATTTGGTATCGGCCTCAGTCTGTGACGGCGGCAGTTGTCGGCAACCTTCCGGTCGAGCGCTTAATTGAAATTGTCGCAGAAGGATTTGAGACAGCGCAGTCCCATAACAACCGACCTGCTGCCCACTACGTCGATCTACCGGACGTTAGCCCAGAAGCGCCCTTTGCCCAAATCTGTCGTTCTGAATATATTGACGATAGTTTACAACAGGCACGGCTCGTGATGATGTGGCGCGTTCCTGGCATGGCAGATCTGCCGCAGACCTATGCTCTGGATGTGCTGTCTTCTATCTTGGGACGCGGACGTACCGCTCGTATGGTTCGGGATCTGCGGGAAGAGCGTAATCTGATCTCTTCCATCTCTGTTAGTAACATGACCTATACCCAACAGGGACTGTTCTATATCGCAGTTCAGTTGCCTAGCGAAAATCTGCCTGTCGTGGAAGCGGCGATCGCTCAGCATATTCGCGACCTTCACACCGAGTTAATTTCTGAACTGGAGCTAGAGCGGGTGCGGACGCTGGTGGCAAATCGCTATGTCTTTGGCAACGAAACCCCTAGCGATCGAGCCAGCATTTATGGCTATTACCAGGCCGTTATAGGAGATTTAACTCCTGCGATCGAATATCCATCCCGCATTCAGGCGCTCAGCACGGCAGATCTACAGGCCGCTGCTCGTCAATACCTATCGCCTGACGCCTATAGCGTTGTTACTCTCAGACCTAGCTAAAGATCGCAAATTGCATAAAGCTAGATTTTTGAATCGAGGAGGCTACGCCTCCTCGATTCAAAAATCTAGGGATCATGTTGAGGTTCAGCCTAAGAACTTCAGTGCTAGTGAAATTAGACTCAAGAAGGTCAAGAACCCGACCGAGTCCAGTGTAGTCGTGAGTAATGGCCCGCTAATGAGCGCCGGATCTAAACCTAGCCGCTTCAAACCCATAGGCAGCAAGGTACCTAGACTGGCAGCCACCACCACATTAATCATCATAACCAGTCCGGCAATCAGCGCAACCCAGCGCTCAGACGGCACAGCCCAGATCAGAGAAAGTAGGCTTAGGGCTACCCCCAGCGCGATCGCCGTTCCCATGCCTGCCAAAAGCTCTTTGCGGAGGATCTTTAGCGTATCTGCTACAGTCACTTCGCCAATTCCCAATCCTCGCACCGTCACCGAGAGCGCCTGAATGCCGACTGTGCCACTGGCATTCGATAAAATGGGCATGACCACAGCCAGTACAGGCACTAGAGCAATCACCTGCTGGAAGGGGGCGATCGCACTCGCTGCGCCAATGTAGAGCGCCATATTGGCCATCAGCCAGGGAAGCCGCTTGCGGAGCGTCACGCCGGGAGGAGATAGCGCCGCTTCATCGCCGCCGCTGACCCCCGCCAGCTTTTGAATATCTTCAGTGGCTTCTTCTTCCAGAATGTCCACTACGTCATCGATCGTGACAATGCCGACTAGACGATCTTCGCGATCGACCACGGGTAGCGCGATCAGGTCATAGCGCTTCATCAACTGCGCCACTTCTTCCTGTGGGGTTTCGGTATAGGTTTTCAGGACGCGTTCGCTAGCAATATCTTTAATCAGCGCAGTCGGAATAGAGAATAAAAGCTGTCGCAAAGAAACGACCTGCACCAGCTTACGTTTGTCATCGGTGACATAGGCATAATAAATAGTTTCCTTATCCTGTCCGGTCTGCCGAATTTTTTCGAGCGCTTCGCCTACCGTTAGCCCCTGGCGCAGCTGCACATACTCGGTGGTCATGACCCGTCCTGCCGTGCCCTCTGGATAGCCCAGAATGATGGCAGTCACCTCTCGCTCAGTCGGACTAATTTGTTCTAGAAGGCGACGAACGATGCGAGCGGGCAACTCATCAAATAGCTCAGCCCGATCGTCAGGTCGCATGGTGTCAATGAGCTGCCGCACATCCGCAGCATGTAGCGAACTAATCAGCTCTTCTTGAATGTCAGGCGGTAAATACTCAAAAACATCGGTAGCCTTGTCTTTTTGCAGTAGCCGAAAGGCGATCGCCCTTTGCTCTGGTGGCAGTTCTACAATGTAGTCGCCTAAGTCAATAGCTGGAAGCTGAGTCAGCTCCCACTTCATCTGATTTAAGCCAGCCAATTCTGTCAGGTAAAACTGTTTTTCCTGGGTAAGCACGACGACCTCCTATTGTCTCCCCCGCGCTGGGAGGCAATGTTCACTGAGGCATAAGGCTCATTGAGACAAAACTCACCAGGTTAGGGAGTGAATTTACTGTGGATGAATAACCTGTGGGGTAATGGACTTTGGTCCATGAGAAGCATTAATTCAACATCAATACTTGGACATTGCGAAGTATTGCTAATATTTATGTTAACCCGCGTGAGTGGCGATCGGCAGTAGCTAACGGAATTTTCACACTAAAAGAATAAAAAAATAAGAAATTACAGAAATCATGCGTTAGGTTTCTGGACACTTTTCTCCTCGCGCTTGGCTGATTAATAAATCGGTTGCGGCTTGGGCGGGCAGGGGACGGCTAAACAAATAGCCCTGCATCACTTCACAGTCGAGAGACAGCAGCGAATGCTTCTGAACTTGTGTTTCTACGCCTTCGGCCACAAGCTGAAGATTGAGTACTCTACCCATTGCCACGATTGCTGCAACGATCGCTTTATCATTGGGGTCAGTATTCAAATCTCTGACAAAAGACTGATCAATTTTGAGCGTATGAAACGGGAATTTTTTTAGGTATCCCAATGAGGAATAGCCTGTACCAAAGTCATCCATTGCCGTGGAGACTCCCATTCGCCGCAGTTCTTGCAAAATCGTACAGGTGCGTTCGACATTTTTCATCACCGTTGTCTCGGTAATTTCCAGCTCTAGATGGCGTGGATCAAGCTGAGTCTCTTGCAAGACTCGCGCAATCATATCTAGCAGCTTGGGTTCGCGGAGTTGTCGGGCTGACAAGTTAACGGCCATGCAAATAGGTGGTAAACCAGCGGCTTGCCAAGCGCAGGTTTGAGCGCAAGCTGTGCGGAGTACCCACTCCCCAATTGGCACAATCAGACCGTTTTCTTCGGCGATCGGGATAAACTTGCCTGGAGACACAATACCCAGGTCAGGATGCTGCCAGCGCAGCAGTGCCTCCATCTGGATAATTTTTCCCGTCACCACATTCACCTGAGGCTGATAGTAGAGCATTAACTCTTGTCGCTCTAAGGCTCGATGCAGATGGTTTTCGAGGGTGAGCCACTCAGAAGCCTCTGAATTGAGAGTAGAAGTGTAAAGATGATAGCCGTTGCGACCGCCGTCTTTAGCCCGATACAGTGCAGCATCAGCATTCTTTAACAGCGTTTCGGCTGTTTCGCCATCATTAGGATAAACGGCGATGCCGATGCTGCTGCTGACATGCAGCGTATGCCCTTCTAGCTCATAGTCAGGCCGTAGCGCTAATAGAATCTTTTGGGCGATCGTCGTGGCATCTTCAATGCTGTGCAGGTTGGGTAACAGCAGCGTAAATTCATCGCCAGCCCAGCGCGCCACCATGTCGCTCTCTCGCAAGCAGGCTTTCAGCCGCCGCGCCACCTCCTGCAAAAGCTGATCGCCTGCGGCATGGCCTAGAGAGTCATTCACTAGCTTAAACCGATCTAGATCGAGGAACATGACTGCTAGACGGCTCAGGTTCTGTGATGCCTGAAAGAGGGTATCTGCTAGGCGATCGCTAAACATCATGCGATTGGGCAATCCGGTCAGCAAGTCATGGGACGCCTGATAGCGAATTCGGGCTTCGGTAAGCTGCCGCTCGGTGACATCTTGAAAGCTCCAAACCCGACCAATGACCTGATCATTCATATGCTGAGGACGCGATCGCCCCTCTAAAAAGCGCCCGTCCTGTAGCTCCAGAATGTCGTGGCTTTCGACAGTAGGCTGGGCATAGAGATCTTGAATGCGATCGGTAAACACCTCTGAATTCTTGAGAAATTGCGCCACATACTTAAAGATTTGTGGCTCTTCCTGCATCACCAAGTCAGCATCCTGAATTTGCCACAAATTGACGAATTTTTGATTGAAATTGAGGGTGTAGCCCCTGGTATTGGTGACCAAGATGCCATCGGCCGTGGCCTCAAAAGTGGCTTGAAACAGTGAGAGTGAATTCTGAGACTCTTCTTTGCCAAAGGTAGGCTTAGCGGATGCGGCCGATCGCTCAAGGGCGCGTGCCGAAGAACCCTGCGCTTGAGCAGCCTGGGCTTGAGAAACATAAATTTGGAACACATAGTGTTTCAGTTGCCCTGCTTTGTTTTGTATAGGGAAAACAGTCGTTTCCTGAAGACAAACGGAGCCATCTTTGTGCTTGCTTAGCAATCGCCCCTGCCATAGCTGTCCTAAGGCAACCGTCTGCCACATCTCTTGCTGCATCTCTGGGTTAGACTCTAGCTCAAACAGTGTCGCGATTGGTTGGCCTACAACTTCTTCCCGGCGGTATCCAGCCAGGGCTTCATAGGCTCCATTAATCTTTAGCAGCTTGGTGGCATTGTCGGTAATGGCGATCGCATCGGCTGTTTGTTCAAACAAGCCAGAGAATAGCTCTGTTTGCGCTAGGGCAGACTGCCAATCTTGGCGCTGAGCCGCCATTTTGTCTGCAAGTCGCCGCAAGTCCGATAGGGGAGTTGTGCGGGCTTGCAGCAGCATCAGGTAGTCTGATGTGGCACTGCGGCTGGGCGGCGCAACTTTGACCTCTAGCGATCGCAGAATATTGAGATCGGTGATTTGCGGCGCACCCAAGAAAAAGATCAGCTCTAGCGAGGCAACATAGATAGCCTGTCCTTGAAATTGCAGGCCGCCATTCTGAGATTCCAGCAAAATCAGGGCATCTGCCTGTTCACAAGCTGCCGCAAACTCAGCGGGTATGTCGGGATATTTGATCGTGAAATAGTCTTCTAGGGCATTACTTAAGGTGATCGCAGGATAGAGCTTATGCATGGCATCCCCGATTTGCACAATCTGCATCTCTCGGTTAAACGCCAAGTAGAAGGGGAATAACTTGGCAAGCCAATCAGATGAGAAGATAGAACCCTCACAACTTCGACTGGACGAGTTGGCGATCAGTCGCAATTTTGTCATTGGCAGCGCCTACACCCCGATAGCTAAACATGTGAGCGTTGTGGGGGGCGATCGCCAAAATTGTTAATTTACAGACCTCTCACCCTTAACTTAATAAACCCAGGGTGCAAAAGTTTTGACAAGGGAAAATCTACAGATCGAAGCATCTCGATAAAAATTTATGCCTGTGTAATTCCTGAGTTGATCTAAAACATGAGTGGTTTTAGGGATAAATTTGTCCTAACCTGCCAAGGTGATACAAATCTATCCCCCTTGGGTTTGCGTATGTCCACTCAGGGTCTACGTTGCTTTGCTGGGCTGATTTGTTAAGCGATCGCTAACCCTTTGGAGGCCAACCATTCTGGGTTAAACAGCCGTGACTGATAGCGTGCGCCACCATCACATAAAATCGTAACGATCGTATGCCCTTTGCCCATTTGCTTAGCTAAGGCAACAGCGGCAGCGACATTAATCCCGACTGAGCCGCCCATAAACAGACCATCTTGGCGCAATAGCTGATAGACCACTCGCAGAGCTTCTGGGTCTTCAATCTGAATCGCATCGTCGATCGGTACATTTTCCATATTTGCCGTGACGCGGCTATTGCCAATGCCTTCGGTAATCGAGCTACCTGTAGTAGAGATCTCTCCCGTCTTGGCATAGCTATAGAGGGCGCTGCCCATTGGATCGGCCAACACACACCGAATGTCAGGATTCTTCTCTTTCAACAGCATTGCCACCCCCGCATAGGTGCCGCCTGTGCCCGTAGAGGCCACCCAAGCATCTACCGTACCGTCAGTTTGCCGCCAAATTTCGGCACCTGTTGTCTCATAGTGGGCACGCCGATTGGCGAGGTTGTCAAACTGGTTTGCCCAGATGGCGTTTTCCATTTCTGCTGCCACCCGACCTGACAGCCTGACGTAATTATTGGGATCTTTGTAAGGTACGGCAGGCACTGTCCGCACTTCTGCTCCCAAAGTCCGTAAGAGATCAATCTTTTCTTGAGACTGAGTTTCGGGAATGATGATCAAGCACTTGTAGCCTTTGGCGTTGCAAATGTGAGCCAAACCAATGCCCGTATTACCCGCAGTGCCCTCAACCACTGTGCCACCTGGCTTGAGCAAACCGCGTTCTTCGGCATCCTTAATAATGTAGAGCGCAGCCCGATCTTTGACCGAGCCGCCCGGATTCAAAAATTCTGCCTTGCCTAAAATATTGCATCCGGTTTCTTCGCTAAAGCTATTCAGCCGGATTAGGGGCGTATTGCCGATCGCATCTACAAAACTCTGCTTAATCTCCATATCCCTCAACCCTTACTCCATAACCCAAACGGTTTAATCTACAAAAGTGACTTTGCTCAATCAATGCCAAATTTTCACTTCAAACCACTTTAATTGTGACTTGAATTGAAGCAGGTTTAGCGGTTCGTCATGCCGTTTATGGGACTTGGTGATGTTCTAGACATGTTGTTGATTTTTTGAAAGGGGCGCGGAGCGCCCCTTTCAAAAAATCAACAACACATTTGAAGCACTACCTGGGACTTTATGGGCTGTGCGGAACTTGTCCCTTAGAATCCCAGCCCTATCCCAACCGCCCCGACAGGAGCCATTGCGAACGTACTGTCGTCAGGGATTTGTTAAGGAATAAATTATTTCATTGAGATCCTTGTCTCTAGATTGCGTCTGAGTAACCTTATGTCGTCTTGTGTGTCGGGGGGTTTGCGCCGAAAGAGAATAAGGGTATCTTGAGAATATAAAGAAAACCTTAAAAGCAGAGACCGCTATGAATCCGACGATGATGCAACGGTTTTGGGCGCTGATTGAGACAGTTCGGACAAATATGCCATTAGCGCTTGATGACGGCAGCTTAAGGCAGTGGTTAATTCGTCAAGTGACTGTCCAAGGAACCTTTGATACTCGTGAAGCCGCTATCCTGAGCGACTATATTGATGCTAGACTGCCTCTAATTCGGGACATGGCGCAAGAGCACTAGATGATTGCCTGATAGAAGCTACCCAGCAGTTTAGTCTGCGTTAGTAGGGCTTCTAGTGAGTAGAGCTTCCAGAATATTCCTAGACTTCGCCGACTTAGAATTTAGCTGGCCTAGAGCTGAACTGGCTGACCGATCGCCTCTCAATTCTCCCCCGATCGCTACAGCCGCTAGACAAAATTTCTAGACAGAACTCTCTAGGCGAAAATCTTGCCAAACAATTTTTCCAGTATTTGCCTTCAGCTTGAAGGGCGATCGCGCTCAAAATAGTTTCTTGTTGCGCAAGCAAGGTTTGCGTAACAAGAAGTAAGGCTTTGAGAACTCCTACATGGGGCAGCTCGCGCTTCCTTATCTTGCCGATATCTTGAGCAATAGACCTCTAATATGAATCGTTGTGTAGCTCTGCTGCGCAACGATTCACGCCTTTAAAGTGCCTTTAAACATGGATGGCGATCGAGATGAAATGAGGGCAGAGACCACGATCTCTACTCTAGAACCTCAACCTTTTGGGGTAGCTCAGCCTCTAGCGTTAGACAATTGCGGCCATTGATCTGAAGGCGATACTCTACCCTATCCATCAAGCGGTTGAGAATGAGCCAGCCGTATCCTCCTTCTTGCTGCCCCTGAGGCGTAGGAGGCAGATAGGTAGACAGATCATAGCCTTTGCCGTGATCCCATATTTCTAAGTGCAAATTGCGGTCTTTTAGCTCTAGACGCACCAAGATTGGCAAATTGGGTTGTTCTCGATGGGCATGGCGCACCACGTTTGAATAGGCTTCTACTAAAACCAAGCGCAGTCGGCTGGCCTGTCGTGACCAATCGACTTCATCCTGTAATTCTAGTTCTAGAGTGCCGAGTAGCCAGTTTTCTACGACAGCCAGGAACCTGAGGTCGCTGGGGACATGCAGTTCAGTTCTCATAGACTACAGTACCTCCAGAGAGAGCATGGTTTGGTCATCTTCTTGAATGGAATTATGAGCTTGAATGTCTGCCAGCAGGCGGTCGAGATCTAGCTGATCTTGCTGCTGGAGCAACATTTGCCACAGGCCAGACTGCTGGAGCATAGCGCCGCTGGGCTGGTCTTCTGTAGAAACTTGAGGGATCGTGGCTTCGGTGATGCCGTCAGAGGTGAGGAGAAAAATATCGCCAGGAGCAAGATGCAAATTGCCTGAAGTGGCTTTCCAATGAGCCAAGATGCCAAGGGGTACACCTCGTACCTTAAGATATTCTGGCTCTGAATGCGCTTCTGCTGGCTCTTGAGTCTCTTCTTGAGTTTCTATTGAATGGAGCGATCGCTCTTTCTGTTGATGAGACCAAACCATCGGATAAATATGTCCAGCATTGGCATAGCATAGATTACCTGAGCTAGGCGTATAGCGAGCCAGCACCAACGTAATAAAGCAATTGCTGCTCACTAAGTCTTCCCAGAGGCTTTGATTGAGATGGTGCATGACCTCATGAGGTTCGGGAGAAACTTCCTGAGCTAGCTCGCGCCGCAGTAGCGAGATGCCGCTGGCCATAAACAGCGCTGCCGGAACCCCTTTGCCAGAGACATCGCCAACTGCCAGCCAGATATCGCCTTGAGGATGCACATACACCTCAAAAAAATCGCCTCCCACCTGTCGAGCCGGAAAACATAACGCTTGTACTATAACGTTTTCTAGCTGGGGTAAGCTCTGACGCAGCAAATTGGTTTGAATCTGGCGCGCTACAGCTAACTCTGACTGCATTTGAGCCGATTGCTCTTGAATTTGCTGATAGAGCTTAGCTTGAGAAAGGGCGAGAGCAGCCTGCTCTGCAACTCCATTGAGCAGCTGACTATCTTCTACTGTCCACAGTTCGGCATCGGCAGAGCGATGCAGCATTAACAGAGCCAACATTTCCTTCTGATAGGTCAACGGAACTTTGAGCTGGGTCTGTTCACTAAGTTGAGCTTGAATGACTTGAGGCGTTGAGCACTGAGAGAATTGCTCTAGGGCAAGGGTATCAAACCCCAACTGCTCTTGATTTAAGCGTGCGTTGTGTGAGCCGCTGGCTAAATGGGGGGACGCGATCGCCGAATAGGTAAACAATTCAGAAGAAAATCGGTAGGGCAGCGCTGATTCTCCCTCTGTTCGTTCTAAAGGGCAGAGCGCACAAATATCTGCATCAAAGGCTTGTCCGATAGTCTCTACGACTCTTTGCAGCATATTGTCATAGTCAAGCGACTCGCGGATGGCCGTCGTAATGGTGTTAAACAGCGATTCTCGCCGCAGAGCGCGACGTAGCTCATTGGTACGACGTTTTAACACCTGATAGGTTTCGGCTGCCTGCTGAATGGTCATTTTTAGCTCAGCCGGAGTCCAGGGTTTTGTAATGTACTTGAAAACTTTACCCGCATTGATGGCTCCGACCAGATCTTCAACATCGGTGTAGGCCGTCAGCAAAATTCGGATAGTGTCGGGAAAGCGATCGACTGTGCGACCCAAAAATTCTGTCCCACTCATCTTGGGCATGCGCTGATCCGAGATGATAATAGCCATTTCGCCCACCTGCTCCAAGATCTGAATCGCATTTGCGGCGCTATCGGCTTTGTAGATTTCAAAATCTTGCCGAAAGGTGCGATAGAGCAAGTCCAGGTTGTGTGATTCATCATCAACGACCATGAGTTTGAGCTTCTTTCCATTTAACTCACCCATGATCACTTCCACCTACGCAACTTAGTCTTTATCTATGTTTAACTCTTTCAGGAAAAATTTAGTTTTCCCTGAGAAAAATTTAGCTTTTCTTGAGCAAACTTGGGGAATTTTTCAATATTTTGGGCAATCCTGCTTGATGGTTAAGATACCCTAATTTCGCTGAAAACCACCATTTGAGTGCAGAAGAAGGGTTCACATAGAACTAATTTGCCCAATTCTAGGAATATCTATCTCGCAGAGCCGCCTATTCTGGCGCTGTTGGTTGTAATTAATGAAATTATTTTGAGAGGCGCATGCCTCTCAAAATAATTTCATAGCCGGATGAAACAATGCCCCTGTTCCTAGAGTTGAGTCTGGAAATTGGGTGTGGAGATGGCGCTGCTCGTATCTGCGAACAAGCGGCTTTACTTTCTAATCAAGCTTTTTTGAACCTTTTTCTCTTGAAGTAAGTAAGTTGTCATTACGCCTTTACCCTTGATCTCGATTCTGCCCCGCTCTTTGAGCAAAAAAGCATGGTGGAGGCGATCGTAGGCATCGCTTGTCACCTGAATTTGTCCTGGAATACCCTGAGACTCCATACGACTTGCCACATTTACCGTGTCGCCCCAGAGATCGTAGATGAATTTTTTGGTGCCAATCACGCCAGCAATTACAGGCCCGGTGTTAATGCCAATTCGAATGCTGAAGGGTTGGTTTTGCTCCCTGCTAAATTGAGCGATCGCATCCTGCATATCCAGCGCCATTTGGGCGATCGCTTCGGCGTGATCGGGGCGTTCCACAGGCAAGCCGCCTACGACCATGTAGGCATCACCGATGGTTTTGATTTTTTCTAGCCCATGTTTTTCGGCCAGTTCATCAAAGGTAGAGAAAATCTGGTTAAGGAGCGTTACCAATTCTGTTGCGGGAATGCTGGCACAGATGCGGGTAAAGCCGACGATATCGGCAAACAGCACCGTCACTTCGGCAAAGCTTTCGGCGATCGTGCGTTGGTCTTGTTTGAGCTGTTGGGCGATCGCTTCTGGCAGGATATTCAACAGCAGCTTTTCAGATTTTTCCTGCTCTCGCTCTAGGGCACAACGGGCAAAAAACTCGGCACGCTGGAGCCGCTCATAGAGAAACACTGAAAGATTGCAAATGCCGCAAAACCAGAACAGAAAAACCATCTGCACGGCATCCCAGAGCGGATACTGCACCGGGCGCAACCCCAAAAGCGCATTGACGCCATAGTAGTAAAGCAGCAGCCCTAACTGAGAGATGAGGTGAAGCGGCCAGCGCACCGGAATCAATGTCGCTAGGGTCATAAAAGCAAGCGTCCAGGCGTAAAGCCCTGGAAAGGCAATGCCGCTTAGCGTTGCCCAAACCTGCTCTAGGATAGTGATTGACCAAGATCCGCCCAAAAATAGCAGCGCTGGGCGATCGCGTCCTATCTGGGTGCGGCTGAGCCACAAACAGCCCACCAGGCAAATTTCTGAGACAAACGCTATGAAAAACCAGACGCTATCCCATTCAGCAGGGTAGACTAGGCCGCGAATCAGCTTGACTCCCATAAATGTGGGATAGGCAGCGATCGCAATGCGCAAGCCCCAGCGCAATCGCTGCCTAAAAAACTGCCGTTGCCAGACTTGATAGGCGATCGCATCAGGATTCAGTCTTGCGGTAGGTAGGCAGGTCAAACGAGTGCCGAGGGTGATTCTACTTGCCACTAAACCCCTATGTAGTCAAGAATAATGCAACAAAAATTGGTAGAAGCCATTCAGCATCAAGATTGTTGCCCGTCGGTCGATAACAGCAATCTTCTAGCGAATCAATCCAGTAGCGCACCCTTGTCTAGAGCTTAACATTGCCTTGAAGCTGAAGCACGGACTACAGGTGGGGCAGAGCGCATCTAGCGAAAGGAGAGAATAGAACCAATTTTCAAATGCAAGTTTTCAGACGCGAAGGTTCAGGCGAGTCAGGGCGTTGCTAAACTCAGCTGCTGCAATTCCATAAGTTCTTTGATGCCTTTCTCGGCTAAATCCAAAATTTGATTGAGCTGAAAGCGGCTAAAGCTGCCTTCTTCGGCAGTTCCCTGGAGTTCGATAACTTCTAGCCGATCGTTGAGAACAATATTGCAATCTGTTGAGGCGGCCACATCTTCGGGATAGTTCAAATCCAGGAATGCCTCTCCGTCTAGCAGCCCGATCGACACGGCCGCAATTTGGTGGCAAATGGGCGATCGCTCAAGATCTCCGCTTTGCACGAGCTTGTTAATGGCATCGCACAGCGCGACATAACCGCCTGTGATGGCGGCTGTGCGGGTACCTGCATCGGCTTGCAGCACATCAGCATCGACTGTAATCGTATGTTCGCCTAAGATATCCATGTCGAGGGCAGCTCGTAAGCTTCGCCCAATCAGGCGCTGAATTTCCTGCGTTCGCCCTGAGAGCTTCATAAATTCACGCGTTTGGCGGGGAGATGTGGCTGTGGGCAGCATCCTATATTCTGCTGTTAACCAGCCTTGCCCTGTCCCTTCTAGAAATCTGGGCACTCCGGGCTGAATGCTGACCGTACAAAGCACCTGGGTATCGCCGCAATGGGTCAGCACAGAGCCAGCCGCAAAACGAGTAAAATTCCGTTCAAACTGAACGGGACGAAGTTGATCGGATTGCCGACCATCTAGACGCTGCCAAACCATGATGCTTTCCTCAAAATTCTCACTCAGGATACTCGGGATTGCTAACCAGGTCTAGAACATCCCCTGCTGCTGATCCTGATCGAGCCATTGGCGGTTATATTACATATAGTGTTTTCCGGGGAGGCGAATTGAGGAGCGACGCTATATTTGCTCCATTAAATAAAATAGCGATCGCTGGGCACAGACCCAATTTTTGCCGCACCCGATCGCCATACCGATTGCCCTAGAGGTGATTTTGAAAACTGTGCCGTTGATTTTTTAAACAGGGAATACCCCTGCTCTAAAAAAGTAAGCCGCATTCTAAAACCTGTTCAGTCCTGTAGTTTGGAATAGCCCTATGGTTTCCCAACTTGAAGTCCCGAATCGTAGCCTGCCCATCGCTCTGCCTCACGCGATCGAAGGCATTATCCAAGTTTTTACTAGCACGCATCGCAGCTTTTTTACCACGGTCATGGCGCAGGCTCTGCGGATTGCTGGCCAAGGAACCTCTGTCTTAGTGGTGCAGTTTCTTAAAGGCGGTATCGGGCAGGGCTATCAGCACCCTGTGCAGCTCGGACAGAATCTAGACTGGATTCGCTGCGACCTGCCCCACTGTATTGACTCGCCTAATGTCGAAGCGGGTGAGGCGATCGCCATCAGAGATCTCTGGAATCATACCCAAGCCGTTGTTTCTAGCGGCCAATATTCGATGGTGGTTTTGGATGAGCTAAGTCTGGCAATCAACTTTGGCCTCATCTCTGAAATAGAAGTGCTGAATTTTCTGAAGCAGCGTCCCGCTCAGATAGATGTGATCTTGACAGGCCCTGACATGCCTCAGCCGATTTTGGACATTGCCGATCAAATTACCGAGCTGCGGCGAACGCGTCGGGCATAGAATTGCCGATCGGTTAACCGAAACGATTTTTTGAAAAGACGAGTGGCTTTTCAAAAAATCACTTAATTTTATTAAATTTGCGATCCTGGGCTTTTGGAAAAACTTTAAGGCACCTGCACTTGAATCAATTCATCCTCTGGCAAATAGCTGACATATCGCCCTTCATCTGCCAAAACCATGACCAGATGCAGCGACCAGTCCGGCTCAACGAGCTGTAAATCTGCCCAGGGTATGGCGATCTCTAGACAAGTATCAAAAGCGGCTTTGGCGCGGGTCAAGCGAGACTGCCATTGAGCACGATCGCCCACTTCTTGAAACCAGAGCGATTGGGTGAGCAAGTTGATGCCCAAATGATGCCGAAACTCATAGTTGAGCGGGGGCTGATTGGGCAGGTCTTGCAAGGGGGCAGGGCGGGTCATCATGGTGCGATCGGGATAAAACCACAGCAGATGCAGCTCTAGGGGAAAATTTACGCCGGGTTGTGCGCCTGCCTTTAAGTCTAAGCGCAGGTAAAGATTGAGGTGGTTGACCCCATACCAAAGCCGCTGCACAAGGCTGCTGCGGTGCATGGTGCCCGATGCGCCACCGATCTCAATGCAGCCTGCTTTTTCCCAATCTTGCTCATCGCCATTGCCATCAATGTTGGGATGAATAAAGCTTTGGGGACGATGCTCTCGTTTGTTGAGGTGATCTTCAATGGGCGATCGCACCTCCATCGGAATTGGCTCGTTTAAAGCGCTGTAGAGCGTAGCCAGATGTTCTCGAAACAGCTGATCAAACATGGCATCATGACTGGAGGTATGCCCATCGCCTAACCACCAAAACCAGTCGGAGCCTTCTGCCGCATAGAGCGCTTCCCAAGCTTCAGGATTGTCTTCTTCGGTCGCTTCTGGGTGCTTGGCTAAGGTTTGTCTGGCGGCTGTCAGCAAATCCCAGGCGCGGTTTTTGGCGCGATCGCCAATCCAGGTAGAAAAGCTGCCATCGACCCAAGAGCCGCTGTGAAGTTTTTGGGCGGGTAGGGTGGCGGTGGGTGGAAACGCTTCTAAAAACTCTGAAACCGTGACTAGCTCTAGGCTGGGATGATCGCTAAGGATGCGATAGAGATGCTCCAAAAACGGCTTACCATCCTGCACATAAGACTCCCAGCAATTTTCACCATCCAGGGCGATCGTCACTACCCAGGGCTGATCTAATCCCCCGCCAGACTGGCTGCCTCTAGACTGGCTCCCGTCAGACTGATGGGTTTTGAGGGAGCGGGCGATCGCTTCGAGATGCCCAATCAGATCAATAGCGGCGCGTCGAGGTTCCATTGCGCCGTAGGTAAAGCCGATTAAATCAGAAAGGCGGTGATCTCGAAAAACGATCGCCAGATCTCCCTGACTGGTTTCTAGCCGATAGGGGCGATATAGCACCTCGGGTGCTTCTAGCGTGCCCGAACTGTCGCGGTGAAAAGTATGATTGAGCGTCCAGCCCAAGACGGCCTCATCGGAACATAGCCATTGAAAGCCCTGAGCTGCCACCTCGGGCAAAATCGCAGGACTAACGGACTGCTCTGAAGGCCATAGCCCCTTGGGTTCGCAGCCAAACCGCTCGCGATAAATCTGTTTTGCTTTACGCAGATGTCGAGGAATATCTTCTGCCCACTGAAAGCGCTGCTCTGGCAGCACCATTTTGGGTAGTGCCACCCGACCAGAGTTTGTGTCTGCCAAGAGCGGCAAGATGGGATGGGTATAGGGTGTAGTGGTAATTTCTAGCTGACCGCTGGCTTGCATCTTGCGGTGCTGCGGAATAATGCGGCTGATAATCTGCCGCTGCTTAGAATAGATGCGCTGGCGATCGCTTAAGGTGAACCCTCGACCTTGGGCCAGCCAGCCTGCAATTTCAGGATCATCCCAAAACAGAGGGTCAATCCAGGCAAGATTATGCCATGCCAGCAGGTCGCTATAGTCTGGCGCTTCCCAATGCTGCAAACACCATTCTTTGCCGAGTTCATGCCGCTGCTCGTATAGCTCTGCGTAGCGTGGATGCGGATCAATCAGCGTATGGTGATTGGCATCAAAAAAATGCTCAATGATAAATTGGCGCTGGCTTTCGTCAAGATTGGCGATCGGCTGAAGTGCCAGGGTCAAATAGGGATCAAAGGCGGTTCCGGCTACATAGTCTTCAAGCTGCAAAATCAACGAAGGAACCAGATTTATCGTTTGGTGCAGCTTGGGGTAGCGTTCTAGTAGCAGCACCAGATCGAGGTAATCTTTTGTACCATGCAAGCGTACCCAGGGTAGCCGATAGTTGCCTTGAGTAGAGCTTTTGTAGAGAGGCTGATGCTGATGCCAGACAAAAGCAACGTAAAGAGGATGCGCCATGAGAGAAGCCAAAAAGAAAAAGGCAGAAGATTCGGTACTGAGAGTACTTTTTTACCTTACAGCCTTGCTCCTGCCTTTTTTCTTCGGAGCTTTAAAAGATTTGCAATAGCCAGAGCTGGTAGAGCGATCGATACCCTCAGGGGCAGTCTGCCCACCCTGCCACACCTACCGATTTGCGCTGCGATCGCCCAATTAAGACATCGGATCTCTAGAAGACTTGCTCAACTTCGGCAATTTCAGGAATAAATTCGCGAAGACGGCGCTCAATCCCCATTCTCAGCGTCATGGCAGAGCTAGGACAGGAGCCGCACGCGCCCTGAAGCTTGAGTTTGACGACAGGCCCATCAATTTCGACTAGCTCGACGTTGCCGCCATCTGACATCAGATAGGGGCGCAAATCATCTAGCACTTTTTCAACATTTGCGTTGGTTAACTCTAGCGTTTCCATAGCGTGCCTACCTAATTTTTGATTTGTCTTGTGCTTGGTGTTTCTGATTGTTAGCTATGAACTGTATTGCAGGAGAAATCTGGGTAGGATTCCTGCAATACAATTCATAGCCAAATTAAGCTGTGCCTTCATCCTATCCCGATCGCCTGAGAATCTGCTGAGGAATAGGATCACGTTTTTGGTTAGAAAAAAACCTTGTTATCCGGGGGGGTAAGGACTATGCAGCCGACCCTCAAACCGAGTCAATAGCCGTGAATGAGCCGCAAATGTAAAGCGCTAGTGCCTAAGCCAGCAGCGTGATGTTCGAGAATAAAAACTCGCTGGTTACAGACTTGCCCTCTTGATCGGCTGTGATGGCGCGACGGCTGAGAATGTAGTAGCCGCCAACTTTTTCATACTCATCTTCAAAGACTTGAGAGCCTTTAGATTCGCCTGTCTTGACATCGTGATACACGGAGTCGTAGCGATGCGACAGATAGCCTTCTTCAGTTTGATGGCTGCTCAAAGTGTTGATCGTGACCACGACGCTGCGAATGTGGCGATGCACCAGGCTAACTTCGTTGTTGTGAATCTTATAGCGATCGCCCATTGACTTGCCATTTACCAAAATCTCGACTGCTCCCGTGTCATCGGTTGCGCCCAAGGTAAACAGATTCTTGCCGTGGCTTTCCTCAAAGGTTCGGCGCTGACGATGTACCGCAATTTCCCAGGCTTGTCCGGCGATGGCTTTTTGGGCTTCTTCGTCGGCCACTTCGGTGACTTCATGGCTCAAGTTGCCCACAGCATCGGGCGCAATGCGCAGCTTACCCGTGTGAACCTTCTCGCCTTCTCGCAGGGTGACATCTGCGGTGTAGCCCGGAAATTTTGTATCCCAGGTATAGCGGTTTTCGTATGCCGCCTGAAACAAAGCCCGAGCTTCTGGCTGCTCTGCGGTTTGCTCAGCAGCTTGTCCAGTTACTTGCTCAATTACTTGCTCAGTCATCCTAACTCTCGCTGACATCAATTCCTAGTGTAGCGAGATGGGGTTGCAGTCGTGGCAATTTTTTGAGCCTAACGGATTTAACAGCGCTGTAGTAGTTTTTTGGGAGTGGGGGGGGGGGGGCGG
>DATNPL010000227.1:0-125806 GCA_036703255.1 Coleofasciculaceae cyanobacterium
TTTTGGAAGTGCCGCGCGGCACTTCCAAAAAACTACTACAGGCTAATTAATTTTTAATCCTCAGCAAGCCTTTAAAACACGAGAGGTCTGGTCGCTGTGACCAGACCCTAAGAGGTTAGTTAATCGCACTCGGTATTGAAGAATAAGGTGGACAACGTAACCCACAGCACCCCTATCACTTAAGGAGATAATCCTTGCCTCTTTAGGAGGCCGCAGCTTTGGTGATTAGCGTTTCAGTCTCTCGGGAGATACAAGCTAGAGACTAGACCAAACGCTACTTCACTTACAAGATGATCAATATGATCAGGAAATATCTTGCCGCGATCGAATGCTGTGCTCGAACTAAGCGGGAGGCACAAGGCTTAAGTCGAGGATTGATTGGGTTTCAGAGACTATGTTATGTGCCTGAATTAAAGTTATCATCCCCATCCGGCAAATCAGCCTTATGTTTGCCAAAGTTAGTAATAGTTGGCAAATCTTTATTTTTACCTAGAGCAAAATGGCTTTACTCGCGCAAGAGCGCCATCCATGTCTCTGGGCCAACGATGCCATCTGGCTCTAAGCTAAAATTGCGTTGCGCTGTTTTAACGGCTTCTTGAGTTTCTGCCCCAAAGACGCCATCGATCGCGCCCTTAAAAGCGCCGATCGCCTTCAGGCGCTCCTGTAGACCATTCACTGCCGAGCCTCGCATTCCCATTCGCAGGATCGGTAACTCGACTTGCGCTGAGGTAGGGGAAGCTGAGTCTGCGGGTTGGGGTGTTGCGGTCTGAGGCGTGGGAGTTTGAGGTGTAGGAGTTTGAGACGCAGGAGTCTGCGGCGTTGAAGAGGGCGCAGGAGTCTGCGGTGTTGAAGAGGGCGCAGGTGCTTGAGCAGTACCCGAAGCAGGCGATGCGGTAGGAGAAGGGAATGGGCTATTTGCTGATGCGGCGGGAGAAGGGAATGGGTTACTCGCCGCAGGTCGGGGCGTAGAGGCTGCGGTCGAGGTGGCGATCGCCCCATTCACAGACGAAGCCGCGCTGGGAGTAGCAGCAGACGGAGCGCTATTGACAGCAGTGACTCCAGGCGAAGACGGCAGTAGCTTAGCCCAAGTTTCGGAGCCGACGATGCCATCGGCCTGTAGGCCAGCTGCCTGCTGAAAAGCAGCGACAGCACCCGCAGTGCTATCTCGATAAACGCCGTCGATCGCGCCTGTGTAAAACCCCATCAGCTTCAGCAGAGCCTGTAGATCAGACACAGAATCGCCTTGGCTACCCGGCTTCAAAATCGTGCGGTTTCCAGGAGAAGGGGCTGAGGCTGGAGCAGAAGTTTGAGTATCTCCGGTCTGCCCTGGGCTTTGAGCAAAGGCAGGACTCAGCCCAACTGATAGGAGCAAGCTCAGAGAGGCGATCGAGCCTGTGCGCACTAGCTGAGTACATCCAAACTGGGAGCGCATAGACTGAAAATGACCTGAAAAGAAGGGAAGCAATACCTGAGATATCATACAAAAAACTCGTGGGATGGGCTTGGGAGCGAGGTTCTAATCCTGGCGTGAAGGAAGACGGTGGATGCTAATCGGCTGATGAGAAGAGTGATGCAGTGTTGCTGATTGTAGCTATGAATTTCATTTTGGTAACAGCAGAAAGCCCACTTGCCAAAATAAATTTCTGAGCTGAACGAAGCAATGCCCCATAGGCTCACAAACTATAGCTCACTGTTATTGTTTTGCAATAACTTCTTGTTTTGTAGGGCTTGTAAACCTGAAGCGTTTGCGTAGATTTTATTCAAAGTTTGCCTCTTTAGAAACTTCTCTTTGACGGAGGTCACAAGAGATAACAGCGACTCAAGCCCCTGTAGACCTACACTCCTTCAGGGTTTCTAGCGATTCACCAGCAATTTAGGGCGGCTTATGTGCGATCGTCAGTCTTTCCCAATGATTATCCGGATCATTTTTCGATTCTTTAAGACTAATTCCTAACTATGCGCTACACACTACTAAGCCGATTTCAAGGCTGTTTTCTGGGTGCAGCCCTTGGGGAGGTTTTTGCCGCCGATCGAGACGCTTTGAACATTCAAAGTTCGGCTCGCCCTAGCTGGGGCAGAGTCGCGATCGCGCAAATGGCTGCTTTAACAAACGGTCATCATTCTCAGTCCGCTGAGCTGACTCATCAGCTACCACGGCCAATTTCGGCGGCAGGGGTGGCGATCGCGCTGCTGCCCTTAGCCCTTTTCTATCATGAAGAGGTTGAGCAGTTTAACCAGCAAGCGCAGCAGTTGCTTGTCCAGTGGCAATTGCCAATTGAGACAGGTATGGGCGGAATTGTGCTGGGGCAAGCAATAGGGCTGATCTTGCGAGAACGATGTCAGCCCCTTAACTTCATTCCTCACCTTTTGGCAGGATTAGATCTGCACACGCAGCCATCTCTCTTAGCAAAACAGTTGGCTCAGGTACAGGAATGGCTGACTGAGGATGCGATCGCCAGCCGATTTTCAGTCCATAAGCGTTTCGCAGAAGCTGTTTTTGATCCTAAAGAGATAGCCTTGGTGGAGACAGCCGCGATCGCCCTAGCTCTCTATGCCTTTCTCAGCACGCCAGAAGCGTTTAGCCTCTCTCTGTTGCGTGTGGCTCAACTTTCTCATGGACTTAACACTCATGAATCTAATCAGCTAACTACCTGGCTGCTGACGGCTTGTCTGACTGGCGCATTATCGGGAGCTTACAATGGAAAAGCAGGTCTACCTCAAGACTGGCGCAATAGGCTTCGAGCTGAGCCAGAATCTTCTGACTCAAAAAATCTCGCTTCAGAACATCCTATTTCAGAAAATCGCTCATATCTCACCCTTCTGTGGGAGGTGGAATCTGAGACTAAGCTTTTAGAGTATGTCCACAGGTTCATAGCAGCCTGGTCAGGAATGCATAACCCGATACAGCACTCTTTACCTCCCAAAGCCTTAGTCACATCTGCATCTCCTCAGATCATTCGACCCGGCTCAAGGCTGGGTTAGACCATTGATCCCATCGGAAGACAGCTCCATTACACTAAGACAGAGAAATAGTTAAGACAGAGAAATAGCTGATGCTCAGCTTTCTAATTCATCCTTCGTCAGCACTGAGGCTCTAAAGAATGATGCCTCTAGGGGAAGTGACCTTAAACAGGGGCATCTATGCCAAAACAATGCGGCTAGTAGAATGCTTTAACGCATTCTCTTGTCAGGTTTTTCGACAGGCTGGGGGTTCCCGGTGGTTAACTTCGGTATTGCTACTTAGTGCAGCTTAATGAAATCTTTTCGATCGTTAACCCAGCGGATTAGGCAATTGCGGCAGAGAAATCTCTCCTCAGAAAATTTTGCTGAACCTACGCCGTTTAATCACTTGACGATTAATCAATTAACCATTGGTCAACTCCTCAAACGGCTAGTCAAACAGGCATTGCACTATGGCGAGAAAGCGCAAAGCTATCTGCATCGAGATTTTTTAGCCTCTGCACTGCGCCCTAACCCGCATCGTCGTAAAATGCGCCCCAATGAACGGGTGCGATCGCGGGTCTTGCTCCTCATTGCCATCCTTTCTCTCACAAGCGCGATCGGCTATCAGCTCTACAACGAGCCGCAGCTTGATGTCGGTACGATCGCCCCCCAAACCCTTAGGGCTACAGCTTCCGTTAGGGTCGTAGATACCAAAACGACTGACGCAAACCGAAAGGCCGCTCGGGTTGCAGCCATTCCAGTGCTGGCGATCGATCAAGGGGTTAATCAAGACATTTATCGATCGCTGCAACGGACGCTAGATCGAGGCAACGAACTACGTCAAACCGCAGGCTCTTTCCCCTTTTTGGAAACTTCAGTTCTGTCTACCGCAACGCAGCGTTTTTTGCGCAAGGCAGAAGAATGGGACTGGCGATCGGCCATTGCTGCCGTTGAGGAAGCGGCCTCTATTTCTATGAAGCAACGCACTGCCTCTGCGACCAGTGCCCAGACTCCGCCTAAAGCAGCCAATCCATCTTTACAAATTGCCATCATTGAACTTCAGAACTATCGGCGCGTTTCTTCTTTAGAAGATTTTTCTGTCTTGAGAGAGGCAGTGAATCGCGCACGTCGCCGCTACGACAGCGCAATGGCTAATCTCTTGGCAGACCCCGTCAACAAGGCCGATGCGCTCTATGATGCCAGCCTGCTGAATTTAACAGACGATGAATGGGTAAACATGCAGACTTCTACCCGCACCGTCTTGGAAAGAATTTTGCGGCAGGGTGTAGCGGCAGGATTGCCCAAATCTTTGTTGAAAGGCGCAGTGAAAACTCAGATGGAAGAAATCATGCCGCCTGATACTGCAAATCTGGCGGTTCGCATTCTCATGGGAGTACTCAGACCTAACCTGGTTCAAGATCCAGAGCAAACGAAGCGACTGGCCGAACAGGCTGCACAAGCGGTGCAGGATGTGGTGGTTGAGATTCGTCAGGGTGAGGTGATTGTGGAGGCGGGGCAGCCCATTACCCAGGAGAATTTTGTCCTGCTGGACTACTTTCATATGAGCCGTCGCCGCATTAACGGCATTGGGCTATTGGGATTTGGCAGTCTGGTTAGCGGAGCCGTATGGATCTTCTTATGGGTAGAGCGGCGATTTCATCCGGGGTTGCGCCATCGAGATCACCTTTTGGTGCTGCTGTTGACGTTGAGTGCGCCTCTGGCAATGGCTCTCAATGTTCCTGTGATTAATCTGCCCGCAGTGGGTTTGCTCGTAGGAAGCTTCTATGGATCGGCGCTGGGGAGCATTACAGTCCTGCTGCTGAGCATCATTTTGCCGATCGGTATGGAGGTTTCCTGGACAAGCTTTATTGCCAGCACGGTGGGAGGGCTGCTGGGTGCCGTCATCGCTGGGCGATCGCGCTCTAGGGAAGAGCTAGCGATCTTGGGCGTCTTTATCGGCATTACGCAAGGGGCAGTCTATCTGATTCTGACGCTGATGCTGAGCACCACAACCACTCCCGTTTGGTACATTGTGCTGACGACGACCGCTTTGCAGGGTCTTATGGCGATCGCTTGGAGTGTAGTTGCCTTGGGCATTAGCCCCTACCTAGAGCATCTGTTTGACCTGATTACACCCATGCGGCTGGCCGAACTTTCTAGCCCCAATCGTCCGCTCCTCAAGCGATTGGCGGCAGAAGCCCCTGGCACCTTTCAGCACACGCTGTTTGTGGCAACCCTGGCCGAGGCAGCCGCTCGTGCCTTAGGCTGCAATGTAGAGCTAGTGCGAACGGGCACGCTGTACCATGACATCGGCAAAATGCATGACCCCCAGGGCTTTATTGAAAATCAGATGGGCGGCGTGAACAAGCATGATGAAATCGACAATCCCTGGGAAAGCACGGCGCTGATCAAGAAGCATGTGAGCGAAGGCATTGTGATGGCTCGCAAATATCGACTGCCCAAAGCCATTGAGGCTTTTATTCCTGAGCATCAGGGCACAATGTCGATCGCTTACTTTCATCACCAAGCCCAACAGCTTGCCCAGGCTGATCCAACGATCGTTTTGGATGAGGCTTACTTTCGCTACAAAGGCCCGATCCCCCAGAGTCGGGAAACCGCGATCGTGATGCTGGCTGATTCTTGTGAAGCTGCTTTGCGCACCTTAAAGGATGCCAGCCCTGAAGATGCTTTGGCTATGGTCAACCGCATTCTTCGAGCACGCTGGCAAGATGATCAGCTCGTGGATTCTGGCCTATCGCGCGCGGATATGACTCGGATTGCTGAAATCTTTGTTCAGGTGTGGCTTCAGTTTAATCACCAACGCATTCCCTACCCCAAGGCAATGCTGCCTGCACCCGCAGCGCCTTCCTCCTCCTAAAAATCTCGTTACCCTAAAAATCTAGGGTTGGTCGCCAATCCAGATTCATAGCTTACATAGTGGCTCTGCGCAAATGCTGGCGAGTGCCATTCTGAGGGCCAGCCCAAATGCTGTTAACAATTCGCCCAAAGGTCAGGGGACGATCGCCCGTTGCTAACAGCGTTTGACCCGCATTATCGACTGCGTAAAGCGGCCAATTGCCATCTCCCATCATGCCTGCCTGAAACAGCACGCGATCGGGATAGCTTTGGCTCCAGCCCAATAAAATGGCATTGCTATAACTCACCTCTGAGGGAGTGAGCGTATGAACCTGATTCGATCGCTGCTCCCAGACCACGCCAAAATCTGAGGCAATGTCACTGCCAAAGAAAGACTCAAACTCGCGTGCCAGCAAGCGATCGCCCGTTTCTGACCAAGCCACCGGAATCAGCATAGCAATCATGCCAGGTTGATCGGTTTCGGTGATCTCTTCAGCCCAAGGGCGATCGGCAAAGGGGTTATCGGCAAAGGGAGACGAGGCCGCAACATTTTGTAAGCTGCCCGTCTTTAGGTTTTCTACAAAAAGAATGCTGCTAATTCGGCTCTGCGTAGAGTCGCTCGAAAGCTTCATTTGAATACGGCTGTAGGCAGCATATTGACCATCGGGAGACAAAAGTGACTGACTGCGGTAAAAGCGAGTCAGTGGGGTAGGAACCGATCGCCCTTCCGATAGCATCGACATCACCCATCCCCAAGGCACGGGATGCGGGCTACCCAGTGGATCGCGTTGAGCAGGCTGAGAAATCATAGTGCAGGCACAATAAGCGGGAGAGTAATAGCAATAGAAAATACAAAAACTTTTTCAATCAACGGCTTAAGCAGAGGGGCGATCGCCCAAGCCATCTAGCCCAGGCCATCTAGCCAGTACGCTGCAAGCCGTGATAATGCACCTCAAGTAACTTCAGCCGATGCCACACCTGACTGTATCCACATCCGACTCATCACGATGTCTGACTTTACCTAGACATAGCAATTAGCAAAACCGATAGAGCACCCTCCGAAGAGAGAACTTGAGCAAGGGCTAATCAGGCTTGACAGCGCGTGAAGCTCAAGCGTTTTTAAGCAGAATTGACCTAATGGTGTATCACAGAAGCCAGCGATCGTCTCAATAATTTCTGCTGACTTCGCTAATCTTAATTAAGATGGTCAGACTTTGTGGCAAGCTAACATGGCATCTGGAGGTAAGCACATGACCCCATCTCTAACGCCCCAACCCTCAACTTCTCCCAAGCAAAAATCCCCACGGTCTTCTGGCTGGGGCTTTCTGGTCTTCATTTTTCGCCTACTGCTGCTGGGGGTAGGCGGCAGCTTTGCGGCTCTGGTCGGGGTAGCGATCGCGCAATTTTATCCTGCCGCCAACACGCAAGAGCCGCCGCTCGTCGAGAAGGTGGTTCAAAGCTCTCGCACGCTCTGGACAGAGCTACAGCAGGTGCCAACCACGCTGGGCTTAGCGCCGCCAACGGTGTCGCCGAGCGCTCAGCCTGCTAGTCCTGCCGCCAGTCCAACCTTAAATGCAGCACCCCCGCTAGCCGAAGCCGATCAGCAGCGGCTCCAGGCAGAAGTAACTCAGCTCCAGGCAGAATTGGCTCAGCTCCGCGATCGCCCTCAGATGGCAGAAGATGAACGCGCCAAGCAGGCTGCCGCATTAGAAGAGCGCATTCGTACCCTTCAGCAACAGCTAGATCCGGCTGCGTTTACTGTGCCTATGGTGACGCCAGCGGGGCAGACTGGAGGACAGACCGGGGTACCGCCTGCCACCAGCCGGGTTTCGGGCGGGGACACACTCATGGTGACTTTGCCGACGGGTGCTCTATTTGGGGATGCGCCAGCGGGCGAACAAACGGTGCTTCAGCCCAACTCACAGGTGATTTTAGACAGCATTTTGACTGATCTTCAGCGCTATCCCGGTGCGACGATTCGGGTGGCAGCCCATAGCGACAATCAAGGCTCTGAAGCAGGCGATCGCGCCCGAACCTTTGAGCAAGCCACCGCTGTTGAGCAATATCTATCCAGTAAGCTCGGAAAAGACTACTACTGGACGGTAACAGGATACGGCCATAGCAAACCCCTCGTAGATGACAGCACCGATGTGGGTCGTCAGCGCAACCGCCGCGTTGAGGTCATTATTGAACCCCGTCGCTAGCGTTTTATCAGGTTTTGTTTGTGGGAGGCTCCAGCCACAAAGCTTTTAATGGAACCCTTTTTGACAGGTTACGACCCGATTGCCGATTGCCTTTGCCAAGGAAAATCACCCGATGAAGATTGTTTTTCTGGGAACCCCTCAATTTGCTGTCCCTAGTCTGGAACGCCTGATCCAGCAGGAGGATTTTGAGGTGGTTGCCGTGGTGACGCAGCCTGACAAGCGGAGAGGGCGGGGCAGCGATCTCATGCCTTCTCCTATCAAAAGTGCTGCCCTCCTTCATGATTTGCCCGTGTGGCAGCCCCGACGCATCAAAAAAGAGGCGGAAGTGCTGGCTCAACTGCGTGCTGCGCAAGCCGATGCCTTTGTGGTGGTGGCCTACGGACAGATTCTTTCGCAGGAAATTCTGGACATGCCCCGCCTGGGCTGCATCAATGCTCATGGCTCTCTGCTGCCCCAATACCGGGGAGCCGCGCCGATTCAGTGGAGTCTGTATCATGGCGAATTGCAGACGGGCATTACCACCATGCTGATGGATGCAGGCATGGACACAGGCGCGATGCTGCTAAAGTCAACGACGCCGATCGCCCTATTGGACAATGCGCTTGATTTGGCGAAAACCCTATCTATAGCTGCTGCCGATCTCTTAGTAGAGACGCTGCTGGGCTTGCAGCAAGATAGCTTGCAGCCGATACCGCAAGACAATGCCCAGGCAACTTACGCCCCGCTCATTCAAAAAGCCGACTATCTCCTAGATTGGGCAAAACCTGCGATCGCGCTTCATAACCAGATTCGCGGCTTTTATCCAAACTGCATCACAACCCTTCGCGCTCAGTCGCTCAAGGTAACAGCAACCCTTCCTCTCGGGCATCCGGTGGCGGCTTCTGGAGCAGGTGAGCCGGAGCGATCTATGACAGAGGTTTTTTCCCTAGAGCCGCAGAAACCTGGAACAGTCATCGGTTTGCTCAAAGGGCAAGGAGCCGTGATTCAAACGGGCGACGGACAGCTTTTGTTGAAAGAAGCCCAGTTGGCTGGAAAGCGATCGCAATCGGGTTGGGATTTTGCCAATGGCGCTCGGCTGCAAGTGGGAGAAGTTTTGGGTGAGTGAAAGCTGGCGGATAATGTTCTGGGCGTACAGTACTCTTTTCCAAAAGTAAATACCCTGTTTTTGATTCCCCGATTGGCTGTAGGTTAAAGCATAGTCCCGTCGGACTGACGCCCCATTCTTTGTCGCTTTTCCTACATGGACACGATCGCATCGCCGCTGATTCAAGAGTCTTCATTTCAGCAAGCCAAAAAGCGCTTCCTTAAGTCGATTTCAGGTAGAGTCGGGCTGATACTGACGATCGCCATTGTCCTTTTGGCGCTGCTGGCTCCCGTTTTGCGGCCTTTCGATCCGGCAACGGCTCGCGATTTTGCGGCGCGGCTACAGCCGCCTAGTCTGGCTCATTGGTTTGGCACCGATGGTCTAGGGCGCGACATGCTGAGTTTGGTATGGTACGGAATTCGGGTATCGCTGTTAGTCAGCCTTGTATCGGTCATCCTGGGGCTGCTGATCGGCACGTTTTTCGGCCTGATTGCCGGATATTTCAGGGGCTGGCTGGAGCGTGTGATTGGCTGGATGACCGATATTTTGCTGGCTTTTCCCTCTATTTTGCTGGCGATCGCCATCGCAACCGTGATTGGAGCCAGCCTGCAAAGCGTCATGATTGCCGTGGGGGTCGTAGAAATTCCCAAATTCATTCGCCTGACGCGCAGCATGGTGCTGTCGCTGCGAGAGCAGGGATTTGTTCAGACGGTGCGTGCCTTTGGCGCGAAGCCGGGACGAATTATTTTTAACCATATTCTGCCCTCTAGCCTTGCGCCGATCGTGGTGCAGTCTACTTTGTCGATCGGGACGGCCACCCTTGAGGCGGCAGGGCTAGGATTCTTGGGACTGGGGGCAAAGCCGCCTACGCCTGAGTTAGGCACAATGCTGTCCGATTCTTTTACGAACGGCTATGCGCTCTCAGCACCTTGGACTATTTTGATGCCGGGTTTAATGATCACGCTGATTGTGCTGGCCTTTAATCTTCTGGGAGATGGCCTGCGCGATAGCCTTGACCCCAGAGGCAATCGTTAACGAGAAAAATAGGCGCTTGCCCGAGGCGCTTCGCCCAAATGAGGTATTGGGGGGTAAATAGGTTAAAGATGTCTCATCTATTACATCAGGGATGCGATTAACTACGGAATCCCTCGCCGTTTATCTATGCGATCGATAGGAAGTCTTGAGGATTTCGAGAGCTTTATAAACAAACGTCAAGATTCCTTTTAATTTATAAATCTTTGCAGAGATTGTCCCTGTTTTAGGGGGGTTGCGATCAGGGACATCAAATATGTCAATTTGTAAAAATTATTCCATACTGTCCATTTTATTTGCTGATGCATGAGCGTGAAAAGCAGACGGATAAAGGATTTGCATTTTGAATTATTGTAAACCTGCGTGAAATTCGATCGGATTCCAGCCCTATAATGCTCGTCAGTACCTCCCCAAGTCGTTAACGTTGTTCTGAACAATCTTGGAGTTAATCTGAGGCTGTGAAGAGGCGGCTAACCGCAAATCGTTTTTTCGAGAGCTAGGGTAGGCTTCAGACTGATCGACGCTCCCCCCTGAGTTTGAAGCTTGCTTGGTAAATCGCTATCATCTGATGCGCTATTTAGAAAAACGCTGCGGGTTCAGACGCTAAAACTAGGCGACTTGGGTATGGAATTTATCTCGTCCTTGTCTAGAGAGAGGAGAGTCTCGAATGACAACTACCCCACGGGGGCAGTCGGAAAAGGTAAAAGTTGTGGTTGATAGAGATCCGGTACCTACTTCTTTTGAGAAGTGGTCACAGCCCGGTCACTTCGATCGCACGCTAGCTAAAGGTCCGAAAACAACGACCTGGATCTGGAACCTTCACGCTGATGCCCACGATTTTGATAGCCATACCAGTGATCTAGAAGACATATCCCGTAAGATTTTCAGCGCTCACTTCGGTCATTTGGCCGTTGTGTTTGTCTGGCTCAGCGGCATGTATTTTCATGGCGCTAAATTTTCAAACTATGAATCTTGGCTGGCTGATCCCCTGAGCATTAAACCTAGTGCTCAAGTGGTTTGGCCGATCGTTGGTCAAGAAATTTTGAATGCAGATGTAGGCGGCGGCTTCCACGGAATTCAGATTACCTCTGGGTTGTTTCAACTGTGGCGAGCTTCCGGGTTCACCAATACTTATCAGCTTTACTGCACCGCGATTGGCGGTCTAGTGATGGCAGGTTTGATGCTGTTTGCTGGCTGGTTCCACTACCACAAGGCTGCTCCAAAACTGGAGTGGTTCCAGAACGTGGAATCGATGATGAACCACCACTTGGCTGGATTGCTAGGTCTGGGGTGTCTCGGTTGGGCAGGGCATCAAATCCATGTTTCACTACCCATTAACAAGCTGCTGGATGCGGGCGTTGCCATTAAGGACATTCCGCTGCCGCATGAGTTTATTCTCAATCCCAGCTTGATGACCGATCTTTATCCCAGTGTTGATTGGGGTATCCCCAGCGGCGTGATTCCCTTCTTCACTTTGAATTGGGGCGCGTATGCTGACTTCCTTACCTTTAAGGGTGGCTTGAATCCGGTAACGGGTGGTCTGTGGCTCTCTGATACGGCGCATCACCATTTGGCTTTGGCGGTGCTGTTTATCATTGCGGGTCATATGTACCGCACAAACTGGGGCATCGGCCACAGCATGAAGCAGATCCTCGAAGCGCACAAAGGGCCGTTTACGGGCGAAGGTCACAAGGGTCTCTACGAAATCTTGACGACCTCCTGGCATGCTCAGCTAGCCATTAACTTGGCGCTGCTTGGCTCAGTCACGATCATCGTGGCTCAGCACATGTACTCCATGCCGCCCTATCCTTACCTAGCTACTGATTACCCCACCCAGCTCTCGCTGTACACCCACCACATGTGGATTGGCGGCTTCTTGGTTGTGGGTGCGGCAGCTCACGGTGCGATCTTCATGGTGCGGGATTACGATCCGGCTCAAAACGTCAACAACTTGCTCGATCGCGTTCTGCGTCAGCGAGATGCGTTGATTTCTCACCTCAACTGGGTTTGTATCTTCCTCGGCTTCCATAGCTTTGGTCTATACATTCACAACGACACAATGAGTGCTTTGGGTCGCCCCCAAGATATGTTCTCGGATACGGCGATTCAGCTTCAGCCTGTGTTTGCTCAGTGGATTCAAAACCTCCATACTCTGGCTCCAGGCGCGACGGCTCCCAATGCGATCGCTCCTGCTAGCTATGCCTTTGGTGGCGGTGTGGTGGCTGTAGGCGGTAAGGTTGCCATGATGCCGATTGCCCTGGGCACGGCAGATTTCATGGTTCACCATATCCATGCCTTCACGATTCACGTTACGGTACTGATTTTGCTGAAGGGTGTGCTGTATGCTCGTAGCTCTCGTCTGATTCCAGACAAGGCTAACTTGGGCTTCCGCTTCCCTTGCGATGGTCCCGGTCGGGGCGGCACCTGCCAGGTTTCTGGTTGGGATCACGTCTTCCTGGGTCTGTTCTGGATGTACAATGCCATCTCGATTGTGATTTTCCACTTCAGCTGGAAGATGCAGTCGGATGTGTGGGGTACGGTTGGCTCTGACGGCACGGTGACGCACATTACGGGCGGTAACTTTGCTCAAAGCGCTATCACAATTAACGGCTGGCTGCGTGACTTCCTCTGGGCACAGGCTGCTCAAGTGATCGGCTCTTATGGGTCTGCACTTTCGGCATATGGTCTGATGTTCTTGGGCGCACATTTCGTCTGGGCGTTTAGCCTGATGTTCTTGTTCAGCGGTCGGGGCTATTGGCAAGAGCTGATTGAATCGATCGTTTGGGCACATAGCAAGCTAAAAGTGGCTCCTGCTATTCAACCCCGTGCTCTGAGCATCACTCAGGGTCGTGCTGTGGGGGTTGCCCACTTCTTGCTTGGAGGAATTGCGACCACCTGGGCGTTCTTCCTGGCTCGGATTATTGCAGTAGGCTAGCGTTGGTTTAGCGCTGATTTTCTCTCTAGATTGTGTGGGCATGGGTCTGCCTGTGCCCCTTATTCAACTCCAAGAGAGAAGCGGCGAGAAGCGATCGCTAATTGAGAACTTCAATTAGGACTTATGGCAACAAAATTCCCAAAATTTAGCCAGGATTTGGCTCAGGATCCGACCACGCGTCGGATCTGGTATGGGATTGCCACGGCTCACGACTTTGAAAGCCACGATGGCATGACGGAAGAGAATCTTTACCAAAAGATTTTCGCTTCCCACTTTGGTCATCTGGCAATCATCTTCCTGTGGACTTCCGGCAACCTATTCCACGTCGCCTGGCAAGGTAACTTTGAACAGTGGATTAAAGACCCGCTAAACGTTCGTCCGATCGCCCATGCGATCTGGGATCCTCATTTCGGTCAAGCGGCGGTAGATGCCTTCACCCGTGCAGGTGCTTCTAGCCCCGTCAACATTGCTTACTCTGGTGTTTACCACTGGTGGTATACCCAGGGCATGCGAACCAATGCTGACCTGTACCAAGGCTCCATCTTCTTACTGTTCTTGGCAGCAGTCATGCTGTTTGCGGGCTGGCTACACCTTCAGCCCAAGTTCCGTCCCAGCCTGTCCTGGTTCAAGAACGCTGAGTCTCGCCTCAATCACCACTTGGCTGGTTTGTTTGGCGTTAGCTCTTTGGCTTGGACGGGGCACATGGTTCACGTTGCCATTCCCGAATCTCGGGGTGTGCATGTGGGCTGGGATAACTTCCTGTCTGTGAAGCCTCACCCTGCTGGTTTGATGCCTTTCTTTACGGGCAACTGGGGTGTCTATGCAGAAAACCCAGATGCGGCAGGTCACATCTTTGGTACCTCTCAGGGTGCCGGAACTGCAATCCTCACTTTCTTGGGTGGTTTCCATCCTCAAACTGAGTCGCTGTGGTTGACGGATATTGCGCATCACCATCTGGCGATCGCGGTACTGTTCATCATTGCGGGTCATATGTACCGTACCAACTTTGGTATTGGTCACAGCATCAAAGAGATGTTGGACTCTAAGAAAGGTCTGCTAAGCGGCAAGAGTGAAGGTCAGTTCAACCTGCCTCACCAAGGCTTGTATGACACGATGAACAACTCGCTGCACTTCCAGCTGGCATTTGCGCTCGCAGCTTTGGGCGTAATTACTTCGCTGGTGGCACAGCACATGTACGCCATGCCTCCTTACGCTTTCATAGCGCGGGATTACACCACTCAGGCGGCGCTTTACACCCATCACCAGTACATTGCTGGTTTCATCATGGTGGGGGCGTTTGCTCACGGCGCGATTTTCTTGGTGCGGGATTACGATCCGGCTCAGAACAAGGGCAACGTGCTCGATCGCGTTCTAAACCACAAAGAAGCCATCATCTCTCACTTGAGCTGGGTTTCTTTGTTCCTCGGCTTCCACACCTTAGGTATCTACGTCCACAACGACGTGATGCAAGCCTTTGGGACACCTGAGAAGCAAATCTTGATTGAGCCTGTGTTCGCACAGTTCATCCAGGCTTCTCATGGCAAGCTGCTGTACGGCTTTGATACATTGCTCTCAAACCCTGACAGCATTGCTTCGACGGCTTGGCCAAATCACGGCAACGTGTGGCTGGCTGGCTGGTTAGATGCCATTAACAGCGGCAAGAACTCCTTGTTCTTGACCATTGGACCTGGCGATTTCTTGGTTCACCATGCAATTGCTCTGGGACTGCACACCACCACTCTGATCCTGGTCAAGGGTGCGTTGGATGCTCGTGGTTCTAAGCTGATGCCCGATAAGAAAGACTTTGGCTATGCCTTCCCTTGCGATGGCCCCGGTCGTGGCGGTACTTGCGATATCTCAGCTTGGGATTCGTTCTACCTTGCCATGTTCTGGATGCTGAACACCTTGGGCTGGGTCACTTTCTACTGGCATTGGAAGCACCTGGCAATCTGGAGCGGCAACGTGGCTCAGTTCAATGAGTCTTCAGTGACGATCATGGGCTGGCTGCGGGATTATCTCTGGCTCAACTCTTCACAGTTGATCAACGGGTATAACCCCTACGGCATGAATAACCTGGCGGTTTGGGCTTGGATGTTCCTCTTTGGACACCTGGTTTGGGCAACGGGCTTCATGTTCCTGATCTCCTGGAGAGGCTACTGGCAAGAGTTGATCGAGACGATTGTTTGGGCACATGAGCGCACGCCTCTAGCAAACTTGGTTCGCTGGAAGGACAAGCCTGTTGCACTGTCGATCGTTCAAGCGCGTGTGGTTGGTCTAGCTCACTTCACAATTGGCTATGTCTTAACCTATGCAGCCTTCTTGATTGCTTCAACAGCAAGTCGATACGGTTGATCTGCGTTAGATAGGTAATTCAAATCCCCTGCACCTCTGCGGGGGATTTTTTTATAGGGCTACGCTAAGACTTGATAGCGATTGCCACTTTGCTGAAAACATTTTGGATACTGAACCTTGGTACCCTGCAAAATAGCCTCTTGCGTGAAACGGGGGACGCCCTTAAAAAAGTATTCATGCAAACGTTCTACGTTCTAACGCCCGAGCTACAGCCACCCAGCCCAGTAGATATCTTTTGCAAGGCTGACAAATATAGCAGACTCACAAAAGAGATAGCTGACCTCAGAGCTGTAACGCAAAGGAAAATCTTGTATGCCCTCCACGCACCGACAAAAATGTCCTACGCTAGCTACCCATATCAAAGATTCCTTTGAACTCGGTATGGCGATCGGTTCAAAGGAATCTTGGGTTGTATTAAGCTCGTGATCTTGAGGGATGTTTAGATAAATTTGAAGTCGGCGGAGAGCTTCACATTGGTCGAGTCTTGAACAATACCGATCCGATCTCTGTTGCCAAGAGCATCCGTATAGTAGATTTCGGTGTCTTTAGCGCTAGAGCCAATACCGCCCACCGAAGTGTACTTCAGATCGTATTTATTGATGTTGCCCTTGACCTCGATCCAATCATTAACTTGGTTCCAGTCTTGGATGACGGCATAGCCATCTCCAGTCTCAAAATAGGAGACACCCCAGGAGCCACCCAATACAAAGTAATCACTTCCTGAACCACCCGTTAGCTTGTCAAACTGTGAGGCATTGCTTAAGGTCGTGCCATACCCATTGAGGCGATCGTTGCCATCTCCCCCAACAAGGCGATCGTTACCCAATCCGCCAATGAGGCTATCGTTGCCGCTGCCACCGCTCAGGGTGTCGTTGCCGCTACCGGATACAATTTGATTACTTGCACTACTACCAATAACGTTATCGTTACCGGAGCCAGTGATAATCGACTCAAAGTTGAGAATCTGTTCGTTATAAAAACCGGGGAAGGATGCAACGCCTGTTGCAAGGTTGTAGGTGCCGCCACCACTCCAATAACTGTAATCGACGGTATCTACGCCTGCACCCCCATCCATATAGTCTTGGCCACCTGCGCCGCTGACGGTGTCGTTACCATAGCCCGCTTCAATGCGGTTATTGCTTTCATTACCGACAATATTGTCGTTACCCGCTCCCGTAACAATCGATTCAAAGTTGAGAATCTGTTCGTTATAAAAACCAGGGAAGGACGCAACGCCTGTTGCAAGATTATAGGTGCCACCACCACTCCAGTAGCTGTAATCAACAGTATCTACGCCTGCACCCCCATCCATGTAATCTTGGCCACCGCCCCCGTTGATTGTGTCATCACCTTGTTCGCCTAAAATTCGATCTTCGCCCTCTCCACCATAGAGAGCGTCGTTGCCATCATAACCATAGATTGAATCGTTGCCGTTGCCACCATAAACCGTGTCATTTCCTGTCCAGGCATCTACATAATCATTTCCTTCACCTGCGCTAACATAGTCATCGCCACTATTTGCATAGATGCTGTCATTAGCTGCTGTACCGGGAAGATAGTCGTTATAGATCGTTCCGTTAATAATAGCCATTGAAGTGTTCCTGAGTGCTTTGTTGGGTTGGTATCGGTTCAGTGCGTCTGTGCCTCTTGAACCGTTATGAACATATCTGGAGCACCGAGAGGAATTATGCAAAGGCATCGGAATTTGTGAACGCCAAGAGCAGTTAAAATAGTATGCATGGACTATTCGATCGCCCTAGCAACCCTGAAGCAAGCCGACCCGATCTTGGGTGAGGTGATCGATCGCATTGGGGACTGTACCTTAGGTCAAGAGCCACGCCAGGGCGAGCTGCTGGATGCTTTGGCAGAGTCGATTATTTATCAACAGCTTTCGGGCAAGGCTGCTGCTGCCATTCACCGTCGTTTCTTGCTGCTTTATCCTGAACTCACGTTCCTGACCCCAGACGCGATTCTCAACACTTCAGACGAGGCATTGCGGGGTGTCGGGCTGTCTCGTTCTAAGGTTTTGTACATCAAGGATTTAGCCCAGAGAATTCAGCTCGGCCTCCCGACCGTTGCTCAGCTCGAAGTCCTAAATGACGAAGAAATTATCCGTCTCTTAACGCAGGTGAAAGGCATCGGGCGCTGGACAGCGCAAATGCTGCTAATTTTTCGGATGCACCGTTGGGATGTATTGCCTGTAGATGATTTGGGCATTCGTACCGCTATTCGCAACCTTTATCGCCTGGAAGATTTGCCCGATAAAAAAACGACTGAGCGGATTGGCCAAGCCTGGAAGCCCTACCAAACGATCGCCTCCTGGTATTTATGGCGGAGTCTCGATCCATAAAATTAACAACATCATTACAATTCGTTAAGGGGCATCTTTGTAAGAACACTTGCCCTTTTCGTAGCAGCCTTCCATAGAGCACAGCATGTCTTCAAAGAACTGGTGGTCAAACCTTCTGTCGTCAACGCCTGTCCCTGCTTCTGGGGTGAAGCCTGAAGTAGGCTCAACGGGTGGCGCGTTGGTGCAAATCGAGCAGCTCAGCAAGCTGTATCAGGAAGGAGAAGTGCAACGTGCCGTTTTGCGGGACGTTGACCTGACGTTTCAGCCTGGAGAATTTGTGGTGCTGCTGGGGCATAGCGGCAGTGGCAAAAGCACTTTGCTGAACCTCATCAGCGGCATTGATCAGCCTTCTTCTGGGGTGATTCGGGTGAACGGCGTGGCGATTACCGCGTTGGATGAGCGATCGCGCACGCTGCTCCGACGCGACCAGATTGGCTTTGTGTTTCAGTTTTTTAATCTGATTCCAACGCTGACGGTTTTGGAAAATGTCACCCTGCCTCAAGAGCTAGCGGGTATCTCTTTTGCGGTAGCAGAGAAGACCGCGTTGGATCTGCTTAATCAGGTGGGCTTGGCCGATCGCGCCCTTACCTTTCCCGACAAGCTCTCTGGCGGACAGCAGCAGCGGGTGGCGATCGCGCGGGCGCTGGCTCACGACCCTCAGCTTGTCCTGGCCGATGAGCCGACGGGCAATCTGGATGAGGAGACGGGGCAAAAGGTTTTGAATATTCTCTTAAATCTGACGCGAAGCGCCAACAAGACGCTGATCATGGCTACCCACAATCCTGATATTGCCCGCAATGCCGATCGCATCTTGCGGGTACAGGACGGTCAGTTGGTGCCTGTGAACCTGCAATGAATCGGGAAGACAGCGCCCAGCCACTATAAGTGGGTTTAATGAGTAGGATTGCTTATTGCGGCTTTACAAAAGCGGTCTCTCCAGCCTCATAATAAAGAAGGATAAGAAAAATATCTTAATAAAGGTTTTAGGAGGGTCAGGTATGGTCGCACTTGCGGAACGCTCTCTCAGCCGATTAACGCTACAGGTTCAAGAGATTGCAGCCGACACCACCACGATTCGATCGCTCGACTGGGATCGCGATCGGTTTGACATTGAGTTTGAGCTAGAGAACGGCACAACCTACAATTCTTTCCTCATCCGAGGCGATAAGGTGGCTCTGGTAGACACCTCGCATGAGAAGTTTCGCCAGCTCTATCTTGAAAAGCTGTTGAGCTTGATCGATCCGGCCGACATAGACTACCTGATTGTCAGCCACACTGAACCTGACCACAGCGGCTTGATCAAAGATATTTTGCAGCGCGCCCCCCATATTGTTGTCGTCGGATCTAAGGTGGCGATGCAGTTTTTGGATGATCAGGTGCATCAGCCCTTTAAGCGGATGCAGATCAAGAACGGCGATCGCCTTGATTTGGGTCAAGGGCATGAGCTGGAGTTTGTTTCGGCTCCTAATTTGCACTGGCCGGATACGATTCTCACCTTTGATCACAAAACTAGCGTCTTGTTTACCTGCGATGTGTTTGGGCTGCACTTCTGCGACGACCACACCTACGATGAAGACCTGGAAATTTTGGAGGCTGACTATAAGCTCTACTATGACTGCCTGATGGGGCCGAATGCACGCTCAGTGCTGGCTGCCCTCAAGCGGATGAAAGAGCTGCCAGAGATCAAGACGATCGCCACGGGACATGGCCCTTTGCTGCATTACAACGTGTCTGAGCTAGTGGGACGCTATCGAGACTGGAGCCAAGCGCAGGCCAAAGCCGAAACCACGGTGGCTCTGTTTTATGCCAGCGACTACGGCGATGGAGAAGCCCTGGCTCAGGCGATCGCTCAAGGCATTACCAAAACAGGCGTGGCGGTCGAGCTGCTCGATCTGAAATATGCTGAGCCACATGAAATTAGTGAGATGGTTAGCCTCGCCTCAGGGGTGGTGATTGGGATGCCGCCTCAGTCGGGAGAGTTTGCCACCACAACCCGAGCAGCGATTGGCACCATTCTGGCGGCAACCAATGCCAAGCAGGCGGTCGGGCTGTTTGAGGTGGGCGGTGGCGATGATGAGTCGGTCTATCCTCTGCGGAATCAGTTTCAAGAGATTGGTGTGCGGGAAGGTTTTGCGCCGATTCTGATCAAAGAAGCGCCCAACAAATCGACGTTTCAACTTTGTGAAGAAGCCGGAACTGACTTGGGACAATGGCTGACTCGCGATCGCGCCGTCAAGCAAATGAAGTCGCTCGACAACGAGCTAGACAAAGCCCTGGGTCGCCTGAGCGGCGGACTGTACATCATCACAGCCACGAAAGAGGGCGTTTCGAGCGCTATGCTGGCCTCCTGGGTGTCTCAAGCAAGCCTCAAGCCCATTGGCTTTACTATTGCTGTGGCAAAAGACCGGGCGATCGAGTCCTTTATGCATGTGGGCGATCGCTTTGTTTTGAACGTGCTAGAAGAAGGCAACTATCAGCCCCTGATGAAGCACTTCTTGAAGCGATTTGCGCCGGGAGCCGATCGCTTTGCAGGCATTAAGACCTACGCGGCAACTAACGGTTCACCGATTCTGGCGGATGCTCTAGCCTATTTGGAATGCGAAGTGGTGAGCCGGATGGAGTGCAGCGATCACTGGCTGGTCTACAGCACGGTTGAGCTAGGGCGGGTTTCTAAGGTAGATGGGCTGACGGCTGTTCACCACCGCAAAGTCGGCAACCACTACTAGCGTTCTGTCCCAAAGTCTCTGGGGGAGGTGCGCCTCCCCCAAAAATCTATTGTTAAAAGTTTGAACTGACACACCTCTTGACAGCTATGGCAGAGACTAAACCCCGTGATGTGCAAGTGGCTGAGATTGGGGCAAACACAACCGTGCTGCGATCGCGCACCTGGGATCGGCTGCGGTTTGAAGTTGAATATGCCCGCCAGAAAGGGACAACGGCAAATTCCTATCTGATTCAGGCCGATAAGACCGTTTTGATCGACCCGCCGGGGGAATCTTTTACTGAAATTTTTCTGGAAGAGCTGTATCAGCACACCTATCTTCAGCGAATTAACTACGTAACTTTAGGGCACCTCAACTCCAACCGCATCGCCACGCTGAAAACGCTGTTGGGTCAGGAAGTTGCGCCTCAGATTACCTTTGTCTGCACCCGGGCGGCTGAGGTGGCTTTGCGCGCAGCGTTTCCCAACTGGTACCTGCGGGTGATTGTCGCTAACCCCGAAGACACGATCGATCTGGGGCAAGGGCATGTGTTGCAGTTTATCCCCACGCCTACACCACGCTATCCGGATGGGCTTTGTACCTACGATCCGGCCACGCGCATTCTCTATACCGACAAGCTGTTTGGCATTCATCTCTGCGATGAACCCGTGTTTGATGAAAAGTGGAAGCTGCTGGATGAAGATCGGCGTTACTACTTCGACTGCATCCATGCCAGTCAGTTTCGCCAAGTTGAGGCGGCATTGGATAAGCTGGCTCCCTTCTCAGCGATCGCCAAAATTTATGCCCCCAACCACGGCCCGATGGTGCGCTATAGCGTCAGCCGTTTCACGTTTGACTACCGCTACTGGTGCGAGCGGCAGCAGATACAGGATCTTAATGTGGCCGTGCTGTATGCCTCGGCCTATGGCAACACGGCAATTTTGGGCAATGCGATCGCTCGGGGCTTAATCCAGTCTGGTGCGGCAGTGCAGACGATTAACTGTGAGTTGGCCGATCCGGCGGAAATCACCCAAATTCTGCAAGAATGCGATGGCTTCATTTTTGGTACGCCCACCCTGGCAGGTCATGCGCCGACGCAGATTCAGACGGCGCTCGGTATCGCCCTCTCTAGCGCTGCTAGAACCAAGCTAGCGGGGGTGTTTGGCTCCTATGGCTGGAGTGGAGAGGCGATCGATCTGGTGCATACCAAACTGCAAGATGCGGGCTATCGAATTGGCTTTGAGCCAATTCGCGTCAAGTTTAAGCCCACGGACGAGACTCTGCGAGAGTGCGAATTAGCCGGGGCGGAGTTTATGCAAACTCTGCGGAAGACCAAGAAAATTCGGGCACCGCGTCAGACGGGTGTAGAAGTACAGGCCGATCGCACCGAACAAGCCGTCGGACGGATTACGGGTTCGCTCTGCGTCATCACCACCCACCGCTTTGGCAAGCATCAGGGGATGCTCACCTCTTGGGTGTCTCAGGCAACGTTTAATCCGCCTGGGCTGACGATCGCCATTCCTATGAGCCAGGGGGAAGCGACGCTACCCACGATCGGCAGTCAGTTTGTCCTGAATGTGCTGAAGGAAGGCAAAAACCTGCGGCGATTTTTCCTCAAGCCCGTAGCAAATGAAGAAGAAAGATTGGCGGCGATCGACACCCATCCGGCGAACAACGGCTGCCTGATTCTGGATGAGGCGCTGAGCTATCTGGAATGCATGGTGCAGTCTCGCATGGAATGCGGCGATCATTGGCTGCTCTACGCCACAGTGGACAATGGCAAGGTGCTGGAAGCGGTGGGGGTGACGGCAGTGCAGCATCGCAAGTCGGCTATGCAGTATTAGCATCGGTTGCCCCATGCGGTTCGCCTGAGCGTCGTGGGTCAATTAACCTGAGAGATTTTTTGAAGAAGCGGGCTGCTTTTTCAAAAAATCTTGAGTTTGATTGAATTTGCGATTCCTAAGAGGGACGGACGATCGAACAGGCAGGCAGCTCGGCTGAGCCAAAAATTGGGGTAGGGTCAAGTCCGGCAATTTGCTTAAACTGCTCTGGCGTAATGGTGCTGACGATCGGCTGGCTCTCCCAGACTTTCAGCCTGTCATGGGCTTGTGCTAAGAACTCTACGCCTCGGACCAGTGGCACCGTTAGCCAGTAATCAATCAGGGTTTCAATTAAAGCTAACTCGATCAAAGGGCGAGGATAAAGTTGCAGTAATTCATCTAAATAGAGATCAAAACGATGGGTCTCATCACCGCCCAAACAATAGCTGCTAACGATATGTTTGACCCGTTGTTGGCTTAACTTTTCCCAAATTTCCATCAAACTCTCAGCCCAAAACTTCTACTTGCGAGGTCATATCCCGGTTTTTAATCTTTCCCCATCCTACCTATAATCGCAAATTTCTTATGAAGAAATCCCTAAATATTTTCTAGACAATCTGATATTTCAAACTTAAATGATGCTTGTCAGCTTAAGACAAAATAATCCTAGACTCGCGTCTTTTGATCATGTGAAGAGAACTTTGCTGGCTGCACAACATCAAAGCAGCATCAAAAATGCCCAAAACTAGCGGGCTTGCTAAGTCCTGTGGGCAAAAAACGCGATAGATTTTAGAAGACATCGCAAGAAAGCTATGACAGGCGAAGATTTACACCAGCTCTTACTCTCAAAATGGGGTCGCTCGTATGATCTCCAAATTCGGAAAGGCAATGACAAAGTATTTCTCCAGGTCATGTGGAAATATCTGGAGCAAGCCTCTTTTCCCATGACAGAAGCTGAGTATATGGCGCATCTAGAGACGATCGCCCACTACCTCAATGCCTGGGGAAGTTTGGCTCAGGTCGAGAGTTTTATTGCGGCAACTAAAGAAAGACCCCGTTTGGGAAAAGCCGTTAGCATCCCGATCGACTTGGGCGATCGCGCTTCAGAATGGCTGCTAGAAAATTAAGGCAATAAAGCATCAGGTTGCTAAAAAACTAAAAAAAGGCAGAGCTAAAAGCCCTGCCTTTTTTTAGAATCCAAATCCTATTTCCCCGTCAAAACCACCATTCCAATGCCGCCAAAGTATAGCCCTAGAACGGCTCCAGCCAGCAGACTCTGCGTTACAGGATCGGTCGAAGGCGTCAGCACTGCTCCTAAAATCGCAGCCCCCAAGATGACATACCGCCAGCCAGCCAGCATTTGCTTAGAGTTGACAATATTCAGCATCCCCAGCAAAAGCTGAATCACCGGAATCTGAAAGGCTAGCCCGGTGCTAAACAGCAGCAGCAGCACAAACTCGAAGTAACGTTCGATCGACCAAAGCTGCTCAACAACGCCTTCGCCATAGTTGACAAAGAAATTGAGCGCTGCTGGAATTAGAGCCACATAGGCAAAGGCCAAGCCCACGACAAACAGGATGGTGGAGCCAAAAACAATGGGAGCTAATAATCGCCGTTCGCGGCGGGTCAGGCCAGGAACGACAAACTGCACAATCTGGTAGAGGATGAAGGGACTAGCCACCAAAATGCCGCTATAGGCTGCCACCTTGATCGAGACAAAGAAATATTCTCCAGGAGCAAGCTGAAGAAACTTTGCGCCTTTGGCAGGTACTTCTAACAGCTCGACGATCGGATTAACAAAAATAAAGCAAACGACGACTCCAACTGCTACCGCAGCCAGTGCGTAAAAAATTCGTAGACGCAGTTCTTCGAGATGGTCGAACAGCGACATTTCTACCTCATCGGGCAGGTCGTCGTAATCGTCGGCATTGTCGTCGTCAGAGGAAGAGCCATAAGAGCCAGGGGCGATCGCCTTGCCAGTTGAAGTTGCCGAGTCAGGCGCTGAGGCATCGGCAACTTCTGAGGCAGCAGTTTCGAGGTCGGAAGGAGCAGTCATAGGGAGATCGGTAAAGCGGGCAGACAATTCAAGCTCAGGGATTGCGATCTATATTAGCCTAGCGTTTTCAGGGGCATAAACCTCGATCGCGCTATCGTTCTATACGTTCCACTTGCAGTTCTTGAATTAACTGCTCTAGTTCACTTTGGTTGGCTTTGTAGACCTTGCCGCAAAACTCGCAGATAGCCTCAGCTTCCCCTTCTTTATCAATAATATCGATTAGCTCGTCTTCGCCCAAAATCTTGAGTGCGCCTAAGACGCGATCGAATGAGCAACCGCAGTGAAACCGAACCATTTGGGTTTCTGGGAAAATCTCTAGACCCATGTCTCCTACCAGATCTTCAAAGATCTGCGGTAGCGACTTTCCAGCTTGCAATAAGGGCGTAAAGCCCGACAAAGAGGCAATACGAGATTCTAGCTTTTCTACGAGTGCCTCATCGCGGGCGGCTTTGGGCAGCACCTGCACCAAAAGCCCCCCTGCCGCAGAGACGCCGCTGGCTCCGACAAAGACTCCCACGATGAGGGCTGAAGGGGTTTGCTCGGAGCTAACCAGGTAGTGCGTGATGTCGTCGCCAATCTCGCCAGAGACTAGCTCTACGGTGCTGGAGTAGGGGTAACCATAGCCCACATCTCGGACGACGTAGAGAAAGCCTTGACTGCCGACAGCTCGACCGACATCGAGCTTGCCTTTGTCATTGGGGGGCAGTTCTATTTTGGGGTTGCCGACATAGCCGCGCACGGTGCCATCTAGTCCGGCATCGACCAATATGCCTTCTAAGGGGCCGTTTCCTCGCACCCGCAGGTTGACTCGCGATTCTGCTCGTTTCATGCTGGAGGCCAAGAGCAAGCCAGAGGACATGGTTCTCCCCAAGGCTGCTGTGGCAACGTAGGAAAGCTGGTGCCGCTGTCTGGCTTCTTCGGTAAGGCTGGTGGTGATGACCCCGACGATGCGGATGCCTCCTTCGGCGGCTGTCGCCCGAACCAATTGATCTACCATGAAAATCCTATACACTTCTTAACAGTCTCTAGTTCTATTCTAGAGGGAGGCGATCGCTAGAGGGTTGGGGAGAATAATTTGTTTGGGGTGTTCAACAGCTTTGGGCGTCTCCTAAATCTCTGGCGAACAGCCTTGGGGGTCTCCCCCAACCCCCCGGCAGGGGACGAGGCGCGTCCCCCACACCCCCTCCGCAAGGTATGGTGGTCTGAAGTAGAGGGCGCTTTGCATGGGTGGGAAGTGCGGGGGTAGGTTTTCGGGTGATGGTTTTCTGTTGAGCGTTTTACTTCTGGGGGGCGATCGCGTGGATCAGTATTACAAGCCGGAACATTTGGCTCAGTTTGGTCAAGTTAGTCAGGGTAATCCTGAGCTGGCGGAGAAGTTTTTTGCGTACTATGGGGCTGTGTTTGCTGAGGGGGCGCTGTCTGTGCGCGAAAAGGCTTTGATTGCGCTGGCGGTTTCCCATACGGTGCAGTGTCCGTACTGCATTGATGCCTATAGCAAGGAGTGTTTGCAGCAGGGTTCTGACTTGGAGGAGATGACGGAGGCGATCCATGTGGCGACTGCAATTCGGGGTGGGGCATCGCTGGTGCATGGGGTGCAGATGCTAGAGCATGTTAAAAAGCTGTCTATGTGACCTGTTTATGTAGCTTGTCTATGCGGCTGCTTACGATCGCGATTCTGCTGAAATTTCTTCGTTCAGCTTGTTCCGTTTGGCCATGAGGTAAGTTTTGATCGCGTTGAGCTGCTGGATTTTTTCGGCAATTTCTTCTAGCTTCCGATCGATAATCTCGATTTGATTTTGCTGAGACAGGGCACCGCCTTCCCACTCATCTAGCAGTTGTTTGATCTCACTGAGCCTAAATCCCAATCCTTTGCCTTGAGCAATCATGAGAAGACGTTCTACGGTTTCTAGGCTGTATTCTGCGTACAGTCTTGTTCCTGCCTGTCGATCGCGGGCAGCAATCAGTCCTATCTTTTCGTAAAACCGAATTGTGTCCTTGGATAACCCTGTTTTCTTGGACAGCTCACCAATCAGCATTGCAACAACCTAAATCTTCCAAAATCGGTATTTCTTAATCTGGGTATGAATTTTTGAAAGGGGCGCTCCGCGCCCCTTTCAAAAATTCATACATGAAATCAGCAACACCCCAAAAGTTACTTGACTGTGGAGTATACTCCATAGTTTACGCTGCTTAATATCAACCTCTGAATTGCTGGAAGTGATACTAAGTATGAGCCAAACAGTTTTGATCACGGGGTCTTCGAGTGGAATCGGCAAGGCGACTGCCCAATATTTCCTTCAGAAAGGTTGGAATGTGTCGGCAACGATGCGATCGCCACAGAAGGCTGGAGAGTGGACAAAGGGAGAGAATGTCATTTGTCCCCGTCTAGATGTGACGGTGCCTGAAACGATCGAGAGTGCAGTTTTGGAAACGGTAGAGCGGTTTGGACGAATTGATGTCTTGGTCAATAATGCGGGCTACGCGCTGCTGGGGGCGATCGAGGGGGTGACGCCTGAGCAATTAGACCGCCAATTTCAAACCAATGTCTTTGGCTTGGTGTCTACGATTCAGGCGGTTTTGCCGATTTTGCGCCAACAGGGCGGCGGCACAATTGTCAATGTGGCTTCGATGGGGGGGCGGCTGGCGTTTCCGCTTATGTCTCCCTACCATGCGACTAAATGGGCTGTGGAAGGTCTTTCTGAATCCTTACGCTATGAGCTGCGTCCGTTCAATATTCACGTCAAGATTATTGAGCCGGGTGGAATTAAGACGAACTTCATCCATCAGGGTGTGGATTGGGCAAGTCATCCCAGCTATGTTGATCAAGTCGAGCAGGTGAGAACTGTAACTGAGAAAATTAATGATTCGCTGCCGGGGCCAGAAGGGGTGGCTAAAGCGATCTATCGGGCTGCAACAGATCGATCGGGAAGGCTGCGATATTCTCCCCACAGTGCAGCCTATCTGCTGATGCATGCGATCTTGCCGGATGCACTGTGGCGATCGCTGATTACCCGCGCCATGCTGGGCAAACAAAATGCCGCATAGTTGATGGAATTTGTCAGACTAGAGGCATCATCCTGTTCCCCCTCCTATTGCCGTAGAGACTCTAGAAAATTTCATGCTTGAAGAATCTCGATCGCTCATTGCTGAGAGCCACAATGCTGAGAGCCACAATCCAGCTAGCTCGACAACCCCTCAGACGCGTCAATCTCTCCTGCAACGGCGATCGCCCCTCGCTTCACCCCAGTACCAAATTAGCCTTCTAGATGCGCTGGATCTGTCTCAGAGTCCTAATCAGGCAGACTTTGCTGCTCAAATTGCTCAGCAGGGCTGGGCAGAACTGCGTCCGGCCAAGCTGGAAATCTTTCAAATTAATGTGGGCAAGCTGTGCAACATGACCTGTCGGCATTGCCATGTGGATGCTGCGCCCGATCGCCGCGAGATTATGGATCGGGAGACGGTGGATGACTGCTTGCGGGCGCTCGATCAGACGCAGGCGCACACGGTTGACCTGACGGGCGGTGCGCCTGAGCTGAATCCACATTTTCGCTATTTGGTCGATCAGTGTGTGGCGCGGGGCAAGCAAGTGATCGATCGCTGCAATTTGACGGTTTTGCTGCTGCCAACCCTAGAGGATTTGCCGCAATGGCTGGCAGAGCGGGGTGTAGAAATTGTTTGTTCTCTGCCGCACTATCGTCGCCTCAATACCGACTCTCAGCGGGGCGATGGTACGTTTGAGAAGTCGATCGAGGCGCTACGACGGCTGAATGCGGTGGGCTACGGTCAGGGCAATCCGCAGCGCCGCTTGACGCTGATGTCGAATCCGGTGGGGGCTTTCTTGGCCAGCAGCCAGACCAAAATGGAGCAAGAGTGGAAAACGGGTTTGATGAAGCATCAGGGCGTCAGTTTCGATCGCCTCATTACGCTCAACAATATGCCGATTTCGCGCTATCTGGAGTGGCTGGAACAGTCTGGCAATCTGCAACAGTATATGGAGCTATTGGTGAACTCCTTTAATCCTGCTACGATCGCCGGGTTAATGTGTCGCAATACGCTTTCGGTATCGTGGGATGGCAAGCTGTACGACTGCGATTTCAACCAAATGCTGGATTTGGAAATTTATGCCGCTGGGCAGCAGGCCCATATTCGCGACTTTACGATGGCAGGATTGAGCGATCGCCCGATTCGCACCGGACGACATTGTTTTGGCTGTACGGCGGGGGCGGGTAGCTCTTGCGGAGGCGCGATCGAGTAGGGGCAGTCGGTTCACCAGATGGATCAACCGAGGGCATATGGGATTGGGATCACGACAGATTGCCTGATTTTCTAGAGGAGCGATCGTGCCACAGGCGAGGCTGTCCTCTAGCTCTATTTGTTTGGGGCAAAGAAGGATTATTTTAGAGTGTAGGGTGATTGCACAAGTGGCAAACATAGGTGTCAATGGCTATGAACTCGCTAGTGGGTAAAACATTACAGGGCGGCAAATATACCCTAGAGCAGCCTTTGGGTCAGGGGGGATTTGGCATCACCTTTAGGGCTGTGCATCACTACCTGGGACAGACGGTAGTGGTCAAAACTTTAAATCCTGCCAGTCAGAGCAATCCCCAGTATGCAGAGTTTGAGCAGCAGTTTCGAGATGAAGCCCGCCGCTTGGCGATGTGTGTGCATCAGAATATTGTGCGCGTCAACGATTTCTTCATCGAAGACAATTTGCCCTACCTGGTGATGGACTATATTCCAGGTCAAACCCTAGATCAGATCGTGTTTCCCGATCGCCCTCTGCCAGAATCAACTGCCATTCACTATATTCGCCAGATTGGAGCCGCTCTAGAAGTGGTGCATCACAATGGCTTGCTGCACCGCGATGTTAAGCCGCAAAACATTATTCTGCGTCAAGGCACCCAGGAAGTAGTGCTGATTGACTTTGGTATTGCTAGAGAGTTCACACCAGGCGTCACCCAAACCCACACCAGCCTGATTTCGGTGGGCTACGCCCCTATCGAACAATATGTGGCGCAAGAGAAGCGTACCCCTGCCACAGATGTCTATGGGCTAGCGGCAACCCTCTATGCGCTGCTGACGGCTCAGGTGCCCACAGCCTCGATCTTGCGCGATCGCCAGCCGATGTCGGCTCCCAAAGATCTGCAACCTCATCTCAGCGCTGCGACCAATCAAGCCGTGCTGCGCGGCATGGCGACTGAAGTGCGCCATCGACCGGGCACGGTAGCAGAGTGGCTAGCGCTGCTGCCGGGCAGCTCAATCAATGGATTGGCAGGGGGGTTGGCGGCAGAGGCTTTACCCTATGGCGGCACTCCAGCGATCGATCCCAATCCTTCTGCGATGGCGACAGTGGCGGTCAGCCCCCGGTATGAGCCTATCCCTGTGCGCGAGCGGCGGGCAAGACGATCGCCTCGCCCTGCTGTGGCAGAATCTGCGGCAGAAACCGTAGCACCTGCTGCCCTAACCAAACGGAAGTCGGGATGGATCTGGGGGATTTTGGGTTTGGCGGCGATCGCTGGCGTCACCTTTGCCGCAGTGGGCAATCTGCTGTTTAATCCTCAGCCACAGGCTCCTACAGAGCCAGAAACGCTAGAGGAAGTGCCGAGCCTATCCGAGACTCCAGACTCTGTTGACCTAGAGCCGACGGTTTCCCCTGATTTAGAACCGTCAGAAACGCCGTCGGAAACGCCGTCACCGTCAGAAACGCCGTCCGCTACGCCATCCAATACGCCATCTACCACCCCCTCATTGGCTCCTGCGTGGGAATTTCCGTTTAATTCACCTCGGCGCTCCCAAGACAATTCCCAAAGCAATGAAGACAACAGCCAGCCAGTTGAGGAGTCCAGACCGAGCAACCCCCAACCCAACAGGCCCAACCCGGCGCTTTTACCCAACTCACTCCGCCGAGAGTATGAGGAAGAACAGCGGCGCAACCGCCGCTAGAACGGCTACGACCCTGTAGATTTTTATCCAGCCTGTGAGGTTTCTCGGGCGCCTAGGGCTGCGATCGCCACGCCCATGACAATCACTGCTGCGCCCAAAATGACAACAGTACCCGGATTTTCCTGAAAGACGATCGCGCCCAAAATGCTGGAGCCGACTGGCTCTGCGAGAATGGTGAGGGTGACGAGGGTGGGCGAAATCCAGCGCACCGACCAGTTAAAGCTGGTGTGCCCAATGAGCTGAGGAAAGAGCGCCATTAGAACAATCCAGCCATAGACTGGGGCGGGGTAGCCGCTATAGCCTGAGCCAAACAGCAGCGGCAGCGGCAGCAAGACTAGCGCGGCGGTTGTATAGGTCAGCACGACATGACTGCCAATCCCTAAGCCGCGTCGCTGCGCCGATCGCCCCAACAAAAAATACAGGCTGACCGCCCAAGAGCCAATCAGCGCCAAAAAATTTCCCAGGAGGGGATTGCTGCCGACAAAGCCGCTACTGGCATCACCAATGGCCACTAAGAGGCTACCCAGCAGCGCCAGCGCGATTCCTCCAAAGGTAAGGGGGCTGGGCTTTTCGCGAAACCAAAACCAGGACAGCAGCGCCACCCAAACCGGATTGGTGGTGACGAGGGTGGCTGAAGCGGCGATCGAGGTGTAGGAAAGGGACGTAATCCAGCAGGCAAAATGAATCGCCAGAAAGACCCCTGATGCGATCGAATAGCGAAGGGCGTTGGGGGAAAACTGCGCATCGCGAAAATTGCGCCAAGCCGGAATCAAGCAGAGAGAAGCGATCGTGAGGCGAGAAGCCGCCAGCACCAGGCTAAAGCCAACCCCTGCGGTATCGGCAGCGGCAAGCGCCAGCCGAATAAAAATCGCGGCGGCCGAGACGGAGAGCACGCCCACCGTCAGCACCAAAATGATTTGCCAATTAGCAGGCTTTGGCGAATTCAAGGACGCTTTACCGAGGGGGCCTGCGGCGCTGTAGAAATTCGGGAATATCCAGACCCGGCTTGGTTGTACGCGGATCGGGTGGCGGATTGACCGGAGCCTGACTCGCCGGAGGTTGACTGGCTGGAGGCTGCGGCAAAGCCGAAGGAGGAGAGACAATAGGCGATCGCTGCTTCAAAGGCGAGACACGGCTCTGCTGTACGGGCGGCGGCGGTGCTACTTCTCCCGTGAAGCCCGTTGCAATCACCGTAATTCGGATTTCTCCCTGTAGGTTTTCATCTAACACGGCACCAAAGATGATGTTGGCGTTAGGGTCTACGGCCTCATAAATAATTTCGGCTGCCGCATTCACTTCATGCAGCGTCAGGTCATGGCCGCCTGTGATGTTAAAGACAACGCCTTTTGCCCCATCGATCGACGACTCTAGCAGCGGCGAAGAAATGGCGGCTGTTGCAGCCTCTCTGGCACGTGACTTGCCTGAGCCGATGCCAATGCCCATCAGTGCCGAGCCAGCATCGGCCATTACCGCCCGGACATCCGCAAAATCGACGTTGACCAAACCTGGAATCGTGATGATATCTGAGATGCCCTGCACGCCCTGACGCAAAATGTCATCGGCAACGCGGAAGGCTTCCTGCACAGGAGTCTGCTCTGAAATCACGCTGAGCAGCTTGTCATTGGGAATAATGATCAGCGTGTCTACCCGGCTTTGCAGTGCCGCAATACCCTCATCGGCTTGATTGGTGCGTCGTCTCCCCTCAAAAGTAAAGGGACGCGTTACAACGCCTACCGTTAGCGCTCCCACTTCTTTGGCAACTTCAGCGACGATCGGCGCAGCTCCTGTGCCTGTGCCGCCGCCCATTCCTGCCGTAATGAAGACCAAGTCAGAGCCTTCTAGAGAGGCCGCCAATTCATCACGAGACTCTTCAGCCGCTTTTTGGCCGATCGCCGGATTGCCGCCTGCTCCTAGACCTCGCGTCAGCTTTTGACCAATTTGCAAACAATTAATAATTTCTATATTATTTAGAGCTTGAGCATCTGTATTGACAGACCAGAACTCTATGCCAGCTACACCGCTAGCAATCATGCGGGTCACGGCATTGCATCCGCCGCCCCCGACCCCAATGACTTTGATCTTCGCTACGCTGCTGGGCACAATCTCATCACTCCTGGTTTCTTCGCCTACCCTTGCGCCTTTGATATCACGAACTTGACCCAAGTGTACCCCAGAGTTAGTAAAAGGGTTAGCAGCGTTCATTGGCAACGCAAAGTCCGCCTGATTTGAGTCAGGCGATTCTGCATGGGTGTTAATTAATTTACTATCAAATGTCATTGGACTTTAGAAACGACTGATACAAAGACTTTTTAACTCTAGACAACTATAGGGTAAGTTGCTATAAAAACCAAACCACAGCTAGAGATCGCTGAATTAGGCTGTAGCGCTGACATGCACCGATTTAAGTTAAGCCTCAGGCAAGAAATTAAGAAAGCACGATCGGATAATTGGCGATCGAATCTCTATTAAATCTCTTGAAGTTACCGCTATTTAACTTTATCTAATCAAACTCAAGAAACGTTAATTTTAGTCTAGTCAGGCTGAATTTATACAGCCACAGTTTGTCCAATATCTGTCAAACCTTCTGCCTCTATTTTTTGCAGTTGCGCTCCTTTTTATCGCCCTAAATCTTCTTAATTCAAAACAGTGTATCTCTACCCGGACAATCTGGACTGAAATCGAGATCGATTTCTAATGAGGGAGGTTGGCTGGGCTTGCGCTGGCATCTGAGCCTGGGAATCTTGCTCAGAATCTTGATCTAAAGCTTGATCTAAAGCTTGATCTAGGGAGGGTCGCTTTGGGAGTCTGCATCCTCCGCTGGCCAACTGTCTTCAGGGAGTGGCTCATCGCCAGCAGCTTCGACCTCTTCGACAGGCAGCTCGATCGCCTCAGAGCCAACCAGCTTGACGAGGGGCGTCTGAGGATTGCGGAGGTCAATCAGATCGATCTGTTCAGCCGGGAGCTTTTCGGGCAGGTGTCGCAGTTGGTCGAGGGTTCGGAGTTGCTCTGCGAAGCGACTGCCGTAGGAACCGCAGTAGACGGCGCCCAATTCCGTCTTGAGGATCAGATTTCCGGGTTCTCGCCAGTCAATTTCTAAAATTTTGACGGGGCTGCGGCTCACCTGCTGATATAGGCTCGTCCATTGCGATCGATACTGATCCTGCATGCCGATGATTTTGAGGTTGGGCAACTGGCGCGATCGATTCAACGCCACGTAGCTCTCGTAAGGAATAAAGGTTCCCCTTTCGTCTAGCAGCGCCACCGGATTGGAACCAGAGGTAGCATCAGGACTTGCCGCCGTTGGGGTATCGCCAGACTGTTCACCAGGCTGATCGCTAGACTGACCATTGGGCTGAGCAGGCAAGGCTGTAGGGCTAGAGTAGACGATCGCCACGGGATAGCGCTCCTGAATTCGCACCGTCAAGCCAGGGGGAAACAGATGACGAGAGACGGTTGCTTCAGCGATCGGAGCTTGAGACTCAAGGCGCTGAGTCAGGGTTTTAGGTTGCAGCGTTAGCAAGAACTGAGGATATTTGATCGGCAGCAGGGTGCGGATGATATCCGCCGACAAAAATTTATTGCCCTCCACCTCAATTTGGCTGGCATCGCGCAGCATCCAGTCGGGCAGCGTCACCACCCAAATTAGCCCTACGGTCAGCCCTCCCATAGCCACGACCTGCCAGCTCGTTTGCAAAATTCTCCAGCGGCGCTGCCAGCGAAGTTTGCGCCGTCGCTCTGCCAATTCAGTCCGAGAAATGGTGGGAATATCCGCCATCATACTGCCGTGAAATAGAGGTGCTGCCCAGTTATACCAATTTAATTTCCGATTGCAACAGATCTCTGTAGGGACTTTCTGTATGCTCCTGACAAAATTAAAACTAAGATTTTTTTGACAGCATACGGCTCCGCCACACGCTCAAAAAAGTTCTTCAAGCTATTTCTGTGAAGATCCTAGTGCAAAAAATCTCACCCACAGCGTTAAAAGCCTTCTAGCTCTAACTCTTCAATCACTTGCAGACCGCGTGGGTCGCCGACCCTCAGCATGGCGGCTTTGGCATCTTCGCGCACGCCCAGTTCCTCATCTTCGGCAAAAGCTTCAATCAAGGCATCGATCGCCGTGGCATAAATCACGTTCGAGGGCAGCTCTCGGCAAATCTGGCCGATCGCCCAGGCGCAGTTGCTCCGCACTGCCGGAACCGGGTCGCGGCGCAGGGCTTCAATCAGCCTTGGCAAGCCAGCAATCATCGAGTCATAGCCCACGTCAGCCATTTGAGCCAAAGCGCTGGCCGCCCAAAGCCGCACGGCAGAGATGTCGGTTTTTAGGGCATCCGTCAGGGGTTCTAAAGAGCGGCGATCGCGGCAATTGCCCAGCGCCCACACAACCCCCTTGCGCACATAACCATTCCAATCTTGCTTGAGTTGATTGATTAAGGGTTCAACGGCAGTGGAGCTGGGGTTGCGTCCTAAACCATAGGCAGCACTCACCCGTACCAGTGGGCAGGCATCCGTCAGCAGCCGAATCAGGTGAGGAATCGCGCGCTGATCTTCTAATTCGCAAAAAGCTCTAGCAGCCAGCATCCGCTGCTGGTTGTTGGGGGAGTCCAAAAGTGCCAACATCTCATCTGGATCAGGTTTGGCCACTTCGGTTTCAGCATCGATCGCCTCCACCTGGTCAAGGGGATCAAGGTCGAGGGGATCAAGGTCGAGTTCGGCTTCCAGCACCGTTAAGTCATCGTTGTCGTACATACTGTCACTCTACCGCAAAGCCTGTCCATCAGCGCTTTGTGACAGACTATGTTGTATGGAGGGTTGTGCAAATGCTGTGACAATTCAAGCGATCGAAACCTTTTCCCCGTCTTTTGCAAACCCGTTTCTCTCATTTTCGGGGGATGCAGAGCGGCACAAGCCCCTCATTATTGCTCTAGATCCAAGCTGCTTTATGCCCAATTTATGCCCAAGTCACCCTATATCCAACCTCTCGAACTCACCTCATACATAGCTTGACAGCGTGTTCGAGCCTGGAGCTTGGTCAAGAGGTTGTTGATATGAAATTTAACAGTTCGTTCGCTGATAAAAAGCTGAGCCGCAATATCGCGATCGCGCAAGCCCTGCGCCAGCAGCGTCAAGATTTCCTGCTCCCGATCGGATAGGGTTTGTGCCTCGGAGGGCAGTTCGGCTATGCCCCAAGTTTTGCCCTGATGCGCGGCCTCGACGGCTTCCCGAAGTTGAGTGGGAGTAGTGAATAAATCCAGTTGGGCGATCGCCCCCTTGGGAACCGCCTGAGTTGGGTCAGCCACCCAGAGCAGCCGCTCGGCAGAGTCAGCCCAGCGAGCCGCATCATCTGTGATCAGCGGCACCCTGGGATCGTCTGTGCTGCATAGCTTTAGCCCTGCCAAGTAGGCTAAGTGGGTAAACGCCATTTGCAAAACGGGCGATCGGCACTGAATTTGGACTGCGGCTCCTGCTCGGCCGCTGGGGTAGGGCACTTCTAGCACAACCTGAAGCACCGCAGAGTTTCTACTGGCCTGATCGCTGAGGGTTTGCAGCGTTCCGCCCAGACAAGCCGCCGCAAAGCGCAAATCGCCAAAGGAATCGACTGATCCACAGGGTTCCTCAGCAGCAAGGGGGTTGGGAGATACGACATCTGGAAATACCATTGCCTCTAGCACGATTTGAGTTACCCCATAACTCAGCCGACAGTAGGTGCAGTTGAGATCTCGTAAGACTTCAGCCGTGCGAATGAGCAGATAAATGAGGGAATCTGTGAGCGATCGCTCTGTTCCCACGAGGCTAAAGCGCGCCCGACCCAGCACAGTCGCTAGCTGCTCCGACAAAAACGGATTAGCCTCCGGCAGGATCTGCTTTGCTTGCTGGTGCTGAGTGGCATGATCCAGCACGATCGCCAGAGTGGTGCATAGCCCTTGCAAAACCTCTAGAAATTCTGATGACAGCGGCTGATGGCTAAACACCGCCAGTACACCAATCACCCGATCGCCCACCATCAGCGGATAGCCCGCAAAGCCCGTAATTTTGTGGACGATCGCCCATTGCCGATCTTTAACCCAGGCTTCTTCAGCCAGGTGGTTACTCAAAAAGGGAATGCGATTTTGGGCGATTTTGCCTACCTTAAAGGCTCCCATCGGCACACGAGCAAAAGAGCCATCGGTACGGGTGTACATCCCTGACGAAGCCACCAGCCGCAAATGAACGCGATCGCTCTCCACCAGCCACACTCGCGCAAAGGCATAGCCAAACGTAGTCACCAAACCATCGGTGGCGCACTTGGCGATCGCTTCTGGCTCTAAGCAGCCGCTGAAGCTTTGGACAATTTCGCTGACCCGCTGCAAGTCAACGAGTAAGCGTCCGGCATCTAGAAATTGAGAGGTGGGATCTGGCAAGCGTGGGGGGAATGATGACGGGGATAGGGGGGAATGGGGGATGGGGAGAGAAAGCGCGGAGCAGGCAACAGCATTTTGAATTTATAGCGAGATTCCGTCCAGCTTTGCTGTAATGTCTAGTACGCAATGCTCAACGCTATCGAATTAGATTTAGGCTCAACCCTTTCTTATTAACGGGCTGAGAGCGATAGATCCGGCGACAAAAGCCTAAACACGCCCATGCTTTAAAGACGCTTTAAAACCCCTTTAGAGAATCCTCAAAACCGCAAGATCCAGCGCTCAAAACAGGCTCAACTCTAACCGTTGCGCCAAGACCTCAACCAAGGCAAGCCCCGCGATCGGATTACCAATGGGATCAAGCGCCGGACTGTAGCAGGCAATTGCCCCTTGCCCCGGCACAACGACCAACAGCGCGCCGCTAATGCCCGATTTCATCGGCAGGCCAATGCGAACCGCGTAGGTGCTAGAAGCTTCATATAGCCCACAGGTCAGCATCAGAGCGTTAACCGCCTGACGGTGCTGAGGAACTATCGTGGCTGAAGGATGGGCTAAGAGATTGCCCAATCGCGCCAGATCGCTCACCTGTCCGGCAAGGCAGCAGATCTGCTCATAGGTGTCGAGGGCGATTTCGGCAGCGGCGAGGTGCCCATGCTGAACGAGGGTTTCTGCGATCGCCTGATTAATGCCGCGTCCCTCAGAGCGCACCGAGACTAGCGTTGTTTTATCTATTTCTAGGCGGCAGCGCGCTTGATGATTGAGCCAGGTGCATAGCCCCTGACAGCGATCGTGGCTAGTTGCGCCAGGCAGCCGACCTGCTAAAGCGATCGCGCCACTGTTGAGCATAGGATTGCGGGGTCGGCCATTGTCGGCGATGAGTTGCTCTAGCGAGTTAAAGGGCGCATCAGAAGGCTGCATACCCACCCATCGAAACAGGTTGTCTATACCAAACTGCTCTAGCAAGTAGAGCACCATCAAGGGTTTGATCACGCTCATCAAAGGAAAAACACAGTGAGTATCGCCCCAAAGCTCGGATTGCCCCTGGCGATCGACACAGGTGGCAAACCAGTCTGCCTGCACTGCCTTGAGCCGCGAAATCCGAGTCATGACTTGACCATAGCGAGCTTTTTGTCTTGCTTGCTCTGTCCAAAGCACTAGCTGCTCGGTCGTCAGCGCGGCCAACCCCCCCATTGGTTTTACTCCTGCATTTCTGAGAGCGCCATCCAGCGCTCGGTGGCTTTGTCGATCGTTTCTTCGAGTTCCGACAAGCGCTCTGAGAGCTGCTGCACTGCGGAAAATCCGCCAGGAGGTTGGTTAAATAGCGTTTTTTGGATCTCCTCTTTTTCGGCTTCTAGCTGAGGAATCTGAGTTTCAAGCTGCTCTAGTTCTCGCTTTTCTTTATAGGAAAGCTTGCGATTAGAAGCGGGCTGAGGCGGAACAGCAGTAGGGGGTGGGGCCGAGGGGGCAGTCTTGGGAGACTGTGCAGGCTCAGCGCGATCGTCTGCGGCTTTGTAATCGAGATACAAGGAGTAGTTGCCGGGATACTGACGCAGATTGCCGCCCGGTTCTAGGGCAAAGATGGTTTCTACCGTGCGATCGAGAAAGTAGCGATCGTGCGAAACGACAATGACGCAGCCGTTAAATTCCTCTAAGTATTCTTCTAGAACCGCCAGGGTTTGCACATCCAGATCATTGGTGGGTTCGTCCAAAATCAGCAGGTTGGGGGCGCTCATTAGCACGCGCAGCAAAAACAAGCGCCGCCGTTCGCCACCCGAGAGCTTGTTGATGGGGGCATACTGCTGGTTGCCAGGAAACAGAAACCGCTCCAGCATCTGAGATGCGGTAATGATAGAGCCATCGCTAGTTTTCACCAGTTCGGCAACCTCTTTGAGGTAATCAATGACGCGCTGATCGGGGTTGATTTCTAAATCGTCGGAGTGCTGGTCAAAATAGCCGATGTGGATGGTGCTGCCAATCTCGACCTTGCCCGAGTCGGGCGGCACCTTACCCGTGATGATGTTCATCAGCGTCGTTTTTCCGGCTCCGTTGCCGCCGATAATGCCGATGCGATCGTCAGGATTGAATTCATAGCTGAAATCTTTAATCAGGGTGCGATCGCCATAGGCTTTGGTGACATTCACCAGCTCTACCACCTTTTTGCCGATGCGTCGTCCCGCAGTCGTGATCTCGACTTTTCCCTGCGTCTGCTTAAATTCTTTGTTTTGCATATCGCCGATGCGATCGATCCGCGCTTTTTGCTTGGTGCTGCGAGCTTTAGGGCCACGCTTTAGCCATTCCAGTTCACGCCGCAATACGCCCCGATGCTTGCGCTGAGAATTGGCATCCGATTCTTCCGCTAGGGCTTTTTTCTCTAGATAGTAGGAATAGTTGCCGTCATAGGTGTAGAGGTCGCCGCGATCGATTTCGACGATGCGGTTGGTGACGCGATCGAGAAAGTAGCGATCGTGGGTGATCAGCAGCAGCGCACCTCGGAAGCGGTTGAGGTATTCTTGCAGCCATTCTACCGAGAGGGCATCCAGATGGTTGGTTGGCTCGTCCATCAACAGCACTTCTGGATCGGACAAGAGAGCGGTTGCCAGCGCCACGCGCTTGCGATAGCCGCCGGAGAGGTCAACCACTTTGGCATCAAAGTCTTCGATCCCCAATTTTGACAAAATGATTTTGGCGTTAGTTTCCATCTCCCATGCGCCTGTAGCATCCATTCGCTCCATCACGGTGGAGAGGCGAGCCATGAGGCGATCGTGATCTCCGGTGCCATGCGCGAGTTTGTCAGAAATCTCTTCATATTCACGCACCAGCGACATCTGCTCGCCGCTGTTGGCAAAGACCTGTTCTAGCACCGTCAGGTTTTCATCAACGTCTGGCTGCTGCGGCAGGTAGACGATGCGTGCACCAGAGTTGACCCAAATATCGCCTTCGTCGATCGGTTCCAGGCGGGCAATCATTTTCAGGAAGGTGGATTTGCCAGAGCCGTTGGTGCCAATCAGTCCCACCTTGTCAGTGGCGTCGAGGCTAAAGCTGGCATCTTTGAGGATTTCTTTGATGCCAAAGTCTTTTTTGACGGCTTGAAGCGTGAAAATGCTCATGGGGCGGGGGGTAGGGGACGATTCTCCTGCGGAGATGCAGTATGTAGAACAGAGACTGAGCACAAGCCTGCTCGCTCAGCTTACCAAATTCACCCCAGAGAGTGGGGTTGCCCACTCAAAACAGATCGCTTGAAAGAGGGCGCGATCGCTGTATTTCAGCTCTTTATGTCTTACCCCTTTTGATTGTCTGACTTAAATCTTCCCGCGACGAACTCTCGCTTGGCGGCGTGCTTGGTGTTGCGTCCTGAGACTCGCTTGCGCCACATGCGAAAGCTAGAGGGCTTCATCTCGCGGCGCATCAAGGCGATCGTCTGTTTTTCATCTAGGCCAAACTGGAGGGTGATGGCCTCAAAGGGGGTGCGATCTTCCCAGGCCATTTCTAGGATGCGATCGAGGGTTTGAGGATCTAGGTCGGGCAGTTTCATGGCTAGGATATTGCTGATTTGGGATGGGAGGAACTTAGCTTTTACTAATCTAGCTTCTGTAGAAAGCTAGTAATAAGAGTTAGGTGTGGGATTGAGTAGACTTTTTGCATAAATCCGAACCTTGGGGGTTTCCCCCAAACCCCCATTGGGGGACGAGCGCTTCCCCCAAACCCCCTCCGATTAGATCACTAATGAGAGGTGTTAGGTCGCTTTGCATCGGTGGGGCGATCGGGGTTTGGTTTAAATTTTGAGTTCTGTGCCAATTTTAAGCTTGATCCCAATCCTTCAACTAAGCAGACTTGACTTAGACAGGCTGGGCTGACGCAAGCCCTTTCTAATAAACCCCCTCAAAACTTAAGTGCCCTTAGAACTTGGTAACAATGCGTAGCGCCCCCTGAGCCTCACAATCCAACCCTTCGGAGGGGGTTTGGGGGAAGCGCCTCGTCCCCCAACGGGGGTTTGGGGGGAACCCCCAAGGCTGTTTCATTCAGCAGACACACTCAGCCACAAAGTCGTCACACAAATTTTTATGGTTTTGGTTACAATTTTGCCCGGACAACTTACCATAGCGGTTGCCTTAACTCACTACCCTGCCAAACCATCGCCCATCTATTTGCGTCTCTAACTCTGTCTCCCCAAACGCCCCATGATTCAAGTCGAACACCTCAGCAAAACCTACGGCTCTACTCCTGCCATCCAAGACGTCACCTTTGAGGTTGAGAAGGGAGAAATCTTGGGATTTTTAGGGCCAAACGGGGCTGGAAAAACGACAACCATGCGGATTTTGACAGGATATCTCCCTGCTACCAGCGGCACCGCCAAAATTGCCGGATTCGATGTGCATGAAGACTCGCTAGCCGTAAGAAAAAGAATTGGCTACCTGCCCGAAACACCGCCGCTCTATCCTGAAATGACGGTAGAAGACTTCTTGCATTTCGTCGCGCGGATTAAAGGCGTGTCGGCAGGCGATCGCCCCGTCCGGGTCAACATGGCGCTCAAGCGCTGCAACTTGCTAGAAAAGCGAAAAGTCTTGATTCGCAAGCTGTCTAAAGGTTTTCGGCAGCGGGTCGGCATTGCCCAGGCGATCGTCCATGATCCCCCAGCCATTATTTTGGACGAACCAACGGTGGGGCTAGATCCCCGTCAGATTATTGATGTCCGCAACTTGATCAAAAGTCTGGCAGGCGAGCACACTATCATTCTTTCCACCCACATTCTGCCAGAGGTCAGTATGACCTGTAGCCGCGTCGCCATTATCAATCGCGGTCAGGTCGTCGCCACCAACACACCCGACCAACTGATGGCACAACTCAACAGCGGCTTGGGCTATGAGCTAGAGGTAGAAGGCAATGTCGAAGCGCTAGCTCAGCATCTACGAAATTTGGCAGGTATTCAATCTGTTCACGTTTCGCAAGTGCAAAACCTTCAAGCAGGCTTGCCCAATGACTTACCTGAAGCTGTGTCTGGAAACCGCCACAAGCTGGCGATCGCCCTCTCCTCAGGCAGCGACGATTTGGGACGGCAGATTGCTGCCACCGTAGTCAGGGGTGGCCTAGGGCTCTATGAAATGAAGCGATCGCGGGTCAGCCTAGAAGATGTCTTCCTCGATCTCACGACCGAAGAAAAGCCCCCTGAAGCGATCGCAGCGATCGAGCCTGAATCCGATTCCTCAGAGGTTTAGGGTCTGGTTTCTAGCTTTAATTTCAATTCTTCAAATCACTCCAAAATCGCCCCAGTTATCCGGAGATCTCCCTCAATGGGCACCATCCTCGCCAATATCATTGCCATCTATCGCCGTGAGCTGCAAAGTTATTTTTCCTCACCCGCTTCCTACGTCATTGCCGGAACCTTTTGGCTGCTCAGCGGACTCTGCCTCTTCTTTATTTTGCTCAGCCCCAGCAGTCTCATCTCTCAGGTGGCGGCACGCGATCAGATGGGCATCACCACGCCTCCGGTGGATGTAGCCTACGAATTTTTGAACGTGTTTTTGGGAGCAGTGGGCAATATTGCGCTGTTTGTGCTGCCGATGCTGTCGATGGGTCTTTACACCGAGGAGCGCAAGCGCGGCACCCTAGAGCTGCTAGCCACCTCACCCATTACCAACTGGGCAGTCGCAGTGGGCAAGCTTCTGGGAGTTTTGACCTTCTTTATCACAATGATCCTACCCTTGCTCATCTACGAGGCGATCGTCCTGGGAGCCTCCAATCCGTCGATTCAACCCACTACGATGCTGCTGGGGCATGGCGGCCTGGTGCTGTTGGCAGGAGCCATTTTGTCGCTGGGCATGTTCCTGTCTTCTATCACCAGCAGCACTGGGCTAGCCGCCATGCTGACCTATGCCCTCAATTTTTTCCTTTGGGTAGTCGATTACATCGCTCAAGGCATTGGTGGCACCATCGGCGGTGCCCTGGGTCATCTGGCGCTGCTGAAAAATTTCACCAATTTCACCCAAGGCATTTTTGATACCAGCAGCCTTGTTTTGTTCGTCAGCTATGTGGTTTTGGGGTTATTTCTCACCGCTCAATCTATCGAAGCCTTTAGATTTCAGCGATCGTAGGTTTTTCTCCACGCCTCGACAGCTTCTGCCATTTTCCGCTCCGTCCCTGGAAATCCCCTAAAAAAGCCTTTAAAAGCCCTTAAAAAGCCCCATGAAAAAAGTCCAAGCTTTCAACTGGAAACTCCTCAAATATTTCTTCTGGTTAGGGCCTGTCCTCATCATCATGGGGCTGACCTCTGGCGCGATCGCAGGCTGGGGCGCAGTGCCTACGGCTTTGATTGTCATAGGCATGGCCGTGATTGCAGCGTGGCTCTATTTAGAAAGCTCAACCCACCCTGGATTCTGGGGCAAGCGATCGACGCAGGTCGGCACCAATGCCCTGTTAGCAACGCTGGCTATGCTGGCGATCGTCGGCATGGTGAATGTTCTGGCGGTGCGCTATGCAGGCCGATTTGACCTGACAGAAAACCGCATTTTCACCCTCGCGCCTCAGTCTCAAGAAGTGGTGCAAAGCCTGAAGCAGCCCGTTAAAGTCTGGGTGTTTTCGGCAACGCCCAATCCGGTCGATCGCGAGCTTTTAGAAAACTATCGCCGCCGCAGCAATCAATTTAGCTACGAATTTATCGATCCGCAGGCTCAGCCAGGTATCGCCAAAACGTTCAATGTGCAGGCGATCGGCGAAGTCTATCTCGAAACGGGCGGCAATCGGCAGTTTGTCCAGTCGATCGCCAGCGGCGAAGCCCTCTCTGAACGCAAGCTAACCAACGGTTTGGCGCAGCTCAGCATTACGCAGCAGCAGAAAGTCTACTTCCTTCAGGGGCATGGCGAACGCATTCCCGAAGCTACGGGCAAGGGCGGCATGTCTGCGGCTACAGGCAAGCTCAAAGAAGTCAGCTACGTGCCCGTGCCGCTCAATTTGGCTGAAAATCCTCAGATTCCTGACGATGCCTCAGTTGTGGTGGTGGCTGGGGCACAGCGTCCGCTCTTAGACAATGAGCTAGAGGCACTCCGCACCTATGCTCAGGGCAAAGGCGGCCTCATGCTGCTGGTCGATCCGCAGACCGATCCTAAGCTCGGTACCTTCTTGAGCGACTGGGGCATTCGGGTGAGCGATCGCCTCGTCATCGATCCGGCAGGGCAAGCGTCGGGTCTAGGCCCTGGCGTCACCATCGTCAACCAATATGGCGACCATCCGATCACGCGCGGTTTTGGCAACGGCATCTCCTTTTATCCGCTAGCGCTGCCCCTAGAATCTTCCAACATTCCGGGCATAGACGGCGCAACGTTGCTCTACACAAGCGATCGCACCACTGCTCAGCAGATCGGCGAAACGGGCGAACTCGAATTTAACGCCGCCACTGATCCCAAAGGCCCCTTCAACATTGGCATGGCGCTAACGCGATCGGTTGCGTCCCCCACCCCGGCTTCCCCATCTCCTTCCCCCTCGCCAACCCCTAGCCCAGCCACGACCCAATCCCAATTTCGCCTTGTCGTCATCGGCAACTCCAGCTTTGCCACCGACGGTCTTTTTGAGCAGCAGCTCAACGGCGATCTCTTCCTTAATGCCACAACCTGGCTAAGCCAGCGGGACGACGAGGTGCTATCCATTCGCCCGCGAGAAGTAACCAACCGCCGCGTGGTTCTTTCACCGGAGCAAGTCATTGTAGTAACCCTCATTTCCATGCTGCTGCTGCCGTTGATTGGCTATGGCATGGCAACAGCAGTCTGGTGGAAGCGAAGATAGACCTATGAAACTTAAACCCTCAACCCTACTTTTGGTCTTGACAGCTCTACTTTTGGGCGGCGTCGTGCTGCTGGTGCAAACCCAGGCACCGCCTCCTTCCACCCAGGCCGATGAGCCACAGAATTTGTTTGCCTTCAAGGAAAGTGAGGTGCAATCTCTGAGGCTGACGACGCTGCTGCGATCGCTCAAATTTGAGCGCGACTCTAGCGGCAAGTGGCAAATGTTGGAGCCTGAGAAGGCGATCGCCAGCGATCCCAACATTGCCCTGCTGCTGAGCTTAGTGGCAACGGGCACCAGTCAGCGATCGTTTACGGCTCCGGCCAGCGATCGAGAACAGTACAACTTTCATCAGCCTTTAGCCGCGATCGAAGTCACCCTGGCCAACAAAGAAACCCATCAGCTGATCTTGGGCGGCTACGACTTCAACCGCAGCAGCCTTTACGCCCTTGTCGATCCACCTACTGATCCCAAAGCCGACCTGAAGGTGCTGCTGGTTTCTCCCAACTTCGACAATGCAGTCAGCCGTTCCCTAGAGGACTGGAAACAATCTGCTGAGCCAGCGGCATCTCCCAACCCTTCTCCCAGCGCTTCTCCGAACGCATCTCCCAGCGGCTCACCCAGTCCCGCCCCCAGTGAATCTCCTAGCGGCAGCCCAGCCCCTAGCGAATCTTCTCCACCAACAGTCAGCCCATCCCCTAGCCCAGAAAGTCCTGCAACACCTAGCCCAGACAGCCCCTAAAATAATCGGTAGCTCTTCAGTCGTTCTCAAAAAATCTTTGCCTGAGAACTCCCCAGTCATCGCCATCCATTCACCTCATGTCGATCGCCCCACCCGATCCCACGGCCACCCTCCTGATCTCCTGTCCTGACCAAAAGGGCTTAGTCGCCAAAATTGCCGGGTTCGTCTACTCCAACGGCGGCAACATCATCCATGCGGATCAGCATACCGATCGCCTCGCAGGTTTATTTCTGATGCGGATCGAGTGGCAGCTAGAAGGATTCAACCTGCCTCGCGAATTGATTGCCCCCGCCTTTAGCTCGATCGCCCAACCGCTCCAGGCCGAATGGCGGCTGCGGTTTTCTGATGACAAGCCGCGAATTGCCGTTTGGGTCAGCCGTCAGGATCATTGCTTATTTGATTTGGTCTGGCGGCAGCGAGCCGGAGAATTTGCCGCAGAGATTCCGCTGATTATCAGCAACCATCCGCACTTGGGGGCGATCGCTGAGCAGTTTGGCATTGACTATCACCACATCCCCATCACCGCAGAAACTAAACAACAGCAAGAAGCCCAGCAGCTTGAGATTTTGCAGCAGTACAACATCGACTTGGTGGTTTTAGCAAAGTACATGCAAGTCTTGAGCAGCAGTTTCCTTACCCAGTTTCCCCAGGTTATTAACATTCACCACTCTTTTTTGCCTGCTTTTGCCGGGGCAAATCCTTACCAGCGAGCTTACGAGCGGGGTGTAAAGATCATTGGGGCAACGGCACACTATGTCACGCAAGATTTAGATGAAGGCCCGATTATTGAGCAAGATGTAGTGCGCGTTAGCCATCGCGATCAGGTGGCAGATTTGATCCGTAAGGGCAAAGACCTGGAGCGGATGGTGCTGGCAAGAGCCGTGCGTTTGCATTTGCAAAATCGCGTCCTGGTTTACGGCAATCGCACGGTAGTGTTTGAGTAGCGATCGACTCGCCCTCTCAAGTTCTCCTCAGCCGCAATTTCAATCAAACCCGTGGCCTAAATCATCTAAAATTCAGAGGCTAGGTGGTACTCTACAACCCCACAATGCCGTATGAAAGGAAATCTAGCCTCACGGTTTGGGCAGCGATTCGTCTTGCCATTTTCCTGGCGATCGCTCAGCCGTGCTTCAGCGTTCCAGCGGCGAATGCTCTTGGCGCTAGCCGTTTGCCTCAGCATCATTCTGTTGGGCGCGATCGCCTACACTCAGCAGCCCATTACGCTGACGCTCTTGATGCCTGCCCTCGATGTTCAGGCAGGTCGTTCGATGGCCGATCAGTTTGAGGCAAGTAACCCTGGCATCAAGCTAGAGATCGTTGAAGGCCCCAATGCCTCTAACCTCGTAGAAGATCTCTACACCTCTTCATTTCTGCTGGGCGACACGCCCTATGATCTGGTATTGATGGATGTCGTTTGGTTGCCCAAGTTTGCCGCCGCAGGCTGGCTGCTAGACATCACCGATCGCGTTCCAGCTGACCAACTTACCGCCTTCCTGCCTGCCGACCTTGAAGGTGGACGCTATCAGAACCGCCTCTATCGCCTGCCCATGCGATCGGATTCTGGCCTGCTCTACTACCGTCAAGATCTGCTGGCAAAAGCCGGACTGCAACCCCCTACCACCTTTGATGACTTAATCAACATCTCCAAGACGCTGCAAGAACGGGGGGATGTGCGTTGGGGCTATGTTTGGCAAGGGCGGCAGTATGAAGGGCTAGCTGCCATGTTTACCGAAGTTCTGGCAGGGTATGGCGGCTTTTGGGTCAAACCAGACACCTTAGAAGTGGGACTCGACCGCCCAGAGTCCATCCAAGCCGTCAACTTCCTGCGGCGCACCGTTCAAGAAGGCGTTTCACCTCCCGGAGTCACCACTTATCAAGAAGAAGAAGCCCGTCGCCTGTTTCAGAGTGGCGACGTTGCCTTCATGCGAAGCTGGCCTTATGCCTATCCTTTGGGGAGTGCCGAAGGTTCTCCAATCAAGGGTTTATTTAGCTTCAAGCCAATGGTTCATGCGCCCGGATTCGACAGCGCTGGATGCTTAGGCGGGTGGGGATTGGGCATCGCAAAAACCAGTCGTTATCCTGACGCTGCCCTCAAGGTGGTGGAGTATTTTGCCAGCACTGAAGGTCAACGCTTCACGATTTTGGAAAATGGCTATTTGCCCACGCGACCCTCGCTTTACACCGATCCACAAATCGTAGCGAAGTACAGCTACTTTCCCCAGATGCAAACCGTTGCTGAAAAAGCCGTTCTGCGTCCCCCAGTGGCGCAATATGCTCAAGTTTCCGACATCCTTCAGCGCTATCTCAGCGCCGCTCTGACCGATCGCACTCCGGTTGCAGACGCCATGCGAAATGCCGCTCAGGAGACTCGCCGCCTTCTCGACACCAACAAGTCATAGCTCAGTCAACATAGCTCAGTCCCATTGGCTCTATTCGGCCTTTTGGCAATCCTTGCTCTCTCACCGCTTCCCATGTCTTCTACCCTCGAAACTCGTGAACGACGCACTGGCTGGCTACTGCTAGCCCCCGCCCTGATCTTACTGGCGTTAGTCTATGCCTATCCGATCGCTCGATCGCTCTGGCTTAGCCTGTTCAATCAAAATCTGGGAACTGAGCTTCAGCCCGTGTTTACCGGACTCGATAACTATGCCCGCATGAGCGGCGACGGACGATTTTGGCAGAGCATTCTGAACACCAGCGTCTTTACCGTTGCTTCTGTTTTGATCGAACTGGTGATTGGCATGGGCATTGCTCTAGTGCTGAATCAGTCTTTTCCAGGGCGAGGAGCCATTCGGACGATCGCCATCTTACCTTGGGCGCTGCCTACGGCTTTGATTGGCACAACCTGGGCTTGGATCTTTAATGACCAGGCGGGCATTGTCAACGATATTTTGCTGCGGCTAGGGCTAATTGAGACAGGCATCAACTGGCTGGGCAATCCGCTGCCTGCCCTGCTCTCGGTGATTGTGGCAGATGTTTGGAAAACCACCCCCTTTATCAGCATTTTGCTGCTGGCAGGCTTGCAGTCCATTTCGGGCGACCTGTACGAGGCCCATGCGATCGATGGCGCTTCTCCCTGGCAGAGCTTTCGGCAAATTACCCTGCCGCTGCTAATGCCGCAAATTTTAGTAGCCACGCTGTTTCGCTTTGCCCAAGCCTTCGGCATTTTTGACCTGATTCAGGTAATGACCAGCGGTGGCCCCGGCGGCGCAACCGAAACCGTTTCCATCTACATCTATGCCACCGTCATGCGCTACCTCGACTTTGGCTATGGCGCAGCGCTGGTGGTCGTCACCTTTGTGGTGTTGGTGCTGGTAATGGCGATCGCCGCCTTCTTTTTATCCAAAGTTCGTGCTGCCACAGGAGACCGATAAATTATGGTGCCTCTCCCCTCCTCTGCCGCCGTTGAGACGAGTCCTTCGCCTTCGCCATTGTCGGTGAAAAAGATAGTGCTGCCTTTGGCCGTTATCTTGGTGGTCGGCTTTAGCCTCGCGCCCATCCTGTGGCAGGTGCTCACCTCTGTCAAAACCAATGCGGATATTGCCGCCGTTCCCAACGTCTATTTGCCAACGCGCTTTACCCTAGAACACTACATCGAGATTTTTCGCCGCCGACCCTTCCTCAGCTACATGCTGAATAGCTTTATGGTGGCAACGATTTCGACCCTCCTCTGCCTGCTGATTGGCACACCCGCCGCCTATGCCCTAGCGCGGCTGAAGCTGCCAGGAGAACAGGCCATTTTGGCGATCGTCCTGATCATCACCCTCTTCCCATACATCCTGCTGTTCTTGGGGCTGCTAGAAATTGTTCGAGCCTTGGGCTTAGCCAACAATTACCTGGCGTTGGTCATTCCCTATACGGCTATTAATGTGCCGCTCACCATTCTGGTGATGCGGAGTTTCTTTCAGCAGTTGCCCCGCGATCTTGAAGACTCCGCCAAAGTAGATGGCTACGGCACCTGGCAAATGCTGGCGCAAATTTTGGTGCCCCTCACGGTTCCAGCACTGGTGACAACGGGCATCCTCACTTTTATCTCAGCCTGGAACGAATTTTTGTTTGCCCTCACCTTCATCACACGCGAGTCGCTCAAAACCATCCCAGTTGCCGTCGCTCAAATTAGCGGCACGGCCGCCTTTGAAATTCCCTATGGCCCACTGGCTGCCGCCACAGTCGTAGGTACCCTGCCGCTCGTCGCACTCGTATTGCTCTTTCAGCGCCGCATCGTACAAGGGCTAACAGCCGGAGCAGTCAAAGGCTAAAGATCAGCCCCTCCCTCTCGCCCTCCCCCACTCCCTCTCTCACCCTCCCACATGGCAAAACTCGAACTCATCCACCTCAATAAAACTTACACCCCCAAAGTTATTCCCGTTAAAGACCTAACGCTGAGTGTAGAAGATCATGAATTTCTGACGCTGCTGGGGCCTTCGGGCTGTGGCAAGTCCACAACGCTGCGGATGATCGCCGGACTAGAGCAGCCCACCCGAGGCGAAGTTCGTATTGGCGGGCAGGATGTCAGCCGCAAATCGGCAGGCGATCGCAACATTGCGATGGTGTTCCAGAGCTACGCCCTTTATCCGCACATGAGTGTCTATGACAATATGGCATCGGGGCTAAAGCTGCGCAAAATGCCGTCAGGCCAAATTCGCAGCCGCATCGAAGAGGTCAGCCGTTTTCTAGGCTTAAAGGACTTACTCGATCGCCGCCCTGGCAAGCTGTCAGGCGGTCAGAGACAGCGGGTGGCCCTAGGACGCGCCCTCGTGCGCCAGCCAGATGTTTTCCTGCTCGACGAGCCGCTAAGCAACCTAGATGCACTGCTGCGAGAACAGGTGCGCGCAGAGCTAAAACAAATTTTTGCCAGCCAAGCAACACCTGTGGTCTATGTCACCCATGACCAAACCGAGGCCATGACCCTTTCTAGCCAAGTAGCCTTGCTCAACGATGGCTATCTCCAACAGTTGGCATCTCCTAAACAGATCTACAGTCAGCCCGCCAATCGCTTTGTGGCAGGCTTCATTGGCAGTCCCCAGATGAATCTGCTAGAGCTGCCCTGTCGCGAAAACTCTGCCCTGTTGGGCAATAGCAAAATTCCATTACCCACAAGCTTTGCGCCACCGCCGCATGTAATCTTGGGCATTCGCCCCGAACATGTCCGCATAGCACGCCCTGAAGATGCCATAACGGTCACGGGTACAATCATCTTGGTGGAGCATCTGGGCATGAGCAATCTGGTTAGCCTGCGCATTGTGGGTAGTGAAGCTAGTAGTGAAAAGATCACCGTTCGAGCACTCCTCCCTGCCGATCAATCCTGGCAAAGCAATCAAATTACCCTGGCTTTTCCGCCAGAACATACCCATTGGTTTCATGTGGAAACGGGCGATCGCCTGCCTGATGCTGGGTAGCCTGACGCTGGGAAATAGCTAGCCGCTTCTTGATCGAGGGCAATTCCTTAGGTAAGAACCAGACTCAAACAGGTATCATAGTCAACTGTAGAATCAGACTCTTGGTATAAACACTGAAATCGCCTCCATCCACCCATCCCCTTTTTTCGTAGAATTTGGCAAGATGTGATTTTTTAAGGGCGTATCCCAATGGTCAAACCCCCGATCCGAGTTTGCATTATCTTGGGCACCCGTCCCGAAGCCATTAAAATGGCTCCCGTCATTCAGCAATTTCGTCAAGATCCTGCCTTCGAGACTCAGGTGGTGCTCACAGGACAGCACCAAGAAATGGTGGCTCAGGTAATGAACCTGTTTGATCTGAAGGCCGATCATGACCTGGCTATCATGCAGCATGGGCAAACCCTCACCGATATCACCTGCCGCAGCCTACGCGGGCTAGAAGAGCTGTTTCAGCAGCTTCAGCCCCAGCTTGTTTTGGTTCAGGGCGACACCACAACGGCATTTGCAGCGGCGATCGCCGCTTTCTACCAAAAGATTCCTGTCGGCCATGTCGAAGCAGGGCTACGCACCGACGATATCTACAATCCCTATCCCGAAGAAGCCAATCGTCGTTTGATCTCTCAGGTGACGCAATTGCATTTTGCCCCTACCACGCTTTCCGTAGAGCATCTGGAGCGATCGGGCATCGTGGGCAAGATTCACAACACGGGCAATACAGTTATTGATGCCTTGCTTTCGGTCGCCGCCCGTCAGCTCGACTGCCCTATTTCCGGATTGGAATGGTCAAGCTATCGCGTCATTCTCTCGACCGTACACCGCCGAGAAAACTGGGGCGCGCCTTTAAAAGACATAGCCCAAGGCTTCCTCAAGATTCTGGACAAGTTCTCAGATACAGCATTGCTGCTGCCCTTGCATCGCAACCCCACCGTGCGAGAGCCGTTGCAGGATATCTTGGGTAGCCATCCCAGAGCTTTTTTGACAGAGCCGTTGGACTACGGGCATCTGGTCAGCGCCATGCAGCGCTGCTATCTGTTGCTCACCGATTCGGGCGGCTTGCAGGAAGAGGCTCCTAGCTTGGGCAAGCCTGTGCTCGTGCTGCGAGAAACCACCGAACGCCCCGAAGCAGTGATGGCAGGGACAGCAAAGCTCGTAGGCACAGACTCAGAAACGATCTTGAAAGAGGCGGCTAACTTGCTCAGCGATCCTGAGAAATACAGCGCTATGGCAAACGTCGCCAATCCCTTTGGTGACGGCCATGCGGCTCAGCGTATTGCTGAAATCGTCAAGTTGCATTTCCAAATTTAGCCAAGTCTAGGCAGGGGAGGAGGCGAGGGGCGATCGGAGCGAAACCGATCGTTCAGCCTATTTGCTCAGCGTTCAGGCAGATTATTCAGGCGGCAGCTCAGGCGGCTGAGGCTTAGAGACATCTAACAGCTCTTTTTTGGATCGCTTCAGCTGCTTCCACATCTCTTTAATTTGCAGGTAAGCCTCTTCCGTCGAGATTTGCCCCCCCGTTTCTAACCCACAGAGAAGAGAAACCCGCTGCGCAAACTCCTGGAGATTAGCATTAAAGGTCAGCTTTTCTGGCGTAAATTCGCCGTGGTAGCTGCTTCTGGGGTAAAGAAACCGATTTTTGGCTTGCTCTTTGTCGTCTGTCACAGCTATTTGTCCATCCGACTAATGTGAAACTAAAATACCCTGACACTATATTGTTAGCCTAACAGATGGAGAAAGCTCTAGTCCTTTTGTTGTAAAGTTTGTCACTTGTCTGGAAACAGCAGTCACTCGTCCTCAACTTAATCTAGATACAAAATCTAGATACAAATTTTATGGGGTAAGAGATTTTTGGTTGCGTAGACTTTGCCCATGCAACCAAAAATTTCATACACAAATATCACGACCTGTGAATAGACCATAGGAGTGATCGATTCAGGTAATAGCTGGGAAAACTGATAGGCAAGCCCTTCGGCTCTCTTTGCCCCGTTTTATCTCTAGCTTCTATGTCCCATTCGCTGCCCGACCCTCTACCCTCAGAGCCTGAGATTTCGGTGTCTGTCATCATCCCGATTTATAACGGAGCCGCAGACTTACCCGACTTGCTCGACTGTTTGCAGCATCAGACCTTTCCGGGCGATCGCGTTGAGTATTGTCTGGTCGATAACGGCAGTCACGACCAGACAGCCGCGATTATTCACGCCGCTCAGGCCAGCCCGCACCCCTTTACCCTCCGCTATCTGAGCGAAACGAATATCCAAAGCTCCTATGCAGCCCGCAATACGGGCATCCGAGCCGCTCAGGGTAGCATCCTCGCCTTTACCGATGCAGACTGCCGCCCGCAGCCGCAGTGGCTATCGGCGCTCATTGCACCTTTTACCGATCCGCAGGTGGGGCTAGTCGCAGGTGAAATCACAGCATTTCCCGGCAGTTCCTTGCTAGAGCACTATGCCGATCGCCATGCCGTCCTTTCCCAAAAACACACGCTAGCGCATCCTTTTTGCTCCTATGGACAAACGGCCAACCTCGCCCTACGGCGTCAGATTCTCGAGCAGGTGGGGCTATTTCGTCCCTACCTCACCACCGGAGGCGATGCCGATCTGTGCTGGCGGATTTTGCAGCAGACGGACTGGCAAATTCAGCTAGCTGCCGAGGCCACCGTCCAACACCGCCACCGCACTACTCTCACCGAACTCCGAAGCCAGTGGCAGCGGTATGGACGCTCAAATCGGTACCTGCATCAGCTCCACGGTGTTAGCCTGACGCGTGCGATGACAGTACGAGATTACCTCTATCGAAGCGGGCGCTGGCTGCTGAAAGAAATTCCTCGCGCGATCGCCAGCGGTGCCAGAGGTGGGGCTTTGATCGATGCGATCGCAGATACGCCTCTCGATTTGCTGTGCAGTCAAGCCCGCGATCAGGGACAGCGGCAGGCGCTACTCCCGACAGCCGCCGCAGACATAGCAAGGCTTGCGCCTGTGCTAGAAGCCTGTCCAACCCCAGCTTCTACCGCTCCCCAGTAATGGCCGAGTCATTGCAATCCGTGATTGCGCTCAGTAATTGCTCTAGAAGTTTCACCTGAACTTCTTGCAACCATGCCAGAATCGATAATTATCATGGAATGGTACACCCCCAACTGTATAGAGAAATATTATAGAAATATTGCTCGGTTCACTTCCGCTCACTCAACCAGCCAGTTAAATCAGCTCAATCAGTCTGTTAAATCAGGGAGCCAAACCCTGATGGGGGGTGTTTTCAGTCAGCCTCTTTCTTCGCAAGCGCCGCCATGCGCTCCCGACAAAGAGATCAAAGGCAAAGACAACACATTCCCCCGATGTGCGCTGATTTCGGCTGTATTGACTCATTTTGTTGCGCTCTTTTCCAAAATGCCCGTGAATCTTCTTTGCCCCTCCCAGATTCTTCGCGTTTTAGCGGTCTACCTTGCTTCTAAATCAGCGCTTTATCGAGGCTTTTGGCTCAGCGCATTATGCATCGCCCTGAGTATGGGATTTGCCCCCGCTCCAGCTCAGGCCGCAGAGCAGCTTTTAGTCCGGCTTGGCCCTATCCAACAGTCTGTAGCGATCGCCGATCTAGAGCGTTTCGCCAAAACGGGAGAGGTGCCCTCTAGCCTCAGCCTCTATACGCCGCTGCTAACCGCAGAAGTGCGACAGTTGCTCGACAGCAGCCTCCAGCTAGAACCCAATGTTGGCGACAAGCTAGTAGAAGATCTGCTGCATTCTTCGGCAGGGGAGCGCTTCTTGAATACCTTGCAAGCCGCCATGCCCAAGACGACGACGGTAGAGCTAAAGTCGGCTCTGGCTCAGGCGGCGCTGCGACCCGAAGGCATGAGCCTGTTGGGTGTCTTGCGATCGTTTCCCTCCAAAACCTTGCTAATTGATGCGACTTCAGCGATCGCCCTGGTGTCGCAAATGAACCTACCCGCATGGCAGAGCCAAACCTTGAGCGGAGTTCTAGAGCGAGAGCTGACCGTTGCCAGCAAGCCCCAGCGTCAGTCGTTTGATCCGACCCAAACAGGGCCTTACTGGGTTTGGAAGCAGTCTTTAACCCTGAGAGACTACGAGCGCGATCGCACAATTCCGGTTGATCTCTATTGGAGCCGCAAAACTCAAGGCTCACTCGTCGTCATCTCTCACGGGTTTGGAGCCGATCGCCGCTTTTTGAGCTATCTGGCGCATCACCTCACCTCCTACGGCTTAACCGTGGTGGCGCTAGAGCATCCAGCCAGCAATGTGGCTTGGCTCACCAGCGCTAAGCTTGATCAGCCCAATAACATTTTGCCTGCCAGTGAGTTTGTCGATCGCCCCAAAGATGTCAGCTTTGTTTTAGATCGACTGAGTCGGCTCAATCGGTTTTCAGACAGACTGCGCGGCAAGTTCAATACCGACCAAGTCTCCTTGATCGGCCACTCGCTGGGAGGCTACACGGCTCTCGCGCTGGCAGGTGCCCCCCTCAGCCTCAAGTCTCTCCGCCAGTTCTGTGATGACCCCAACCCCATGGCGTTTTCACCCGCCGATTTGCTCCAGTGCAACGCCGCAGACCTGCCCGACAGTGAGGTCAAGTTGCGAGATGAGCGTATTGTGCAGGCGATCGTGCTTAACCCGATCATTGGCCGCCTGTTCGATGAGGCTAGCTTGGCGCAAGTCACCATTCCAATGCTGATGCTGGCCGGAACCGAAGATGCCATTACGCCCGCAGTCAGCCAGCAGTTTATCCCCTTTACCAAGCTCAAAAACGACAAGCTGCTGCTGACGGCGATCGGAGCCAGCCACCTTAGCGTCGGCGATCCTAGCAATCTCAATCGAGCGCTTACCCAAAGCATTTTTGTCCGAGAACGCCCCGACCAGCAGACAGAAGCCCTGCGAGAGCTGCTCAAAGCCATCAGCCTCGCCTTCATCGAACAGATGACGCCCCAGGCCAAACGCTATGCGCCTTTCTTAACGTCTGGCTATGCCCAATCTTTTTCTACACCCGACCTAAAGCTCCGGCTCAATGCCAATTTACCGCCCAACTTTTCCAACTGGCTAAAGATGGCAGCGCTGCCGATGGAGCAGCTCGTATCCACCACGCTGTCCCAACGTTCTGCCGAACAAAGCTGCGATCGCAGTCTTAGCTGTTTGTGGAATCCTCTACCTCTGGTCATGTTTATCTTGCCGGGAGGATTGCCTGTCGCCGCCAAACACATCCTTAAGCTCAGCAAGCGCCGCAGAGCCAAGCGAATGAAGTAGGCCAGATCTAGAGACTGCTCTAACCCCTGTATTAAAGCCGACTTTTAAGGGTATTTTTCGAGCGCTTTGCCTCCAAAAATCAACTTTTAAATCAAAGAACTGCCCTCCCTTCTTCAGTTCTTCAGTTAAATTGGAGACAGACAAATTTTTAATTCCTACCGCCTGTTTATAAAACAGGTAAAATTTTCTATCTATAGCAAATAACGGGTGAAAAGCTGCCGTGGAGACTCAAGCCTTAGCATTATCCAATATTCATATTCTCTGGTTGGTGGGTGGTTTTATATTTTTAGGGCTGGGGCTGGTAATTGGAGAACCCGTTGCCGCTGCTCTGGGAATCGCCGCTATTATTACTGCGATCGCCGCTCTTTCCGTTCCTTCAGTCCTGACGCAGTTGCTAATCTGGGGCGTGTTGTCGATCGCCTTATCGGTGGTGCTGCGGGGCATGGTTCCCAAAAAATCCAAAGATCTGCGCTCAAATATTGATGCGATCGTGTCTGAAACCATTCCCAAAGGCGGTTTGGGCGTAGTCTCCTTTGAAGGGGCGATTTGGAAAGCGCGCTGCCAGATTTCGGACATTACCGTTACGCCAGGACAGACCGTTCATGTCGTAGGTCGCCAAGGCAATACGCTACTCGTTATGCCTACTACCTTTGCCGATGAACCTGTAGATAGTTAAGATTACAGATTTCATTAAGCCAAGCTTCTTAGAGACTTTAGCCCGTCTGTTTCGTTGCTACAGGGGCAAGTCCATTACATTGACGAAAATAGGTGTTCCCAATTTCTTGGGAAAGACTATATTGAAACAGCAGCTCTAACCTCTTCCAACTGCCTCAGCAGGAGAACAATTAAAGATATGGAGTCACTGGTTTGGGGATTTGTCTTTATCTTGACTATTTTGGGTGGAACGGTCGGTTCTACTCGGCGTATCACAGAAGGCAACGAAGCATTGGTCGAGCGACTAGGGAGATATCACCGTAAGCTCACGCCGGGTTTAAACTTCGGCATTATTCCGTTCATTGACGAGGTGGTGACAGAAGCCTCCACCCGTGAGCAGATGCTGGATACCCCTGCTAGCGGTGCCACCACAAAAGATAACGTCAGAGTCGATGTCGATGCGGTCGTTTTCTGGCGAATTTTGGAGCTGCAACAAGCCTATTACGAGATTACAGAGATCGAAGAGGCGCTAAAAAATCTGGTGATCACGACGCTGCGTGCTGAAGTCGGCGAAATGAAGCTAGAGGAAACAAACTCTGCTAGAAACCGCATCACTCGCGCACTTCTCGAAAGCTTGGACGAAGCGACCGAGCCTTGGGGCGTTAAGGTGATTCGTGTAGAAATCCAAGACATCAAGCCACCCAAGAGCGTACAGGATTCCCTTGAAAAAGAGCGGGCGGCAGAGAGCGATCGCCGAGCCGAGATTCTGCGGGCAGATGGTGAGCGGGAAGCGTCTCTAAAGCAAGCAAGCGCGATCGCCGACTCGCTGAAACTCATCAAAGAAGCCCTGCCAGAAGGCTCTAATACAGCAGAAATTCTGCGTTATTTGGTCGCTCAGAGATATGTAGAAGCCAACTTTGAGCTGAGCAAGAGCGACAACGCCAAGGTCGTATTTATGAATCCGCGAGATTTGACAGAAAGTATGTCAGAGCTGATGTCCGACAGTCACCTAAATACCCGAAAAAGTGCAGAGTTTGGGAGCGATCGCCCCTTAGCAGACAATTAATCTCCAATCTGTATCAAGACTCTAAACGTGAGCCGGGAGGTTTTTCAGCGGGAAGCCTCCCACTTTTATGGCTGTCGCCAAATCGCATCTGCCACCTTACAAACATCGGCCATAGGCGCAACATCATGCACCCGCAGGAGGTCAGCCGAGGCCGCGATCGCCGCACAGCAAGCCGCTGCCGTTCCCCAAACGCGCTGCTTCGGATCGGGCTGATCGAGAATGTGACCAATAAAGCTCTTGCGTGATACTCCGACCAAGATGGGGCAGCCCAGCGATCGCAAGCGAGATAGCTGCCGCAAGATGTCCAGATTTTGCGCTCCGGTTTTGGCAAAGCCAATGCCAGGATCGACCATAATTCGATCGGGGGAAATGCCTGCCGCCACAGCCGCCTCAACCCGACGAGCCAGAAACTCGTAGATTTCCGCCATCAAGTCAGCGTAGTCCGTTAGCTGCTGCATGGTTTTGGGCGTGCCCCGAATATGCATCAGTGCGATCGGCACTTTTAGCTCTGCTACGATCGGCAGCATCTCAGGATCATAGGTCGCTCCAGAAATATCGTTGACCCAATCGGCACCTGCCTCAACAGCGGCTTTAGCCACTGCCCCACGAGTCGTATCTACCGAGATGGCGATCGCCTCTCCATGCTCAGCCCCCCGCAAGGCTTGAACCACGGGCACGACCCGATCTAACTCTGCCAGTAGCGGCACTTCTTCGGCTTGAGGCCGGGTAGACTGCCCGCCAATATCGACTAGGTGCGCACCCGCTGCCACCATCGCCTGCGCCTGTGCCACAGACAGCTCTAGCGTGTTGAACTGCCCGCCATCACTAAAGCTATCCGGCGTCACGTTCAAGACGCCCATAAGATAAGTCTGCTTGCCCCATCTCAAAGTTTGACCTCGCAGCATCCAGGGTTGCAGGGCGGAGTTAACCCCATTGGGCAAAGCACTTGAAGTCATAACAGATCCCACAAAGTCAGAAAGGCAGACCGTTGGCCTAGCGGCGCACTTTTCCAGTAAAGCCAGCCGCCTTAAATTGCTCAAGCTTTAGCGGCGTCGGCTGATTAATCGGTACGCTAATCCGCAGATCAAAATCGCTGATGCCGGGAGGCACTTCTTCAATCGCTCCCAACCGCGTGCGATTCTCCATGATGGAGTTGTTGTTGGCATCATAAATGCGGCCAAAGATATCCGCATTCAGCACAGGTTTGCCAGACTTATTCTCAGCTTTGCCTGTGACAATAAAGCAGTTTGCCAACATGCTAGTCCCCGACATTGTTGTGCCTTCAGCCAGCTCAGGCGGACAGTCGTGGTAGGTCAGATCAAAGAGCCGGATTTGGGTCAGCGCCAAGGCTGCGGGGGCAATCACCCAGCTACAAATCCACAGACCGCAAGCGATCGCCACTATTGGAAATTGAAACCTGATTAGCTTGGTCATTGAGTCTCTCTTCTAGCTCTTTATCTTGGCGGATTCTATTCGCTTTATCGCTGCGTCATCTATGCGTCTTGCTCAGTGCTGATTGCAACTCGAACAGCCCCCTAAATCCCCCAATTCTGGGGGACTTTGAACAAAAATTGGCTTGAAAGTCCCCCAGAATTGGGGGTTGGGGGGCGAATGCAGAACTTTTGATACTTTTCAATCATCCTCTAAGCCGACCTTAACCGTATGAGCAGACTCAGCTAATCCCTACAATCGTTCGCTATCCCTCAGCTTATCGTGAAATGAGGAACTATTTTGTGGGGCATTGCGTAGGGCAAATCAGCGACGCTGTATGTCACCAAGCCAAAGTCGATCGCAGAAAAAGTTGCATGATGAGTCAAGCGGGTTTGACTGGTTAAATTGGCCAAGACGCTGAAAGTCCCTCCATTAGCCAGATCGGTCGGCACGATAAACGCTTGATGCACTTAAACAATCATTGAACACCAGCTTAAAATAGAGACAGTAGAGCAAAGCGTTTTCACGCTTCAAAAGTATGCAAATCAAGCGCATGGGTCATGTAGCCATTTCTGTGAAAGACCTGGAACAAGCCGCCCAGTTCTATCAAAACTTGGGCATGGCTCTGGTCTGGAAAGATGCCGATTGGGCCTATCTCAAAGCTGGAGAAGATGGTCTGGCCTTACTGAGTCCGCAGTATTCCCAGGCAGGCCCCCACTTCGGATTTATCTTTGACGATCGCGCAGAAGTTGAGGCAGCTTACAATCGCCTTAACTCGGAAGGCGTCCACATCACCCCCATTCACGAACATCGGGACGGTACAGCCTCTTTCTACGGACGCGATTTAGACGGCAACTGGTTTGAGTATCTCTATGAGCCAGCGCCAGTGGATGAGCCAGCGCCAGTGGCCAGCGCCGTTTGGACCGCTCACGAACGCAGCACCAGATTATCTCGGTGAACCACCGTCTCCTCTCCCACATATCCCAAGATCTGAGCAATCTCATCAGAGTGATGGCCTAAGATCTTTTGCAGCTCTGCACTGCCATAGTTGACAATGCCTCGGGCAAACTCCTGACCCGCCCGATCGCATAGCTGCACAGCATCCTGGCTCTGAAACTCGCCTTCAATCTCCTTAATTCCGGCGGCCAAAAGCGACTTGCCCGACTGGCACAGCGCTTTCACGGCTCCCGCATCCACATAGAGCTTACCCGCCGGAACCAGCCCGTTAGCAATCCAGCGCTTGCGGGCATTAGAGGAGCGAGGCTGTGGCTCAAACTGCGTACCCAATGGCTCGCCCTGCAAGATTTTTTCAATATTTTGTGGCGACCGCCCTTCCGTAATCACCGTGCGAATGCCCGCAGTTGTAGCAATTCGCGCCGCCGCAATTTTGGTCACCATGCCGCCAGTCCCCCAAGTGCTGCCGCGATCGCCCACTTCCACCTCTAGCTGGTCAATGCTGTCTACGATCGCAATCGGTTGAGCATCAGGGTTGTAGCGCGGATCGGCTGAGTAAAGTCGATCGACATCCGTCAGCAAAAATAGCCAGTCTGCCTCAACCAAGCTCGCCACCAGAGCCGAAAGCGTATCATTATCGCCAAACTTTAATTCCTCGATCGCCAGCGTATCATTCTCATTCACGATCGGCACCACTCCCAGCTTTAGCAACTGCCGAAAGGTGCGGTAGGCATTGACATAGCGGCTGCGCTGCACTAAGTCACTCCGGGTCAGCAATACTTGGGCGATCGGCTGTCCCAATACGCTAAACAGGTCGTCATACACCCGCATGAGCCGCCCTTGCCCCACGGCAGCCACAGCCTGTTTCATCGAAATAGTGCGCGGACGTTCGGTTAGCCCTAGCCTCGCACAGCCGACCCCCACCGCTCCAGAAGAAACCAAAATCACCTGATGCCCCTGCTGACGCAAATGGCTCAGCGTTTCTACAAGCTGGGCGATCGTGGCGAGAGCCAAAAACCCTGTTTCGGGCTGAGTCAGGCTAGAAGTGCCAATTTTGATAACGATCGTTTGAGGCATTGGCAAATTTGAGAGCTAGAAATTTAACAGCAGCTAGAAGCTGAAGCGCTAACGTCGGCATTAGATGCTTACACATTTAACGCGTAGGCACCAAACTATGAAGCGCCAACCCCCAAAAATGAGAATTGACGCTTCACAAAATATTTACGGGCTTTATGGTCTGAGGTCTTTATCAGCTTGACCTCATTTATATGCTTCTAAGATTAGCAAGCCCTGAAGCCACACCGGAAAGCCTTAATCTTTTCTTTAGGATTATTATCAAAGTTGAAGGTTTATGGGATTTTGTAATGTTTTGTTGCAAAATCTTGAGCTAGTTAAATTTCAGCTAGAGAGAATAGGTTGTTATAACTCTGCCCTTTCCCCCGAACGGCTTTTTTCAAACCCATACAAGATAGCAGCAGGGTCAACTTAATTTATGAGCGTTAGACTTTACACAGCTCTCAGGAATAACTTAACTCTCTTAAGCGCAGCACGCTCCCCGTCAAATCTAGCTCACCACAGCCCAAAAATTGCAGCTCATCAATGCTATCCTAGTAAAGTTGTCTAAAAATCACACATCCAGGATTTCGGGTGTTTCGGCAGCAGGTTGAGTTCATTGCAGATAGCCTAATTTGGGCGATCGCACAACTCAGATTCACCGCTTGCCAGAAATGCACCTGGATGGAGGATAAACCCGAAGGAGTAAATTCATGCCCGTTGTTTCTTTGGCTCAGCTACTTGAGTCTGGTGTTCACTTTGGGCACCAAACTCGTCGATGGAACCCCAAGATGTCTCCCTACATCTACACGTCCCGCAACGGGGTTCACATCATTGACTTGGTACAGACTGCACAGCTCATGGATGCAGCCTATAACTACTTGCGTAAGGCTTCCGAGCAGGGCAAGCGGGTTTTGTTTGTGGGTACAAAGCGGCAGGCAGCAGGCATTATCGCCCAGGAGGCGCTGCGCTGTGGTTCCTACTACGTCAACCAGCGCTGGTTGGGCGGTATGCTCACCAACTGGCTGACTATCAAAACACGAGTCGATCGCCTCAAAGAACTAGAGCGTCGTCAAGAGACGGGTGCCCTAGACCTACTGCCTAAGAAAGAGGCCGCCGTGCTGCGCCGCGAGTTGGAAAAGCTGCAAAAGTATTTGGGCGGCATCAAAGGCATGCGCAAAGTACCCGATATCGTAGTGATTGTTGATCAACGCCGGGAATACAATGCGGTACAGGAATGCCAAAAGCTAAATGTGCCGATCGTTTCGCTGCTAGATACCAACTGTGATCCCGATACCGTTGATATTCCGATTCCAGCCAACGATGATGCGATTCGCTCAATCAAGCTAATCGTCGGACGGCTCGCAGATGCAATCTACGAAGGTCGTCATGGTCAGCTCGAAGCTGAGGAAGAGTACGACGATTACGAAGTCGCAGACGAAGATTATGTCTTCGATGAAGCAGACTTCCCCCCCGAAGAAGAAGAGGCAGCTAAATAGCAGCTTAGGATCGCACACAAAATAAAACCGGATAGGTTTGGAGGTGCCGCGCGGCACCTCCAAGCTATTCCAGATTAAGTAATTTGTGATCTTAAACAGCAGGGCAAAGGATTCACAGGAGGGATGAAGCCCACAATTGAGCGCTTCATTCCTCGCCGTTGATCCATATCCCTATATCCTAGATTCAGACCCCAAACCTAGAGACACAGGACTAAAGCAATGGCGGAGATATCGGCAAAGCTTGTGAAGGAGTTGCGCGATAAGACTGGCGCAGGAATGATGGACTGCAAGAAAGCCCTTGCGGAATCCGAAGGTGACGTAGAAAAAGCGATCGAATGGCTGCGCCAGAAGGGGATTACTTCGGCAGGTAAAAAAGCCGGAAAAGTGACCGCTGAAGGCTTGGTGGGCAGCTACATCCACACGGGCGGCCGGGTTGGCGTTTTGGTCGAAATTAACTGCCAAACAGACTTTGTTGCCCGCAACGAGGCATTTCAGAGCTTGGTCAGAGACATTGCCATGCAGATTGCTGCTTGCCCCAATGTCGAATACGTCAAGATTGAAGACATTCCTCCCGATGTCGTCACCAAAGAAAAAGAGATCGAGATGGGCAAAGATGATTTGTCCAATAAGCCTGTCAACATTCGCGAGAAGATCGTGGAAGGCCGGATCGACAAACGCCTCAAAGAGATGGCGCTGCTCGATCAGCAGTACATCAAGGATCAGAGCATCACGGTGGCTGAACTGGTGAAGCAAAAGGTAGCCAGCCTGGGTGAAAACATCCAGGTGCGCCGCTTTGTTCGCTTCGTTATGGGCGAAGGCATTGAGAAGCAAGAGGAAGACTTTGCAGCAGAGGTTGCAGCTCAAACTGCGGTGAAAGAAGCAGCTCCTGTCGCTGAAGCCCCTGCTGAAGCGCCTGTAGCCGCAGCGCCTGCCGCTGAAGCCGAAAAGTCTGACAAGTCTGATAAAAAGTCCAAGAAATCTAAGAAATAGTTGACGGTTCTTGAGAGCATAGCTCTTAGAGGATATTTGAAAGGCGATCGGTTGTGATTTTAGACACCTGCCGATCCCCCCTAGCCCCCCTTAAAAAGGGGGAATTGGTTCTAAGCGCCCTGTTGCTAACCTATATTTTTTGGCATTGCTGATGCTTTTCGTAAGGGTGTAGCGATGTCTCTGTGTAGGGGCAGTTTAATAGCTCTACACAGTCATACAAAAGTCAGATTAAGGCAAGCGCGTAGCGCTACACCTCATGGGTAATGGGTTATTGGGTCTGAGCATTGCTCGATCGCCAGCTCATTACCTATTTTTTATGGACTCTAGTTTTTGAGGCTGGACTCGCTATCCTAGAGTCTCACCCCCCTAGAGTCTGACCCCAGTGTCACGCCCTTCTTGCAAAAAATGGAACCCTAGATCGAATGGTTAGACCCGTTGAGCAAATTGAGCAAGAAATCGCCAAGATTGATCAAGCCGTGGCTGCGATCGCTCAAGAGTTCCACGATACCTACAGACCCTATCTGGCAGCCTTGGGCAAGGCCGTGCGGCAGCAGTTGATCTTGGCTAGCTATCACCTCTGCACGCAGGGCTACCCAGAGCAGTTTTTGCAGCTTTCGCTCCGTCAGCGCCAAGACCTTCAGCAATCCTTGCAGCAGTTGGCTAAGCAAACTCAAATCCAGCTATCAGAACAACTCCAGCCTGTACGTCCTGAGCCTCCGGCGATCGAGCTAGAAAGCAAGCCGACCGATGAGCCAGAAACTGATCAAGCCTCCCATCCAGCGGCAGAGCCAGAAATAGATCAGGCGGTAGAGCAGGCAGCAGAGCCAGAAACAGATCAGGCGATCGACTCACTCAATCCCTCTCCCTCAGACCTTCCCTCCCTCCCTCCCGCAGAATCGCCTGACTCCCCCATTACCCCTCTGGCTTTGGCGCATTGGCAAGAACAGCTAGAGCAAAATATTGCAGAACACCTGCAAAACCTTTCCCATGCCGCCAATTGCCTCTTGCAACAGGGAAAGATTCTGCCGAGTCAATTGCCTGAGCCAGTTTTAGAGGTAGCTTCTAGAGCCGATCTGGCCTCCGAAGTGGGAGTGAGTCCACCCAACCTGCTAAGTCTGCTGATCGAAAGTGACTCAGAAGACTCGACCTTGACCCAGCTCACCGCCATCCGACTACGTCTGTCAGAAATTGAGTTTAGCGACACTACCGTTGCGCGCTGGCGCTCTAAAGTTCGGACTCTGATAGCGCAACTCAACAAGCTAGGGCGAGAATACCAGAAGCGTCAAAAGGAAAAAGCGATCGCCCAAGCGGAATTGGCATGGCGATCGAGCTGGTACGAAGAATAGCGCCCTTTCACTTTTCCCCCCTCTGATTTCCCCCTCTGACATGGACTGGTTACGCCTGCAAAAAGCCCTCTCTGTCGAAGCCGAACGCGGCTTCAACGACTTGGTGGGCAGCCAGTATCGCTTTAGCGAATTCCTTAGCTTTAGTCTGGCGCAGCCACCCACCGAGCTAACGCAAGACGAACGATCGCGATCGCAGGAAATATCCCAAGAGTTTACGCAGTACGCAGAACTCAGCTTTGCCGAGCGGCAGCACTTAGTCGCCGAAACCCGCCGCTTTATTTACCAAACTCGGAAGCATCTAGAGGAGCGATCGGCAGCGGATGCGAAAACCGATGAAGCGCAGGGGCAAGGGGGCAGTCCGGTGAGTTATGCATCGGCTGCTGCGAAAACAGCGCAGAAGACCGCACAGAAGAAAGTGCCTCGAACGAAGCCGCTGGTGGAGCCAAAGAGCCGCGCTCCTGTAAAGCTTGATCAGGCTGTCACTTACCTGCCAGGAGTAGGGGTGAAAAATGCCGAGCGGTTGGCAAAGCTGGGGCTAAACACCGTACGAGATGTGCTGTATTACTATCCACGAGATCACATTGACTATGCCCGTCAGTTAAAAATTCGAGAGCTAGAAGCCGGAGAAACGGTGACGCTGGTGGCGACCGTGAAAAAATGCACCTGCTTCAACAGCCCCCGCAACACCAAGCTGACTATTTTTGAATTGCTGGTGCGCGACTCTAGTGGGCAGATGAAGCTGAGCCGATTTTATGCTGGCAGCCGCTATCAAAATCGCGGCTGGCAGGAGCAGCAAAAGCGGCTGTATCCCCCAGGGGCAACGATCGCCGCTTCGGGACTGGTGAAGCAGAGCAAATTTGGCATGACGCTCGACAACCCGCAGATTGAGGTGTTGGATCACTCCGGAGCCTCGATCGACTCGATGCAGGTGGGTCGGGTAGTGCCTGTGTATCCCCTCACGGATGGGGTGGGCGCAGATGTGGTGCGAAAGGCAGTCGTAGAAGCTTTACCTGCCGTGTCGCAATTGCAGGAGCCATTGCCGGATGGGCTGCGCGCCAAGTATGAGCTAATTGGCTTGCAGGAGGCGATCGCCCATATCCATTTTCCGCCCCATGCCGAGGCGCTGGCAGCAGCCCGACGACGGCTGGTGTTCGATGAGTTCTTCTATTTGCAGCTCGGCTTGCTAAAACGCCGCATGACCCAGCGCCAGCAGCAAACCACGGCCAAGCTGGCTCCCACAGGAGAGTTAATTGAAGAGTTTTATCGGGTGTTGCCCTTTGAGCTAACCAATGCCCAGCAGCGGGTAATTAACGATATTCTCACTGACATTCAAACCCCTACTCCTATGAATCGGCTGGTGCAGGGCGATGTCGGTTCGGGAAAAACCGTCGTGGCCGTCGTGGCGATCTTGGCAGCCATCCAGTCCGGTTTCCAGGCGGCATTAATGGCTCCCACAGAAGTGCTGTCAGAGCAGCACTACCGCAAGCTGGTGGGCTGGTTTAATCTGCTGCATTTGCCCGTCGAACTACTGACTGGCTCGACCAAAGTGGCCAAACGGCGGCAGATTCACGCCCAGCTTGCCACAGGCGAACTGCCGCTGCTGGTGGGCACCCATGCGCTGATTGAAGATCCGGTGCAGTTTCAAAAGCTGGGGCTGGTAGTGATTGACGAGCAGCATCGGTTTGGGGTGCAGCAGCGCGCCCGCCTTCAGCAAAAGGGCGACTATCCGCATGTGCTGACGATGACGGCAACGCCCATTCCCCGCACGCTAGCGCTGACAATGCATGGCGATCTGGAGGTGAGCCAAATTGACGAGCTGCCCCCTGGACGCAAGCCGATTCAGACTACGGTACTGTCGGGAGGCGATCGCCAACATGCCTATGACCTGATCCGCCGAGAAATTGCCCAGGGTCGCCAGGTCTATGTGGTGTTGCCGCTAGTGGAAGAGTCAGAAAAGCTGGATCTAAAGTCGGCGATCGAGGAGTATCAACACCTGCAAGAGGGCGTTTTTCCAGAGTTTCGGGTGGGGTTGCTGCATGGGCGCATGAGTTCGGCAGAGAAGGACGAGTCTATTAGCCAGTTTCGGGATAACCAAACTCAGATCTTGGTGTCTACGACAGTTGTGGAAGTCGGGGTCGATGTGCCAAATGCTTCGGTGATGCTGATCGAACATGCCGATCGCTTTGGGTTATCCCAATTGCACCAGTTGCGGGGTCGGGTCGGTCGCGGCGGCGATCAGTCTTTTTGTCTGTTGATGAGCAGCTCGAAGTCGGAAACGGCAAAGCAGCGGCTTAAGGTGCTGGAGCAGTCACAGGATGGCTTTTTTATCTCGGAAATGGATATGCGATTTCGTGGCCCTGGTGAAGTGCTGGGCACCCGCCAGTCGGGCTTACCAGACTTTGCCCTAGCGAGCTTAGTCAACGATCAGGATGTGCTGGAGGTGGCGCGAGAAGCGGCAGAAAAGCTGATCGCCATTGATGCAACTTTAGAACGCTGGTCGCTGATGCGATCGGAATTGGAGTATCGGTATCAGCGACTCATGGGTGGCACGATTCTGACTTGATTGGGGCGATCGTTTCCCACCCCAATACAGGACAATACGCTACGGCTTTATTTCAGAATGAGCGGCGTTAGAACAGGAGCCATCAGCATTTCAAACTCCAGGTTAGTTGCACTCACCACATTTTCGACAATCTTGCCATCCCGAAGCCGCATGACATGAGTTTCGATAAAGGTGACATCTCGCTGGGTTGCAGCCACACCAAAGAAAGGCTTCGCGTGCTTTTGTACCGATCGAAACCGAACCACCACGCGATCGCCTGCCGCAAACATGTCTTCGATCGTCATCTCTAGTCCCGCCAAGGGAGGAAACGCATCGAAGAAAGCGCTGAATACCTGCTTATAGGCTTCTCGTCCATCAATAGGGCCATCAGGTTTCAGCCCGGTAATGGCCTGGATATTTTCATCCAACACATCTGCCGCCACAGACATATCGCCTTTACCCAAAAATTGCTCAACAAAGATACGAGCGATCGCCAAGTTTTGTTCTTCAATTGCAGTCATTGTTTTTTCCTACCGGAGCTGTGTTGATTTACCAGGAGAGTGCGATCGGGCCACCCAACCGCCGCATTTCTGCAAAAAACTGACCTTGAGCGCCGCCCTCTGGCAGCGTAGCCAAATACAGGGCAGTCTCCGCGCCCTCATCGGCGGTAAACGGCGCGTCAGATCCCCCCATGTCGGTTTTCATCCAGCCAGGAGAGTACGAATTCACCAAAACATTGCTGCCCTGAAGCTCTTTGGCCAAAAGCGTCGTCAGGCCATTTAACCCCGCTTTTGAGAGGCGATAGGAAGGAGCTAACGGATAGTAATCACTCCCCATCAGCGATAGAGAAGCCATCTCAGTCGAGACATTGACAATTCGACCGTAGTTTTGCGCCTTCATCAACGGCACCAACGCCTGCGTTATCCGGGCAACCGCCATAACGTTTGTCACCCAGGTGTCTAGCAGGGTTTCCAGTTGCACAGTCAGCAAGCTTGCCTCTTCGGGCTGTTGGGTCGGGTTTACCCCCGCATTGTTGACCAAGATATCAACCCTGCCATAGGTCTGCTGCAACCAAGCCGTAAACTGCTGAACGCTCTCGTCGCTCGTCACATCTAGCGGGTGAAAGTCCACTGAGAGGTTTTCTTCTGAGAGTCGTTGCTGAGCCGTCAGGCCATCTTGGGGCTTACGGCTCGTCAACACCACCTGAGTTCCTTCATGCTGCGCTAGCTGACGGGCGATCGCGTAGCCTAACCCTTTATGGCTTCCCGTAATTACGGCAACTCTTTGCGTCATGGTGGCTCAACCCTAATAGTTTGTTAGGCATTGCTTTATGGGGGGATGAATTTTTGTTGGAGAGGGGCGCTCCGCGCCCCTCTCCAACAAAAATTCATCCCAGAAATCAGCAACGCCATTTACTACACCGTCACTGTAGCAACCCTTAAACTATGAGGAAAGACAATATTTCAGATAAATAGTATCAATGAAATCGATAAGTTTAGCCGCGATCGATCTTAACTTGCTGGTTGCCTTTGAAGCGCTAATAGAGCAGCGCAGCGTCACGAAAGCTGCCGAACAGCTACAAATTGGTCAGCCTGCCATGAGTGCCGCCCTTAGCCGCTTGCGGCTGTTGTTTGAAGATGAACTGTTTGTGCGCTTGGGGCGGCAAATGCAGCCCACCCGAAAAGCCCAGGCGATCGCTCCCGGAATCTTTGCGGCACTGCAACAGATTCGCCAAACCCTGAACTCTAGCCAAGCCTTTGAGCCAGCCTCTAGCGATCGCACCTTCGCCATTGGCAGTTCGGACTATACGAGCTTTGTTTTGGTGCCGCCCTTGCTAGCGTTGAGTCAACAAGCCGCACCATCCATCAACTTCCGTATGATTGGCTTCGAGAAGGACAGCATTGAAGATTTGCTGGCTCAAGGCTCGATCGATGTGGCGTTGGGAGTTTTTCCCAATCCGCCTCGGCAAACGCAAGGGCAGCCTATTTTTGAAGAGCGGTTTGTGGGAATTGCCCGTCAAGGACACCCGGCTCTTGAGCAAGGCACCATGAGCCTAGCAGCATTCACCCAGCACGCTCATGCCCTCACCACCTTGCGGCGAGATACCACCGGAGAGATTGACAGGATTCTGCGTGAGCAAGATTTAGAGCGCCGCCTTCTTCTCACCACGCCCCATATGCTGGTTTTGCCCTTTGCGATCGCCTCCAGCAATCTGGTCGCAGCAATTCCCAGCCGCATTGCGCTCCGCCTAGCGTCAGCCTGCGATTTAGCCATTTTTGAGCTGCCCATCCCAACAAAGCCCTGGGTGGTTTCTATGCTGTGGGGCACCTTAAGCGATCGCGATGCGGCAAACTGCTGGCTACGAGAAGCGATTACCACCATTTCCGGCATGGCCTAAGGGAAGCTCTAGGGCAACCAGGGATATTGGCGAAAATCGGGCGATCGCTTTTCTAGAAACGCCTGTTTGCCTTCAGCTCCTTCTTCGGTCATGTAGTAGAGCAGCGTGGCGTTTCCGGCGAGTTCCTGAAGTCCAGACTGACCATCGCAGTCGGCGTTAAAAGCAGCCTTGAGGCAGCGAATAGCGATCGGGCTTTTCTCTAAGATTTCCCGCGCCCACTGAATGCCCTCGGCTTCGAGTTGGGCAATAGGTACCACGCAATTGACTAGCCCCATTTCTAGCGCCTGCTCTGCATTGTATTGACGGCAGAGATACCAAATTTCTCTGGCTTTTTTTTGCCCAACAATTCGTGCCATATAGCTAGCGCCAAAACCACCGTCAAAACTGCCAACTTTAGGCCCCGTTTGGCCAAAAATGGCGTTATCGGCAGCGATCGTCAAATCGCACAGCAGATGCAGCACATGTCCGCCGCCAATGGCATAGCCCGCCACCAGCGCAATAATCACCTTGGGCATAGAGCGAATCAGCTTCTGCAAATCCAGCACGTTTAGCCGAGGTACGCCTTCCTCATCGACGTAGCCGCCATGCCCCCGCACGCTTTGATCGCCGCCAGAGCAAAAAGCATGGGTTCCATCCGGGTGAACAGCTCCTGTCAGCAGCACCACACCAATGCGGGGATCTTCGCGGGCGTTGATGAAGGCGTCGTATAGCTCAACAACCGTCTTGGGACGAAAGGCGTTGCGCTTGAGGGGACGGTTGATCGTGATTTTGGCGATGCCGTCGGCTTTGTGGTAGAGAATGTCTTCGTAGGTTTTGGCTTCGTTCCAGTCGAGGAGCATGGATCAGAGGAGGAAGGACGAAGCTCATTATCCTCAGCAATGGGTTCCCGTTACAACCTGCCGATGCGCGCAGTTATCGATCGCGGCTAGTCGTCAGAGCAGTAATCACCATGTAGGCAACACCCGCCGCCAGCCCAATTTGCCAAGCGTGAGGCACCAACACATATCTCACCCAATAGCCAAAGCTATTGGCGATCGCAGCAACAGACGTTAGCCCCCAACCCAATGCCTGGAGAAGAAAGTAGCAAATCGCAAAGATTCCAGCCGCGCGAACAAAGGGGTTATTGAACATGATGACTTGGATAGCGAAAACAACAGTGAATGAATTGATCTGTCTCAGGTAAGCCATCCGTAATTTCAGGGGCGATCGGCACCCAAAGCGTGACTAGGCTTCTGCTGAAACGACCCTAATCTAACTCCAAGGTTCCCCAAAAACTAAGAAGTGGCGCTAGCTTCACGAATCCGACACATTATCTCGCTGCACAAACCGTCCTAAATACAGCACTAAAAATTCCTGAACCGCCTCAGGGTGAAGTTGATCGAGAGCAGTCAAAATCTCTGGAATAGATTCAGCCAAAGGATCTCTGACTTCATTCACCCAATAGTGAACGGTTGAGCGCCCTATGCCCATCGTGATTGCGAGCTGGTTTTGATTAATGCCGTAGGTATTAAGAACCTGTTTGAGGGCTTTCCCAGCTTTTCCCATTGACTCAGTAGCTTCAGGAGAACATAATTCAGCAAACGTTCACAACTAGGAATATCTGATAAAATAGCTTTGTTCCTACTTGTGAGCAAAAGCGAAAGCATTAGCTCTGAGTTGAGGAGCAAGATCAGTCAAAGCCAGCCCGGAACCGTGGAAAGTCGTGGGCTGGCTCTGGCTCTGTTCCTAGTTGGAGACATTCACATTATGCCGTATCGGGAGCGCCTGAATTATTGGGCGATCGCGCGTCTATTGCCGACCCAAAATTGGCTCATTGTGGCTCGATTTCACCGCCGATCGGATGCTGAAGGGCATTGCGAATTCCTGAAGCGATCGCATCCTGGCGTTCAGTTCAAAGTCGTGTTTGAAATCTCAGAGGAGAGATGAAGAAATCACCATTCTCTAAAGATGGAATTGCGGTTGCCCGTTTAATGTTAGTGCCCGAAGCCTTGCCGCCGCGATTGCCTGGAAGCGCTAAGGGGTTAATTACGATCGCGCCAGATTTTGATGCCCCTTTGCCTGATGAGATCTTGGCAGCTTTAGATATCGTCTACTGCACCACTTGAAATCCAAACTTTGCGCCTTGAGGAGCAGCGCTGCCAGAAGCCGCCTCGACGAGGATGGGTTTTTCGGTGCGATCGCCCGTGGCGGTAAATTGCAGCGCATCTCCGGCAGTTTGGTCAGCGGGTAAGTTGATCGATCGCAATGCCTGTAAGACACCTGGGCGATCGGTAGCGCTTGCCAGGGCAGCAGTTAGGGCTTTGGCGGCATCAAAGCTGCTGGCCGTCCGCCAACTCACCTGACCCAGCCAGCGCTGAGCGGCCGTTTGGGCATAGGCATTTTGAGGATACCAGGGCACCGCAAGCACTAGCCCTTTTACCGCTTCGCCGCCATCCGTCAGGGTGGCAGGATTATAGAGGGCATCGCCGCCCACAAGCCGCATTTGCCGATCGGGCGGAAGTTGGGCATTTTCGCGGGCAACGGCGATCGCCACAGAGGTTGTTTTTGTGCTGGGGAACAGTAAAACGGCTCGCGCAGCGCCAGCGGCTTCTGCCACAGCCGTTTTGATATCCAGCGAAGGGCTAGACAGATCGACGGGAGGCTGAGGCACCTGACCGCCCTGCTGGGTAAATTTTCCGGTAAAGGCTTGCTGAATGCTGTTGCTGTAGTTGCTAGCAGAATCGTAGAACACCGCAACCTGCTTGACATTTAGCCTATTCGCTACGTAGTCTGCCAGCGTTTCACCCGCTAGCTGATCGGAGGGCACAGTGCGAAAGAAAGTTTTGCCCGAGAGCACCGTACTGGTGCTGGTTGGAGAAATCATGGCGAGTCCAGCGCCCTCATAAATGGGCAGCGCTTTAGCAGTCGTGTCACTAGAGTTATGCCCAATCACGCCCAAAACATTGGGATCACCCGCCAACTGCTGCGCCACGGCAGCGGCCTGCGTCGGATCATTGCTGTCATTGACCAAAATCAGCTCAAGTAGCCGCTGGCTGGCTCCCCCAGCATCATTAAACTGGGTTTGGGCATCCGCAACGCCGCGCAAAATTTCTTCGGCTGAGGTGGCTTGGTTGTCGATCGGCACCACCACAGCCAGCGTCAATGGCGTTCCGGCTTGGCGGGCGCGGGCATTGTTGTAGTAAATTTGCGACTCTGGATCATTGGGGGAGCTTTTGGTGGCTCTCTCAAACGCTAGAGCGGCCTGGGCATAGTCCCCTTTGGCAAAAGCATCGATCCCCCGATCGCGATCGAAATTTCCTCGGTAGGTAAACAGCGTGCGATCGCCACTGCTGAAGCGATCGGAAGGGGCAGGGGCGATCGAGGCATTGGGAGAACTGGATGACGTGGGGCTAGTCGCAATAGGCGCAGGGGATTTACCAGACAGCGACTTCCACAAAAACCAAGCTCCAGCGCCAAACAATGCCAAGAGTAAAGCGGTAATCAACGCTGCCGCCACCCCCACCCCCGATCGATTGCCCGCCTGACCTGGGGCGGCAGCGGCAGGGCGTTTGCCTTTGGTTTCGATCGCTTCTCGGGGCAATCCGCAAATGGCACAATCAGGGCCAAAGTTTTCGTAGGGCTGATGGGCGAAGGCGTTGGGATAGTCTTTACCGTCTTTGGGTTTGCCTTCACATGTCCAGCTTTTTGAGGTTGTCACGATCGTTTACCCTGATGGATGGGATGAGAGGTCTTGGCTATGAAGAGGCGAACTTGACTTTATTCCAATTATCGCAGGACTGTTGACATCCCAGGTCGTGATTCCAGCGGGTTATAGGTCTTGGCTTAGAACCTGAGGGCGATCGTCAGGGCTAGCTACTTTTATACCGTCACCCAATCAAAGTCTACTGGAGTAGCCAGACTCACATCATACATTCGCTTCTCAAAATCCCCCATGCTGGAGGTTTCACTCCCATCATATTTCCCGTAAATTTTGGGGAGTCTGCCCGTCTGCACCAAGACATTGTGGACTTCTTCATTGGTGATATCAGAGAGATTGCGGTTATTGAGGAGGGCGATCGCGGCTGCAATACCCACCCCTTGACCTACGGCCACATTGAATTCTACAATCCGCCCGACAGCGCTAGCACTGCCCGTAAAGCCAGACGCAGGGCTAATCACCGCCAGGTTAGAGATGTCTTTGAGGAAGGTATGGCGCATGCCTACGTTGAGCAGCGGCGCTTTGAAGGCAAACTTTTTCACGCCCACATCCGTCGCCCGCTCCCACAGACCCAGAATCCCGCCCCGCGTATCAAAGTGGTAGCCAAAGGTGCCGAGCGCCTCAGAGCTAGATACGCCGCCTGCCACCATTTGGGCACCGCTGAGCGGCTGCACAGCCCCCACAATATTGCCTGCGTGGCGAATGTAGAGTTCTGGCGCTGCCTTGACCGAGGTTGCCCCGTGACCCTTCAGCCAGCGCTCCACATAGGTCATTTCCTTTAGCATTTCGGCGGTGGGCTTGGCTCCGTTGCGGGCTAACGTCTCGGCTTGAGCCGCATCAACAAAAAACAGCAGCCCATTCCAAAACATCCGGTTGCCCGGAAGAACCGCAATGTTGGGATTGTCAAAGACGACTTTGCTTTCGGGCAGGTAATGCTTGAGGCCCCGGAAAGCGTGATAGGCGATCGGGAAAGCTCTGCTATACACGTCAATATAGTCGGTGCCCACATCCATCGTATTGAGCTGCCCATAGGCGCGCGTCAGCGTGTTCCGCAGGTACTGCGCCAGAGAAGCATCGCCGCCCGATGCCAGATTCAGCCATTTCTGGGCTTCAGCATCAGCTGGATTAGTGAAGCGTCTCAGGTAAGCCAGCTCCAGGTTTTTCAGCGTTTGCGGGTTAAGTCCCTCAATTTCAAACACCAGCGTCACCGACAGCTCAGATCGCGGCAAACCCAGGGACGCATAACCCGGCAGCTTTTTGATGCCTGCTAGCTGCGCCAGTTCGCCATTCACCGTCGAGTCAATGAACTGCTTGCCTAAAAAAGTCTCGCCTCTGGCAAGCTGCAAGCCCGTGATTTTGTCTGCTTGCTTGACGACAGAGGCTACCTTGGCATGGCTGAGAATATCCACGCCCGCCTCGCCCATCATCTCCCGCAGCGTCATGTTGGCATTACCGGGATCGAGCGCCACTTTACCCACACCTGCCCGCTGCAAGAATTCTCGATAGATGGCAGGCGGATCGCCAAAATCTTCTAGGTAGTAGCTGCGACGGGTGGCGATCGGCACACTGCTGCGATCGAGGTAGGCCAATCTGCCACGCACCAAATGCCCCCCTACGCCATCTTGGGCATTGCCCCGCAGCATCACGACACTTTTGGGATAGGTGCCGATGCGACGACGATATTCTCTAGCAGCAGAAATAATGGCTAGAATACCGGGTACTTCATCACCAAACCCAATAAAGTCGTAGGAGCGAGTGGCTGCGGTCATATAGCATCCCTTGATATTTCACAATTCCCTAGTAGTCTGCTTTCTAGGGTTTGGGGGTTGAGTAGATGGGTGGTGGGGTAGATGGGAAACTTTCATTAACCTATCGGTGAAGTTGGGCAGCGGCAAGTAACCTCAAACTTTAACCGACAATCTCTATGCTGTCCGCACCAACATTGTTAGCCTGCGCCGCTACAACGACGCTACCGCAAACTCTGTATACTGCCTCATTTTAGGTTCATGGAATGCCAACACAATATCCTCTTTAGGAACCCCTGCACGAACCAAATCAGTTGCAATACCGTCTTCAGTCCAATCTTCTTCAATCCAGAATTTACTATCCCGAACCCGAACATAGACTGTCATGCCAGTAACACGCTCTCCATTCTGCCAACCAAGATTCATCCAAATATAGTGAGATTTCGCCTCATCCGCAATCAAAAAAGTTTCGATATCTGGGTTCAGATGGCGATTACTCAGTTCTACATACTCAGTAAGAATCCGCTTAATTAACTTAGGGTACTCAGTTAATTTATCCATTGCATAATCTCCTCTGTCTCTAGGTCTACAACAATGATTGGAAGTTGATGTCTATTGAGAACGAGTTGAGTTACATCCTGAGTAAAGAAGGCATTGTACGCGACTTTGCTAATAGCGATATACAACTTACGATCTGGGGCTGTTTCTTCTAGAAGATAGCGGTAGATGTCGTACTGACCCAAAGCCTCTTTCAAATCTTGTATCTTTGACGCGCCAATAAAGCTTTTAACTTCCACAACTAGCTTTTGCCCATTTCGTTCAACCGCAATTGGACGCTCAGCACCCAGATCAGCATATAGCGTTGTTCTTCGATACTGAATGATGTATGGGTCGTCTGTAATCAACCAACCATCCCTTATCAGGGCATTTTTTACCGAGTTGTGGATAAGGTCTAACTTAGGCATATTTCAAGTATAAGTCAGCCTCTCATAGGTCAGGGCATGACTCTAAATTCGAATCTGCTGACCTCCATGAAAGCAAATATAGCCAGCCACATAGATGGCAATGCATAAACCGTTGTAAAATTGCTCACTATTGTAGCTACCATCGATCGCGTAGAATCGTCTATCGCTATCATCAATTTGATCGAATGGAATAATTTCAAATATTTGAGGAGTTTCTACGTTTTCCTCATGCCCAATTATAGAATGCCATAATTTTTATTACTTCTTGTATTGATATGTTTAGCAACTAATTCAATGGCACTGTCCGGTATTTCTTTTCTAGGCATATCTAGCTTTTAGCACTCTTAACTGAAGTAATCGTACCTATCTTTGCCAAGTTGATGCACATTTTGACGGAGTTTGCACGACCTAGATCTGGCATTGCGATCGCTATGATAACCCCCTCCAGTGCCTTAATACTCACTTGGCTCTGGCTACTATCTGGCTACTAACAGTCAGGCCAACTACCCGCCATATAGGTTAACTAATGATTAGCGCCCATCCGTGATTTCCTGAAACCAGTCATCACGGCTGAGTTCACTAAAATTGCTGTCCGTCTGGGCTTCCTTGCGGTACTTGGGGTTAAGGGCGATCGCCTTTTGCAGACTTTCTAACGCCATGTCAGTTTCACCCCGCAGGGCATAGCAGGCCGCCTTGTTATAGTGAGCACTGGCGTAGTCGGGCTTAATCTTCAGGGCACGATTGAAGCTGGCGATCGCCTCTTTGTCTCGTCCCAGTTGCAGCAGGGCATAGCCACGGCTGTCCCAGGCTTTGGCCGAATCGGACTTAAGCTGCGTCACCTTATCAAAGGAGGCGATCGCGTCTTCGTAGCGCTCTAGCTCCACTAGGGACAGTCCACGATTCAGCCAAGCGGTCGAGTTGTCTGGATCGGTTTCAGTCGCTTTGTCAAAGGCAGCAAAGGCCTCTTCGGGGCGCTGCATCGTGCCTAAGATCACGCCCCGATTCACCCAGGCTTCGTGGTAGTCGGGCTTGATTTCTAGGGCTTTGTCAAAGGCAGCGATCGCCTCATCGGGCTGCTTCAGCCGTCCCAGCGTCACGCCGCGATTGAGCAGCGCCTTGTAGTCGGTGGGCTGGAATTTCAGAGCGCTATCGAAAGCCGCCAAGGCCGCATCATACTGCTTCATTTCCTTGAGCAGCAGCCCCTGGTGATACCAGGCCACAGCATGATCAGGCTGGAGCTTCAGCAGAGTATCAAAGGCCGTCAGAGCCTCATCGTTGCGCTTCAGCTCGGCCAAGGCCATCGCCTGCGTCAGCCAGAGGGCAGGGTTATCCGGCTGAGTGGCGATCGCTTTTTCCGAAAAGGCAACGGCTGCTTCATGCTGCCCAGAAGCCAACAGGGTTTCGGCTTGCTCAACGTAGTCGGCAGGGGTGTAAAACAGTTCAGGCTGAGTGGTTTTTAGCCCCTCAAACTGGCTATAGAGTTCATCCAATCGCTGCTGGGTCGCGACGATGAAGGAATCGGCAACGAATTGGGGAGTCACTTCTGACAGCCGCTGCATGATCTGGTCTTTTTCAGTCTGGGCAGCCGCTTGCAGGGCGTTAAGCTGAGCGGCAACCTCTGTTTCGAGCGTCTGTAAATTCTGAATCGTGACTTCGCGTTGGTTGGCGGCTCCAGCTTGCAGGTCAGCAAGCTGGTCGGTAAAGCGTCCCTCTAGTCTGTCTAGGTTTTGCCGCATTTTATCGCGCTGAGTCTGCACATCGGCCTTTAAGGTCATCAGCTGCGCCACCAGATCGGCTTCAGTTTTTTCCAAGCTCTTGAGGATGGCATCTCGCCGCTCTTTGCCGCTGAGCTGAAGCTCGGTGAGCTGGGCGGTAAAGGCTTCCTGAAGCTGATCAATTACCTGTTGCAGCTCTTCTTGGCGCACTTGGGCAATGCCCTCTAGCCCCGATCGCTGGCTGGCAAAGTCAGACTCTAGGCCATCAAGGGCTTGCTGGAGTTCAGCTTGTTTGGCCTGCGCCTCGGCCTGCAATCGCGATCGCTCTGCCGCCATTTCGGTTTCGAGCTGCGTCAACAGGCGATCGAGTTCAGCTCTTTTGGCTTGGGCAACCTGCTGGAGATCGGCCTGCTGCTGGGCAAAAGCGGCATCCAACTGCACCATGTTTTGCCGAATTGCCTCTTTCTGGTTCTGAATATCGGCTTGCAGCTCGGCCAACCGCGCCTTAAATTCGACGCTCATCTGCTGGATATTTTGGCGAATGTCGGCTTTTTGGCGCTCGGTATCGGCCGTCAGCTCCGATCGCTGAGCCGCAAACTCATCACCCAAACGCTTCACGCCCTGCCGCATTTCGTCGCGCTGGGTCTGGGCTTCGCGCTGAAGTTGCGATCGCTGATCTGCCAATTCTGTCTGGAGCTGCTCCAGGGTTTGGCGCAGCGCTGCCTGCTGGCTTTGGGTATCGGTCTGAAGCTGAGCTAGGCGCGCCATCAGATCGGCTCTGAGGCTGTCTAGATTGGCAAAAACCTGCTCTCGCCGCTGGGCAGCATCCGTCTGAATGGCAACCAACTGTCCGGCAAATTCCGCTTCGATCTGGCGCAGCTGCGTCAGGGTAGATTCCTTGTGCTGCTGGGTTTCAGCTTGCGCCGACTGCCGCAGATCGCTCAGGTAAGGTGATAGCTCTGCTTCTAGCTGTTCTAGGTGCTGGCGGGTAGCCTCTTGCTGCTGGTGGGCCACCAAGCGGAGCGCCTCTAGCTGTCCGGCAAAGTCTGCCCCCGATTGGGCAAGCGTCTGCAACACCGCATCTTTTTCAGCTTGCGCCACGCCCTGCAAGTTAGACAGATCAGTTGCAAATCCCGCTTGCACATCACCCAAATGCTGTTTGGCCAGATCGAGCTGCTGGGCGATCGCTCCAGCCGTTTCCTGCTGGCGTTGCCCTACTTCGGCCATTAGCCGCGCCAGAGTCTCCCGCTTTTCTTCAATTTCTTGCTGAAGCGATTCGGCATCTTTGCCCAGGTCGTCGGCGTAATTCTCGTAATCCCGCAGCAGTTTTTTCACCTCTTGCTTGGCCACGCCAATCTGCCCCTCCAGATCGCCTAGCTCTTTCAGGTGCGCCTGCACAATGGCCGTGACCTCTCGAATCACCGATCGCCGCAGCAAATACAGTCCGGCGATCGCTGTCGTCAGCAAAACCGCCAAGACCCCCAGCATGATGTTGAACAGCGTAGTCGTGCGGCTCAGGCTTCTCAATCGCTCTAGCTCTTGCTGCTCAGGAGAGGAAAGGGCTTGAGCCAGCAGCGGCGAGTTTGCCGCCTGTAGCGATATCTTGGCAGTCGGTTGCGCCGTTGCTGTCCCTACAGTCAGCAAAAGAACCGAGAGAACCGCGCTACTCCGCGACACCCCTTTGAAGATCTGGTTAAAGATCTGTCGAGTGAAGATCTGTCGATCCTGGCGCTTCATCTCATTCCCCCTGTCGGTCAAGCTGAGCTTGGTGATTCATCTTGTCAGTTATTATCTCAGACGGTCAGGGTCTCTTGCCAAAAGAGCCTTTGCCAAAGCCCAGATTGCGCCCAGAGGAGCGATCGCCCCTTTGCTCAAGGCATGACTCTATCCAGCGACCCACAAACAATCATGGCCTGAGATATCACTCCCTCAAGGTTAGTCAAAAAACGGGGAGATGGCTGACTTCAGCTCTGTTATGAGCTGGTAATAACCTGGCAATGTTGAAGCGGTGCTTGAAAGATTAGCTCTCTTGCATGAATCGAGGCAGAGCTGCAAAAAGCATTCACGCAAGAGATTCATAGGCTGGTGGTAGAAGGCGCAGGAATTTTAGCCCTCGTTGTCTAGACTGCGTGCAAGAGGCAACCGACCTCGTAAACTGGTAGGTAGCGATAGATTTCTCGATCTGTCTTCAAACTATTACCCACCTGCAAAGCATGACCGTACAGATGAGCGATCTGGAAGCCCAACTCACCGCCCTGCGCGACGAAGCCCAACAGGCGATCGCCGCTATTACCACCCTAGAGCAGCTCGAACAGTTGCGGATTAAATATCTGGGCAAGAAAGGAAGTTTGCCCCAGGTGTTGGGCGGCATGGGCAAACTCGATGCGACCGAGCGTCCTCGAATTGGGGCGATCGCCAACGAAGTCAAAGAAGCCCTGCAAGCAGGCTTAGATCAGAAAAAAGCGGCCTTGCAATCGGCTCAAATTGAGGCACAGCTTGAAGCTGAAGCGATCGATGTCACCATGCCAGGAGTGTTTCGGCCACAGGGTCATGCTCACCCGTTGACCAGCACCATTGAGAAGGCGATCGATATTTTTGTCGGCTTGGGCTATACGGTGGCGCAAGGCCCTGAGATGGAAACAGACTACTACAACTTCGAGGCGCTGAATACGCCCCCCGACCACCCAGCACGGGATATGCAGGACACCTTCTACCTGCCGGATGGCAACCTGCTGCGTACTCACACCTCCTCCGTCCAAATCCGCTACATGGAAAACAACGATCCGCCCATCCGGATTGCCGCTCCCGGGCGCTGCTACCGCCGCGACACCGTGGATGCCACCCATGCTGCCGTCTTCCACCAGATCGAAATTTTGGCGATCGACGAAGGGCTAACCTTTAACGATTTGCGCGGCACCATCAAAGTTTTCTTGGAAGCAATGTTTGGCGAGATCGAAATTCGCTTTCGTCCGAGCTTCTTCCCCTTCACTGAACCCTCAGCCGAGGTGGATGTGATGTGGCGCGGACGCTGGCTAGAGGTGCTGGGTTGCGGCATGGTCGATCCCAATGTGCTCAAATCCGTTGGCTATGACCCCGAAATCTACACCGGATTTGCGGCTGGGTTTGGCGTGGAAAGATTTGCGATGGTCCTGCATCAAATCGACGATATTCGGAGGCTCTACGCCAGCGATTTGCGATTCTTGCGGCAGTTCTAAAGAACTTCTTGCGGATTAGAGTTTTAGATTGGGGTTGATGGGGGCGCAGTCCCCATCAACCCTAATTTGTAAGCGGTTTAATTGATCTATGAAATTTATTGAGAGGCACGCTCCGCAGGCCTCTCAATAAATTTGACAACCGGATTAAGCACTGCTGCCAAAATTTTGTGGAACCAAATAGGTTCTCTCCAGTCACTAGCTTTAACTGGCACATAGGTACGGCAAATAACACAACGAGTGATCGGCAAGATAACCGATCGGCTTCAGTTTGCTGCGCCTACTTCCCACTGCTTAGGCGATCAGGAGAATTTATGTCTTATCCCTCTTCCAACCCAGGTCTTACCTCCAATTCGTTAGATACAAAAGCCAAATTAAAAACTCAAGGCGATCGCAAAAATTCCTTAAGCGCGAATTCTGTTAAATCCTTGCGGCCTCAATCCAATCAGGCTAATCGGGCAAGCTCCTCTAAAAAGAGCGGTTTTCAGTTTGTAAAAGCCCCCTATCTGCAAATTCAGGCTTCTGGATCAACGCTGGGCGGCAATACTATCAGCAATGCTCAAAACCTGGGGAACCTCAGCGGTCAGTCTTCTTACGGTCGCAATGACTCAGTGGGCAGCAGTAACGCCAGCGATTTCTTTAAGTTCACCTTGACCAAGACTTCTAAGGTAAAGCTAGGTCTTAGCAAGCTCTCAGACAATGCCAACTTGTGGCTGCTGAAAGCAAACGGCAATGCCATGACCAAATCGACCCGCAGCGGCACCAAAACCGAGTCGATTCAAGGCAACTTGAAGGCAGGAACCTACTATGTTCAGGTTGCAACCAATGCCAACAATGCTAACTACAGCTTGAGCCTTAAGGGTTCCGGAGGCTCGAGCGATGCGGGCAACTCCCAAACCAAGGCGCTTGATGCAGGCAACCTCAGCCGTACCCAACGGCGCTATCGGGGGCAGGTGGGCAGCAGCGATCCGGCTGATTATTACCGGGTCGATCTGTCGGAAGGGGGCAGCATCAAGCTGGCGGCTAGCGGCATCAGCGGCGACATTGATTTGCAGCTGCTTAACAGCAGCGGTGTGGCGATCGCCAGGTCTACCAACGACGGCAAAGCAAACGAGTCTATTAACCAGACTGTTGCACCGGGCACCTATTTCGTGCAGGTTTCGCCTTTTAGCAGCGGCAAGTCTAACTACACGCTAGACATGTCCTCTAACTACACCGGGCAGTCCAATAGTCCAGTACCCTCACCCTCCTCTAGTCCCTCCAACAGTCCTTCACCCAGTCCTTCTCCTAGCCCCTCGTCAGGTTCTCCTTCTGTTAACCCCACAGGTGATCCAGGCAATACACTAGGCAGCGCCGAAGCGAAGTCTTCTGCCGCCTTCTCTCGCACTCAGCAAGTCAACCAAGACGACAAAGATTATTATCGGTTTAACGTCAGTCAGTCGGGCGTATTTACCGCCAGCCTCACCGGACTCTCAGGCGATGCCGACGTTAAGCTGATTCAAGACAAAAACAATAACGGGTCGGTCGATCAAGGTGAAGTGCTGGGCTGGCAGTGGGAATGGGGTACGGGCAACGAGAACATTCGCCGCTTCCTCTCAGCCGGAAATTACTTCGTTGAGGTCATGGGCTACGGCAGCGAGATGAAGAACTACACGCTGAACACCACCTTTAACGCCCAAAGCAGCGACGATCGCAAGTTTTCGATTAACCTCAATTACAAAGATGGACTAGACGGCGTTAGCTCTACCGTGCGCAATGCGCTGGTGGATGCGACCAAAATTTGGGAAAACGTCATTCCCTCTAGCAGCTTTAACGGCGCACATACTCTCAACATTGATGTCGTGGGCATCAACAGCTCCCAAGATTGGCTGGCAGCAGCGACCAATACAGGTGGACAAACTGCCGCCAATGGCAAATGGCTGCCAACCACCGGAACAGTCAGGATTAACACCAGCTACGCCAACACCTTCAACAACAACCCTGACTATCTCAAAGGCATTGTCGCCCATGAGTTAGCCCATGTGCTGGGGATTGGCACCATCTGGGAGAAAAATGGCAACAGCTTGGTTAGTCGCTCAACCAACAGCTACAAAGCCGACAGCTACGCAGGTCGCGCCTATGGCGAACTGACCGGATCGCTGCAACCAACCGCCGTTCCCGTTGAGGCAGGCTCTTACGGACACTGGGATGAAAGCACCTTGCAAGAGGAACTGCTCACCCCCTATGCCGAGAGCATTGGCACCAAAATGCCGCTCAGTTCGGTCACGATCGCCTCTCTCCGAGATTTGGGCTGGAACGTCAACTATGGCGCGGCTGAAAACTTCTCTCTGAGTCAGTCGATCAGACCCGAAGGGTTAACGTCTGACGCGGTGGGCAGCACTAATCCTGCTGTAGCAATCGCGATTGACAGCTATGCCCCTAGCTTCCAGTCTATTCAAGGATCAGGAGCCGATATAGAAGCTACCCGCTGCCAATGTGGAAGCTGTGCAACGACAAGAACCTCTCTAGGACTAAATACCATCGGCTCAACGAGCTTCTCGGATGCGATCGCCTCTAGCGGTTCAGGCAACGATGTAACCGCCTCTAAGTGGTCAGTGATTTAGTCTCAGGAGTCTGCAAACGCTGCTCTATTTTCTAAGAAGCTGGTTTTCTCAGGCGCACTCCGCTTGAGGAAACCAGCTTCTTAGTGATCATGGGTTCCATATGGCTTTGGCCATTCCTTGTAAGAGATTTTCGTGGGCGCGTTCCGCACGCCCACGAAAATCTCCCCGGCCTGACAATTGTGACTCTAGCCATAAAATCCAATCGTTTTTTGGATGGAATTTTTTGGAAGTGCTGCACAACGATTCTCGGCGACAAAAAAGCCTGCATGCAAGAAGTCTAATGAGATAGGGTAAAGACAGAGCAAGATTTGCAGGAACTCTAATCTATGGCGCGAGGCGATCAAATCTATGTGATGCGCCCCCTAGCGGGGATGGACAGCTTTTACCAACATCACGGCATTGACTGTGGAGATGGGACTGTCATTCACTACTACAAAGGCACTGGCGAACCTGTGATTAGCCGTACCACAATGGAGACTTTTGCCCTCGGCAACCCGGTTTATCCTTACAAAACAGCGGTTTCTTTTATTCCCGATCTCGTGATTGAACGAGCCGAAAGTCGTCTTGGCGAACGGCAGTACAATCTGCTGGCCAATAATTGTGAGCACTTTGCCACCTGGAGCAAAACGGGTCGCAACGTGAGCCAGCAGCTTCTAGACTATGGGCTAGATGCCAGCCATTTGAGTAGCAATACTGGGTTGATTAATACCGCAGCGCAAGGAGGCGATCCGATGCAGGCCGTGGCGCTGATGCAGCAGGCTTTGGGAAATGTGGCGATCGCCCAAACCCGCCTTCAAAAAGAATATAGCCAAGCCCAAGATGACATGCTGACCTGGGATCGGGTGGCACGATTGGCTCTGCAAAAAAACCGGGAAGATCTGGCGCGGGCAGCTCTGGCACGCAAAGTTGAATTTAAACGCAAGGCCGAAAAGCTGCAAAAACAGCTGATTGAGGTCGCCGAAACAGAGATCAGCCTGAAGCGAAATAATGCCTTGATTAATCAGCGGCTCACCTACTCTTAGAGATGGCTTGCTCTCGGAGATTGCCTACGTTGCGATCGCCTGAGCCATTCGGTCTGTAACTTTATGCTGAGCAGCGTACTTTGCGGTTCTGCCAAAATAAAATTCATCGCTAAAGCTGACAGCGGCGATCGTTCTATTTCTATACTGAATGAGAAGACGGGAGAAGCCAAAATCAAGAGAACAAAACTATGAAAATGCTGCACACCATGCTGCGCGTGGGCAACTTAGAGGAATCGCTCAAGTTCTACTGTGACCTGTTGGGAATGAAGCTGTTGCGTCGAAAAGACTACCCAGGAGGCGAATTTACGCTAGCTTTCGTGGGCTATGGCGATGAGTCAGACCATACGGTCTTGGAGCTGACCCACAACTGGGGCACAGACGCTTACGAGTTGGGCAACGCCTACGGACATATCGCCCTGGGTGTAGACGATATCTATGGCACTTGCGAAATGATCAAGAGCCGAGGGGGCAAAGTCAGTCGTGAACCCGGGCCAATGAAACATGGCTCAACGGTGATCGCCTTTGTCGAAGATCCAGATGGCTATAAAGTAGAACTCATTCAGCTCAGCTCCCATAGCTCAACCTCAGAACAGAAAGAGCCAGCTCAGGCCGTTTAGGCGATCGCACCCTTCAAGGGAATGGGTTGACGTAGACATCTCCTACGAAGCTGTGGGATGGGATTGATCAGGTCTATCTCACAGCTCCATAGAAATCTTGTGTGAATGCTTCTTTAAACCTATGAACTGTTGCGTAGCAAAACGGCTCAAGAGTTCACATTAAAGATCGCTTTTTCAAATATTTAGAAATACCAGAGTACAGAGAAATTACCAATCGAGAGTATAGTTTAATAAATAATCTTGAGATTAAATATCCCTGCTGTTTGCCGACCCAACAAAAAATCCTGGCCGAGGGTCATAATTAAACCTCTTGATAGAGTTCTTTAGATGTGGTTTTGGATAAAAGTTGAGGTGAAATGCCCACCTTCCCTCTTAAACTTATGACTGCCACCACCCTTGAATCGTTTGCGACCCAAGCTGCGATCGCATCTCTCAACGTTTACCGTCAACATATTTCGCCCCGCAAAGGCTTCTCCTGTCCCCATAGGTTGCTGTACGGAGACGGATCTTGCTCAGACTATGTAAAACACATCCTGACTGAGCAGAATTTAAGTGCCGCAATTCAACTGGCTCCTCAGCGATTTAAAGCCTGCAAAGTTGCCGCGCAGACCTTGCAGTTACAGCAAGCCCAGGGCGGATGTATCATCATTCCCTGCTGCATCCCCATTTAATGATGAGGACATCGATACCGCCAAAATCATCAGGCTTAGGATTTGAGGTCACATTCACTGAATGGGTTTCTGAACTGGCGGCACTGATCGAGCAGCATCTGGAGTTCTTTGAAGACCCGCCAAGGATTGCGACCTACGAAAGGAGCGGCTATGACGGCTTCATAGGGATTTTTTCCAGTTTGTCGGACAGCGGCGATCGCCCCTTGATTGGAAAACCCTCGTCCCGCCACTAGCCAAGCGGCCAAGATATGCCCCGTCCGCCCAATGCCTCCAGAGCAGTGGACAACAACTGGCTCATGATTTTGGTTGGCTGCCGCTAAGAACGGCAATATTGGGTGGAGTAGAATTTTGGGATCGGCAAGGTGAAAGTCTTCGATCGGCGTCCAGTTTACCCGATCAAGACCAAAGGTTTGGTTGTAAACATCCAGTAAATTGGAATAGCGCCTAAGTTGGGATTGAGAGAGCAAACAGCAGACGCGCTGAATGTTACAACTCTGCATAAATTTGACCCACTCATTCACTTGCTCATTGCTATATCCGGGTCGAGCAGAGCCAAACACGATCGATTCATTCTCTGAAGCTGGAGCAAATTTATACATCGTAATGACTAGACTCCAATGCTGAGACGCTATGCGCGAGATCGTCTTGATCCTGCATCACATCTATTCTTTAAAGGATATATTCTTACGGATTCTCGTGTTGCTTTAGCCATTAGACTCCTATGATTTAAAGGGTCTTTTATCCCATCCAACATGCCTGAAGCAAGCCCTGAAACACTTCAAATCGCAGCATGTGCGTTTCAATCCTTTTCGCATGGATTAGCCAGTGGAGATTGGTCTTCATTTCTAGATCAATTAAGCGATGACTTTACCTTTTGGTTTCCAGCAGGGCCGTTCAAAGGGTTGAATCACGGACGGGAACGGGCAAAAGATTTTTTCAAGTTAGTGTCTGCTTTATTTCCCAAAGGACTGACGCTAACGGTGCAACAAACCACATCCAATCTCACCACAGTTGTTTTTGAAGTTCGCTCTCAGGGTGTCATGTTAGGGCAGGCTTACGAAAACCAAGCGGCGATCGCCTTTGAAATCAGGGATGGCAAAATTTGCGCCTATCGGGAATATTTGGGAGTTGTTTTCCAATTGGGGCAGTAGGGCAAGCATGGGCGTATCGAAATTAAGTAGCTACAATCAGCGTCCAGTTTATCCTGATGCGTGCAGGTGCCATACCGTAATGTCATACGATAAAGATTAACGGTTTTACTTCATTTGCTAGACCCATGAGCCAGCCCGATCAATCTGCGTTGAAAGCGCGAAATATATTAATCGCAATGTTTTCACTGCTCTGCATTTTGGATGTTGCTTTAGTCAGCATCGCGCAGGATCGATGGGCGATCGGTCGAATTTTACTAACCGCTGTCGTAATGTACTTTGTGATTCAGGGGCGAAAATGGGCGAAATGGCTTCTGGTAGGGATCTGTAGTTTATTAGTTACCCTACTCATAGCGCTGGTTTTCGCCCTAAGTTCAAAGCTCTCTACTATTTTGATGGTTGGAAGCCTAATCATGGCTATTCTCAGCGCTTTGATCGTCATCTATATGATTACTAACAAAGATCTCGATCGTTATTTTGCTTATAAAAGAAAAGCCCATTCTTGATAGCTTGAGTGGGACTCAAAATAATCTTTAGTTTCTTTAATGGCGATCGGAAAGGTAGTCAGAATCAGAAATAGATTAGAGTACGATTTAGAGACTCAGAGCATGAAGGCTTTAAAACCTCTTCTGACAACCTCAACACTTCGCCGAAGCATTACTGAGTGAATTTAAAAGTTCTCATCAAGCCAAATTTTTATTGAAGTCAAACCGCTGCAAACGGATCGGGTTTAAAGCGTTTTTATTAAAGCCGACTTCTTTCAGCATTTTCACGTAGATCGCTTGTGAATGTCAGCGGATAGATTACGAATTAAGTCTATAGGCTTAGTTAAAGTCATCCAAGAGACACATCCCAAAGTGTTAGTGGCTACACTATCGTTAAGTCTAGGGTGTTAATTGCAAGATAAACAGTCGAGACATACTTAAAAATACGCATTATTTTTATACCTTTGGATACTTCAAATCCCTTAAACACCTCTATCTCAAACGCTTCTGAGAGAACCATCGAAATCACAGCAGATGTTTCTGAAGAGCTGCTGTTCGCCATTTGCGAATCGGTGGATGTGATTGCTTGTGAATGTCCTGGTTACTTGGCTCGGCTTTTGCGACAGGTGCAGGCTTTCCGCTCGTATACGAATGGCTGCATTGATCAGTTTCCCGAAGATGCCGAAACCCATCATTGGCTGAGCGAGCGGGCTGAACAGGTTGAGAAAATTTTGTTTCAAACCGTGGTGGAGTTGATGCACAAAGAAAACCTCATCACGGACGGCAATCAACTTTCGCTTGATCGCTTGTCCGATCGCGCCCGATCGATCGCCATTAAGCAAATTGGTTGGTCTTAACTAAGGTCGTTGCACAGCAGGGTATAGCCATAATCTCAAAATCTTCGTTAGCCACGGCATCACCGGATAGGTCAACAACGCAGATACAAACGTCACTGAAATCAGAAGTCCTAGCAACGAGGGGAGGCCGCTGAGGATTGGATTCAGCAAAACGTTGGCTAGCAAAATGAGCGGATAGACTGCCAACACGCCCAAAATCACCTTTTTGTAGTAGGCGGGCTGAGACGAGACTGGGGTGGAATCAGTGGGTAAAGTAAACCACAGTTCAATTCCATTGGGTAACTGCTGGTGCGATCGCTTAGAGATGAGATAACGCGACTTTGCCATCCACTGCCGATACAAAGACGAGGTTAGCCAGATCCTCAGGTGAACGTAATTGTCAAATTTCACAATTACCACATACTCAGGATAAATGTGATCTCGGGGGCGGATCACCTCAACGCCTAAAAAGCCTTCAAATTGCTGAGCTGCATGATTAATTCCCCTCGTCCAGTCTTCGTACTCTTGAATGCGATCGGGCTGTACGACTTCAGAAATGACTAACGTAATCGGTTCAGAGGATGGGGAGCTTTGCATCAGGGAATGAGTGAGAATTTATGTATTTGGCGTTCATGATTGGTAAATCACTCGCGCTCTATGAACCTCTTGTGCAGGCTGGCGGATCTGCGCTACCATTCCCGCCTTCAACCCAGTCTGCAAAAGATCGAGTTGCCAATCCTTTCAAAACATTACCGCATCCCCTCTATTCAGCAAACTTGTGAGCGCTGTTCTCTTTTGGGCTACTCTGTTTGCGCAAGCTTATTAAGTCACAGGCTCAGTAGATCACTAAGCCCTCCTAGTTTTTTCTTAAAGCTGGATTTCAAAGGCGCAAAGCGCCTTTGAAATCCAGCTTTAAGGGTTTTGCGGCGTGCTCCGCACGCCACAAAACCCTTATTTGCGATCTACTGAGGCTTGGTGAAATATTAAATTGTCGTAAGAATTTAATTTCTGGCTTGGCTGGGGCGGTATGGTTGCATACAGCTTAGATCTAGTTAAATCTAAATCAGACCTATAAACTGATGCTTAAGCCCTCTAGCTTGCCTCTATTTTTGGGACTGTTAGTCAGTTCAACCCTGGTCGTTTCGCGGGTGGCTGCACAAGACTCTCCCATTGCCCGCACCTCTCAACAGCCCGAAGCTCAAGTTGCAGAATGGTTTGAGAAATATCGCGATCGCCCTCCCCTGCTGCGGGCGTTTGTGCAGCGCATGCCCAAAGGCGGCGATATTCACAGCCACCTGAGCGGTGCGGTTTATGCCGAGCATTATTTAGAGTGGGCTGCTGCCGATGGCTACTGTGTCGATCCTGAAGCTGAGACGTTGATCGAGCCGAGCGCCTGTGGTCAAGATAGCAACTACTTTCCAGCCTCTCAGCTCTTTAGCAACACAGACACCTACGATGCGTTGATAAACAACTGGTCTACCCGCAACCTGCCCTTTGCTGGGCAATCGGGTCATGATCAGTTTTTTCAAGCCTTTGGCAGTTTCTCCCCTATCTCTGATTCTGCCTCCCGCCAAGATGACATGGTGGCAGAAGTTGCGAACCGGGCAGCTTCTCAGCACATTTCCTACCTGGAGCTGATGTTAACGACTGAGGGCAGCGCCGTTCGTCAATTGGGGCGAGAGGTCGGTTGGAATCGAGACTTTGCTCAGTTTCGTCAGCAACTGCTCGATCGCGGCCTCATGGATCGGGTGGCTAAAGGCAGCCAACGCATTGCTGAGCTAGAGCGCCAAGTTGCAGCAACGCTAGGGTGTGGAACTGCCTTGGCACAGCCCGGATGTGAAGTGACGGTGCGGTATTTGCAGCAAACCACCCGGACGCGATCGCCCCAAGAGGTTTTTGCTCAGTTTGTCTATGCCTTTGAGCTAGCTAAGGCAGATGCGCGAGTCGTGGGCATTAATTTGGTGGCTCCAGAAGATCATCCCGTTGCCCTGCGAGACTACACGCTGCAAATGGAGATGCTGAAATTTCTCCATGATCAATTTCCTCAAGTGAAGGTTGCCTTACATGCGGGAGAGCTGACGCTGGGAATGGTGCCACCTGATGACCTGCGCTTTCATATTCGTCAGGCGGTAGAGGTAGCGCAGGCGCAACGCATCGGACATGGAGTAGACATTTTCTACGAAGATGATCCCTTTGAACTCATGGCCGAGATGCGGCGGCGCGGCGTCCTGGTGGAGATTTGCCTCACCAGCAATGAGGTGATTTTGAATGTGCAGGGTCAAGAGCATCCTTTTCAGCAATATTGGGCGGCTGGCGTGCCGATCGCCCTGGCTTCGGATGATGAAGGGATTTCTCGAATTGATCTGAGCAACGAATTTCTGGTGGCGGCGCTAAGATACAACTTGGGCTATCGAGATCTGAAGCGGCTGGCTCGCAATAGCCTAGAGTACAGCTTTTCAACCGGACAGAGCCTCTGGCAATCTTCCGATTTTGGCGCGATCGCCTCTGTCTGTGCAGAGGATACGCCTGGTTCGGCTAATCTCTCTCAAGGCTGTAGTGAATTTTTACAGGAAAGCGATCGGGCTAGGAGTCAATGGCGGTTAGAGTCACAGTTTGTCGAGTTTGAGTCTCTTGACTGGTGGCGTTGAGACAGCCATTCATTCTCTCTAAACTCTCAGGATCGTAGATAATTTTTTGGGGGTGCCGCGCTTCGCGCGGCACCCCCAAGAACAATTAGAGGCTAATCAATTTGCGATCCTTAGGCTTTGGGCAAGGCCGGGGCAATGCGGAGCTTTGAGGCTAGCGATTTAGGTAAAGCTGGGTTTTCAGCAACCTGAGTCAAGGCTTCCTCTAACCGTGCCGTAATCGCCAACGTCTTGACATCGTAGATTTGCGTGATCAGCTTCGGATAGAAGCCAATGCCAATAATCGGAATCAGCAGACAGGCGATGATAAACACCTCACGGGGTTCGGCATCGGCCAAGATCTGATGCGAGGTCAGCTCTTTATTTTCAGGGCCGTAGAAGATTTCTCGCAGCATCGACAGCAGATAAATCGGCGTCAGAATTACCCCGATCGCTGCTAGCAGCACCACAATAATCTTGAAGGGCAACCCATAAGCCGTACTGGTGGCAAAGCCGACGAATACCATCAGTTCGGCCACAAAACCGCTCATTCCCGGTAGCGCCAGAGAGGCCATCGAGCAGGCCGTAAACATGGCAAAAATTCGGGGCATCTTTTTACCTACGCCGCCCATTTCATCCAGGATGAGGGTGTGGGTGCGATCGTAGGTTGCGCCCACCAAGAAGAACAAGCTAGCTCCAATCAGACCATGAGACACCATTTGCAGCATGGCACCGCTCAATCCCAAGTCGGTAAAAGAGGCCATGCCAATCAGCACAAATCCCATGTGGGAGATCGAAGAATAGGCGATCTTGCGTTTGAGACTACGCTGGGCAAAGGAGGTCAGCGCTGCATAGATGATGTTGACGATACCCAGGATGATTAGAATCGGCGCAAAGTAGACATGCGCCTCCGGCAGCATCTCGATATTCATGCGGATCAGGGCATAGCCGCCCATCTTCAGCAGAATACCTGCCAGCAGCATATGCACCGGAGCCGTGGCCTCGCCGTGGGCGTCAGGCAACCAGGTATGCAGCGGAATAATTGGCAGCTTCACGCCATAGGCAATCAAAAAGCCACCATAGACCAACAGCTGAAAGTTGACCGGGTAATCTTTTGCCATGAGCGATCGCATGTCAAACGTCACCGTGTCCCCATAGAACGCCATCGCCAGCGCGCCCACGAGGATAAACAGCGAACCCCCTGCCGTATACAAAATAAACTTGGTTGCCGCATACAGCCGCTTCTTGCCGCCCCAGATCGAGAGCAGCAGATAAACAGGAATTAGCTCTAGCTCCCACATTAGGAAGAACAGCAGCATATCCTGCACTGCAAACACCCCAATCTGACCGCCATACATTGCCAGCATCAGGAAGTAAAACAGCTTGGGCTTCAGCGTCACAGGCCAAGAGGCCAGAATCGCCAGCGTGCTGATAAATCCAGTCAGCAAGATCAGCGGCATGGATACGCCATCTGCCCCCACCGACCAGCGTAAATCGAGAGATGATACCCAAGAGTAGCTCTCTACAAGCTGAAGATCAGAGCTAGAAAAATCATATTGAGTATAAAAGGCATAGACCAAAATGCCGAAATCAATCAATCCCACAACCAGGGAATACCAGCGGATTGTTTTCCCATCTTTGTCAGGAATAAACGGAATCAGCAGGGATGCCACAATCGGCAGCAGGATTGTCGTGGTCAGCCAGGGAAAATGAGCAGTATCCATTGCAGGTTTCTATAAGCGTTTGGGGATTTAGGAGGGGGGGCTGGGTGTGGGCATAGCTTAAGCCGCACCCCATACCCTACACCCCACAAATTGAGTGATCCTTAAGTGATGCCAGACACCAACACCAGACCCAGCACGGCTCCGAACACGATCAGGGCATAAAATTGCACCCGTCCGCTTTCCAGATATTTTAGGGTTTCGCCTGTGACCAAGGTGATAAAACCCGTCAGGTTGACCACGCCATCGACCAGCCGCACATCCACCTCCAGGACTTGACGCGCTAAGCGCCGACTGCCCTGAACAAACACGACGTTATAAATATCGTCGATGTACCACTTGTTGAGCGAGAGCTGATAGAGCGGCTGGATGGTTTTGGCGATCGCCCCCGGATCAATCTTGCCTTGCAGATACATCAGCACCGCCAGCGAGATCCCGATGAGGCCAATGCCAACCGAGCTGCCGCCCATGATCAGGAACTCATTCCAGTCCACCTCAGAGGGCACGCCTTCCACAATTTCGCTAGCCGGATGGATGAACGCTTCAAAGTAGTTAGCAAAGGGCGTACCCACCAGACCCACCAAAATCGAGGGGATAGCCAGCGCCATCAGGGGCAGCGTCATAGCGATCGGCGATTCATGGGGTTCATGGCTATGGCCGTGGTCATCATGGCCGTGCTCGTCATGATCTTCATGCGTTTCATGCTCATCCGCCGTCAGCGCCAGCTCCTGCGGATTCATCGCCCCAGGGCCTAAAGACATGCCCATTTTTTGGAACTGGGCTAGCTTCAGCTGCTTTTTGATGTCAGCATTGTTGCCCCGGAAACTGCCTTCAAAGGTGCTGAAGTACATACGGAACATATAGAAGGCCGTGACTCCAGCAGTTAGGTAGCCGACCAGCCATAGAGCAGGATTGACGGCAAACATCGAGCCAAGAATCTCATCCTTTGACCAGAACCCAGCAAAAGGGGGAATCCCGCAGATGGCTAACGTCCCGATCAAAAAGGTGATAGCCGTAATCGGCATATATTTGCGCAAGCCGCCCATCAGTCGCATATCTTGCGCCAACACCGGATCATGACCGACCACGCCTTCCATGCCGTGAATTACCGAACCGGAACCCAAAAACAGCATCGCCTTAAAGTAGGCATGCGTCATTAGGTGAAATAGCCCCGCGCCGTAGGCTCCTGCCCCCATCGCCATTACCATGTAGCCCAACTGCGACATCGTGGAATAGGCCAAGCCTTTCTTGATGTCGTTTTGGGTAATGGCAATGCTGGCTCCCAAGAAAGCCGTAAAGGCTCCCGTCCAAGCGATCGTATTCATCGCGGTGGGCAGGTTTTCAAACACAGGATACATGCGGGCAATCAGGAAGACCCCGGCAGCAACCATCGTGGCCGCATGGATTAACGCCGAAATCGGCGTGGGGCCTTCCATTGCGTCGGGCAACCACACATGCAGCGGAAACTGCGCCGACTTGGCGACAGGACCCAGGAACACCAGGATGGCTAAGAGAGAGGCGATCGCCACGCTCAAAGACCCTGACTCCACCAATCCTTCCAGCCGCAAGCCCATCAAATCAAATTCAAATGTGCCCGTTGCCCAAAACAAGCCCAGCATACCCAACAGTAGGCCAAAGTCGCCCACACGATTGGTCACAAACGCTTTTTGACAGGCATCTGCGGCAGGTTTGCGATCGTACCAAAAGCCAATCAGCAGGTAGGAACACATGCCGACCAGCTCCCAGAACACATAAACCTGAAGCAGGTTGGGGCTAATCACTAACCCCAGCATCGACGAGCTAAATAGGCTGAGGTAGGCATAGAAGCGGACATAGCCCGGATCGTGAGCCATGTAGCCGTCGGTGTAGATCATTACAAAGAACGCCACCGTAGTCACAATCACCAGCATCAGAGCGGTAATGTGATCGACGGTGTAGCCCATGGTCAACCGAAAGTCTCCGGCTGATGCCCATTCAATTACATGAGTATAGGTCTCATGCCCTTGAATCTGGCTCCATAACAGTGCAAAAGACAGAACCATCGTGGTTCCAAGCAAAGAGACGATAAACCCCGCACATAGCTTGCGGAGCTTGCCAACTGCTTTACCATACGAAATCAAACCCAAGCCCAGTATCATCGCGCCCACCAGCGGTAGGACAGGAATCAACCAGACGTAACTATACATTGGCTCCATGACTCACGCCCACTCCAAAGCTTCCATTGAGTTGGCAAAACCGTTTACATTGTGACATATACCTGCCTCAGAAGATGCTTAAGGCAAGACTAAGCCCATGCAACATCCTGCTCTAGGACATCCTAACTCTAGGCACATCCTACTCCAGACACATCCTACTCTAGGCTAAGTGTGGCGGAGTGGAGTGGAATGGAACTGTGTGGTAAGTGACAGTTGGGTTAGGTGGAGCGATCGCCCCATTCCCCCAATAAGACCCGTCATGCGGTTGCAGTAGGCTATTTCACCAGCAGTACCGATTTCACCGGACGCTCGATCGGGTTGCCCTGCGCGTCTAACGTGCCGTAATACGTTGTGCCGTTGTAGTAGAGCGAAGCAGAGCCACCGCCATCTAGATTCAGCGCCTTCACCGCTCCCAGAGACTTGATAAAATCGGCAAGCTGCTGGAGGGTCATGCCCGAAGCCTCGATCGCTCCGGCTTTCTGTGCCACCATGACCCAAACCAGGCCACCATCTGGCAGGATGCCGATCGCGCTGCGGGGACTGAGGCGATTGTGATCGATCGGATCGCGGATGACCGTCCCATCCGCAACTTCTAGAAAACTTTCCGGCTGCAAATTCAGATCAGGCAGCAAACGCGGCCCTGCCCCTAGCGCACTGGCAAGCTGACAGTTGGCAAGCGGCGCATCGCTATGCAGCGCAACGTCATAGCGAATAGAAGGACTGCCTTCTGAGTTACAAAGATATTGCCGAAACTCCGAGCGGTTAAAAATCTTGTCCAGATAGGGGGCAAGGTCAGGGTTTTGCGTGAGGCGATCGTTCTGCTTGGGGTCAGCCGCAGATTTGCCGTCTAAAGTAACGTGCGACGTGGATTGCTGATTGGCAGGATCAAAAAAGCCGCCATTGATGACCGCGATCGCCCCAGCCGGAGCCGCAAAGTCTTTCAGGGTCGCCACCCCTTCTGACAGCGCAGGCATGACGCGATACGGACTCCCCGCCGGAATCGTTAGAAGATGCACCTCAGATTGAGGCAGCGATCGGACTTCATAGCGAATGGGCTGAGCGATCGGGCTAGCGGTTGGTGAAGTAGCGGCTTGGGGTGCCGGAGTGGGCGGTATCGCTGACGAAGAGGTGGAAACATAGAACAAAGCTGCCTCCAATCCGACAAAAGCTAAACCCACTATCCAGGCTAATTTCACGCAGTTTCCCTCTCTTAACACCTTGCATTCCGGCTTCGCTTCATGCAGCCATGTCTCCGATAGATGTCTCCGATAGAGTTCATTGCTTAGAGTTTGTCGCCATCCTTAATATCTTATGCGAGGGGTAACAAAGACACCCGTGCTAACAAAACAACCCGAACTCCCGGCGGATGTTCGGGTTGCTCTGCTCTAGCCCAATTCGTTACTAAATTAATCCGCTGAGGACGGTGCTGCCTCCTACCATAGGCAAGCTAACGATCGACAGCAAATCGATCATCTCAAGCGCTATGGGTACAGGCGTAGATAAAAGCTGCGACCCTCCTTGCCCAGATCCCCGCAGCAGCTCTGAAGAGTCTTGCGTATTGGCAGTCTCTACCTTCGCTAGGGAAACCCCGGCTGAAGTAATCCCTTCGGCTTTGGCACCGGATGATATATCAAACTGGCTGTCCGCAGCCTCTAGATTGAGGGAAAGCGCTGACGCCGAGCCAGCCAGAGCGTCGGCCTCCAGACCTGCCAATCCGACGCGATCGTCCAGCTTCAAGGGGGTCGCCAGCTTCAGCGTGATGATTTCGTTATTGTCGATTGCCGGAGGCCGACCGATCGAGAAGGGGTAGTTGTTGTCATTGGCAACCAGAATGGTGTCTTTGTCTAGCACCAACACATCCTCGATCGTCTGGAAAGGCATTTTGTAAATGGTGCTGCCATCTTGGTTGAGGTCGTCTGGGTCTTGAATGTTCAGCAGATCGGCAACTTCCACCTTAGAGACAAAACCATCAGCATCTTTCTGAGAGAAATCTACTTTGTAGATTTTCTTAAACTTGGCCGCCTTGCCCTGTTCGTTGTCCCGCTCAATCACCAGATACTCGTTGGCGTTGATCACGGTCAAGTCACCGATCGCATTCGTTGCGCTTTCAAGCTTGTAGTAACCCTCCAGACCCGCAAACTGCTTTGAGGCAACATCAAACTTGTAGATGCGTAGGGTACCTGCCGGATCACCCACGACTGTTCCTTCTAAGAGCGGGTATAGCGTCTTCTGGTCTGGGCTGATCGCCATCCCCTCAAAGCCATTGGAACGACCCAGGTTAGCCACCTGAGCCGGGGTGATAAAAGTGCTGCGCGCATCTTCTCCGGTGCCGGGGTAATCAGTAAAATAGCCATCCACCCCTAGCTCAATAAATTGCTTGAACTCGGCAATAGGATCGCCTTTATAGCTGTCGGGCAAGAAGAAACTCTCGTTACGGAAGGTATAGGGGTGAACCAACAATCCGGCCTGATGAGCGTCGGCAACGAGGGTCGTGGGCGTGCCTGTGACGCGATCGCCATCGCTAATTTGTCCATCGCCATTCAGGTCATCTGGTTGACCATCGTTGTTTAGATCTACCGTCGCCAGCGGCACGATCCGCTGCTTGTTGGGACCAATGCCCTCCGCGTAGGTAGCAATTTCCGCCAATCCTGCTGGGGTAGACAGATCCGTATAGGTGCGCGTGTCGCCACTCACTACAAAGTCGTAAGGACGACCCGATCCGCCAAATAACTGCACCAGCGGAATATCAATTTCCGCCTGGGGCATGAGGGTGGTATTTAATTCCTTGAGGTTGGCAACCTCAAAGGATTGGATGAAAATGCGGGTGGGATCGGTGAACTGCTTCTCCACCAGCGTATCCACCAGCAATTGACTCGTGTTGTAGCCCTGAGCAGCAAAGAAAGTAGGGTGCTTGGTTTCAGGATAGATACCAATTTTGCGCCCAGTGTCCTTCTCGACTTGCTGTACTAACTCAATCACTTCTGACAGGGTAGGCACTTTCAGCTTGTCGTTGTTGAACTCCGTTCCCCGAATAGCGGGCAAACGCTCGATCGCATTCAAGGTCTTGAGTTCTGCCAGGGTAAAGTCTTCAGCAAACCAGCCTGTGACAGAAACTCCGTCCAAAACTTTGGTGGTTTTGCGATCGGCAAATTCAGGCCGCAGGTAAACGTCGGTGCTGGTATCGGTGGTGTTGAGTGCGCCAGTCGCAGTCAGCACCGCCAACATGGGTTCGTGGCGGGCGATCAGCACTCCGTCTTTTGTCACCACCAGATCAGGTTCGATGAAGTCAGCCCCGTCGGCAATCGCCTTTTTGTAAGCCGCCAACGTATGCTCTGGGCGTTCGCCGCTGGCACCCCGATGGCCGATGACTAGGGGAGCTTTGCCATCCAGCGTGTTGAATGACGTCGTTTGCTGCACTTCAGGATTTTGGGGCGATCGCACAAAAGGACTGGTGATCTGATCGCGAACTAGGTCGCCTGTGCCCGGAAAATCGGTGAAGTAGCCGTCAACGCCCAGATTGATGAACTGCTCAAATTCTTTTGCAGGATTGCCCTTGTAGTCCGAAGCGAGGTAGCGCTCCTCGTTGCGGAAGGTATAAGGATGCACCAGCAGTCCGGTCTGGTGTGCATCTTCAACCAGAGAAGTGGGCGCAGTTGTCACCTTATCGGCATCGTTGATGACGCCATCGCTGTTCAGATCATCCGCTTTGCCGTCCCCATTGGCATCTACCTCTTTGACCGAGACAATCATCCGCTTCCAGGGACCAATGCCATCCGCATAGGTGGCAACTTCTTGTAAGCCTGCGGGGGTGCGCAAGTCGCCATAGGTGCGGGTGTCGCCGCTAACGACAAAATCGTAGGGGCGAATTTCAATTAGCGTGCCGTCAGGGTTGACATCAAAGGCATCGTAGAGCTGCACCAGGGGAAGATCGGTTTTGTGGTTTAGCTCCTTCAGGTTGCCGACTTCAAAGGATTGAATAAAAACGCGGCTAGGGTCGGTGAAGCCCGTTTTGTGCAGCGTTTGCAGCAGAGGTTCTTCTAGCGAGAGTCCCAGGTGATCATGGAAAGTCGGATGCTTGGTTTCGGGATAGATGCCGACTTTTTTGCCTGTCTCTCGCTCCGCCTGCTTGACGAGATTAATCACTTCTTCAAACGTAGGGATTTCAAACACGCCGTTGAATGCCTGGGTGCGGAATCCTTGAGGCATGATGGCACGTAGCGTCTTGATCTCCGCCAGGGTGAAGTCCGAGGCAAAGTAGTCTTCGACCTCTACCCCATCCAAGATTTTTTTGGTTTTGCGATCGGCAAATTCAGGACGGCTCGCCACATCTGTGGTGCCGCCTAGCATCGGCTCGTGACGGGCAATTAACACGCCATCTTTGGTAGAAACTAGATCGGGTTCGATGAAGTCGGCACCCCGCTCGATCGCCAATTTGTAAGATTCCAACGTATGTTCGGGCAGTTCGCCACTGGCACCTCGGTGTCCGATCACAAGCGGAGGTTTGCCATCCAGCGTGTTGAGGTTGACCGGATTGGGTGTGGCGATGGGCGCATCCAGCAGCTTGCCAGAGGCGTCAAAGTGCAGCAAGAAGGGACCAAACTCGTCGCCCACCCAAATTGTGCCGTCCTCAGCAATCACAAAAGATTCAATATCGAAGTCTGCACCTGTAAGCAGGCGATCGCCCGTTTCCTCATTGACGATCTTGAAGGGAATTTTCTGGTCAGGATCGGCAAACTGAATGAAGCGATCGAAGATTTTGACGCTGCCATCCCCTTCCTCTGTCCCTCGAAAGCTGGGATCAACACGATAGATCCGCAGCAAAAAATCAGCGCTGTTGGTTTGAGCGCCGTAGCCGTTGTCTGGCATAAACCAGAAGCTATGTTGATCAAAAAACTGAACCCCGCTGAACCCTTGGATGGGCTGCCCTGCAAAAGGGCCTGTGCGATCGTTGGCAGATACATCTTTTCCAGATGCAGGTCCCGGAGCAAAAGTATCTGCGGGCAGTGACGCAAAACTCTTCAGTACAACATCTGTCATGGCTGGTGTGGATTCCTGAATGAGGAAAAAATTTGTCCCCAACCAAGTTCCCACGGAGACTTTAAGAAGCGGCTAAGTTCTCCTCAAGCCTAACTTTAGGAAACATTAAGCTGTGAGGCGATCGCGGCCTCCCCATAGCCCCAAAAGCCTACAGGCAGCCGCACCCAGCTAGTAGCCCGCCGTCTGAATTCACCCCCACCGTTTGGGCAGTAGCCATAGTTCACATAAAGTTTTCGTAAAGGCCGCTCTCAGAGCGGTGAGGCAAAGAAACCGCACAAAAGAAAAGGTTGGGTGTTACGGGCATCCTGGATTGCCCCACCCAACCTGAATCACAGCATCAAGCACTAGCCAGCTTTATCGGGCCAACTTTATCGAGCCAACCTTATCGAGACGCGTTGGTTCCCGTTGCGCCACCCAAGCAGCCCAGCGTCCGGAGCGTTGCAGCCGCCGCATAGTTGCGCTGAGCCGCCGCATCCGGGGCAAAGGCCGAACCCGTCTCGTTCAACGGAGAAGCCACTCCACAGTAGGAAGACATTTGGCTAATCAGAGGGCTGGCCCAGTGACCATTCGTATCCCCGAAGGTGGCAGCCGGACGGTTGCCCTGAATTTGGGGCTGCTGACCTTGCAGCGTCTTGCCATACTCTGCTGCCCGACGCAGAACCGCCATCAGCTCTGCACGCGTCACAGGCTGAGCCGGACGGAAAGAACCATCCTGGTAGCCCGTAATAATGTTGTTGTCGCGGGCAAACTGAATTCTGGCAGCGCTCCAGCGGCTAGATTCCACATCAGAGTAGGGGTTGCCAGCCGCCTGAGTCGGAATATTGAGCTGGACGTTAGGCAAGTTACCCAACGCACCCAGCACCATAGACACCAACTGTTCGCGGGTCAGAGAAGCGGTCGGGCGGAAGGTGTTGTCTTCAAATCCAGAGATAAATCCAGTTTCAACCGCACGATTGATATCAGCCGCGTAGATATCATTAACGGTATCGCTAAATCGCGAAACAGGGGTCGGGGTGCCGGAGCCTGTGCCGCCGCCCGTAGAGCCGGAACCCGTAGAGCCTGTGCTGCCGCTGCCAGAACCCCCAATGTTGGCGACCGGAACATTATCACCGTCATAGGTGAGGTAGACATGACCGAGGGTTTGTTCGCCAAATACCCGCTTGGTAAAGCGCCAGCCTGGATCGAGGGTGATCTTAGCGAAGTCAGCGGTGACTCCGTTTGTGCGGCCAATCAGGAGGGCTTTATCGGCGCGGTTGCTAGGGGCACCAATCAGCAGCATATCGTCGTTTTGCTTGACGATTCGAAGGCTGTAGCGTAAGCCCAGGTCTTCGTCATTGACGCGGATTGAGTAGCCGTTGCTGTCGGTGCTGCGGCTGCATATTCCGGTGAAATCAAACTCTAGCAGCAGGGGGCTAATGGCAATTAGCGCATTCGGAGTGCCTGACTCGCTCCAGCAAGGACGGCTATCGGCAACTTGCTCCAGAATCAAGAGTTGGTGGGCTGCGCCACCGCGATAAGGAGAAGCCACTGCAACAAACTTATTCTGATCGACTTCTTTTTCACCAAATTGTGCAGCCAAGGCGGGTGTAACGGCAGACAGGGCGCTAGCAAGGGTGGTGGTAGTAACGGCAGCGATCGCAGCCATACGACGAAGAGCAGGTTTCATGATTATTCTCAGTTGATTCTGTGAGGTGTGAGGAAAATGTTTTGCTGCAAGAGGCTGATGTTCTAGGCGCAGCTTGTTAATGTAAATGACATCTAAAATGATGATTTTGTTTCTCAAACTTCCACTGCAAAAACTTATAAGAAATTCAATTTTTGAGGGTTGTTGTTGATAGATTCACAGACGCAATCTTGATGTCTCAGTTCCCTAAAGCATTTTTGTAAAAGCTCTTGGAAGCGGTGTCTGATGAATTCAAATGACCTAATGAAGTAAAATAGGTTCCCTAATGAATATCAAAGTTTTTCATCAGGCTAATTCAATCGATCGGGGCATCAATGACTTGAGAAACAATCCATTAATGACAAGTAGACGGATATGACTGAGAAGCCAATCTCAATGTTTCCGACCCATTCAAATTAATTTTCAAGCCCGTTTTAGATGAAGATAAAAAGACTGAAACCAAGCCTTAAAAGTTTCCCGCCAGGGTTGAATTAGGCTAGGGTTAAATCAGGGAATAGACTTGTGGCGTGAATCGTTGCACGCCTGCAAAAAAAGCATTTAGGCAAGAAGCCCGATTCGCCTGCCAAATTAGAATGAGGCTGGCAAACTAGATTAAGCCCCTGCGATCGCCCACCGTGTCTGATTCTTCCCCTTCCTACAGCGCCTCTTCGCAAAATGCCGCTCCGCCGACCGAATCGCTGCAAGGCGTCATTGAGCGGCTAACCTTTCACTCTGAAGAGACAGGCTACACGGTGGCGCGGGTCAAAGCGCCCCGCACGAGTGAGCTAATCACGATCGTCGGCAATTTCGCCAACATCCAGGCCGGACAAACGCTCCAGCTTGAGGGCATCTGGCGCGACCATCCGAAGTACGGGCAGCAGTTTCAGGTGACGCAGTATCGCGAAACCAAGCCTGCCACCCTCACCGGGCTAGAGAAATATTTGGGCAGCGGCTTGATCAAAGGCGTAGGCAACGTCACCGCCAAGCGGATTGTGGCGCACTTTGGGCTAGAGACGCTAGACATTATTGAAAACCAGATTGAACGGCTGAGCGAAGTTCCTGGCATTGCCCAGAAACGGGTGAAGATGATCCAGGAAGCCTGGGCAGCGCAGAAAGCGATTAAAGAAGTAATGCTGTTTTTGCAAGGGCATGGCGTATCTACCACCTATGCGGTCAAGATTTATAAACAGTATGGGGATGAGTCGATCGCCATTGTCACCAAAAATCCCTATCAGCTAGCGACCGATATTTACGGCATTGGCTTTGTCATCGCCGATGCAATCGCCCGTAAGGTCGGCATTCACCCTGGCTCAGAGTTTCGCTACCGCTGCGGCATTCTGCATGTGCTGAGCGAAGCTGCCGAAGAAGGGCACTGTTTTTTGCCCCAGGCTGAATTGAGCGATCGCACCGTCAAACGCCTCACCCTTGAAGATCATCAGCCCAACCTTGAGGAAATCTCAGCCCTGGTTTTGACGATGGCAAAAGATGGCGAACTGGTGGTGCAGATGGGCGTAGGCGATCTGGAGGAGCAGGTGATTTGCTACAGTCCGCCCTTCTACGGCGCAGAGTTTAAGCTGGCGGAGCGGCTGCTCTACCTGCTGAGCGAACCGATCACCGTAGATTTGGAGCGGGTGCAGCGCTGGATCGATCGCTTTGTCGAAAAAACAGGGCTTCAGCTTTCCTCGCAGCAGCGGCAGGCCGTAGAAATGGCGGCGCAGCAGCGGGTCATGGTGCTAACAGGTGGCCCCGGCACAGGCAAGACCTTTTGTACTCGGACGATTGTGGCGCTCTGGAAGGCAATGGGCAAGGCGATCGCGCTAGCCTCCCCTACCGGACGGGCGGCCCAGCGCCTTAGCGAAATGACCGGACAGGAGGCCAAAACAATCCATCGCCTGCTGGAGTTTGACCCCAGCAATTTTAAGTTCAAGCGCGATGTCGAGAATGTCTTGCCGATAGAGGCGATCGTCGTTGATGAAGCCTCGATGCTGGATTTGTTTCTGGCGAATTCTTTAATTAAAGCAGTGCCGATCCATGCCCAAGTGCTTCTGGTGGGCGACATCGACCAGTTGCCTAGCGTCGGAGCCGGAAACGTGTTAGCCGATCTAATTCATTCAGGTCGCATTCCCGTAGTGCGGCTGACGGAAGTGTTTCGTCAGGCTCAGGCCAGCCAGATCGTCAGCAACGCCCACCGGATCAACCACGGGCAGTTTCCGGTACTGGAGCCTGTCTCAAATCAGCCGCAGTCAGACTGTCTCTGGCTGGCTGCCCCCGAACCAGAACCGGGCGTGCAGGCGATTCGAGATTTGATCAGCGATTTGATTCCTAGCCTTGGCTTTGAGCCATCTCGCGACGTGCAAGTGCTGTGCCCGATGACGCGCGGCATTGTTGGCACCCGCAACCTCAACAAAGTCTTGCAGGAGTTAATTAACCCGGCCAGCTACTCAAAAGCCGAACTGACGCGAGGCGGCATGACGCTACGGGTGGGCGATCGCATCCTTCAGCAGGTCAATGACTACAACCGCGAAGTGTTTAACGGCGACATGGGCGTGATTGACTCTATTGATCTCGAAGAGCAGGCGATCCAGGTTCAGTTTGCCGATCGCCTCGTTACCTATGACTCTGCCGACATTAACGAGATCACTCTCGCCTGGTCGGTCAGCATCCACAAATCCCAGGGCAGCGAATATCCGGTAGTGATCCTACCGCTCTACATGCAGCATTACCTAATGCTCAGCCGCAATTTGCTCTACACCGGGCTGACCCGCGCCCGTCAGCTAGCCATTTTGGTTGCGCCCCAGAAGGCGATCGCCCTAGCTATTCGTCAAGTCAAAGATCAGCAGCGCTATACGCTATTGGCGCAGCGGCTTCAGCAAGAGTAGCGATCGCGCTGGGTGTAGCCGATGTGATAAATATCACAGACAAGCATTAAAGCTATAGGCTAACAAATTTGGCTCATTTGCTATCTTTTTTTTGCTAAGGGAGGTTTAAACGTCCTTACTTGCAATGGCTTGGCAGATGGGAAGCAGAAACTCTATAATTTTGGACGGAAACTTTCCTCCGTAAAATTGGGTAGTTTTTACGGAAGTGACATTGAAGATGTTACAAAAATCAGTGATTACCCTTAGCGAAAATCAGAGAGAAATTCCATGATGACGCAACGGCTAAGGACGACCTCATCTGGCGATCGTGCTCCCCTTCATCGCTCCATTTCAGACCTCACCGCTCAGCCATCTGGCGATCTGTCCCGCTCATTCGATACCGCCTCTCTTCGGCAAGCGGCTCGCTCATCTCTCTCTGGCCTACAGGCTCAAGTCGCCGCGACTGAGCCATTGACGCGAGGCGCAGCGGCTCGTACCCCATCTCGCGCCATAACTCGCCCTACAGCCCAACGACAGCGATCGGTTAGCCTTAAAAAAGCGACGCAAAACACGGCTGAATGGACGGTTATGGTCTACATGGCGGGCAATAATCTGGAAAGCTACGCCATTCAAGACTTTCTGGAGCTGGCGGCGGCTGGCTCAGATCGCAAAGTCAGCATTGTGGTGCAGATCGATCGCACGGCTGGATATGACTCCTCCTACGGCAACTGGACTGACACACGCCGGGGAAAGGTGCAAAAAAACAGCAAGCCCAATGCTATCTGGGGCACTCGGGTGGGTGAAGCCAATATGGGGAGCGCCACAACGCTCAAAAACTTTGTCACTTGGGGCACCAGCACTTACAAAGCCAAGCATTATGCGCTGGTAATGTGGGGACATGGCGACGGCTACCAGGTTTCCTACGATGATGCGACGGCCAACGGCATAAGCGGGATAGAGCTAAACAGCGTTTTGACAGGGGTTGCCGCTAAGGTCGAGCTGGTGGGCACCGATGCCTGCCTCATGAGCACGACAGAATTTGCCGCTCAAATTGCCGATCGCGCCTCGGTTTTTGTCGGCTCTCAAGAGCTGGAACCCGGCACAGGCTGGAACTACACACCCGTCATTCAAGACTTGAAAGCCAATCCAGCCATGACGGCAGCCCAGCTCGGTTCCTCGCTAGTGACGCGCTACGGGCAAACCTATTCTTCACGCAACGAAACCCTCTCGGCGATCGATCTAGCCGCGCTCAGAAGCAGCAATCCCTACAGCTTGACGAATGCGATCAACGGCTTTGCCACCACGCTAGTCTCTAGTGCCACTCGCCAGGATCTCAGCCTGTTAGACCTGTGGCGCGATCGGTTAGCCAATGTGTTTGACACCAGCGATCAGCCTGACGATTTTTGTGATGTGGGCAGATTATTCAGCGGTTTTGCCAGCAGCACGAGCCTCTCAGCCTCCGTGCAAGCGGCAGCACGGGTGGTGCTCAGCGCCTACAGCAGTGCCGTGATTCACAACTACACGGCGATCGCCAATCGCAGCACAGGGCTATCGCTCTATTTTTCCGATCGCGGCGCTGCTCCAAAAGCCAACGACCCCTCCCAATTGGCTTTTGCGCCCCAGTGGTCTGCCTTTCTTAATGGAAGTTTGTGGGAAAACTTGTGGTGAAACTCTTGGTGCAATACGGGGTAGCTGCCTACAAAACCTGTGCAATTCGCCGCACGGACTCTTCTAGCACCGTTGGCGGATGCACCAGCGCAAACCGAACATAGCCTTCGCCAAACTTGCCAAACCCTGCTCCGGGCGCTGCTGCTACGCCTGTCTTTTCCACCAGCGTCTGACAAAATCCGATTGAGTTGGCTGCCCAACGCTCAGGGAGCTTAGCCCAAACATACAGCGCCATGTGGGGCATTTCGACCTGCCAGCCAATGTGATGCAGAGCTGCCACAAAGACATCTCGCCGCTGACGGAAGACTTCGACAGAGGCTTTGATGCTGTCTTGGGAGCCAGACAAAGCGGCGATCGCCCCATTTAAGATGCCTAGATACTGATTGAAATCGATCGCGGCTTTTACCTGCCGCAGCGCCCCAATGATCTCGGCATTGCCGATGGCATAGCCGACCCGGAACCCGCCCATGTTGTAGGACTTGGACATCGTGAAGAATTCGATCGAAACCGTTTTATCGGGATCAGCTTGCAGCACCGAGGGCGGCGCGCCTGCGGCATCGTCAAACGCCATGTCGGGATAGGGAAAATCATGAGCCAAAATCAGCCGATGCTGCTGACAAAAGGCGACGGCTTCCTGGAAAAAGGCGAGAGGAGCCGTTGCCGTCGTCGGATTATGGGGGTAGCTCAACACCATGAGGCGGGCTTGCGCCAGCACGGCATCGGGAATGTCGGCAAACACAGGCAAAAAGTGATTTTCGGCGAGCAGCGGTAGGGTGTAGATCTGTCCGCCTGCCAGATAGACGCCTCCCGCATGAGAGGGATAGCCGGGATCTTGCAGCAGGGCAAAATCTCCGGGATTGAGCACCGCCAGCGGCAAATGTCCGGTGCCCTCTTGAGAGCCAATTAACTGCAACACCTCTGTCTCTGGATCGACCGCGAGGCCAAACTTGCGCTCATACCACTGTGATGCCGCCTGCCGAAAGGCTTGGGTGCCGTGAAACAACAGATAGCCGTGGGTGCTGGAGTCTGGCAGAGATTGGGCGATCGCGTCCAGCACGGGGCTAGGCGCAGGCAAATCAGAAGAACCTAGCGACAAATCAATAATGTCTAACCCTGCGGCTCTGGCTCTGGCTTTCGCCCGATCCATGTCAGCAAACACATTCGATCGGAGCAACTCCAGGCGATCGGCAAGTTGAAATTTAGCAGACATGGGGCAGGCTTCAGGTGACAACTCTCTGATTTTAGGATCGCAACCGGGGTTTTGGGCTGCGCCTAGCGCAGCCCAAAACTTCAAAAAGATGAGCAACAGTTTTGTAGTGCCCGAAGCCTGCCCACGAAATGTCTTCAGAAGAACGGCTATAAAATCTTAGACCCTACTTTTGATAGAGCTGACATAGCTCGATCGCCTTGGTTTGCAGCAGTGCCAAAGGTTCTGCCCCTGTCTTTAGCCCCCATTCCAGCTCCAGCAGCAGCGGCAGCGTTTGCTGAAGGCTAGCCAGCGACAGCGGCTTTACTTCTTGCTGAAGAAAATAAATTCGTTTGGGGTTGCTAATCTCGGCAGCTCGGGCTATTTCTCGCTCGTCCCGTTCGCCTGCCTCTAGCATCAGCTTGACCCACAGCCAAGTGCGAAACTGCCCCACCAACACGGCCACAATCCGCAGCGGCACTTCGTTCTGGCGCATTAGATCGGTGATCAGCGTCAGCGATCGGCTGGTGTCGCCCTGTCGCAGAGCGGCGGCAAGCTGAAGGCTGTTTTGGGTAGAGGTGGTGACAAGCGTTGTCACAGCGGCTTCGCCTAGCGGCTGCGGGCTATCTCCACTGTAGAGCCGCAGCTTTTCTAGCTCCATAAAGAGCTGCCGGGAGTTGTTGCCAACCGACTCTGCCAAAAGCTGCACTGCCCCGCTCGTCAGCTTTACCCCCACCTCTTGAGCCGCCCGCCGAACTTGCTGGGCTAGCAGATCGGTTTTCCAAGGGGGAATGTTGGTAAATTCGCGGATGTCGGCATGTTTTTGGAGCAGCTTAGTGGACTTGATGCGTCCATCAGGCTTGCCGGACATCGTCAACAGCAGTACTGTGGTGTCAGGCAAGGTGGGAAGCGATCGCTCTAGCTCACTCAGAAGCTCCTCAGAACAGCGCTGGCAGAGGGTTGTATCCGCCAGCCACACCAGCCGCTGCCCCGCGCCAAAGGGGGGGGTCAGCGCTAGGTTAATGGCCTGCATGACCGCATCTGAGGCATCAGGCGGCAGTTTGTCATAGTTAAAGCTGGCCCAGTCGGGGTCAAGCGTGCGATCGCGCAGCTCATTGACGGCGCGATCGAGGGCAAAGTCATCATCTCCCCAAAATAGATACACTGACATAGCAGAACAATGGGGTAAATTACCGCTAAATTGAATTGGGGACTTGTAATTTTACTCCCGCAATTTAGACTCCCGCAATTTAGACTCCCACAATTTAGTTAGATCTTCCTACAGTTGGAACAGAAGGCAGGCAAGATTGGACGACAACTATCAAGTCTACGTAAACCGAGTGGTGCGGGCGACGCTGCCTGAAACCTATCAGTCACAGGTGCAGTACATTCAGCCCTCTCCCAAGTTTGAGCAGCAGCCAGATGGCACCATTCAACCTGCTCCCTTTCCAGGCTACACGGTCATTACCCCTCCCTGGGCTGACGATCGGCAAAACGGGGCTGTTTATACTCACCTCCAGCAATATCAGCAGCAAATTCTAGACAAGCTAGAGCCAAACTTGCTGATTCCTGTCCCAGCAGACAGCTTTCACTTCACGCTGGCCGACCTGATTTGGGCGAGTGCCTTTAATCACGCGTGCGAAGACCCAAATTTTGAAACGCAGCTTCACGATCGCGTGGCAGACAGCTTCTTTAAAAGCGAGTCCTCAGTGCAAGGCGAGAAGCCGATTTACTGGCAAATTATCGGGCTGTTTTTACGGACACGGGCTTTGGGCGTGTGCCTGGTTCCCAGAGAGCAAGATTCCTACGATCGCGTCATTCAACTCCGGCGTACCGTCTACCAAAATTCTGATCTGATTGCGCTAGGCGTAGAGCAGCAATATAACTTTACGGCTCATATTACCCTGGGCTATTTTGGTGAGGCGGCTAGCAGCGCAGATGGCGATCGGCTGAGCCAAGCGCTGATCGAGCTAAACAACCAATGGCTAGAGTCTGACGAAATGCACGATGTCGGGCTGCATCGGGCTGAACTCCGCAAGTTTGACGACATGACCCGCTACTACCGCGAACCAAATTGGGCAACCTTGGACTTTTAGAGTCAGTTAGGTTGAATCATGCTCGACTCCCGCATCAATGCTGCCCACTCAGGCGATCGCACCAAATCAACCGCATTGAACTCGCTACCCCAGTTCTTAGAAAACGCCGTGAAGCTGTCTGCCCAATGCACGATCGCTTCTACTCGTGAGTAGGGAGAATGGGCAAGCGATCGCCGCAAGTATTCCGCCATTTCGGGCAGATGTCCGGTGTAGTAGAGGTACCAGGCGATCCAGACTAGCGTGTTGTAGCGTACCTGTGGCTCTAGCCACCGAATCGTCTCGGGTAGATCGGGCTGAGCAAAAAAATGGTCAATGACTGCGGCCAGCGATCGCGCCTGGGGCAACCCTTTGTGCATGGCGCTGGCCTCATGTTGGCGGTAGCCAACGGTGATCTGGGGCAGCCAGACGGCCTCGCAGCCCATGCGTGCTAGCCGCAGCACCAGATCGGTATCTTCAGCCGGAGGAAACCGAGGATCGAAGCCGCCCGATCGCTCTAGCCAGTCGCGCCGAAACAGCATGGCGCTGGGCAAAACAGGCTTCCAGCGGAGCCAACTTGCCAAATCGAGATGGGGAACTTGCTGCCAGGGTTCTACCGCCATCAGCAGTTCGCCTTGGGCATTGACCCGCTGCCAGCCGCTATGAACGATGCCCAGATTTGGCTGCGCTTTAAGACTTGATTCCGCGATCGCCAGCCTTGCGGCCAAAGCATGGGGCAACAAAAAATCATCGGCATCCAAAAACGCAATCCATTTGCCCTGAGCCAGCTCAATGCCTCGATTGCGGGCGATCGCTACTCCCTGGTTTGCCTGCCGAACAGCGCGGATTTGGCCTGCGTAACGCTGCAAAACCTCTGGGGTGCTATCGGTGGAGCCATCATCTACTACCAGAATTTCTACTCTAGGAATTTCGCCATCAGAATAGCCTTGGCTCAGCACGCTCTCGATCGCTTCCGACAAGTAGCGATCGCAGTTATACGTGGGGATGATGACGCTGATCTGGGGTGCTGTAGGGTTCAGCCCGTCACGCCTCAACCTTGACCCCCTCCTTGCCCTCCAGCGTCTCTGACTGCATTCCTCCTGGCAGACGCATAAAGCTGTCAGAGACGCTGGGTGCGGCTTCGATCAGATACTCCAAGAAAGTGCTGGCCACCACCGAAAGCTGCTTGCCCGCCAAATAAACGACATACCACTCTCGTTGAATCGGAAAATTCTCGACATCCAAAATAGTTAGCTCGTTGGTAGAGCCATCCATCACCAGCGTATGGCGCGACAGGGCAGAGATTCCTAACCCCCCTGAGATCGCTTGCTTAATCGCTTCATTGCTGCCTAATTCTAAGCGCACTTTCACAGACAGGTTGTGCTCATCCAGCAGATTTTGCAATGCCCTGCGGGTGCCAGATCCAGGCTCTCGCATAATAAATATCTCTTCAGCTAGCCGCTCCAGCGGAATCTTTTTTTGACCCGCTAGCGGGTGGTTGTGGGGCGCAACAACCACCAATGGATTGTCTAGAAAGGGATGCGCTTTAATATCCCAATTTTCTGGAAGCTGACTCATGACATAGAGATCATCCTGGTTAGCCGCAAGCCGTTCGACGACCTGCTCATGGTTTGTCACCGTCAGTGAGACATCAATGCCGGGATACTGCTGGCAGAAAGGGCCTAAGAGGCGCGGCATGAAGTATTTGGTGGTGGTAATTACAGCCAGCCGTAGCTTACCTTGTTTCATGCCTTTCAGATTAGCCACACTCATCTCTAGCTGCTCTAGCCGCTGAAAAATCTCTTGACAAGTCGTAAAAAGCTCTCGTCCGGCATCGGTGAGGAAGAGTTTTTTGCCGACCTGCTCAAACAGCGGCAACCCGATCGCCTTTGTCAACTGTTTGACCTGCATGGAAACCGTGGGCTGCGTCAGAAACAGTTCTTCAGCAGCTCTCGTAAAGCTGCCATGTCTCGCAGTAGCCTCAAACACTTTGAGCTGGTGCAGGGTTGCATGTATCACCGAGGGTTCTCCTAAGCTAGCTTATGGTCGTTCACTGGAAGTCTTTAGCGCATATCTTGTTTAACGCATGTCGTGCTTAGCGCATGATGCAGCCTGGATAGCTACATCCATAGTATTAAATCTATCATGGATATCACAACTAGTGATTTTAATCTATGCTTTTTGCCGCTATGATACTGAAATATTGGTAACGATAACTTCCCTTCCAGAAAGCGCTGTCTCTGCCTTTGTTGGCTTACCCGCTTTATTGACCCAGGTCATGGCTCAGTGCCTTTACTGAGTAAAGTAGGCATCCTCTGAGTTTTTACCCATAGCCCATGAAACTCAGCCAGCATAGAGGGCAGCTACAGCGCTTTTTTCGGCACTTTTTCCGCAACTTATCGGTCAGGGCGATCGCTACCGTTTGAAGTTTGAGTAAATTCTAAGAATTTTGCGCTTGCTCCTTGTGCTGATTTCCGTATTATCCCTGAAGAAAAAAGCAGCCGATTCCAATTAGGTTTTGTGGCGGATAGGTATTGCGCAAAACGCTGTGTAAAGACTTTGCTCTTTTTAGCTTCTATCGATTCAGCCCTGTCTGGATGAGGCAAAAAACGGCTAGAAGCTACTTTTAGAGCGTAATCTGGGGTGTATATTATCTGATTGAGCCTTTCTAGCCTCCAAGGCGTCGCCTGTAAAAGATTTCTTACCATAAAGACCATCTTGCTATGAAAACCATCCTGGTGATTGAAGATGAGCCAGCAATTCGAGAATCAATCTGCGACTTGCTGCAAATTGAAGGATTCAGCGTGATGAATGCTGGCCTGGGCGACGAAGGGATGCGAATGGCTCAGGAGCGCCTGCCCGACTTAATTCTCTGCGATGTCAACATGCCTGATATGGATGGCTATCAGGTGCTCTCTACATTGCGCCAAAACCCGCTCGCCAAGACTATTCCATTCATTTTTTTAACTGCCCGAGGCACAAGGTCAGATCTGCGTCGTGGCATGAATTCGGGTGCAGATGACTACCTCGTAAAACCCTGCACAGCAGAAGAGCTATTGGAGGCCATCACCTGTCGGTTTGCTCGACATGAGCTGTTTCGGAGTCAATCTCAAGAGCAGTTGGAAACGCTCCGGAATAATATCGCCCTATTTTTGCCTCACGAACTGCACACGCCCCTCAACAGTATTTTGCTGTTCTCAGAGATTTTGATGGGGGAATATGAATCGATCAGGCGCAGCGAAATTTTGGAAGTTGCGGAGGGCATTCATCGCTCAGCCGATCGCCTCTATCGGTTAATCCAAAATTTTCTAGCCTATGCCCAGCTTGAAATTGCCGCCCATGATCCTAAACGGCAGGCTGAACTGTGTACAGGAGTGACTTTTAATGCAGAAAAGCAGATTACCGAAATTGCTGAATGTTTTGCCCAACAGGCACATCGACCTACCGACCTAACGTTGAACCTGCAAAAAGCTAACGTGTGCATGTCAGATGTGCGGTTGCAAAAGACGATGGAGGAGTTGATTAACAATGCTTTCAAATTTTCCCAACCGGGGACGGCGGTTGAAATTAGCAGCCACCTGACCGAGACAACCTACGTGGTACAGATTGCCGATCAGGGGCGCGGCATGACGCCTGAGCAAATCGCCAGCTTGGGAGCCTATATGCAGTTCGATCGCCGTTTCTATGAGCAGCAAGGCTCTGGTTTGGGGCTGATTATCTCCAAACGAACGCTAGAACTGCATGGAGGGCAGCTCGTGATCGACAGTACGGTCGGGCAGCAAACGACGATTCAAGCCATCATCCCTTTGGCAGATTCAGATGCGGAAAAGTGGTCTCCTGTCTAGAACGCTGCGTTTCTTTGACAAAAAATCAGCCTCGTTCCACTAGGCTAGAGATAGCGATAGCCACAGAGATATCTTAAGAGGATGTTTGAAAAGTGATCGGCTGTGATTTTAAGCACCTGTTGATCCCCCCTGCCCCCTTACCCTGCGGGAAGCCGCTTCGCGTCTAGAAAAAGGGGGGAAATGAATTCAAAGTCCCCCTTTTTAAGGGGGATTTAGGGGGATCTGAAACGTTTCGCTACCCATAGTTGGACTTTTCAAACATCCTCTAAGGATCATGGATTAAATCAACCCAGATATTTTTATTTCAGGTTCATTGATCCATGATTCTCAAGAGTAAGCGGTGGCTGTCGCACTGACGTTGGGTGAAAGAATTTATATCAGGTTAGCTTATGGCAGACATCGTAGATATTGCAGTGAGTGCGGGTGCTTTTTCAACGCTGGTGACAGCCGTTAAGGCCGCAGGTTTGGTAGAAACCCTGAAAAGTCCGGGGCCTTTCACCGTCTTTGCGCCCAATGACGAAGCCTTTGCTAAGCTGCCACCGGGAACTATTCAGACGTTGGTGCAAAATATTCCTCAACTGACGCGCATTCTCAAGTTTCACGTTGTTCCGGGTCGGCTAACCCAGGCAGATCTGGCTCAGATGGGCACGGTCACTTCGGTAGAAGGTTCTGTAATTCCAATTCGGAGCGCCGACGGCTTTGAGGTGAAAAACGCGACCGTAGTTGCCGCCGATATTGCCGCCGATAACGGCATCATTCATGTGATTGACACCGTGATTTTGATGGGCTGAGCTTCATCAAATGATGCATTCTAGATTTGGGAGTGGGTGTCTTGCCGATACCCACTCTCAAATCTATAGCCCTCTTAAACCGGATAGCGCCTGCTGTAGAATGAGAGAGTATCGATACAATTCTTCATGATGCAGCAGTTACGCACCGATCTAGAGCCAACCGATCGAGCGGCGATCGCGACCTATCTGCAATCTGAGTTTCCCTTCCTTGAGGATGCGGAGGCACTCTCGCCCTATGTGGGGGGGAGAGCCGCAGGGCTGGAGCGCCTGCAAAGCTTTCAGCTAGAGAAATATGGTAAGCAGCGCAACTTTTTGGATGGCGAAGTCAGCCGCCTCTCGCCCTATGTCAGTCGGGGCTGTTTGACGCTAGAAGAACTGCGGCAATGGGCGCTAAAGCAACCTCGCTCTCGGTCAGTAGAAGTCTTTGTTTCTGAGCTGGGCTGGCGAGCCTTTTTCCATTTGGTCTATGGGGAAGAGGGCGATCGCATCTTTCAAGATTTGGAGGAACCCAAAGTACCGATGGGTCAGCATCAGCGATCGCTGCCCGCAGACATTGCCAGCGGCACAACGGGCATTCCTTCAATGGATACGCTGATTCAGACCCTGCGAAAGACGGGCTATCTGCACAACCATGCCCGCATGTACCTCGCGAGCTATGTGGTTCACTTCCGCAAGGTGTCTTGGCGGGCGGGAGCTGACTGGATGTATAGCCTGTTAATCGATGGAGATTTTGCCAGCAATCATTTGTCTTGGCAGTGGGTAGCTTCTACTTTTTCCACGAAGCCCTACATTTTTAACCGAGAAAATCTCGAGCGCTACGCTGGCTCTGTGCTGCCGGGTGATCCCAAAAAAGGTGATCCGTTTAACTACTCTTACGAAGCGCTAGCGGAAAGACTTTTTGGGGGAGCCTATACCCCTGAACCGACTGGAAAACCGACAGGACAATATCAATAAATGCCTCCCTCAACACCTTCATCGCCTTCTCTGATTTGGTTTAACGAAGATGGGTTGAACCCTGAGCATCAGATGGTCACAGACTACGCAGATGCTCATAGAGTCTATGTTTTCGATGTGCCCGAATTACAAAGACAGAAGATTAGTAAGCATCGCGTTCAATTTATTTATGAGGCGCTACTAGAAATTCCATCTATCCAAATTTATCAGGGCGAAACGGTTGCAGTTCTGTTGCAGCTGATCGCAGATTGGGCGATTCGCGAAGTGGTCACAACAGAAACGCCCAATCATATTATTAGAGGCTGGCAAAACGAACTTCAGCGATCGGTTGCTTTAACCACCTATCCTGAAATCTTTCCCGTCACTGACGATACTTCACCGCGTCGGTTTTCTCGCTACTGGCGTAAGCATGAGCGATCGTGGTTGACGCTTTAGACAATACGCTATTTGCCTGAGATACTGCTGAAAAATCTTGACCGATTCAGTGACCATCCTCTATGATGAAATTGAACTACGGTGTCTGTATGAATTTCGCCAAGCAGTTTTCTCTACAATTCTTTCTGCTGCTGTCGGGGGTTTCCCGACTGCGCCTGGCGCGCAAATAATTTTTTACCCACAACCCCAATTTTATCTGTTCTGATTGCATAACTACAGTCTGCGATCGCATGGCTGTCCTGCCGGGAATAGATGCGATCTAGTAGAGGCGCAGGATTCTGTCTCTCGATCTTTGATCGCAGTATCTTTTGTCACGAATTTATCCTTACTCTTTTCTTTTAGAGGTTCTTATGGAACTCCATTTTTTGCTGCCTGCACTGTCACTTCGACTGCCAATGGGTTATCAGAGTTTGAGTCTGCGGCAACCTGATAGCCCCGATTTTTCCAGCGTAATTTTTCCTAGAAAATTCATTGCCGTAACCATCCATTATTTGATTCACAGCCATAAACGACATCGGAGAAAGCGATCGTGTTGAATAATCCTGCCCGTAAATATCGTCCGTTTGCATCTATTGATTTGCCCGATCGCACCTGGGTATCCCAAACCATCACCCATCCCCCTATCTGGTTGAGTACCGACCTGAGGGATGGCAATCAGGCGCTCATTGAACCCATGAGCGTCACTCGCAAACTGCGCCTGTTTCATTTGTTGGTGCAGATTGGGTTTAAAGAAATTGAAGTTGCGTTTCCCTCTGCATCCCAAACAGATTTCGATTTTGTTCGGCATTTGATTGAGCAAGATTTAATTCCCGATGATGTCACCATCCAGGTTTTGACTCCTGCCCGTGAAGCGTTGATTCGCCGCACCTTTGCCTCATTGATAGGCGCAAAGCGGGCGATCGTTCACCTATACAATGCCACCTCTCCGATTTTTCGCCGCACTGTCTTTGGACTCGATCGGGCTGGAACTATTGAGATGGCGGTTTCCAGCGCTCGATTGCTTCAGCAGCTTGCAGCCGAACAGCCCCAAACCCACTGGCGGTTTGAGTACTCACCAGAGACTTTTACCGCCACAGAGCTAGATTTTTCGCGAGAGATTTGCAATGCTGTCCTAGAGGTTTGGCAGCCCAGCGTAGATCGCAAAGCCATCATCAACTTGCCTGCCACCGTCGAAGTGGCCACGCCTAACGTCTACGCCGATCAGGTAGAGTGGATGCACCGCCATTTAGCCTATCGCGATCGCATTGTCTTGAGCGTGCATCCCCATAACGATCGCGGCTCTGGCATTGCAGCCGCAGAGCTGGCACAGATGGCGGGAGCCGATCGGGTGGAAGGCTGTCTGTTTGGCAATGGCGAACGGACGGGCAATGTTGATTTGGTCACATTGGCCCTGAATCTCTACACTCAGGGCATTCATCCCCAGCTTGATTTTTCAGACATCAACGAAGTGGCGCGATCGGTGGAATACTGCAATCAGCTGCCGATTCATCCGCGCCATCCCTATGTGGGCGATTTGGTGTTTACCGCTTTTTCAGGTTCGCATCAGGATGCGATCAAAAAAGGCTTTGCCGCTCAGCAGCCAGAGGACGATTGGCAAATTCCTTATTTGCCAATCGATCCTGCCGATTTGGGGCGAAGCTATGAATCGGTGGTGCGGGTGAACAGCCAGTCTGGAAAGGGCGGCATCGCTTTTTTGCTAGAGCAAGAGTATGGTTTGGTGCTACCCCGGCGATTACAGATTGAGTTCAGCCAGGTGGTGCAGCAGGTGATGGACACGAGTGGTATGGAGATGACGGCATCCAGGCTCTGGGAGTTGTTCGATCGCGAGTACCTCAAGGTTGATTCACCGTTGAGATATTTGTCCCATGATCTGTCTCTGATTCTGTCTTCAGGCAGTTCGCAGAGTTCGTCAGAACAGCAGATCCAGAGCATCTCAGTCTCGGTAGAAAATTCGATGAACCAATGGTGGTTAACAGGTCAAGGCAACGGTGCGATCGATGCCTTGGTAAATGCGCTGAATGCTTCTCTAAAGATGGATTTAAACGTTCACTCCTATGAGGAGCGATCGCTCAGCCGAGGGAGTGATGCCTTGGCGATCGCCTATGTTGAAATCACGGGAGCGTTGATCTCAGGTTCGGTCTACGGTGTCGGCATTGATCCCAATTTCACTACGGCAGCGCTGCTGGCTGTGATCAGTGCAGTGAATCGTGGGTTTAAGCGATCGGATGGGGGGGTGCAAGCGCAGCTTTTGCAACAGTTGAGCCTCAACTTGCAGAAATAGGTCTAGGGCTGATAGGCGAGTTAGCAAGGTTTAGAAGCCTCGCAGAACGAGGCTTCTAAACCTTAATATGTCTACCGCTACATGTTTAGGGTTCGATGAAATCGTAGAGGATTTCGCCTGGTTCATCTTCGTCAGAATCGCTGGCGTAGGGGGAGGTCGATCGGCTAGAGGCCGGATCGATCGCCTGCTGCAACCGATCCTGAAAGTCATCGGATTCTAGGAAGCCGACCAAAATTTCATCTGGTTCATCTTCAAATTCGTCTTCAGGTTCGTCTTCAGGTTCGTCTTCAGGCGGCTGTAGCATGGCTTCTGCTGGCGTATTGGGCATCTGCCGCAGGGTTTGTTCGATCGCCACAACTCTAGCTGCCAAGGCAGCCGTCTGCATCATCACCAGATCGGTCTTTGCTAGCCGATTCTCTAGTCTGTGAATTTGGCTCTGCATCTGCGTCAGTGTCTCCACCGGGACAGAAGGCTGTTTATCTAGAGTTGCGGCTTTATTGAGATCTGGACTGAGATTTGGGTTGAGATCTGGATTGAGATATTGAGCGATCGCCTCATACACTAATTGTTCGACGCTTTTTCCAGTTTGCTGGGCACGGGCTTCTAGGGCGGTCTGCCAAGATTGGGGAATGGCACATTTGATGCGGGGGTGTTCAGTCATGGTGAAGGGAATGAAGGGAAAGGGGGAGGGTTAGGGGGTTCTGGCTGAGAGGAGCGCATCTAGGCGATCGGCGTAGCCCGTTAGTTCGACATAGCCTTTGCCTTGAATCGGCTGATGCCGTGAGCTGCCCTGAAAGGCAACGGCACCCTCCCAATAGGTCGCGGTCGCAGTATTGAGTTCTTGGTTAGGCATCAAGGGTTTGCCCTGAAGCGTTAGGTCAAGTTCGGGAATGGCGATCGTCCATTTTGCTGGATAAATCGCTTTGCTTTGGGGGCTTTGCCAGGTATCCAAAACTTCGATCTGCCAGTCTTGGGCATTGAGCGGTTGCGTCTCTCCATCTGCCGTAATATAGGTTCCCATAGAGGTAGATTCTAGGGTGCCGTCATCATGGCGCAGCAGGTACAGCATCAGGGCTGAGCCGTTGTCAAACTGCATGGAAAACCAATTCCATCCTACAGTCCCCGAGCTGAGAGCATTGGTAGAGTATTCATGGTCTTTCCAGGTTAACCCTGTCACCTCATAGCGATCGCCGTTAATAGTAATTTTTCCAGTCGTCGGCTGTTGCACCAGCGAGTAATAATAGGACGCATTTCCGGATTTCAAGCCTTTGAGGCTGAAACCGCGATCGCCTTGGAGAATAGGCGGCAAACTCTGAGTCACCTGCAAGTCCAGCGCTACTTCTGGAGTTTGTGCCCGTAGCTGCACGACACCGGGCGAAATCTCTTCGGCAGACCAGTCTTCTAGCCAAACCTGGTAGGGCACTGCCGTTGCCCCCGCCAGATTGACATTGCCTCGGCTGAAGCGCTCATAGGGGTAGAACTGGCGATCGGCAATATCGCTGACCGTCAGGTGAGCCGAATAGACTTGACGACTGCGCCAGTGAGAGGATGGCGCAGTCGGCTGCTGATCGGGTGGCATTAGGGCCTGTCGGAAGAAGGTGAGCTGGAAGCCAAACGGACGACCTGCTGCGGTTTCCAAGTTGCCTGTGTAGTACCACCATTCGGTTTGGTAGTCTTCATGGGCACCAAAGTCCTGGGGAAATTGCCAGACCTGCGGAGCCGTAACCTGACGAAACGCCGAGGTGCCCGTCAAGGTTTCAGCTGGAGCATCCAGCCAAGTCAGTTGGGCATTGGCGGCATTAGCAGACGATGCGAATCCGGTTAAGCCGAGGCATCCCGCTGTCAGAATGATGAGAAAAAACTGGAGGGACGATCGCCCCCATTTTCCCAGCCTTGGGGAATACAGAGCGTTAAGGCAACGCAGAGGAGAGACTTTAAACATGCTTTATTCCTGGCGAATGGCGGTAGAGATATTCATTCGACCCAGACGGATGGCTGGATATAGCCCTGCCAGCAGCGCCGCAACAATCGCCACCAGAAAAGCCTGCCAGAAGTACTTGCCCTCTAGCGCCATTTGCAGCGTCCAGCCAAACGATCGGACATTAATCACGTAGATTAAAATCCAGGCCAGCACAAAGCCCAACGGCATGGCAAACAAGCCCGCCATCGTGCCCATCAGTCCAGTTTCGAGCAGGGTCATGGCTGCCAACTGGCGAGGGGTCATGCCTGTCGATCGCAAGATGCCAATCTCGCGTGTCCGTTCGAGCTGGAGGCTCATGAGCGTACTCAGCACCCCAATAAAGGCCACTACAACGGCCAGCAGCCGCAAAGCATCGGTGATGGCAAAGGTGCGATCGAAAATCTCCAGCGATCCTTGCCGCAAGCTGCGATTAGACTGCACCGACAAACTTTGCCTGCCTTTGAACTGCTCTCGGATGGCATCGACAATTTCTTCAACAGACGCATCAGGAGACACAAACAAACCCAAAGAGGCGATGCGATCGTCATGCCAAAGCGACTCATAAATATCATTATCGAGAATGATCGTGCCCTGATCAGAGGAATAGTCATAGAACACTGCCAGGACAGGAAAAGTGCGATCGCCCTCAGGAGTTTCTAGTGTGATGGTTTCGGGGGGGCGCTCCAGATTCTCTCGAATAATCAGCGCCTCGGAGATAATCGCGCCTTGCCCCGCATCCATTTCATCCCAGGGATCGACTCCCAAATCAGCTCGAATCCAGGCATAGGGGCGCTGACCGTGGGACACATCCCCATCGGCAGAGATCAGCTTAGCGGGCTTGTCGCGGGTGAGGTCGTCAAAGCCTGTAACCCTGACATCGGCATCGTTGTAGGTGACAGCCCACTCAATGCCGGGAAAGGTACGCAGCGCCTGGGCGATCGCCGGATCAACCTTACCCAAGACCCGATTGGCGGTAGTTGTGGGAGGCGACACGTAAATATCGGCTTGCAGGGTTTGGTCGAGCCACTGCACCACCGTACCGCGAAAAGACCCGACCATAATCGACACGCCGACAATCACAGAGACAGACACCATCAGAGCCGCGATCGCCACAGAAGTACGGCTAAGGGATCGCAAAATATCGCGCGGTGCCAGTCGTCCCAAAATGCCCAAAGTGCGACCGCCAAGCGGCACAAAGCCTCGCATTGCCAGAGTCATCAAGGGCGGCACCAGCAAGGCTGCCCCCAGCAGTATGGCAAACAGTCCGGTAAACACTGCCACCAATCCAGAACCCTGCCACCGCAGCAGTAGCACCCCCAGAGCCGTCAAGCCTGCCCAGGCCAGCACTAGCTTAGGCAATAGCGCCTGGACTTTGCCCTCAAGCGTCGATCGCTGGAGCGTTAGCGTTGGGGGCGTGTTCATCGCCTCCCAGGCGGGTAGCCCCGAAGCCAGCAGCGCCGAGGCCATGCCAATCACTAGCCCTTTGGCGATCGTGCTGTTGGCTAAAGTCACCTGCTGAACGTTGACCACAAAGTAAAAGTCATTAATCGTTTGGGTGATCAAGCCGACAATGCTGCGCCCCAGCACAATGCCTAACCCCACGCCCAAAATAGAGCCGATGACGCTAAACAGAGCCGCTTCGCCCAAAATCAGCGTCAACAACTGCCCCTGAGTTACGCCCAAGCAGCGCAAAATCCCAAAGAGGGGACGACGCTGAATCACGCTAAAGGTGACGGTGTTGTAGATCAGAAACATGCCGACCACCAGCGCCAGTAAGCTCAGAGCCGCCAAATTTAGCTCAAACGCGGCTGTCATTTGCTGCACTGCATTTTTCTGGGCTTCAGCCGTTTCCAGCTTGAGATCTGAGGGCAAGAAAGCAGCGATCGCCTCCACTTCTTCTGGCTCTCGCACGATGAGATCAATTTCGCTGAGGCTGCCCACCTGTCCCAGAATTTCTTGGGCGGTAGCAATATCGGCAAACAAAAAGTTGCTTAGTGCCCGACGGTTGAGGGCATCACTGGTTTCCAAGACTCCCACCAATGTCGCCGTCCGTGCCTGTCCGGCAATGTCGAGATGCAGCGCGGCACCGAGGGCAAGGCCATAGCGATCGGCAACCTCTTGAGACAGCACCAGTGTATCGGGCTGGGTGAGAAACTGCACAAACCCAGTGCCCTGACTGCCCACCTCCTGAAAATAGCTGCGAAACGGGGATTCGGCAAACAAATCGACCCCGACCAACCGCATCGGCTGATCGCCCAGCTCACTCACCTGCACATAGCCCTCAACCACCGGAGCTGCCGGAACGCGATCGAACTGGCGCTTGAGCTGAGCATAGACGGACTCATCGACTCCAGTGGGGGCGATCGCCACAATCCGGTGGGTTGCCCGTCCGGTAATGGCATCGGTCGAGAGTGAGAAAGCCCGCTGCGCTGAGCCGTTGGCTAGATCGATCGACACCATCATTGCCACACCCAGAGCAATGCCCAATATACAAAGGGCATACTGCAAAGGACGCTGACGCAATCGTTGCCATGCCAGTCGCCACAGCGGTCGATTAGACAAAACTGGGATGGGAGATATCAGCATTTAATTCAAGAGGGTGCTGGAAAGCAGGGCGCTAGAAAACAGACACAGCCAAATTGGCTACAGCCAAACTGTAACAAAGTATTGCGAATCTTGGAATGTAGCCTAGCGTAATGCAGCGATGCCCGTTTTATAGCTGTATTCATGGCGGGACGGGAACATTTTTGAGGGCGTGCTCATGCCCTAAGCCCAGCGATTAAGGCTATAGCGGCAAGTCATGGTATGACTGATGACAAGAAATTGTTCAATCTCGCTCTGCTAGCTCATGAATTTGGCTTATGGATTACTCTACTGCCGATCGATCAATGGAGTGGCTAACCGTGGCAGGCTACATTGCCTTTACGGCGTTTATTTTTTGGCAAGTGCTCACCCGTAGCTCAAAGTCGTGAGCAGCAACCTACCCTTCGCCCTTCAACTTTTGCTTTTCCCGCTCCACCTCAGCCTGGAGCTGCTCTAGCTGTTCGGGGGTGAGTTCCTCTAAGCGCTTTTGCAACACTGCATCTTCGTAATCTTTAAGCTGCTGGTTGAGGGTCATGTTGTGGGTCAAAGCTCTCGTCAAATAAGTGACGAGCCAAGCCAGCAGCCCTCCCACCAGCAAGACCTGACTCCATATACCCGCATTGATGTCATCCAGTCCGGCTTGCCTAAAAACCAGGTAGGCAATTCCACCTGCCGCAAAAATGCCGAACCCAATCCCAATTACATCAATTCGCCGCATATTCTAGGTGACTTGTTCTAAGTGACTTGCCGAGGTTGAGGACGCAGGTTAATGAAGGGGCTAAGCAGCAACAAACCAGGAAAGGAAAGAAATACCATGAAATACATCAGCACCCGCTCGACCGAACTGGCCGTGTACCAGCGTTGCTTTAAATATAAGAAGGTAAGAGCTGGCAGAACCAAAAGGTAGGCTCCCCCCAAAGCGACATACGCGCCCAGCGTAATGATGAGAGACATTTCCATAGGGTTTTCGGCAACGGTTGCAGGATATGAAGCTTCTCCATCTTACCGCCTCTGACGAGGCAGAAGGCATTGTGGGTCAGGAAATCGGCTAGCGATCGTTAAGCAATTTAAAGCAAATCAATCGCTTCTGTCATCCCAGCGACCAAACCTACGGGTTTGCATTAAGAGAAGTATAGGTCTTCCCTGGGGTTGGCATTGGGGAATCACAATAGTTGATAGATCGAAGAGTCCTTGAGACTTGCCTGCAAGCTGAATGCTTGCGACCCGCAATGGAACGTAACGCCTAACGGAGGGTTGATTATGTTGACTCAGTCAATCCATGAGCCTGCTGATGCAATGCCCCTGCACGATCGCGTCCAGATTGCCCTGGCGATTGCCGAGCCGATTTTGCTCAAGACTTTGCTGACCGACTGCACTCTACCGATCGCCCTTCCCCACCAGATTGGCGGTATTAGCAGTCAGATTGGCATTCCGGTTGAGTCTCGCAAGGCGATCGATGGCATCATTCAGTTTGAGTCGATTCGCTGCACCTTGGCCGACTCTACCGCCGACTGGGAGCAGGGCATTTTGGACTATAACCATAGCATTGGCAATTACCGGGGCTACCTTGAGCTAAATCGTTGTGCGGCTGAGCTGAGTACGTTGGGGCAAATGGTGAGCTTGTCTCAGGCGATCGCACTGCTGGCTCAGGCAGAGTTTTCGCCCGAACAGGTTCATACCATTTTGAATTTGCCTCAAGATGCCTGGTATAAGTCAGGGTGGTTTACGCTGGATGCCAGCGGCAGCTTCACGATTCCTTTTCAGCGGCTGATCCGCACCCGTCACTATGCCAACGGCACTTTGACGATCCAGTACAAAGACTTTTTTACAGAAGAGCAGCCGCCCTGCTTTAAAAGCCAAGATCGACAGGTGCTGGTGGAAATCAGCACTGAGGCGCACAGCTTCCGCAAGACGCTAGAGAAAATTAACTACGCGAGGCAGCGGTTGGGCATTGCCGAGGCGCTGCTGATTTGTAACCAAATTTCTGACCTAGAAGCTCAAGGCTACATCAGCCAGGGCATTAGCATCTATGCCACCCATGAGGTGGTGCTGCCAACCCACGCCAACTGCCAGAACTGCGCCACAGAGTATTGCCCCATGCAGGGAAACCCCGACTCACCCGTCACGCAATGCCAGCGCTTTTGTCTAGAAACCGAACTTCAGTAGATCAAAAACCTGCCGGGTTTGCATAGAAGATATAAGGTAAGCGGCGACAGAGAGTTTGGGTATATGGGTTTGAGTCAGCGAATACATGTCGTCGGCACGAGCGGTTCGGGCAAAACGACCTTTGCTCAGCAAATTGCGGCACAGCTTCAGATCCAGCATGTCGAAATGGATGCGCTGCATTGGGATGCCAACTGGACGAATGTGTCTACAGAGGTGTTTCGAGAGCGATTAGAGAAAGCGCTGACGGGCGATCGCTGGGTGATCGACGGCAACTATAGCCGTGTGCGTGACCTGGTGTGGAGCCGTGCCGATACGGTAATTTGGCTCAATTATCCGTTTTGGCTGGTGTTTGGCCGCATTGTCCGACGCACGCTATGGCGCGGCGTGACCCGACAAGAACTCTGGAACGGCAATCGGGAAAGTTTGGGCAATGTCTTCAGCAAAGATTCGATGATTTTGTGGATGCTGAAGACCTACGACAAGAAGCGGCGACAGTACCCCCTATGGTTTCAGCAGCCGGAAGCGGCGCATTTGCAGGTGGTGGAATTGCGATCGCCCCAAGAGGCCGAGGCTTGGCTGAAAAGCCAGAACGCGCCTTGAATGGAGGAGAGGCTTAGGATAAATGCGATCGAATGAGCGATCGGTATTTGGTCGGGGGATTGTCTCTTCGCAGGCAAGATGGCCGCACTGCAAATTCTGATCGCTCAAATAGGATTGCTCCATTGGCATTGTGATCGGCTGCAATGCCAATGTGAGGCGCTGCAATAGGGTTCTGACCTGCTGCAATGCCATTGTTCCTCAATACATTGGCGTTGTGAGGCACTGCAATAGGATTGTGACCTGCTGCAATGTTAATGTGAGGCGCTGCAATAGGATTGTGACCCGCTGCAATAGGATTGTGTCCCAATACATTGGCATTGCAGCACAGAAGGTTTATGAAATCTGGAGAAGCAGAGGGACGATCGCCCCTCGCATTCCCTCTAGCGCACCAGCACCGACATATATTTGCCACTAGCAAAGGGCAGCGGAATGATCGGTGTAAAGTTGGCGCGGTCGGTTGTTAGCTGCTTGACGTAGCACTCATTAATCAAATGCGTCACCTGATCGCGGGTGCCAATAATCCAGAACTGTGGACGATCGCCAGGAGAAATAGGCAGCAGCTCGTTGAACTCTGTCGTCATGATCTATTACCTCGCTAATGGGTTTTTGTAGAGAAGAAAAGCTTAAGGCGTGGTTCACCCAACCACTTATTTGCATTAGCGAAGCATTCGATGATCTAAAATCAACTCAGCCCG
>DATNPL010000173.1:0-22511 GCA_036703255.1 Coleofasciculaceae cyanobacterium
AGATCGCTTTCCGTACCATCCCTCAAGGGGTGCGTGCCCTCACCAATCAGGTGCGGCAAGTCTATGCGATCCTCACTCAAGGTTTTTCTCCACCTAAATGAAACCACCCTGCTCAATCCCCCTTAAAAAGGGGGACTTTGAATTCATATCCCCCTTTTTAAGGGGGGCAGGGGGGATCAACAGGTGCCTAAAATCATAGCCGATTACTCTTTAAACATCCTCTAAGGTTAAAGCAACCTTGATGCGGAAGCGTTAAAGTTCCAAATAATTGGCATTATTCAGTCAGGCTGCTTTCCCTAATTCTCTGAACGGCTCCTAAATTACTTGACATTTTGCAGGTTGAATTAGCGTCATCCAGCAAAGCCTATTCCAGTGTTGGGTTTCACATTATCCAGCCTAATACAAAGAGAAAGTGTATTCATCAATCAGATGCGTTAAAGTTAGAAACCCTCTCAGGTAAAACTGATTGGTGTTCTAAGCTACAACTCTGCAATTAGCTCATGCATGATTCGTCGCTTTTAGCGACTTACATTACTGCTTTTCAACAAGCTTGCCGCTCAAAGTTGTGTAGTGTAATACAACTCTCGAGATAATTTCAGACCCTGACAAATTTAAGCCATCCTTTCAAGCCATGCTGAAGCATCTGCCAAGCAATATATTGTATTGCAGAGTCGTTCTAGACATGTTGCCCTGTAGCTGACACCCTAAATAAACCAAGAGCAACGCTTTAGGATTTTAGGCAACAATGAGTAAGCTTTGGAGAAAACGCATCCTCTTAAGTCTGGAAAAACCGTGAATCCTACTTGAGATGGACAAAAGTTCTCGCATTTTAACAGCCTGATTCTCTATTCGATCTGCGAAACGGATCTGTAGACGGGTAGACGAAATATAGCGCTGGCTCAAAGGCTCTCAGTTCAGTTATCAAGATAGCGCATGAGAAGCTTAGTTTATGTCGAAAACCGTGGAGTGGCTGATAAATCTCAGCAGATTGACTGACACGCAGTTTCCTGTGCGCTCTGTTTCAGTACCTTTACCTGCGAGAAGAATGGAGCTATGTTATGTATGACTCAGCAGGTGTTTAAGGCTCCTTAAAAATTAAAACCAAAAACTTTTTTGAAAAAGTGCAGCTCCGCCGAACTCTTTCAAAAAAGTTCTTCAAGTTATTTCTGTGAAGATCCTAAGCTCAGCTCCAGGTTGGATATTCCTCTGTTCTGCATTCGCCACCCAACCCTCCAATTCTGGAGGACTTTCGTTCGCTTGCGTATGCGAAGCACGGAGCCAATTTTTGTTCAAAGCCCCCCAGAATTGGGTGATTTAGGGGGCTGTCCGAGTAGCAATCGGCACGTTTCAAATATCCTCTAAGCGAGGCTTTGAGCAGCCTCCAGGCAATAGAAGCACTCACTTGGTCTGGGGAGAGGCGATCGCCTGCTCAGATATGCAGGGACAAGCTACCGATTTAGCGCCTGTCCAATCCGTCAGAGTGTGATCATCTTTATAGTGTCGAGGGGTTGTGAGCAGCCCTTGCCATGCTTCGCCTGCGGTGAGCAAATTGAGACGATCGGGATAGTGGGTTTGCAGGAGTTCTCGCAAAAGCGGGTAGTAATCTGAATTAATACTGGGAAAGAGATGATGCTCAGTATGGTAGGAAAAGTTTAAATGGAGCAAGTCAAATAATCGGTTAACTTTAATCGAAAGGCTATTGGCAAAAGGATCGTTGATCTCCGACATGGGGCAGAGAAAGTGATTGGTGTAAATATAGAACATCACTCCCGCATACCCGATCCAAATAGGAAGTAAATAGCCTAAAAATATGCTTAACAAATTAAATTGTAGGTAGGCTAAAATACCAAGATGAATCAATGCAATGATTGCCAGTTCTCCAGCAATCATCCGACGTTTGCTATCGCTAGCTGCAATAGAGGTAGGGCCTAAGCTAACGCCAGAGGGCTTGAACTGAAAAACGGAGGTCAGGTGACGAAAGGTATGGGTTCCCCAAGCGGTTGCCATGCCCAAGAGAAGATAGAACGAATTGACTTCCGCTGAGGGAACAACAAGATTTTGAATCCACTTACCCCAAGTCTGATTTTGATGAAGTAAATAGCTACGATCGGGATCGTCCAATGCATTGGTTTGCGTATGGTGCAGTTGATTATGCACAACCTTCCAAAGAGTAGGCGGCATCCATAGCATAGCCAATCCAAATAGGCCAATAAAATGGGCAAGGCGAGGGTTTTTAATGACGCTGCCATGCAGCATGTCGTGGGTGGAAAACAATAGAATAATGACGCTATTTCCCATCACGATCGCCAGCGGCAAGTATAGCCATAGCCAGCGCAAAGGCCACTGATCTAAATGGCGAGCGATCGTCCAGCCTAAGATTAAGATCAGAAGATTAATGACTAAAATGATTAACTTACTAGAGTCAGGCTTAAACGCTTCTTTGGGGAGTAAAGAGCGCAGTTTTTTTGTATCGTTGAGTTGAGCCATTTTTCTCCAGTGACGGCTCTGTATTTTATCATTAAATAATCGCGTTAGATTTAGCAGAAGCGATAGCCAAATCCGCGCATCGTGATTAAATATTCAGGCTGGCTGGGGTTAACTTCCAGCTTTTCTCGCAGCCACCGGATATGCACATCCAGCGTTTTGCAGTCTCCAGCAGATTCTCTGCCCCAGACTTGCTTCATCATCTGCTCTCGCGATAAAACCTGGCGATGATGCCGCATCAACATCTCTAAAAGCTGGAATTCTTTGGGGGATAGAGAAATCTCCTGGCCGCGCACAAATACGCTAGCCATCTGCAAATTCATGACGACATCTCGAACGGTCAGCAGCGAGGGGGTGGGCACATCCCAGCGGCGCAGCAGCACCCGGCAGCGCGCAACTAGCTCTCGCATGCCAAAGGGCTTGGGCAAGTAGTCATCGGCTCCCAAATCCAAACCCGCCACGCGATCGCCCTCACTCGACTTGGCGCTAATCATCAGAATCGGTAAGTTGCTCCCCTGGTAACGAATTTGCCGACAGAGATCGAAACCGTTCATATCCGGCAGGAGCAGGTCAAGAATCAACAGATCAAAAGCGATCGCAGGCTTGTCTTGCTGCATCAGCTCTAAGCCTGCCGTGCCGTCTGCGACCGTTATCACCTCATAGCTTTCTTGCTGAAGCGAATGGGCAATCGCCTCCCGAATGGATAGATCGTCTTCGATAATTAAAATGCGCTCGGGTCTGTGAATAGCGGCTCTATTGGCTTCTGAGATCAGCATAGATAGTTTGAAGCAAATGCTCAGTGAGATCTGAAGGCTTTAGAACATCGTTCTTTGCCAGATTAAGCCGTGCCTAAACGCGCATCTTTTGAAACTTGTTACGGAAATAAATAGCGGTTGCATTCATCGTCAGAAGCACCAGCATCAGCACAATAATGGCAGCAGCAGCATTGTCATGGAAAGCGGGTTGAGGGCGAGAAATCCAGTTGTAGATTTGGATGGGCAATACGGTAAAGGGACTTTGCAAATCAGTAGGCAGGTAGGGCACAAACGTAAGCGCGCCAATCACGACGAGCGGTGCAGTTTCACCAATGGCTCGGGCTAAAGCCAAAATTGTGCCTGTTAAGATTCCTGGAATAGCAATGGGCAGAATCTGCTCACGTACTACCTGCCACTGCGTTGCCCCCAGCGCCGCCCCTGCCTGCCGAATGCTGTCTGAGACTGCGCGCAAAGCCTCCCGCGTTGTGACAATCACAATGGGTAAAACCAGCAGCGAGAGAATCAAACCGCCCGAAAGTACCGATCGCCCTCCTGTAATGGGTTCCAAGCCCCGCACAAAGAGCTGAAGCCCCAGCAACCCATAAACAATGGAAGGCACACCTGCCAGATTGTTGATATTAATTTCAATAATGCGGCTCAACCCGCTATCGGATGCAAATTCTTCTAGATAAATTCCGGCTCCAATGCCCACCGGGAAGGCAATCAAGGCAACGAGAAACAGCATCCAAAACGTTCCTACCAAAGCTGGAGCAATACCCGCAGAAGCAGCTCGGCGCGAAGGAAAGCTGGTGATGAACTGCCCATTCAGTCGAGGCAGTCCGTCTGTTAAAAAATCGTACATCAAGACCGCTAAAGCCAACACGGAAAGGACGATCGCAACGCGGCAGAAGAAAACAAACAGGCGATCGAGCCGATAGCGTTGGGGCAAATTTGCCGTAAATAGGTTGCTAGACAGGGGCTGGGTGAACAGATTTTTTTTCGGATCTTGAACCGTCATTCGTATTTCTCCCGGAAACGGCGAACAAACCAGAAGCTAAAAACGTTCAGCGTCAGCGTGATCAAAAACAGCGTCATCCCCACTGCAAAGATGGTTTTGTAGGCAAGCGATCCGGCTGCCGTGTCGCCCAAACTCACCTGCACGATATAGGCCGTCATGGTTTCGATCGGCACTAGCGGATTGAAGCCCAGCCTAGGATTTTGTCCGGCAGCCAAGGTGACAATCATGGTTTCACCGATCGCGCGGGAAACGGCCAAGATCAAAGAAGCCACAATTCCCGACAGCGCCGCAGGCAGAACCACCGAGGTGATACTCTCGCGCTTGGTGCCTCCCAAGGCATACACCCCATCCCGCAGGCTACGCGGCACGGCATAGATGGCGTCTTCGCTCAGCGATGCAATTAGGGGAATGATGGAAACGCCTAGCACTAAGCCTGCACTCAATCCATTAAAACCCTGCAAGTTGGGAATGATCTTTTGCAGCAAGGGCGTCACAAACAGCAGTGCAAAATAGCCATACACCACTGAAGGTACACCCGCCAAAATTTCCAGAATGGGCTTCAGCCATCGACGCACGCCAGGGCTGGCATACTCGCTTAAATAAATTGCCGCCAGTAGACCGATAGGAGCCGCAACCATCAGGGCAATTGCAGAAGTGAGAAACGTAGCGCTGACTAAAACAAAGATGCCGAAGTGGGCATCGGCAAAGAGCGGCGTCCATCGATCTTCAGTCAAAAACTGCCAGAGGGGCACAATTTTGAAAAACTCGATCGTTTCAAAGATCAAGGTCAAGATAATGCCGATGGTGGTTCCGACAGAAACCAGGGCAAATAATAGAAAGAGAGACTTGGCAACACCTTCAGAGATCTGGCTGATCTGTCGGTTGGGCTGCCAAAGATCTGAGCTTCGGGACGAGGGCAGTTCAAAAGTCATAGAAAAGAGAGCTGAATCTTATGTCTTGATATCAACAGTTCAAAACAGAGTCATGGTGGGCAACCACCTTTGGCTGTGTAAGTGCCTACACAACAGCGCTATCGGAGAACTGGCCTATGCAAAAAGTGTCTGCTCATTCAGCAATGTCAATAATTTAAGGTCAATAATTTTTCCTGTTTTATAAAAATAGCGATCGCTGCTATCTAGCCTCCGTGCAGCTTACGGCATCAAGGTAAAGCCTCAGTTAAGGGAAAACGGTCGTTGAGTTAACCTTGGCGATCGGCAGGCTATGGCAATACAGCCACGCCAAAAAAAAGCCCTGAAAAGGCTTACCATAGGCGTGCTTTTCCAGGGCTTTATTTCAAAATGAGGCTGGCTGGTTGGAGATCTGGAACCTTTTAATCCCAGTAATAGGACTGTTCAAACCTTCTCTGAGTGTCAAGACTTCTTAAACTTTGATCCTCCAGCATACTGCGCCTTACTGCCCAACTCCTCTTCAATCCTCAGCAGTTGGTTGTACTTCGACAGCCGCTCACCCCGGCAGGGCGCGCCTGTCTTGATCTGTCCGGCGGCCGTAGCGACCGCCAAATCAGCAATGAAATCATCGGGCGTTTCTCCAGAGCGGTGGCTAATCATATAGGTGTAGCCGTTGTCCCGAGAGATACTAATGGCTTCCAGCGTTTCGGTGATAGAGCCAATCTGGTTGACTTTAACCAGCGTGCTGTTGCCAACCCCGGCAGCGATCGCCTCCTTAATAATCTTGGGATTGGTAACAAAGGCATCATCACCCACGAGCTGAATCCGTCCGCCTAGCTTTTGAGTCAACAATTTCCAGCCGTCCCAGTCTTGCTCCGACAGACCATCTTCAATGGAAATGATTGGATACTGATCCACCCAGCTTGTCCACATCTCCACCATATCTGCGGCGGTCTTGCTGCTGCCATCCGACTTAGAGAACACATACAGGCCGTCTTGGTAAAGCTCGGTCATGGCGGGGTCAAGGGCGATCGCTACATCTTCACCTGGCTTTAGCCCCACTTTCTCGACCGCCTGCAAAATCAGCTCTACGGCTTCCACATTGGACTTGAGACTCGGCGCAAAGCCACCCTCATCGCCAATACCCGTACTGTAGCCATTCTTCTTGAGAATCGACTTGAGCGCATGATAAGTTTCAGCCCCCATTTCTAAGCCCAACCGAAAGGTCGCAGCCCCCACAGGCACGATCATGAATTCCTGGAAGTCTACACTGCTGTCGGCATGGGCACCACCATTGAGCACGTTAAAGCAAGGAGCAGGGAGCAATGCCGCGCTTTCGCCGCCGAGATACCGATAGAGGGGTAACCCCGCAGATGCCGCAGCGGCACGGGCTACCGCCATTGACACGCCCAAGATTGAATTTGCGCCCAGGTTAGACTTATACTCTGTGCCGTCTAGCTCTAGCATCTTGCCATCGATCGCCGCCTGATCGGCTGCATCAGCACCCTTGAGCGCCTGAGCCAGCGTTTCATTCACATGGGCAACCGCTTTTAGAACACCCTTGCCTCCATAGCGCTTTTCTCCATCCCGCAGCTCCAGGGCTTCCCTGCTACCCGTTGAAGCTCCAGAAGGAACTGCGGCTCTGCCTTTGCTGCCATCCTCCAGTACGATATCCACTTCCACCGTGGGGTTGCCGCGAGAGTCGAGAATTTCTCTGCCATGAATGGATGCGATCGCCACCATAGAATTAATTCCTTAAATTAGGGTACTTAGCCACTAGTAGATTGAACCAGAAGAATCCGGCGGTTTCCGATCGTTTCGGACTCTTTTAATCTATGGCGCTTAATTTATCACCATTAGATCAAGGCAAACTCAATCAAATCTTTAAAAAACTGCAAACGAGACCTAAAGATAGAATTCAATTTCAGCTTTCGAGTTGGGGCAGCGCTAGAGTCGTAAGAGCGCATTTGCCAGGCTGCAACATGCCGTGGTGGAGTTTAAGCCAGACGCAGTTCAAATCAGTTTGCGATCGTCGCCTAGCGGAGCCGTGTTTTATGTTGAGAGATGCCCAAACAGTCCCCAGCGGAGACATTCTAGAAACAGATGTCTGCATTATTGGCAGCGGCCCCGCCGGATTAGCGCTAGCTCAAGAATTGCTAGGACAACATTTTCGGGTTTGCCTCTTAGAAACCGGGGGATTGCAGCCCGATGACGAAGTGCAGTCTTTGAGTAGCGGTGAAACCGTCCCGAACCCTCAGGGCGCGACCTACACCGGACTTGAGGTGAATCGCCGTCGCCAGGTGGCAGGCATGTCTAATGAATGGACGATCGAACTGAACGAGGTCGATCGCGGCGTGCGGTATGCCACGCTAGAAAAAATTGACTTTGAGAAACGCGACTGGATGCCTTACAGCGGCTGGTGTTTTGATCGGGCTGAGCTAGAGCCATACTATCGGCGGGCGCAGCAGGTGGGCGGCGCAGGGCCTTACACCTATGCCGTAGAAGACTGGGAAGATGCAGCAGCCCCCCACCTGCCGATTCCGGGCGATCGCGTTCAGACGAGCATGTTTCAGTTTGGCATCCAGAGCATGTTCACCCAAAAGTACCGCCAGCAAATCATCGAGTCTGAAAATGTCACCCTAGTCACCCACGGCACAGCGGTAGAGCTAGAAACCGACGCAGCAGGGCAGACCGTAGAGCGGGTTCGTGTGGCCTGCCTTTCGGGCAATCAGTTCTGGATTGCTGCCCGCACGGTGATTGTCAGCTCAGGAGCCGTGGAGAGCGCCCGTCTACTGCTGCTGTCTAACCAGGTTCAGCCGCAAGGGTTGGGCAACCAGCATGACTGGGTGGGAAGATGTTTTATGGATCATCCCTTTATCTGCACAGGCGAGTTTGTCCCCAGCGATCGCCAGTTGTTTAATCAGACCTCGCTGTACGATCGCCGCACGGTCAACGGCACGCAGGTGATGGGCAAGCTTTCTCTCACGGATGAAGTCATGCGGGTAGAGCAGCTCATCGGCATGTGTATCATGCTGTTTCCCCGCTACCCCGTCTACAAGAACAAAGTCGCACGAGCGCTAAAGAAAGTATTCATGAGCCAATACATGGATCTGAAGCAAAGCTCTCAGTCGGAAGGCGTGCGATCGCTGCGGCTGCTGTTTAAGGCGTTTACCCAAGGCGGTAAGTCTCCCAAAGAAATCCGGCAGCTCTTGGCAGGGGTCGGTTCTGGGCTGGGAGATATCTTTAAGGCAACCTATCGCGCTGCCATTATTGACCCCTTGCAGCCCAATATCCCGGCAGATATGGGTCGCTGTGGCTGGTCAGAGTGGAAGAAGAAAGAGCGCAAGTTTGGCTACTACGAAGTCTGGAGCTTAATTGAGCAGTCGCCCGATCCCGAAAATCGGATTACGCTTAGCGACCAGGTCGATCGCCTCGGCTGTCGCAAGGCCAAGCTGCATTGGCATCTCAGTCAATCGGATCTGGAGCGAATTGCGCGATCGCAAGACATTATGGCTGAGGACATTAACCGATCGGGCTTGGGCAAGCTCAATCTCTATCGCGATAACGGCAAGCCTTTTCTGATGAGCAGCACCGCGCATCACCACATGGGCACAACGCGCATGAGTGACGACCCCAAACAAGGCGTAGTGGATGGCAACTGCAAGGTTCATGGCGTGTCTAATCTCTACATTGCTAGCAGCGCCGTTTTTCCTACAGGCGGCTATGCCAACCCTACCCTGACGATTTTGGCGCTTGCCATCCGCCTTGCCGATCAGGTGAAGCAAACAATGGGCGATCGGGCGGTAAGCCTGAGCAACTGATCGCGGCAGCGCAGCGTCTCGCTCCTGTATTCTTAATGCGGAAATCCACAAAATAGTTTCGGTGCAGCGCAAAGAGCTGCACCAAAACTATTAGCTTTTGACCGCCAAGACTCGAAGCCGACGATAATCGGCTGTCCATTGACCGCCCGTTTCATCGGCTGCATAATGTGTCGATCGCAGGTCTGCCTCAACAGCCTGAATCACCTGGGCTTGTGCGGGGTCGGGTAATTCAGCTAGCAAGCCATGAGCAAACATTTTCAGCCAGTTCGCCATGCCAGCCTCACCCCCTTGCAGCGGAGTCGGGCGATCGAACAATGCCGCATAGATCACTTCAAACCCCTGGCACTCTAGACGAGTCGTGTACTCGCTCAGGCTAGGAAAATACCAGGGGTTGGGCGGAGAAGAACAGTAGGGCTGGAGTGCCTGCTGAAGCGATCGCAGAATTCCAGCAACATTGCCCTGACCGCCAAATTCTGCCACAAAGCGCCCGCCAGACTTGAGCGCTTGCCCAACTTGCCCAATCACGCGATCGGGCTGATGAATCCAATGCAGAACGGCATTAGAGAAGACAGCATCTATGGGCTGAGCCACCTGAAATGTTCTCGCATCGGCAACGGCAAAAGACAGATGTGGATAATTTTGCTGAGCTTTCTCAATCATGGCAGCATCGGCATCTATACCGATCGCCTCTGCCCCGCTTGCCGCAATCTTTGCAGTCAGATGCCCGGTGCCGCAGCCTAAGTCCAAAATCCGTTCGCCCAACTGTGGCGAGAGCAGATCAAGGAGCGATTCGCCGTATTCCCAGACGAATGCATGTTGATTCTCATATCGAGCGGTATCCCATCGAATATTGGGGGCGATCGCCATACTGTTTTATACGGATGAATTAGTTACCACAGTAGGGAGAGCGATCGGAATTGTCCAATATCTAATGGTCTGCGGATTGATACTCTAGCGGTATCGCCAAGTTAGTCTAAAATCTTTTGCCGACCCATCAACGCGTAGCAGATCAGCCCGAAAGCCAGCAGAGCCGCAACCGAGAAAACGTGTGAGCCATCCCCAATATGCCAGAACTTGAAAGCTTGAGGATTTTCTGCACCCGATAAAGCCGCCAGCACTGCAACCCGAACCCCATTGATGGCAAACCCGAGGGCGATCGCTGCCGCCAATATGGCAGCTCGCAAGCGCCATCCTGTGGGAAATAGCTGAACCACCAGAACGGCAATTCCCAACAGATGCACGATCACAGACATGCCTGAGCAGGTATCTGCTACTTCAATACCGCCCGCAGGCAGCAGAATCACTGCTCCTTGGCGCATCACTTCAAATCCTGTCCATTGCAGGAGATGTGTTGCATATTGAGCCGTCAGAATTGAGATGTCAATCACCTTGGCGACAGCTTCAGGCACTACAGCCAAAAAAGCCAGCACCAATAGCTCTCCTCGGTAATGCTTTAAGCCTGAGAATCCAGAAGTAATCAGGACAACGCCCAGAGCTGCCGTCACCGGGAAGAGATGCAAAAACAGCTCGCTAGGTTTAACAGCAACACTGTTGAGCAAACCCCAACCGAGCAATAAAATTCCGCATAGCTTGCTGCCCCATCTGCTGCCTAAGCTGCCGCCCAAATTGTTGCCCAAAGGCAGATCGTAGCGGCGTGACCAGAGTAGGATTCCTACGCCTGTCCACAGCAGCAGACCATTGCTAAATAGAGGAAAGTGATCGGCGGTTGAAGTTAGGGTTAGGTGGATGGCGGCGATCGCTCCCCCTAAGCCAAATAACAAGAATCGGGGGCTTTTCAGAGATTCGATCGAAACCATACTGAGAACCGCTCTATGCGCAGCGAATTGAGGAATATCTTGAGCCAAACTTACCGTTTCTTAACCCAGCACGGCTGAAATTGCCGATAGCTTCATTCAGCCTTCACATCTTCACGGAATATCCGTAAAGAAACGGTGATCTGTAGCCAAACACACTGCTGGTCTAGGATGGGGTTCTCAAGAATGGAATGTTCATTCCTCTGGCATTAAAGCTTCATGAAACTGCGTCTCCAAGCTTCTGTCGTTCTGAGTTCTTTGTCATTGTTGAGTTTTGGCGCTATTCCTGCTGATGCTATCTTGCTCATCGGCAACAGCGAGAACGATAGTATTATCAAATTTGATGAAGGAACGGCAAGCACGATCGGTAATTTCACGGCTCCAGGCAGCGGTGGGCTAAGCGCACCCGATGCCCTCACCTTTGGCCCCGATGGCAACCTTTATGTCAGCAGCGGCGGAAATAGCAGCCTTAATTTATTTGATCCCCTTTATCCCAAAAACTCAGCCGTTCTGAAGTACAGTTCCACGGGAGACTTTCTAGGGGTTGCCGCTTCTGGAGCAGGACTGACTCGACCTTACGGCAATGCTTTTGGCCCAGATGGCAGCCTTTATGTCAGCAGCTTCCGTACCAATCAAATCTTGCGCTATGACGCCAACGGCTCATTTCTGGGAGTCTTTGCCTCAGATAACAATGGCGGCTTTGGCACCAAAGACGGATTAAATGGCCCTAACGGCTTGCTGTTTGCCCCAGACGGCAGCCTCTACGTCACCACAGAAGGAACAGCCAATGACGCCAAGGGAGATCTGGCCTTTGCGTTTGAAAGCCAGGTGGTTCGCTATAGCCCTGAACAAGTTGCGGGTTTGGCACCGACCACGGCACCCAGCGTATTTGTGGCTCAACCCACTCCTCTGGAAGAAAGCTTTGGCTTCGTCAGCCTGTTGGGGTTAGCGATCGCCCCAGATGAACAGAGCCTGTTTGTCAGCGATTTTGCGGGCGGCATTCGTCAGTATGATTTCTCGGGTCAATTGGTCAGCACGCTTTCTACAAACTACACAGGCACTGCGCCCAGCAGCAATTTTATAGGTAGCCTGACGTTCGGTGCTGGCGAAAACAGCAACAACCTCTACGCGATCGGGTTTAACAATGCCGCAGGTCAAGACAATATTGGCTCTGTCCTTGCCTACAAAGATGCCAAAGGCAGTGCCACAAAATTCACCGGAATTGCGACTACAGACAGCAGCTTAAAGCGCCCCATCGGTGTGACAGCCGTTCGTCGCTCTGTAGAACCTGTCCCTGAGCCTGCCACAATTTACAGTACGCTAGTAGTGCTTGGCGGACTCGGCCTTGTGGCAAGACGCAGACGCAAGGCATCGACCAAGTAACCTGTTAATTTGCAGTGGCTCAGCCGTTGAAGGGGAAGGATTGCTTAATCAGGGCTGGACTTATCAAGAGCAGGTCGATCGCTCCAGCGCAGGGTTGACCGTTCTGGCGTATTACAGTCGGCGTTATTCCCACTCTAGCCTCGCAGAGTGGCAGAGTCGGATTGCGGCGGGACAAATCTTACTGGATGACCACCCCACTACGGCGGATGCCCTCTTGCGTGCTGGGCAGCGGCTCACCTATCACCGTCTGCCCTGGCAAGAGCCAGCCGTACCGCTCTCCTTTGATGTCCTGTACGAAGACCCTGACCTGTTGATTGTGGCAAAGCCCTCGGGTCTACCTGTGCTGCCAGGGGGTGGTTTTCTAGAGCATACGCTGCTGCGACAGGTGCAGCGTATGTATCCCCAAGAGGAGTCTCTAGATTCTCAGAATTTCCCAGTGCCCATTCATCGGCTGGGGCGCGGCACTTCAGGGCTAATGCTTATGGCTCGATCGCCCCTGGCCAAATCTCATCTGAGCCAGCAAATGCGCGATCGCCAAATCCAGAAAACCTACCGAGCGCTGGTGATCGGCATCTCCATTCCCGATCAGCTCACGCTGACCTATGCGATCGGCAAGATTCCCCATCCGATTTTGGGCTACATTTACGGCGCAACCCCTGACGGGCGATTTGCCCACAGCGAATGTCGAGTGCTAAGGCGCAATAGCAGCAGCACCTTGTTGGAAGTCACTATTCTCACTGGGCGACCTCACCAGATTCGGATTCATTTGGCAGCGGCAGGGCATCCGTTGCTGGGCGATCCGCTATATGGGGTAGGCGGCATACCGATATACCAACCAGAAGCCGGAGAAACTGCGGTTCCTGGAGATTGCGGTTACTGCCTGCACGCATACCAGCTCTCCTTCGCTCATCCCCGCACAGGTCAGCCCATGTGTATCGTCTGTCCTGCACCCGTAGAACTGCAAAGTATGGAACTGCAAAGTATCTAGTGCTGGAGCTAGTGATCTTAGTTTCTCCAGTCAGCAGTCTCTCGCTTAAGAAAGATCATTTCTTAAGTACACCAAAACTTTAAGTATAAAAAAAGATGATAAAGATAGATCTTCCCGAAGCAGGTTACGCTTTGTGTTTAGCGGTTTACATCTGTAGCTCGGAATTCCAGTCGGCTAAAAACCGTTGAACTACTGATGAGAGAGTTGCTAAATCTGTGTATGTTCTAATACATGATGACGTAGAACATTCAGGAAACTATTTAGCGAGCTATGAGAAATGCGCTCCGCAGATACATCTTATCTGCTCAGGTTTTATCTGCTACTTTGGCGATCGCAGGATTCACTGCCTACTCGGCCACGTTAGCGCCCGCCCAAGCGGCCTCCCTCACAATAGATACACAGCCTTTTACAGGTAGCCCTGCCAGCACCAAAATCACGCTGGACGATCAGAACGGCTCAGGCAAAGTCCTGTTTAAAGCTGATGTCGCTGGTATTGCTGACCTGCGGGGTCTGTTCTTTAACGTCGGCGATGATTCACTTCTAGCAGGCTTACAGATTAGTGGACTGCAATATCTTAATGCAGCTGGCAAGACGATCAGCGTTGCCGACCGCAATATCAAGTATTCCTTTGATGCAGGTAGTGTAGGCAGCGTTGGTGGCAAGAGCAATAATATGAAAGGAGATGGAGGTTCCCACGTCTTTGATGCTGGCGTAGAAATCGGCCAAGAGGGCATTGGACAAGGAGACGACTTCCGTTCTGCTTGGTTCACCCTTTCTCTATCAGACTCTTTCCTGGCATCTAGTGCAGGCGCTAAGTTTCAGAAGGGTCTGGATTTGAGCTATTTCTCAAATCAGGACTTTGGCGTGCGTTTGATGAGCGTAGGAGCCGATCGCGAAGGCAGCAGCAAACTGGCAGGTACTTCTCCTACATTACCTCCCATTAGCTCAACTCCCGTTACCCCACCTCCTGTCACTCCCCCTCCTGTAACGCCACCTCCTTCTAATCCAAACCCAGTAGAGCCGCCGCCTGTCATCACTCTGCCACCTGTTGCAGTGGTGCCGACTGTCCCTGAATCCCCTCAAGAGCCAAGAGAAATTCCTGAGCCTGGAACAGCAGCGGCCTTGGCGATCGGGGCAGTGGCAGCGTTTAAGCTACTAAAGCGTCAACAAGCCGTCCAAAACCAAGCTTAATTATTCCTAGTCCAAGCTTGATGATCAAGCCTAATAAAAGGATGACTGCCTCGTTTAGCGAGGCAGTCATCCTTTTATTAGGTGCGAGACTTTAAAAATCAGCGCTGAGGGGTGTACGGGGGAAGGGAATGACGTCCCGGACATTGCCCATACCCGTCATAAATTGCACTAGCCGCTCAAAGCCCAAGCCAAACCCCGCATGAGGCACCGTGCCAAACCGCCGCAAATCTAGATACCACCATAGCTCCTCTTCAGGAATGTCCATGCTTTGAATGCGGCGCTGCAAGAAATCTAGCCGCTCCTCCCGCTGAGAGCCGCCGACAATTTCACCAATCTTCGGAGCCAGGATGTCCATTGCTCTCACCGTTTTGCCATCTTCATTCATCCGCATGTAAAAAGCCTTGATCTGTGCTGGATAATCTGTCACGATTGTCGGCTTTTTGAAGTAATCCTCTGCCAGATAGCGCTCATGTTCTGACTGAAGATCTAGCCCCCAAGAAACCGGATACTCAAATTTCTTGTCAGCTTTTTCCAGCAGGGCGATCGCCTCAGTATAGGTAATGCGGGCGAACTCGCTATCGATAATGTTATTCGCCGTTGCCAGCACTGAGTCGTCAATGCGCTGGTTAAAGAACTCCATATCTTCAGGACAGGTTTCCAGCACATACCGAAAAATATGCTTTAGCAACGCCTCGGCAATCTCCATGTTGCCGATCAGGTCGCAGAAAGCCATCTCTGGCTCAATCATCCAAAACTCTGCCAGATGGCGTGAGGTATTAGAATTTTCAGCCCGGAAGGTAGGGCCAAAGGTGTAGACGTTGGTAAACGCCATCGCCATAATTTCTGCTTCTAGCTGACCGCTGACGGTGAGGTAAGCCCGCTTGCCAAAAAAGTCCTGGTTAAAGTCAATTTCTTTTGCCTCCGTCAGGGGCGGCTTTTTTAGATCCAGCGTCGTCACGGTGAACAGTTCACCCGCGCCCTCGGCATCGCTGGCCGTAATCAGCGGCGTGTGCATCCACAAAAAGCCTCGTTCCTGAAAAAAGCTGTGGACGGCAGTTGCACAGGCATTTCGCACCCGAAAAACGGCTCCCATCGTGTTAGTGCGGGCACGCAGATGGGCGATCGATCGGAGAAATTCAAACGAGTGCCGCTTCTTTTGCAGGGGATAAGTTTCAGCATCAGCTTCGCCATAGACGGTGACAGCAGAGGCTTGCAGCTCGATTCGCTGTCCTTTGCCTTGGGAAGCCACCAGCACACCTGACATCTCGGCAGAGGCTCCTGTGTTTAGCTTTTTGACCAAATCGGCATAGTCGGGTAGCGTCTGATTAACCACGACTTGAAGCCCCGACATGGAAGATCCATCGTTCATTTCCACAAAGGAGAATTCTTTGAGTTCACGCTTAGTACGCACCCATCCTTGAATGGTGACAGTTTCATCAGGTTGTCCAGTTCTGAGCAAGTCTAAAATGCGGCGAGTCGTCATGCAGCTTGAGGATGTGAAGGGTGAAATTTTAAGAAAGGATCTGCCTTGAAAGACATGGCCGAGCAAATACGATCGGCGTACTAACATCCTGCCTCAAAAATCCATTGACGCGCACTACCCCAATAAGGATGCCGAATATCGCTTGTGCCAGATCTATTCGCTCTGGCGATAGTGGCTGCACTCTTGACAGGAGCCGCTGGGGTTGACGGCACAACGAATGTAGCTCGATCGCGCGTTGAACTCGCAGGTTAAGTCGCCGATGATGTAGCCAACGCCTTCCACATAGTGATGATCGGATGAAGGATGAAAGGGCAGACCTCGGTTCGCCAAAGACTCGATCGCGATTTGTAGCCGAGCCTCGGCTCGGGCGCTGGTCTCTCGCGCAAACCACAGCGAAAGCAGTGAAGGCGTAAGACCCAAGACCAGGATAAAGAAGGTGACAATCACGGTACTCTAGGCTGTCGATCAGGATGGACGAACTGCCGGGTTGACGATCGCCTAAACGCAGACGGGCTGGTTTATCGGCTCTCCGGTGAGACTAAACGGGCGAATAGTGGTGATTTTAACTGGGACAATCTGACCTTTGAGTTGAGTAATATCGCCTGCGAAAAAGGTCAGACGGTTGCCGCCTGTGCGACCCATCACCTGTGTTGGATCTTTGAGGTTCTGATCTTCTACCAACACTTGTTCAATGCGTCCTAAATATCGCTGCGATCGCTCAGCCGCTTGAGTTGACACAAGATGATTCAGCCGTTGCAGGCGATCGCTCTTGACTTCTTCGCTGAGTTGATTTTCCCAAAGAGCAGCCGGAGTACCGGGACGAGGTGAATAGGCCGCAGTATTGAGCAGATCAAATCCGACCGCTTCTACCAGTTTCAAGGTGTTTTCAAACTGGGCTTCAGTCTCCCCTGGAAACCCGACAATGGCATCAGCGCTGATAGAAGCATCAGGCATATATCGTCGCACCATGTCAATAATGCGCAGGTACTTTTCACGGGTATAGCCACGCGACATGGCCTTTAAGACCTCGTTATCACCCGACTGAAACGGAATATGAAAATGCTCACAGACTTTGGGCAGTTCAGCACAGGCTCGAATCAGCCGTTCGGTAAAGTAGCGCGGGTGGCTAGTGGCAAACCGGAGGCGATCGATTCCCGGTACGTCATGGACAAAGTACAGCAGGTCAGTCAACGTATGCTGGTGGCGGCCATCGGCAGTTGAACCAGGCAAGTCGCGCCCATAGGCATCAATATTTTGTCCCAGCAGCGTCACTTCCTTGAAGCCTTGCTGGCCTAAAACCTCCATTTCAGAGCGGATGGCTTCGGGCGTGCGAGATTGCTCTATCCCCCGTACATTGGGCACAACGCAGTAGGTACAGCGCTCGTTGCAGCCATAGATGACATTGACCCAAGCTGTAACCGTGCTGTCTCGACGGGGTTTAGTGATATCCTCAACGATTTGAATTGCTTCGGTGGCAACGACCTGATTACCGCTGAATACTTCTTCTAGCAAATCTCGTAGCCGATTGGCATGCTGTGGCCCCATAACCAGATCTAGCTCAGGCACCCGTCGCAGTAAGGCCTCGCCTTCTTGCTGAGCGACACAACCCGCCACAATCAGCGTCAAATCAGGCTGCTCATGCTTACGCTTGGCCTGTCTGCCCAAGTAGGAGTACACCTTTTGCTCAGCATTGTCGCGAATAGTGCAAGTGTTATAAAGGATGACATCTGCCTGGTTAGGATCTTCTGACCACTGAAAGCCCATGTCTTCCAAAATTCCTCCCATGCGCTCAGAGTCGGCTTTGTTCATCTGGCAACCGAAGGTCGTGATGTGGTAGCGGCGAGGAGAAGAGGTCATGGATAGCTCAGGCTCAGAAAGATCGCGATCGGGGCGTACAGCCCTTCCAGTAATTTATTATAGAAGCCTGAATTGGACGATGCGCAGACATTGGCCTGAGATAGGGTCAATAAGTGATTTTGTCTGGATAAATTCGACTAGGAATCTGCGCTCTTAAAAAATGCGGCTCTAAAAATAAAGCCCCCCGGCCTTTACAGCCAGGAGGCACATCCCCTATCCGAAGGAACTAAGATAGTGTGCCCGAATTTACCAGAGCGAGAACAGCTCAGGCGGAGCGAGTCCCTCTAGAAGAGAGCTAGCAGGCAGGTTATACCCTGAGATGTAGAACAATTCTGGCAGAGGTTGCTAATGTGGCTTGTACAAACAAGATTTAGTGGCCACTTCGCGGAGAGGCGATCGTGAATACCCCTTCAACTCATCTAGAAAATAATCCCCCCAGTAATTTCCAAAATACTCCCAGCGCTGGCCCAGAGGGCGCGATCGCCGGAATCTCTCATCCTACAATGTCTAAATACTTTGCCGCTTTCAATGCTGAGGATTTCAGGGGGGCTTCAAGTTTGTTTGCTGAGACAGGCAAGCTCTATCCCCCCTTTGAAGCTCCTGTGGTAGGCCAGGAGGCGATCGCAGCCTACTTGGAGAAAGATGCGAAAGGCATGAAGGCTTTACCGATTCAAGGTACTCTCCAAATCCTTGATGGCGATACGGAGGTCAAGGTATCAGGCAAGGTTCAAACTTCCTTATTCAGCGTCAATGTCTCCTGGCACTTTGTCCTCAATTCACAGGCTGAAATTGTGACTGTCCGGGTGAAACTCTTGGCTGCTCTTGAAGAACTGCTTCATTTACAAAGATAGAGCTGCAAAAATAGAGCGCCATTCCTCATTATGATCAGGGCAATTAAGATTAAGTGAAAGCCATGCTATGCGTGGCTTTCACTTAATCTCTCTATTTGGGCGCGTAGCGCTATGTGTCATGGAAACTTATGTTTACCTACATGGTTTTGCCTCAAGCCCTCAATCGGTCAAAGCCCAAAGTCTTAGAGAAAGCTTTAGAGCGATCGATCTTACCCTCGTCACACCCGATTTTAACCAAGGAGATTTTTCTAATTTGACGCTGAGCCGTCAGATCCAGCAAACGCGATCGCTGTTGCCTGATGATGCCTCTGTGACGCTAATCGGCTCTAGCTTGGGAGGTTTGACGGCGGCTTGGGTGGGTGAACAGTGTTCTCAGGTGAATCGATTGGTGCTGCTGGCTCCTGCTTTCGATTTTTTAGCCCATTGGCTGCCTCGGATTGGCCCAGAGCAAATGCAGCAGTGGCAAGCAACGCGATCGCTTCAGGTTTATCATTATGGTGAACAGAAAATGCTGCCGCTTGGCTATACGTTTGTAACAGATGCGGCTCAGTATAAAGACACTCAGCTCCAGCGATCGATCCCCACGCTAATTTTACATGGACGGCAGGATGAGATTATTTCCATCGAAGCCAGCCGTAACTACGCGGCTCAGCGTCCTTGGGTGAAGCTAGTCGAGTTGGATAGCGACCATGCCCTTGGCAACGTTCAAGTTGACATTTGGCAGGCAATTCAGGATTTTTGCCCTGAACTTAAACCCAGTTAGGCTTTGGCCTTAACGTTGAGTTTGCCAGGTCGGCGTCTTGCCATCCGCACAGAGTAGGGCAAGACACCAACGAGCAGAGCAAACGCCTCGTCGGGGATGCGGGCGATCGTATCTTGATCAAAATAGTTCTCGAACTGATTGAGAATCATTTGAGCACGCTGAAGCGGCACCGTTTGATCGGTAAATTGCTGCGTCAAACGAATCCACTGACGGCGAATCAGATAGGCATCATGCCGTGCTTCATGCGAAGTGGGCTGAACCATAGACAAATTACCTACTGGAATCACCTTCTGGCAGTCTAGATCAAAGACTCCCCCCACTGCGGCTCCCGGCCCCGCAAACTCAGCATAGAAGGGCTTGCAGAGAATTAGCCCATTGCGCCGACGGCTATTGACGACCCACAAACTCCCAGTCTGAAGATACGCCAAAATTTGTGAAGCGTCCGCGTCTTCCAGGACAGATGGGCAGTCAAGAGAGGGGGCCAGAGCAGGTGAGTAAGGGGGTGGAGAATCAGGGGATGGAGAGTCGATCGCCACTTTGTTTTGAGATGAGCACTGAGGCATTTGCGTCTGTGGTGCTGTTCTGTCCTCAGAATGAGGAGTAGAGTTAGCAAGATGTGCGGAAAAAGTAATCGGATAACATCGCTGATTTTGACTATGCATCTCAACCTACTTCGGGGAATTTCCTGGGGCACAGGTTAGCCCACGGCTATATCAGTACAAGGGAATTCCAGGCACATCAAGGATTGAGACGGCTTAGTGTGACCCATATGAGGCTAACACCCTGCGACACTTGAAGCTATCTCACATTAGTGCGGATACCAACCTAGATTGATAGGCGTTAACTACACAGGTGCGATCGCGCCAGTATCGGTGCATTATCGCAAGCTGCTCCAGAAATGCAGACTCTGACGCTTGCGCCCATGCCGTTTGATCACGTACACCTTTTGCTTACCATACTAGGACATCTTGTAACAGTTGAGTTGACATGTTTATCAAGAGAGTTTAAGGCAGAGATGAAGATTGGCTGCTCGTTGCACCTTCTCTTGCCTGACACAAGATTGTCACAGGAGCGAACAATTAGCGCCACAGTCGATCGCTATTCTCTAATCAACCTCTAAAGCATGTTCCTGAATGCAACTAGTTCTCCCCGGTCTTGTGCCGGGGTTTTTGTTTGTCTTGTTGCTCTGCTAGCGAAGCTCTAACGTAGGTGAAACTCCCATACAATTGGGGGATGGTATTTCAAGTAGGTTATTGATTTCTGCCAGGGCGCTATGTTCACCTTGCCGAAACATCGATAATCGGTTGAGATCATGACCCCAAAGGGGTTCGCTGAAGAAGTCTCGTAGTGAGTTGAGATTGTGGCGTTTAAGGTTGGTCTACTGGGATTGGGAACCGTTGGATCTGGCACAGCAGATATCTTGCTACATCCTGCACAGCGACATCCGTTATTGCAAGAGATCGAGATTTATCGGGTAGGCGTGCGATCGCTCGACAAACCCCGTGCTGTAAATTTGCCGCCTCACCTCTTGACAACTGATCTAGAATCCATCGTCACTGACCCCAACATTGATCTGGTGGTTGAAGTCATGGGGGGGCTAGAGCCTGCCCGGTCTTTAATGCTGAAGGCTATTGCGCATGGCAAGCATGTGGTGACGGCCAATAAAGCGGCGATCGCCCGGTTTGGTGACGAAATTTTTACGGCGGCCAATGAGGCTGGGGTTTATGTCCTGCTGGAGGCGGCTGTAGCAGGCGGCATCCCGGTGATTGAGCCTTTGAAGCAGTCTCTTTGCGCCAATCGCATTGAGTCTGTTACAGGCATTGTCAATGGCACCACCAACTATATTCTCAGCCGGATGCAGACTGAGGGCAGCAGCTTTGATGCCGTCCTGGCAGATGCACAGGCGCTGGGCTATGCCGAGGCTGATCCAACCGCCGATGTGGATGGGCTAGACGCAGCAGACAAAATCGCTATTTTGGCCTCTCTTGCCTTTGGAGGACGGATCAAGCTGGCTGAGGTTCACTGCGAGGGCATCCGTCAGGTGAGCGCTACCGATATTGCCTATGCCGAGAAGCTAGGCTTTGTCATTAAGCTGTTGGCAACGGCAAAGCGGGATGCGGTCTTAGGGGCAGGAAACCATAGTCAAGATTCAGCCAAGCTGGCTCAGCTTCAGGTGCGGGTTCATCCGACGCTCGTGCCTAAAGCCCATCCTTTAGCCAACGTGAATGGCGTTTTTAATGCCATCTTGATCGAGGGAGATCCGGTAGGACAAGTTATGTTTTATGGCCCAGGGGCAGGTTCAGGGCCAACTGCAAGCGCGGTAGTGTCAGATATTTTAAACATTGCTGCCATTCTTAAAGTGGGTCGTGGGGCGGTGGTGCAGGATGGCAAGCCTTTACTCGATCCTTTACTAGCCTGCTCTCATCAAGACTATTGTTCGATCGCCCCCATATTTGATCTAGTCACCCGATTCTATGCCCGCGTTTTAACCCACGATAATCCGGGAGTGATTGGGAGACTGGGAACTTGTTTTGGCAATCACAACGTCAGTTTAGAATCAGTGGTGCAGATTGGGCTGGAGGGCGATCGGGCTGAGATTGTTGTGATTACACACCATGTTAGAGAAGGGAATTTCCGAGAAGCGCTAGAGGAAATTCGCTCATTTGACTCTGTAACGGTTCCGAGTGTGTTGCGAGTTATTTAAATCGGTGAATCTTCGGCAATTTTTCGGTGATCGATGGCTGGATCAAGCGCCGACTGGATCAAACTATTGCGGGGTCAAACTATTGCTGTAAGTAGCTCTGGGTAGGAACGGCAGTCGGCTCTGCGGTAATCAGGATATAGGTTAGGGTAGCCACTGATCCCAACGTAATCAGGCTAAGCAGGACGGCAAACAGTCTCTCAGTTAAAGAAGTTTCCACTCTGGTCGCGCCTCAACTTGTATAAGTTGTTCATCACCGCCCAAAGGAGCCATTCCGGATTAAATTCACATTTTTTTTAAAAATAATAAGATTCTATTTTGAATTCCTGGTTTTAGGCAGAGGGCGCTTACCCCTAGGGCGTGTCATCAATTAGTATAGAGTGGAGATAGCAAGACTAGAGAAGAAGCCAGTAGAGCAGGAATGATGACCCGACGTTATGCGCTGCGAGATGACCAGTGGGAGCGGATCAAAGACTTACTACCCGGACGTGAGG
>DATNPL010000189.1:0-2741 GCA_036703255.1 Coleofasciculaceae cyanobacterium
CTCCCGTGACGGAAGGGAAGACGCTCGCTTACCGAGGATCTAGGTTTTGTGGGTTTCTCCTAACGGAGACGCTTCGCGTTTCTTGAATGCCGAAGGCCATACAATTCCCACCCGGAGTACCAAGCACCGAAGGCGGAAGTGATCGACGCACCCACCCGATAAGTGGGCTATTAGCAAGTTTGAGTCTTGCTCGGTGTACCAAAATGAATGATTTTTTGTGTGAGCAAAGCTCACACAAAAAAATCAACTTACTTCGGGTTGTTGGCAGAGCGGATATGCAGCCGCCTTTTAAGCGGACTTATCCAGGTTCAACCCCTGGGCGACCCACCTTTGGGCTGTTAGCTCAGTTGGCAGAGCAGCCGCCTCTTAAGCGGAAGCGCGTAGGTTCAAAACCTACACAGCCCACCAAATGCCCCTGTGATGCAATCGGTAGACATCGCTTGCTTAAAACTAGTGTGTTGCAGGTTCGATTCCTGTCAGGGGTACTCGCGGAGATGGAGCTATGGTGCGCTCTGGGGTCTCATAAGCCTTCACGTACCGGGTTCAAATCCCGGCTCCGCTACCAAATGCAGGTGTGATGTAACAGGCAACATGAGGCTTTCGTACTGCCTTCTTGCAGGTTCAACTCCTGTCACCTGCTCCAAATGCAGACGTGGTGTAACTGGCAACACAGGGGCCTAGTACGCTCCCGATATGGGTTTAATCCCCATCGTCTGATCCAGATGTGCTGGTGTGGCTCAACGGCAGAGCAACTGTCTTGTAAACAGTCGGTTGCAGGTTCAACTCCTGTCACCAGCCCCAGAATGCGTTCACGTAAGTGCGCTGTAAGCGATCGTGGTGTAACGGACAAGCACGGGGGGCTTCCAACTCTCTGGTACGAGTTCAAATCTCGTCGATCGCTCCAATGCGAATGTGGTGTAAGGGCAAACATTAGAGTATGCCAATCTCTAGATACGAGTTCGAGTCTCGTCATTCGCTCTCGTAGTCCTGTAGCTCAACGGTGGAGCATCTGTCTTACAAACAGAGGGTTGCGGGTTCAAATCCTGCCAGGACTACCAACTTGTGGGAGTGTCGCCTAATGGAATGGGCATCGATCTTCTAAATCGACTGGTGTAGGTTCGATTCCTACCACTCCTGCCATATGGGTCTGTAGCTTAACTGGGAAAGCGTCTGCCTTGCAAGCAGAAAGATGTCAGTTCAAATCCGACCAGAATCCACCAAACCTGGGTCTGTAGCTCTAGTGGCAGAGCATCTAAACCACCTTGTACCCCAACAGGCAAAGCATACATACTCACTTCCTGTTAAGAAGCAAAAACTGCTTTGTGAACTTGTACGAGGGATGAGTGCAATTCTCATCGGAAGGCAGTCGGTTCGACTCCGACCAGATCCACCAACTGGGATCATAGCTCAACTGGCTAGAGCGCCTGTCTTGCAAACAGGAGGTTAGGGGTTCAAGTCCCCTTGGTTCCACTGTGACTGAGCCTGAAGTGGTGGAGGGGCTGGTCTGTGACACCAGTGTTAGCGAGTTCGACTCTCGTCAGTCACCCCAAATGGAAGCTGCGGCTGAAGGTCAGCAACCTGTCTCGAAAACAGGCGTGCAGTTCATGCTGTAGAGGTTCGATTCCTCCAGTTTCCGCTGATGGAAGGTGCGGCTGTGTGGACGGCAACTGGCTTGGAAGACCAGAGGATAGTGTAACGCTATCGAGGTTCGACTCCTCCTCCTTCCGTTGTTTTATAGAGAAACAAGAGGTGATAGCAATGGTACATATTCGATTTGAAGGGCGATCGCTGGACATTACAGAAACTCAGCTAGGAATTACCACAGGTATGAATGATGTAGCTGTTAAAGAACAAGTTTCTAGACATTTGGATGTCAACACTAATCGGCTCTCTACTTATGTGATCGATCGCCGTCCGAGTGGTGACTTAATCATTCGCCCTGAAGCGGTTTACGGTTAATCGTTCAATTTCGCACCCTGACTTGCAAAGCTTACATACTAAGGGATCAGAGGGTTGCAGGTGCGACTCCTGCTTACTCCGGTTGGGGTAATAGCTCAATCAGTAGAGCATCTGAATGTATCAACCGCTTTCCTAACTTGTGCGGAATCACAAATCCAATTTACACTTCGTGCCCTGACCCAAAAAGCTTACATACTAGCTCAGTGGTAGAGCGCTTTCCTCAAAAGAAAGGTGTCGCAGGTTCAAATCCTGCATATGAACAACAGCTTTTTTGACTTGCATGAAGTGATTTGTTTTAGTGCTAAATTCAATCCATTCTTCAATTCACGCTTTCATTTCAGAAGGTTTTCTCATGTGTCACCCTCTGCTGACCTTAACTCAGACAGCTACTCCAGAGGCAGCGATCGCTCTCCAACAAGAGTTACGGTCATTAGTGGTAAGGGAGGATGACTTTGGTGAGGTGAAAACTGTTGCCGGAGTCGATGTGGGATTTGAGGAAGATGACCGTGTTGCTTGTGCCGCGATAGCTGTTCTGCGATTTCCCGACCTGACGCTTCAGGAATCGGTAGTGATTCGCCGTCCTACAACCTTTGCCTATGTTCCAGGATTGCTGGCATTCCGGGAAGTTCCAGTCGTGATGGAGTAATTACTCAACTCAGAGGGAATAGGGATTGGTGGGGGTTCAAAGCAGCAGAAATAGACTCAAAAGCAGAAAGCCCTTGACGCTGACCCGTATTCACGACAGACCGGATATCAGCGAACAAATCTTTGCCCCACTCTGA
>DATNPL010000203.1:0-77971 GCA_036703255.1 Coleofasciculaceae cyanobacterium
GAAGACCCTGAGTTTGAGACCTTCTACACCAAGAACATTTTGTTGAATGAGGGCATCCGCGCTTGGATGGCTCCTCAAGACCAGATTCACGAAAAATTTGTATTCCCCGAAGAGGTATTGCCACGTGGTAACGCTCTCTAAGCGGTGAACTGAGACTGCCAGCCATCTCGGCAATGCGTTCCTGCGCTGGCAGTCTCAAAAAGGGCTTCTGTAAATAGCAGAAATCCCTGTAGCTCTGATTTTGCAACCAAAGCCTGGGAAAGCGCCCCTGCGGCGAATTTTCCAGGCTTTAATTATTAGAAGTTTGCGATCGCAAAGCGCAAACTCCCTCATTGGATGAAAATCCTAAGCCAGAACAGAAGCTTTATTGAGTACACAACTCTTTTCTGCTGTGCTATCTTCATAAACAGGTGGAAACACCCGGAGCCATAGGCTCTGCCCTTCGAGTCAACCATTTAGGAATGAGGAGGTGATGCCTGTGCAAGATAGCAGTAGTAAATGCATGGGTCATCAGATTGGTGCAAGCTGGCTGTGTGCCGGGGCTGCTCTCTAGAAACTGAAATTGTTTTAGGAATTTATTTCTAAAGCGATGAAGCTAGGGTTCCTCCTGGCAGTTAAGTTTCAATCTGAAGACCCGCTAGACCGCTCTCAAACTTTAGCTTAGGATTTTCCGGAAAGCTGAAGATTGGGAGCGGATAGTTTTTTAAACGTACCTATGAGTCAGGTTTTCACTTTTTGCACTGAGCATTGACAAGCATCTGGGACAAAAATTATTCAGGTGGGAACTTCTCAGCCTACCTGTCTGTCAAGTCATTTCAGGTAAGGGTTTCTTAACCTATCACTGCTCTGCTCTTGATGCATGTCCATCTTAGTGCTTATAATGGTGCAGACCGGGTTTTGAGATTACAAACCGTTAGGTTGAAGGTGTGAGGATTCAAAATATGTCATCCAAGTTTTTCTGGAAATCTTTGTTGGCTACGCCTGCTCTGCTAGGCGCGGCTATGATTGTTTCTTCTTCTGCGATCGCCGCAGATGTTCAGCCCAAGTCTGATGTTGATGCTCTTCTTAATGAAGTTGCAGCAGCCTCGACCATCGACTCTCTAACTTCTGAAGCAGCTCCTCTAGAAGTCAGCGCTGCCCCTGCACAAGCTGTTGTCGCTTCCCCAGTGGCTGAAGCCCCTGTAGTTGAGACAGCAATTGAGGCAGATCCTCAAGCGCCTGTTCAGATCGCTCAGACTGCAACCGAGCAGCCTGCTGCAACCACTCAAGTTTCCTCTTTCGACCAGCTTGCTCAGTACAGCAACGAGAGCCAGACTGGGATGTCTCAGGTCACATCGATCTCTCAGCTGTCTGATGTTCAACCTACTGATTGGGCATTCCAAGCACTTCAGTCTCTCGTAGAGCGCTACGGCTGTATTGCAGGTTATCCTGATGGCACCTACAAAGGTAGCCGCGCCATGACTCGTTATGAGTTTGCGGCTGGTATGAACGCTTGCTTGGATCGCATCAGTGAACTGATTGCTTCCAGCACCGCAGACCTAGCGACTCAAGAAGATCTGGCAACCCTACAACGCCTGCAAGAAGAGTTTGCGGCTGAGTTGGCGACCCTGCGTGGGCGTGTAGACTCCTTGGAAGCTCGGACTTCTTTCTTGGAAGCTAACCAGTTCTCCACCACAACCAAGCTCAAGGGCGAAACCATCTTCGGTATTGGTATTCCTTTTGAAAGCGGTATTGCTTCAGACGACGACCAAGTCAACTTTGGCTACCGTGTTCGTTTGAACCTTGACACCAGCTTTACAGGAAATGACCTGTTGAGAGCACGTCTGCAAGCTCGTGACTTTGGTTCACCCGACGCTTTGGGCGGTGTGAGCTGGAAGTTTGGTAATGGCGATCGTGCAGGCGCTGACAACGATGTCACCTTGAGCAAGTTGTTCTACACCTTCCCACTGGGCGATCGCGTTCAAGTCATCTTGGCTGCTACAGGCGTTTCTGACTCTGACTTCGTTAGAAGCTCCATTAGCCCCTTTGATGATGATGCAGGTGGTGCTCTAACCAGCTTTGGTGCTCCAACACAGTATGCCTTTATGCCCGGTAATGCGGGTGCAGGTGCCATCATTCAATTGACTGACAACCTCAGCTTTGACTTTGGTTATTCTGCTACCGATGCTGCTAGCGCTGAGCCTGCTGCTGGTCTTTTTGACGGTGGCTACGGTACGGTTGCACAGCTCACCTACTTGAGCAGCTTTGTTGACGCGGCTTTGACCTTTGGTCACAGCTACCTCGGTGGTGAAGGTGGATTCACTGGCCTTACCGGAGATGGCGGTCCTGAAGTTGCAAACACCTACGGTGGTCAAGTGAACTTCAAGTTCGGCGCTCTAGAAGTGGGCGGCGGCGTTGCATACATCCCCATCCGCCGGATTGGCGTAGGCGACCTCGACCTTTGGAGCTACCAAGCTACTTTGGCTTTCCGCGACTTGGGTGGCGAAGGCAACCTGTTGGGTCTGCTTGCAGGAACACCGGGCTACCTCTCCAGCATTCCTGGTGGTCTTGACAGCCCTGTCTTCAACCAAGACAACGCCTTCCAAGTTGAAGGTTTCTACCGCTTCCAAATCAACGACAACATCTCCATCACACCAGGTCTGATCTTCATCACCAACCCTGGTAATGATGATGCGAACGATGAGAGCCTCGTTGGTGCTATCAGAACGAGCTTCCAGTTCTAGAAGGGCGCTTGTTCAAACGCTGTTTCAGTTTTGGACATAGCTTCTCTTAAATAGTTTAATGCCTGGGTTCTTAACGAACCCAGGCATTTTTTATGAGGGAACATTCATTCATCAGCTCTGGAAGTTTTTTTGGCACACTTTATTCATAATAAAATTCCAGATGGCCTGCCGAATCTGCACAGTTAAGCAGAAGTTAACGCGATTAAGGAGTAATTATTGACTCGTTAAACTTTTGACAAATCAGTATCCTACACAACAGCATATTCAAAAGTTACTGGTAACAGATCTTGTGCTCCCATATCTACGGACGTAGAATAGCACTTGTGTGGTTTGACAGGCTGTTAAATCTGAAGTGTGAGGAATTCAAAACATGTCATCCAAGTTTCTTTGGAAGTCTTTTCTGACTGCACCTGCTCTACTAGGAACGGTTCTAATTGTTTCTTCTTCGGCGATCGCCTCCGAGATTCAGCCCAAGTCTGATGCTTTGTCCTTAGCTAGCATTGAGCCTTCTGTACAACAGCAAGCCTCTGTACAAGTCGCCCAAACAGCAGCTGAGCAAGTTCCTCCTATCGCAACATTGGGTGTTGCACCCTTAACCCAAGTTGCCCAATATAGTAGTGAAAGTATAGATGGTTCTCAAGCTCAGGTGACTTCGATCTCTCAGCTTTCTGATGTTCAACCTACTGATTGGGCATTCCAGGCTTTGCAGTCGCTAGTCGAACGCTATGGCTGTATTGCAGGTTATCCCGACGGAACTTACAAAGGCAGTCGCGCCATGACTCGCTACGAGTTTGCGGCTGGAATGAACGCTTGCCTAGATCGGATCAGTGAATTAATTGCCTCCAGCACAGCAGACTTGGCAACTCAAGAAGATTTAGCAACCCTACAACGTTTGCAGGAAGAGTTTGCGGCTGAGTTGGCGACCCTGCGCGGACGCGTAGATTCTCTAGAAGCGCGGACGGCCGAACTCGAAGCAAATCAGTTCTCTACAACTACCAAGCTTAGGGGTGAAACCATCTTTCAAGTTGGGATTCCCATCGAGAATGGTGTTGTTGATGCTCCAGAAGATCAGGTCAACTTTGGCTATCGCGTTCGCTTGAATTTAGATACTAGCTTTACAGGTGAAGATTTGCTGAGGGCAAGGCTACAGGCGCTTGATTTTAACAACCATAGCGCTTTCGGCAGCAGCACGCGATCGACTCAGTGGGCTTTGAGTTCCGCTTCGCCAACGGCCACGGGCAGCAACAACGTGACCATTGATAATTTGTTCTATAGGTTTCCTGTCGGCCCAGCTCGGGTAAGTATTTGGGCAAATTCTCTTGGTAATACAGACTTAGTTTCTACCGGAATCAGTCCGTTTCGAGACAGTGGCTCTGGTTCTTTACTGAGGTTTGGCAGACCCCCACAGTATGATTTCTTTGGCGGCAATGCAGGTGCTACAGTCTTTTTCAAGTTCAACGAAAATTTTGGTCTTGACCTAGGCTATACAGGTGGCGGTTCAGGAAGCTCCGCTGCTAGCACACTGCCCAAAAATGGTTTGTTTGATGGTACCTACAGCGCAGTGGCTCAGTTGAACTTTCTAAGTTCTAACTTTGATGCTGCCCTGACCTATGGCAATACCTACAGACGAGGGGGATTCTTGGGTTTCAGAGATAGCCTAGATGCGGCTAATCCTGAGGTGGCAAATGTTTACGCGGGGCAAATCAACTTCAAGTTCAACTCTATTGAAATCGGGGGTGGGGGTGCTTACATTCCAATCCGCCGAATTGGCGAGGGTGATTATAATGTCTGGAGCTTCCAAGGCACTCTGGCTTTCAAAGACTTGGGCGGAGAAGGCAATCTCTTGGGCATCTTGGCTGGAATTGCCCCCTACGCGGCAGGTGTTCCGACTGATTCTGTTGTTAACAGCCGCTTTAACCAAAGAAACAATTTTGTGGCTGAAGTGTTCTATACGTTCAACGTCAATGACAATATTGCAATCACGCCTAGCTTGATTTATCTAGATTCTCCTAGCAACAGTTCTGAAAACGACAGTAGTTTCGTCGGTGCTATCAGAACCAACTTCAAGTTCTAATCTATCGTTTGATTTACTGAAGTATGGCCGCCTAAACTCTGAGTTTAAAGTTTAGGCGGTCTTTATGGTGCATAAGGCAATATCGTAAAATTATCGAAAATAGTCATACCCCAGTGGAGAACCGGAGTATACTAAGAGAGTAACTATCACGAGCTGTACCCGTGGAATTGTCTTGTAAGAGTGAATACGCATTGCTAGCTTTAATGGAGTTGGCAACGCAATATAGCAGCGGCGAACCTCTACAAATCCGCCAAATTGCTGCCGAGCAGAATATCCCCGATCGCTATCTTGAACAACTTTTGGCGGCGCTCAGGCGGGCTGGAATTGTTCGGAGTCAACGGGGAGCGCGCGGCGGATATTTGCTAGCTCGGGAGCCTTGGAAAATTACCCTGCTAGAGGTATTGAGCTGTATCGAGGGTGCAGAATCTCGCCCTACTGAACCAGGACGTGAAGCCAAGTCTGTGGAAGAAATGATTGTGAGAGAGATTTGGCAAGAGGCAGGTCGGGCAACGGATGCTGTCTTACAGAAGTACACGCTGCAAGATTTGGCTGAAAAACGCAGTTCGAGACGGCAGCTAGACTTCATGTACTACATTTAGGGATCTACAGGCTCGATGCTTGATAGATCGAAAATTAGAGTTTTGTGGCGCGCAGAGCGTGCCACAAAACTCCTAGGAGATAATCAATCCATCTTTGACATGAATCGTGCGATGCGTTTGGGCGGCAACATCGGGTTCATGGGTGACAATCACGATCGTAATACCTTGCCGATTTAGATCACCAAGCAGCTCCATAACTTCATCAGAGGTTTGGGTATCTAATGCACCCGTTGGTTCATCTGCCAACACTAGAGCAGGACGGTTAACCAAAGCACGGGCGATCGCCACCCGCTGCTGTTGCCCACCCGAAAGTTGGCTAGGGCGATTGGACAGGCGATCGGCCAATCCCACGCGAGTCAGAGCTTCGATCGCCCGTTGGCGACGTTTGGCTTTGGGAATGTTGGCATAGATCATCGGCAGCATGACATTTTCTAAGGCCGTAGAGCGAGATAACAAATTAAATTGTTGAAACACAAAACCAATCCGCCGATTGCGAATATAGGCAAGCTCATCTTGGGTAAGGCCGCTGAGATTATAGCCTTCTAGGACATAGAGTCCTGAAGTTGGGCGATCTAGTCCTCCCAGGATATTCATGAGCGTTGATTTTCCAGAACCTGACATTCCCATAATGGCAACGTATTCTCCTTCTTCGATGGAGAGATCGATGCCTTTGAGGACAGGAACATCGAGTTCTCCCAATCGGTAAGTTTTACGGATTTCCTCCATCCAGATCATGGTGGGCATTGAAGTCACTCCGTCGTGTAGTAAAGGTGGAGAATTTAATCGCTCCGTAGCGCAGCGATCGGATCAAGTTTGGCCGCATTTCGTGCAGGAATCACCCCTGCAACCAGTCCAATCACGAACGATAAACCAAACCCTAGAATGATCGACCAGGGAGACACCACAAAGGGGAATTTAAAGATCAGAGCCGTCGCAAAGCCGATGGTAATCCCTAACCCAATGCCGATCGCTCCACCAATAATTGAGATCACAGCAGCCTCTGTCAAAAATTGGCTCAAAATGGCTGCATTAGTGGCTCCGATCGCTTTACGAACACCAATTTCGCGGGTTCGTTCGACCACGGACACCAGCATGATATTGGCGATACCAATACCGCCGACAACCAGAGAAATGGCAGCGATCGCCACTACCATAATCGTGAACATGCCGACCACATTGCTAAGCGTGCTAATCACATCCGCCTGGTTTGTAATTCTAAAATCATCGGCAGCCGGAGGAAAAATTTTATGGCGAACGCGCAGTAGATTTGTAATTTGAAACTGAGCTGCCGCCATCGGGTCAGGATTATTTGCATCTTCAGGCTTTACCTTAACGTAAATGCCTCTGACAGCAATTCCAGATAGAGCATTGTTTCCCACCAATCGATCTGACATATTGGTCAATGGAATATAGATTTGCTCATCCAAGTTAAAAGGGCCTTGCGATCCTTTGGTTTCCATGACTCCAATGACGTCATAGCTCTGTCCTTGAATCCGGATTTTTGCCCCCGTGACCACGCTATCTGCACCCAAGAGTTCATCTCTAGCCGTTGATCCTAAAACAGCTAGGGGTTTTGCAGCAGCTACCTCAGATTGCGTAAAAAACCGCCCTGATTGAGGGTATGTATTTCTCACTTCGGCATAGTTTTCATCCGTGCCGATAATTGTGGTTGAAATATTTTGCTGATCAGCCACAACTTGAGCCGATTGTTGCAAATAGGCAGAAACAAGCTGCGTTGCCATAACCTGGCTCTGAATAGCCTGAGCATCATCCCAGGTCAATGTTGAAGCCGAGCCACCCCCTTGACTGACGTTACCGCTGCGAGCCGCGCCTGCCTGCACCTGCACGATATCGGTTCCTAAACCCTGAAGCTGTTGTTCAGTTGCCTTTTGCACACCCTGCCCGATCGAGGTGATGGCAATGACAGCCGTGATGCCAATAATAATGCCCAGCATGGTCAGGAGGGTGCGAAGTTTGTTGCTCCACAGAGCCTCAGCCGCCATCGACAAAATTTCAGCGATCGCCACAGGCTGAAGCTGAATTGGCGGGGCAGATCGGGGGCTGTTTAAAGTCTTGTTCATATTGGGCGCAGATTAAAGCGAGTGGGCAGGGTTGATGTTTCGTGCGCTTTGCCCGTGAAAGATGAACCGTGAAAGATAAAGACAGCAGGGGTTAGGATCTGCTGCGGCTTCTGCCAGGGTTGAGTCCAGGGATAGGTAATCGATTTCCGGCAGGCGATTGGGAAGCAGACGGTGGCGCACTGAGCAGAATTTGCTGGTTGTCTTCCAGACCCGATCGCACTTCAGTTTCGTTGCCTACTGTTGCACCTGTCTTGATCGGCGTGAACTGAGGGCCGCTTTCAGTCATGATCATGACTCCCTCTCCCTGTTGCTGACGAACGATCGCTACGGTAGGCACGGTCAGGACATTGGCGAGTTCGCCTGCCTTGAACTCAACATCCACATTCATGCCGGGACGCAAGAGCCGCTGCTTGTCTGAGAGAATATCGATCTTGATGTCAAAGCTCGTGACGTTACTCGTGACCGTTGCTTCAGCCGCCACCTGTGCCACTCGCCCTTCAAACGTCTGGTCGGGGTAGGCATCTGCTTTGATGGTCACTGGCAGTCCCACCGTAATCCTGGCAATATCCGTTTCTGCCACCTTAGCCACCACTTGATAGGTGGAAGCGAGAGACAAGATAGAAGAAGAGGTGGCTGAAGAGGTATCGCTCGCGGAGGTCGTGGGCGCAACGAAGTCACCCGGATCGGCATAGCGCTTGGTGATGGTGCCGCTAAAGGGAGCGCGAATCACGGCATCATCAATTTGAGTTTCGACTGTCTTTAGGCCACCCTCAGCCTGAGTGACTTGAGCGCGCGCTTCGGCAATATCCTCTTGGCGGCTGCCTGCCTGCGACAGATCGACGGTTTGTTGCGCTTGCTCGACATCCGCTTGCGCAGTGTCGCGGGTCGTGCGAAAGGTGTCTAGCGTCTGAGCTGAAATCGCTCCTTCGCTATAAAGCTGCTGATTGCGCTGTATGTCAGATTCGGCCTGACGCAGGTTGGCCTCAGCGCTCTTGAGCTGCGCCTGAGATTGAGCAACCTCTTGGGGGCGGTTCCCTGCGATCGCCTTTTGCAGGTTGGCCTCAGCCGAGGCCAGTTGCCCTTGCGCCGAGAGCAGTTGCCCTTGCGAATCTGAGTCATCCATATAGGCTAGGATTTGCCCTGCTGCTACAGAATCGCCTTCCTCGACAATGATGCTCTTGAGCCGTCCCGAATCTTTGGGGCTGACATTGGTGGATTGCTTGGGTTGCACCGTGCCATTGGCTGTGATGGTAATAGGCAGTGTTGTGCGCTTGACGGCAATGGTTTGCATTTGCCGTCTGGTTTGCTGGCGCGAAGCAACCATTATCTGACGGTAGATCACATATCCGCCTCCCGCCAACAGGCTCAGCACCAAAAAACCAACAAGCCAGCGCGTCCATGCCTGTTTCATTTTGCTTTTCACAAAAGGCTGAGGAGCCATTTGAGGAGGTGAATCGAGTTTCATACTCTCCTTATACAGCGCTTTCCGCTGAGTTACGTAGGGCTTGTAGATGAGGTGCAGCCGATGAGACTAGGAATAGGCGGCTTGTAGGTATCACTGGCAAATAAGACATGCCTGATTCCATCTCGGTTTTGCAGAAGCGATGGAGTGACTTGGCGCATAAATATCTTGACCGTTAGGGTTTTAGATTTTTGGGAGCAGGCATGGCTTGCTCCCAAAAATCAATTTGTAATAGCCGTGGCTATGTTTGAGTCAGGTGCCTCGTGTGAGCCTTACTCAAATCCGATACTCACAATCCGATGCGATCGGAGGGTGTCATCAACTAGGGGCTGTCAGGCGGCTCGTTCATAGAGTCAACGGGTGGACGCTCTCGACGCTCTGGAAGTCCTAACGCCTGGATAAGCTGCTCCTCAGTGACCCCTAGCTTAGCGGCTGCGCTAGGGATATCCATACGGGGACGGCCTTCTGGTCGATCGCCATTGGCCCGTTGCCCAGGATGTCCTAAAGCTGCTTTAAGCTGCTCTTCGGTGACACCCAGTTGAGTCGCTGCCACCTGTAAATCAGGCCGTCCACCCGACCGAGAGGGGCGTCCGGTCGTGGGATCGATCGTGATGCCCAAGGCTTGAAGTAACTGATCTTCCGTCACGCCCAAGGTGGTGGCGGCTTCTTGCAGCTTGGGGCGCATGCGCTCAGACCGATCGCCTTCGGGAGGCTGGGCAGGCAGTCCTAAGGCTTCTTTCAGTTCGGCTTCAGTGGTTCCCAACTGAGTTGCCGCTGCTGCAAAGTCAATGCGCGGCCGTCTGCCGGACTGGCGCTGCCCCTCGAAGGAGTCTGGGGATGCATCGGCAGGGGCGGCTTGGGCAACCCGATCGCCCTGGAGAGGAGAGGATTGAGCCGAAACGGCATAGCCGATCGAGCCAACCATCAGCAGAGCAGTAGCAGAAAGTAAGCCTAAACGCCGAAATTTAATTGTTTTCATTTCCTAAGCAAGTTAACGTGATCTACAACTCATTAGATGCGTTGAACATGACTCTTCGCAGCCCATCCGAATTACAGTTTTGTAATTTGAGTCAGCCATTAGCCGCCCTACAATGGAGTAGTGGATAAAGCAATGCATGTTCTGTTTGTGGAAGACGAGTCCAAAATTGCCAGCTTCGTCCAGGTTGGATTGAAAGAACAGGGATTTGTCGTTGACTATTGCGATAACGGCGACGATGGCTATAAGCGGGCGATCGCCCATGAATATGATGTAGTTCTGCTAGACATCATGGTTCCGGGTAAAGATGGACTCTCCATCCTCAAGCATTTGCGGCGATCGGGGAAGAACACGCCCGTAATTTTGTTAACGGCACGCAATGAGTTAGACGATCGGCTAGAGGGGCTAAACCTGGGAGCTGATGACTATATTGCCAAGCCTTTTTTTGTCGAAGAGCTAGTGGCACGGATGCATGCCGTCGTGCGGCGCAGCGCGGGCGATCGCCAAAACTCTCTATCGGTGGGATTGCTCAAGCTCGATCGCATCACCCGTGAGGTGACTTGCAACCAGCAAATTGTTGAATTGACCACCCGCGAGTTTAATTTATTGGAATACTTGATGCGATCGCCGGGGCGAGTGTTTACCCGCACCCAGATCCTCGAGCATGTCTGGGGCTACGACTTTAATCCCAACACCAATGTCGTCGATGTTTGCATCCAGCGGATTCGCAAAAAGATCGATTCCACAGACGACTCTAGCTGGATCGAGAGCGTGCGCGGCGTCGGCTATCGGTTTCGCAAACCTGAGCTACCGTGAAACTGCGATCGTTTCGGCTACGCATTGCGCTCTTTTCTGCGGCCTTGGCAGGGGGTGCTCTGGTGGGATTTGGCATTGTGGCTTGGCAGCTCATCTATGTCGCCAAGGTCAATCAGCTCGATGCCAGATTAGAAAGCCAGGTCAAACGGGCTTCTCGCCCCCGCTTTCCGGATGGATGGCAGACTTTTGACCTGTCGCTGCCTCGGGAGTTGGGAGCCGATGTAAATACCCCGATCGTTCTGCTGGCCATAGGTGATGACGGCGAAGTCGCCTATCAGTCCGGTAAAGATTCTCCAGAACTCAATCTACGCAATTTGCTGTTGGCTTTGCCTCCGCCTCCCGCACCCTCGCCCACCCACGCCAGCCAAGCCCTGCCAGAATTTAACAGAGGTCAACGAAAGCCCGATATTCGCATTGAGCCAGTGATTGAGCCAGTAGCCGATGGCGTATTTCCTGAACCCCGCATTGTGACGCAGCAGACCTCAGCGGGCGGATGGCGTATAGGCATCATCAAAACTCCGCGCTCAGAGGCAGCGATCGCGGTTAGTCTTCAGACCATTGATCAAGACATGAGTGTGATTCGCAACATCTTCCTGGTGGCGATTCCGGGAACGCTGCTGCTCGTAGCCGGAGGAGCTTGGAACTTGGCAGGCAAAGCGCTCCGCCCAATTCAGCGCTTGACAAGCGCCATTCAACAGGTGACGGTTGCAGGGCTGGATCAGCAGCTTCACTTGGGGGCAACAGACGTTGAATTTGTTGAGCTGATTCAAGTCTTTAACCAAATGCTGGAGCGGTTAGAGCGTAGCTTCAAACAGGCTTCTCGCTTTAGCGCAGATGCAGCCCACGAACTTAAAACTCCGCTGGCCATTCTGCAAGGAGAGCTAGAACAGGCGCTATACCAGGCTGAACCCGGCTCAGAAGTGCAGCAAAATCTTAGCAACCTGCTGGATGAAGTGCGCCGTCTGAGCGGCATTGTCCGCAAACTGCTGCTGCTGTCTCTCGCCGATGCCGGACAGATGGGCTTACACAAAGTTGAAGTGAATCTATCGGAGTTGCTCATCATCATCGTTGAAGACATGGAGCTATTGGCTCCCCATCTAGAAGTCGAAGCCGAGATTGCTAACGATTTATGGGTATGGGGCGATCGCGATCTGCTAACGCAAGTTTTACAAAATCTAGTCAGCAATGCGATCAAATACAATTTGCCCAACGGCTGGATTCGCATCCAGACGCAGCAGCGTCAGATGCAGCAGCCTATGCAGTCCGCAGGGCAGGTCGCAGTGCAGGTAACGATCACCAATGCCTCTAAAACGCTGGCCGATAGCGATCGCCATCGCATTTTCGATCGCTTTTACCGAGGCGATCCTGCCCGGACGCGCAAAGTTGAGGGCATTGGGCTGGGGCTAAGCCTGTCACGAGAAATTGCGCGTGCCCACAATGGCGATCTGTTGCTTGACTTAACGCCAGAGGGGCAAACCGCTCTAACCCTGACGCTACCCGGCAAAGCGTAAGGTTAAATTTGCGATCCTAATCTCCCGTTTCTATCGACAGTGCGGCCATCGGAATTTCCTCCACTCTGGGCAGCTTTTCGGCGACCAAAAGCGGCTGGTTATTGCTGCCCGAAAGCTGCCGCAAAAGTTTTGGACGCGGATCATGAAGCAGATAAATAATGCGATCGCCCATTTGCCACTCCTCGGTGCTGGGAATCACCATGAGGCGATCGTCCCGTTCCATCAAAACTGGAATGAGTTCTTCAGCCCGGATGAGCGCCCTCAGATGCGCCTGTTGAAACTGGAGGCTCTCTTCTCGCAGCGTCGTTTCTCCCAGCTTTACGGCTTTATCCGTCAGATAGCTATTCCAGGTCTTGAGGGAAATTTGTGGGGCAAATGCCTGCTGCACTTTGGTGGTGCTAGCGTTGGGTTGAGAGTCGCTGCTGGGGAAAACTGCCAGGACTCTGGGCGGCTGAAATTCCTCGGCTGCCCGCTGAGCCAGTACTAGATTCACCTCGCCATTATTTGTCATCGCCAGAAATGTTCCGGCTGTGGCCAAACCCGCCTCTTCCAAGACATTAGCATCTAGGGCACTGCTGGAAAAAACCTTGAAGCCTTCCTCTTCGGCCTGTTGGCAGGCTTCCGGATCGGTATCGATTAGCACAACCGACTCATTGCGATCGCGAAACAGCCGCCCTACCAGCAGACTCAGCGGATTGCAGCCCACGATCACCGCTCCGGTGGCCTGAGTCGAAGTCACTCTCAACAGCCGCGCTACCCAGCCCGCCGTCAGCCCCTGCAAAAACACCGTTGAGAGAATCGTTAAAAACACCAGCGCCTTAATCGATGCGCCACCGTTAATGCCTCGCTCGGTCAAGACAATGGCAAACAGAGAAGCCACCGAAGCCGAAACAATGCCGCGCGGAGCCACCCAGCACAAAAACAGCTTTTGTCGCCAGTTGAGATCGCTATTCCAGGTGCAGCTCCAAACGTTGATCGGGCGCACGACAAACATCAAAACGGCAACCGTGAGCAAGGCTCCCTGCCCCAGCGCAAAGATGCTGGCGATCGACAACTCAGCCGCCAACAGCACAAACAGCACCGACACAGCCAGCACCGTGAGCTGACTCTTAAACCGTCGCAGCAGCCGCTCTTCTGGCAGAGAATAGGAACCTAGCACTAGCCCAGCCACCACCATCGTCATCAGGCCGGACTCGCTCTGGATTAGCTGAGCCACGCTAAACAAACCCCAAACACCCGCCAGCACCACTAAATTTTTTAAATCATCGGAAAGCGTTGTGGCCTGCTTGAGCACAAAACCCAGCCCCCAGCCGCCGATCGCTCCAATGCTGCCCCCAATGCCCAACCGCAGCAGCAAGCCGCTAATCACCGAAAGCGGATCGGCATCTCCATTGAGAATAATATCCAGCACCACCACCGCCAGAATGGCACCCACGGGATCGATCAAAACCCCTTCGCCTTCCAGCAGCGTGGCGATCGCTCGATTCACCTTCACCTGCTTCAGCAAGGGGCTGATTACCGTTGGCCCTGTCACCACCACCAAGGCCGCATAGAGAAAAGCGATCGCCCAGGGAAATTCGCTGAGCCAATGCGCTGCCATGCCGCCGCCCATCAGCGTAATCAGAGCGCCAAACGTCACCAAATTGCGGAGGCTGCCCGAAACCCGACCGAGATCGCGCAATTCTAAATTGAGTCCGCCTTCAAATAAAATCAGCGCTACCGATAGAGACACAATTACCTCTAGCCCAGTGCCCAGCAAATTGGGGTGCAAGACATCAAGACCATCGGCTCCCAACAGCAGGCCAAACAGCAGCAGAAAAACGATACTGGGGACTTTCAGATAGTCTGCCAGGACTTGAGCACCGATACCTGCAATAACGGTAATGACAATTTGCAGAGTAATCTCAGGGGCTGCATCCATAGATCCGGCTCAAAAGGTCAAAGACAGGAAGGTTAGAGACAAAACAGCCTATATCCAATTTTCTCTCGAATTCAACCATTGGTAATGCTCTAGAGGTAATGATTTTGAAGTGATGTGCCGCGTGCTGCATCACATCATCACTGGTTTTGGACGACCCGCAGCCATTCAACGCTCCATCACTCCGGGAGAACACGCTCTTTCAAAAATTCCCCAAAGTCATGACCAAACCACAGCATCAGACCCAAAGACCGCTTAGAGCCAGTCGGCAGAACGTTCCTATTGAGCGTCTTGGAGCCATGCTACGCCATTAGCAGATAAATCTCGAAAGTCCGCGCTAATAGGTTTGTTATATGACGCTGACCGCCTACCATCTTGATCCCTTGTTTATTGGAACGTGATAGTACCACCAATCAACCTCTTGGATATATCCATACTTGACTGCTCTCTCACTGCCCCAAATACACTCCTCAGAAGGAACAGTAGAATCAAAATATTCTTTGTCAGCAGCTTTTAGCCGCTCTTGATATTGATCAATTTGCTCATCTGAAGCTAGTGACCAAACTTCATTAATGATCTTGCGAGTATCCATATCATTTAGATACTCATACAGAGTCACAGTGTATCCATTCTTAATTCTAAGAACTGTTTTTTCCCATCTTGGGATTAGGTACTCAAGCCCACTTTCAATGACAAAACTTGCAAACTTTTTTTGCTTACAATACTCCTGAATTGCTGCTTTTCCCTTCTGCATCTTCTTGATAATCAGTAAAGCTAATTCTGATTGCTTTCTTGAATATGGCATTGCCTGATACGAAGGTCTTACTCCCGATTTCAGCCGTATAACGACACATTAACTCAACAGGGAACACCCGGTTTGCGATTCCCACTTTCCCGACTGGAGTTTCAGACCCGATCGAATTTTAGACCAGATTTCCGAGAGAGTCAGCCTCAAGCCAAGGGATCACCCCAGCGCAAGCTATTCTTTTAGCAGCAAATAATAGAGCTGCCCATTGCTGTTGATCAATCCAGCCCGATCGCCCGCCTCAAGTCCAGTGCCCATAAACACATCCACGCGGCCTGCTCCCCGAATCGCCCCTCCGGTATCTTGGTCTAACACATAGCGGGCAGCAGGTCGCGCCTCCAGCTGTCCTTGGGCATTGGCAACCGGAAACTGAGTCTGGATGAACGCGATCGCCCCCGGCGGCATCAAGAATTTGTCTGTGGCGATCGATCGCTCTGCCGTTACCGGAAGCCCTAAACTGCCCGTTGCGGGTGCGCCCCCGGTGGTCTGAAAAAAGATAAACCGATTGTTGCGCGGCAGATAGAGATCGAGATCGGCTGGATAGTCCCGAAAATATTGGATCAAGCGCGGCAACGTTAGCTCCTCTAGCTTAAACTTGCCCGCCTCCACCAAGGCTCGCCCAATACTGACGTAGGGATAATCCGTATGGCCTGCTACCCCTACAGACATCACGCTGCCATCGGTTAGCTGAAGCCGAGCGGAACCCTGCACCTGCACCAGGTAAGCCTCCAGGCGATCGCGTAGCCACACCAGCTCCAATCCTTGCAGCTTTCCCTGCGATCCCTGTAGCCCATCAGCACCCTCAAGCTGGGCGCGGGTTGGATGCGGGGTAGCCCATTGGCCAAAATTGGGCGGCAAGCAATAGAGGGGATAGCGATAGGTGGCGCTAGGGGTACGGCTGGCGGCATAGGTCGGCTCAAAATAGCCCGTAAAGCCCACAGTCCCCTGGCCGTCTTTGCCCACAGATTGATAGAAATCAAATTCTTGTAGCACAGCCGTCTGTAACGCTTCTGGCGATCGCGCCCCCTCTAAAAGCTGCCGAAATCTCATCAGGCTGCGATAAACCCGATCGCGACTAAACGCGGCAACGCTGTACTGTCGGTAGGCTGTGGCGGCGGCTGGAGTTTCCAGATAGCCCAGAGAGCGATCAATTGCCTGTATCAGCGCCGCCCGATCGCCAGGATGCTCGACCGTTCCCCAAAGCTGCTCATCTAAGCTGCTCATGAGTAAACTAGCTTCTGGCTCGGCAACGCGTCGCAATGGCAAAGTTTGCTGTGTCTGTCCATTCGCGGCAGCAAAGCTGAGAACAGCAAACAGCGTCAGGCAGAATAGGGAGAGCGATCGCATCATGGTTTTTGATAGAGCTACAGTTTTCGCAAATTAGGATTTTGTGCAGCGCGGCATAGAACCCTAAAAGCAGGAAGACTTGGCGATCTGCTGAGCATAAAAATTTTTGCCAGCGGCAACTACAGCTGCCGTGCAAAATGGTAGCAGGTAATGCTCAGCCGCTGCCGGAAATAAAAGCGATGAGCCTCAAACCGCTGTACCCCAGAATCGAGATGAAACTGTTCGCAATGCTGTTGCGCGGCGTAATCCATCAGCCATTGCAAGAGCTGCTGACCATACCCTTGCGATCGCCCCTGCTCCGTCACAACCAGCTCATCAACATACAAAAATTTGCCCCAGGCCAAACATTCCGAGATGCGAAATCCAGCAACGGCGATCGTCTGGTCGTCGGCTGCACCCATCTCCCCCGCGCTCAGGATCTTTGTATTCTGAACAAAAGCTAAACGATAGCCATTGAGCATCTGTCGCCGCACGCGATCGACAAACTCATCGGCGTTTAAATGGGGTCGTAGCTGCACCAGAGTAGGGAAGCAGCCCAAAATTTGAGCATCCGATTCGGCAAGCTGGATTAGCACAGATTAGGAGTCCTCAAGCGGTTTCTCAATTTCGTCACAGGCGGTCTTTACCGTCTGGAGACAGCGATCGCCGTCAGCTAGGCAATGCTGCCCCGCTTGCGGGCTTCTTTGTAGGAGGTGCCTACGTTTCGCAATCCGGCGCGGATCATCTGCTGCTCCAGCAGGGCAAAAAATCGAGCGCGATCGCCCCCTCTGACTACAGCCTGATTATGCGCCTCTGCTAGAGCCACCGGATAGCCATAGCCTTTTTGCACCTGAGTCAGGGTCAGACTCAGCGCTCTGTCTAGCAATTCGCGATCGTTGGCCACCCAAGCTGGAAACTCGACCCGAGCAATCTCAGAACCCATATGCACATAGCAAAAATGCACCGCATGTTCGCCATAAGCCTCCAAAATTTTTGCCGAGCTGCGCCAGATGGCTCCTCGCTGCCCCGGTTCGAGGACTAGCCCCCACAAGGCCGTATCTCGCAGCGGGGCAAACACCTGGCAGGGAGCCTGTTCAGTTTGCCCCTGGCAGTGGGTCATACAGTCTGGAGCCAGGAAAGGGCAGGTGTGCAGCCGCAAAAAGTTGAGCGATTCACCACTCCGAGCCGCGCTGATATAGCTGACTAGCGGAATGCGCGCCGATCGCAGCTTCTCCCAAGCTTCGAGAATGGGCGGCAGAATACAGTCCCGAGCTTCTCCAGGCAAAGGCTCCAAAAACCAGTGAATCAAGGAGCCATCCACCATTGCGAGGCTGGTGGCATCGGCTTCTGTGCCAAACTCTAGAGCCAGTTCTGATAGGACGATCGCCTCTGATACGGTGCGCCGATAGCCCATCCACTCTTCGGTGCGAATGCCCCATTGCCGAGAGACATACAGATCTTCAGGCCGATAGAACACTTCCGGCAGGTTATCCAGCAGCGGATGGCGGTTTTGGCCGTAGTGTAGAGCGATCCGCCCCACGTTGATCAGATAACAGTAAGCAATTTCATGATGGCTTGGGGCAATTTGGGAGCCGTCAGTGGCAAAAACAGTATGAATCGGCGGAGCAGGCGTGAGATCAATTTGGGTATCGAGCGGTTCGAGCGGAGCCGCCGCCGCAAATCCCAGGCGATCGCGCCATATTTGCTGTTGGGCTACCAAATCGGCCTGGTGGTGGCGGGCTTGCGCCAAGAGCTGCTGTGCCAAGTCCAATCGCTGCCGAGTGGCGGCGGCTTCCTGAGTCAGATGTTGACCAATGCCCTGCATCTGGCGGGCGAGTTTAATCAGATCAAGCATGGTATGGCTCAAGCATAGGGTGGCAAGATCGGCGCGATCGGCTGGCGATTGCCTAGAATCGCAAATGAATTAACCTGTAATCGTTTTTAGAAGTACCGCGCGGCACTTCCAAAAAACGATGATCTCTAGTAAACAAATGTACTGGCTGTCATTATCCTACGCGATCGCAGGAGGAGCAATTGCAAATCCCTCTCACAAGCAACTCTTGCCGAATCCATACGTCAGGATGGAAGAGAATTTACAGCACGACTTAATCTGGCTACAATCAGCCACACCAAATTTACTTCTGCACCTTTTCGTGACCAAAATGTAAGGGCAGAGATGCAGCGCATAGGGCTTAGTGAGGAGTTGAAGCATGAGTACATCGTTGTTGCCAGATGGATCGAGACAGGCCATCACCCCGCTGGCTGCCCAGCTTAAACTCTCAATTGTTGTACCCGTCTATAACGAGGTCGAGAGCATTCCGCGTCTGATAGAGGCGATCGCTTCGACGCTTCAGCTTCATCACCTCAACTACGAAATTATTTGTGTGGATGATGGCTCTACCGATGGTTCAGGAGATCTGCTGCGGCAAATTGCTCGCGATCGCACTGACCTCAAGGCAGTTTTGCTGCGCCGCAACTATGGGCAAACGGCAGCGATGGCGGCTGGCTTTAACCATGCCCAAGGTCAGGTCATGATTACGCTAGACGGCGACTTGCAAAACGATCCGGCCGATATTCCTAGACTGTTAGAGAAGCTAGATGAAGGCTACGATTTGGTGAGCGGTTGGCGAATGCAGCGCCAAGATGCCGCCCTGACTCGGCTTTTGCCCTCCAAAATTGCCAATTGGCTGATCGCCAGAGTGACGGGGGTGAATATTCACGACTATGGCTGCTCTCTCAAAGCCTATCGATCGGAACTCGTCATGGATATGAATCTCTACGGTGAGCTACATCGCTTCTTGCCTGCGCTAGCCTTCATTGAAGGAGCCAGAATTGCTGAAATTCCTGTCCGGCACCATGCGCGCAAGTTTGGGCAAAGCAAGTATGGCCTTGGGCGCACCTTCCGGGTGGTGATGGACTTGTTCACCATCTTTTTTATGAAGAAGTTCTTGACGCGCCCCATGCATGTGTTTGGCTTGTTTGGTCTGCTGGCAATGCTATTGGGAGTGGTAGTCGGCGTTTACCTAACTTTTCTCAAGCTGACTACGGGCGCAGATATTGGCAACCGTCCGCTGCTGATTTTGGCCGTCGTTCTCTTCCTCACAGGCATTCAGTTACTCAGCTTTGGTCTGCTGGCAGAGCTTTCAATGCGGACTTATCACGAGTCGCAAAACCGCCCTATTTATCGCGTTCGTGAGGTCATCGGATCAGACTCTGATCCGTAATCTGATTAGTTAAAGCTCCTTACAATACTGCGCCACGATTCACGCAAAAGATTGACTCATGAGCTAGATTTTCGTCGGTAGAGTTTCACCTCATTATCTAACCTTTCCAGACTATAGTCCTGCTCTAGCCAAGCCTTTAGCTTGGAGTAAAACAAACGATTGTGTTCTTCTTCTTTAGTCCTAGCGCTCATCACAACATAAAGCGGCCGCTTTTGCATTAATGCAGACAGTTCTTGCATGGAATTAGCTCCCGCTACTTTAGGCAGATTCTCTCCCATCAGGAAGAATGGATATGCATATCGAGTTGGAATTTTGGCCTTAGAGAGAAAGTAGACAACCGGATCGTAATCCGCTACGTAAATATAGTTGTCTGGCTGAATGCGAGGCTGAAGATAGGCTGACACTTCGGCGGCTTTGTCTTGGTAATGAGGAACGCCTTTGATGTAAGAGAAATAGAAGAATTTTGCACTTTTCTGCAAATCAGCAGCAGCATAAAATCCTATGAGCAAGGCGATCGCGCAGAGCAGCGGCAGGTATTTTCGAGCGAGCGAGCGCGTTATCCTCCAGCCTGGAGACGGCTCTGCATGCGATGTTTCAGGAAGATTCGATCGTCTTGGGTTGCGATCGCTGAGGGCATTTCTTTCCCCAAGTAACTTGACTAGAAAAAACGCCGTTATGAGACTCAAAGGAGGCAGCAAAGGCAAAAAATAATGATCGTAAAAATTGACTTTAAAGGTCAGTAAAACTCCCAGTAGTGGAATCAAGATCCAGACCAGAATGATGAGAGATAGCCTTCGCTCTGTTGATGATATTTGCTTAAATAGCGCAGGCCAGATTAGTGCCAAACCAATCCAGAGCGGAAAATTTTTGCGCAGTTGGAACACAAGCGCTTCTATGACAACTCTCAAAGAAAAGTTGCGATCGATATTGCGGATTTTGTTGGCCGTAAAGTTTGCATAGAAAAAGTCAGAAAAGGAGCCTGTTAAGACAAAGAAACTTGCCATGAGAAAAAAGGGCAAAAGAAATCCCAACAGCAGAATTAAAAAGACTCCTGCCCTTTGAAAATATTGATGTCTGCTCTGTAAAGGGGCTATGTGTGAAGGGGTTAAAAAAAATGGAACCGCTAGAAGCAATAAAATGGCAACTAAATCATAGATCACCACATATTTGATGATGAATGCGATGCCCAGGCAAAGCCCAATAGCAAAGTATCGCCATCGAGAGACCGATTGAGTTCTCTCCTGCCACTGAGCAGCAACCCAGTAGTAGGCTGTCGCGACAAATGGGATAAAAAATATCTCAGTATTTGCAGCCGTTCCCCCGTTCTGAAGCGTAGAGACGATGTACAGCAGAGCAGCAATGACACCCATGAGCTTGGCATTCCCCGCCCATAGCTGACTAAAGTGATACAGAACATAGCAGGTAGCGGCGATCGCCCCACAGGACAGCAATCTAATCGCAAATATCGACTTTCCAAACAGCAGAAAGGACAGGATGTACAACAGATAAATGCCGACAGGCTTATTGTCCCAAATCCCGACATAGGGAATGTCTCCGTCCAGCATACTTTGGGAAACCAGCAGGTACAGGCTTTCATCCCAATCTAATCCGGACTGAAAGAATGTCCAGAACCGAAAAAAGACAGCAGTACAGAGAAACCCAAGGAACAGGCCCAGTTCTCTTTTGACTTTACTGGAGACAGACTCTGAGACAGTAGGCGTCATGAAGTAGAGTTGGAAACGACCTCATATCCATTTAAGCCGATACTCTCCTCCTAGAAGGTTGTCCTGCTCACTCCCTCACTCCCTCACTCCTCCGACGCCGCTCCATTTGCCAAAGCCCTGCCACCAGAGCAGCAGCCAACAGCATGAGTAGGGCAGCTACATGAAAGGTGCCCTGCACGCCAACGACGATCGCCTCAGGGGGTGCCCCTGTAATATCCGTTGCAGCAGCTTGACTTGCAGCCGCGCGGCTCAGGGTCAGCACTGAAAAAATAGCGCCCATGACAGGCAACCCGATCGTTTGCCCCAGGGTTCGAGAGAGCGATAGCAACCCAGATGCGATACCCAGCCGCTCTGGCGGCACCTCTCCTAATATGGCGCTGTTGTTGGGAGATTGAAACATGCCCAAGCCAACTCCCAGCGGTGCCACCCGCAAAATATAGTCCAGGTCACTCATCCCCTCGCTGAGGGTGCCAAGTAGCAGACAGGCGATCGTCATGATCAGCAGACCCACAAGCGTAATTCGTCGAGAGCCGAAGCGATCGCTCAATGTGCCAGAAAACGGCGCAACAATGCCGCTGAGAATCGGGGAAACCGCCATCAGCAGACCCGCTTGTTGCGTAGAAAGGCGCAGCACAAGTTCTAGAAAGAAGGGCGCTAGCAGCAGCAGACCCGCAATCACCCAAAACACCAGCACGCCCGTAAGCAAGCTGAGGCTGAAGTAAAGATTACGGAATAGCCTTAGGTCTAGCATGGGCTGCTTTAGCCGCATTTCAACGGCAACGAAGCTGATGAATCCAGCCAGGGCGATCGCCAATAAGGTCAGCGTTCTGGCACTACCAAAACCCTGATATTGACCGTTGGTCATGCCCAAAGAAAAGCAAATCAGCGTTAGAGTCATCACCCCTGCCCCCAGCCAATCAAACGACTGTCTAGGGGACGACGCAGCCGCAATTCTCCGATCTGGAACGTTTCGCGCCACAACCAGCAGGGCAAAGATGCCGATCGGCACATTCACCAAAAAAATGCTGCGCCAGCCCGATAACCCAATCAGCAAGCCGCCTACAGAAGGCCCTAGGGCAATTCCTAAAGACACGGTAGCGCCAATAATACCCAGCGCTCGACCCCGTTCGGAATGGGGAAACACCTCAGTGACGATCGCAGCCCCCAAAGCCGAAATCATTACGGCTCCCATGCCCTGCAATGTCCGAAAGGCAATGAGCCAGCCCACATTGGCAGACAATCCACATAAAAAAGAGCTGAGCGTAAAGAGTGCCAGCCCGCCCAGGTAAAGCCGCTTCTTGCCCATGATATCGCCCAGACGAGCAGCCCCCAGCACAGTGGCAGTCAGCACTAGCAAGTAGCTAAGCACCACCCACTGAATGGTGGCAAAGTCGGTCTGCAACACCTGCACCAAGGTGGGTAAAGCAATATTGACAATGCTGGTGTCTAGGGTAAACATCAGCACGCCCAGACCCACCCCTAGCATGGCCCACCATTTGCCAGCGGGAACCTCGGGCGGAGAAGGCTGCAATTTTGCCAAGTCTCTACTCATGAGTCTTCGCCTAAGTTTCCTACTGTAAAGTTTCGATCGCGCCCTAAACTTGAGCCTTCCTAGAAGTTAGGTTGCTAATATTTAGCGTGCGTTATTTTTACATAGTGACATATCTTAATCAATTTGCAATCTGCACCTCTAGCCTCTCAGTACTATTTGGCGCATGAGAAACCTTATAATTCACTAGACAGATTTGCTTGCTGTCCAGTCCTTTAGACTGTTTCTGGTCGTCTAGCCAGCCTACCTTTTGCGCAAATTATGACTCTTTCTCCCTCAGCGATCGCGCCAGAATCTATCCCCGCTCAAGATTGGTCAGAGCTGCTGCAACAGCTTCTCGATCGCCAGTCTCTGGATACTCACCAGGCCGCTACTTTGATGCAGGGGTGGCTGAGTGAAGCGATCGCACCTGTTATTTCCGGGGCTATTCTGGCCGCCCTTCAGGCAAAAGGTGTATCAGCTAGCGAACTTGCAGGCATGGCACAGGTTTTGCAGTCCCAGTCTCTGTCTCAATCGCTCGCCAGCAAAACGCCTCTGGCTCATCCGTCAGAAAGGCTCGCCCTGCCGATCCCGCTGATTGATACCTGCGGCACAGGAGGCGATCGCGCTTCCACGTTTAACATTTCGACGACAACTGCATTTGTAGCGGCAGCAGCGGGCGTGGCCGTCGCCAAGCATGGTAATCGTGCCGCCTCTAGCAAAGTCGGTTCGGCCGATGTGCTAGAGGCACTGGGCATTAACCTGAATGCTGATCCTGAGCGAATTAAAGCAGCCGTTGGCGAAACCGGAATTACCTTTCTGTTTGCACCAGGCTGGCATCCTGCCATGAAATATGTGGCACCCCTGCGCAAAGCCCTCAAGGTGCGTACCGTGTTCAACTTATTAGGCCCGTTGGTCAATCCTTTGCCTTTAACCGGACAGGTGATGGGCGTATTTGACTCAGCGCTGGTTGAAACGATCGCCCAGGCGCTGAATCAACTAGGCAGATCGGAAGCGATCGTGCTGCATGGGCGAGAGCGGCTCGATGAGGCAGGTCTGGGAGATGTAACCGATTTGGCAGTTTTGTCTCACGGGCAAATCGAATCAGTGGCGCTACACCCTGAGGCTTTGGGTCTTACCGCAGCTCCTACCAGCGCATTGCGGGGGGGTGAAGTGGCCGAAAACGCAGAAATTCTCTGCGCTGTGTTGCAGGGTAAGGGCACTCTGGCTCAGCAAGAGGTGGTGGCGCTGAATGCAGCTCTGGCATTGAAGGTGGGCGGCATCATTGCGGCAGAGCCAGGAGAAGATGCGATCGCGCTCTATCGCAGAGGCATTACCCTAGCAAAAGACATTCTCGCCAGCGGAGCCGCTTGGGATAAATTGCAGCAGCTGATTACTTTCTTACAATAATGGCCTTCTCAATAAGGCTGATGGATTCAACAAAACTTAGCTCCCGTAACGTATGCCGTTCAATCGTCGTCAGTTTTTGCTTTTGGGTGGAGCCTTGGGCGGGCTGGGTTTATCGGTAGCAGCGCAAAAATGGGCATCTAGCCAAGGTTCCGCTTTGCCAGCAGGCGATCGCCCCCTCGATCTGAATGAATATAGCCAGTCCAGCCCAGAGTCCAGCCCAGAGTCCAGCAGTCCAACCGCACCCATCGATCCGCTCAATCCGCCTAGAGGCGATGTTCGGATCGTCGTGATTAGCGATCTAAACAGCCAGTATGGCTCTACCGACTACGAAATAGAAGTCGATAATGCCATTGCCCATATTCCCAACTGGCAGCCCGATCTGGTGCTGTGTGGCGGTGATATGGTAGCTGGGCAACAGCCTTCGCTAACGCGATCGGAAATTGAAGCCATGTGGGCCGCCTTTGACCAACATGTCAGTGCCCCTCTTCGCAAGGCCAACATTCCCTACGGGTTTACTTTGGGTAATCACGATGCTTCTTCGGCTCAGGCAATCAATGGCGGCCTGTTGTTTGGCACTGAGCGAGAGTTAGCAAGCGCCTACTGGAACGATCCGCTACATGATCCAGGGTTGCAATTTGTCGATCGCACCCATTTTCCCTTTTACTACACCTTCCAGCAAAAAGATGTTTTCTTTCTCAGCTGGGATGCTTCTAGCGCCCAGATTTCTGCGGAGCAGCTTGCTTGGGTAGAGCAGAGTTTATCGAGTCCGGCGGCAAAGGCAGCGAAACTGCGGATCGTAGTCGGGCATCTGCCGCTCTATGGCATTGCTATTGGCCGAGAGGGTGCAGGCGAATATTTAGAAAATGCAGAGGGGCTACGATCGCTCCTAGAGCGCCATCAGGTTCATACCTATGTGAGCGGACATGATCATGCCTATTATCCAGGGCACAAGGGCGAGCTGGAGCTGTTGCATTGCGGCATCTTGGGGGCGGGCGTGCGGCCATTGCTCAATGGCGAGCTGCCCCCGCGCAAAACTTTGACGATCGTTGATGTAGATTTAGCAGCCAGTCGCACGCTTTATACCACCTTAGATGCTACGACTCTGGATCTCGTGAACCAACAAGAATTACCCAAGCTGATTGCTTCTCCGGGTGGCAAGGTGCTGCGCCGTGATCTGGTTTGGGAAGATCTGACCCCAGCCGAGCAAGCCATCGAATATGTGCCAAGAGGCTAAAGTCTGCGGTTTGATAAAATTTTAGGTGGCGATCGCAACAGATTATCTTCAGCCCCCCACCTCCTTAGGGAGCTTTTTCTATGGCAGTCAATACACAACAGCTCATCCGCTACAAAAAAGAAGGGCGGCTTATTACCGTCCTAACCGCCTGGGACTACTTAATTGCCCAAGTGATCGACCAAGCCGGGGTCGATCTGATCATGGTGGGCGACTCTCTGGCTATGGTGGCCTTGGGCTACGAAAACACCATTCCGTTGACGCTGGATGAGATTATTCATCACGCTAAGGCCGTGCGGCGAGGCGTCAAGACAACGCTGCTGGTCGTCGATCTCCCGTTCATGACCTATCAAGAAAGTCCTGAGCAGGCTCTGCGATCGGCAGGTCGAGTGCTCAAAGAAACGGGCGCACAGGCCGTCAAACTTGAGGGCGGATCTCCTGCAATGGTGCAAACTGTGGCACGACTGGTCGAGGCTGGCATTCCTGTCATGGGGCATGTGGGGCTGACCCCCCAATCTGTGCACCAGTTTGGCGGCTTTCGGAAACAGGGCAAGTCCCCTGAGGCCGGAGAACGCATCTTGGAAGAGGCGATTGCTTTAGAGCAGGCCGGAGCTTTTGCCATCGTTTTGGAACATATCCCGGCAGAGCTAGCATTGCGGATTTCTCAAAAGTTGGTGATTCCCACAATCGGCATTGGTGCGGGTGCCCATTGCGATGGTCAGGTGCTGGTGACGGCAGATTTGCTGGGTTTGTCAGAATGGAGTCCGCCCTTTGCCAAAGCCTATGCCAACCTGCGAGAAACGATCGCTCAAGCGGCTCAGGCTTTTTGCACTGAAGTGCGCGAACACCAGTTTCCCAATTCAGAACCTTAAGTTAGCAGATGTTAATGAATTTAATTGAAACGCGATCGAATGTCAGCCGTCTCAGGATTCAATCATGCAGTCAGTCTGGAAAATTAGGGCTTTGGGAGCGATCGCCGGATTGATCGGCAGCTTGTGGCTTAGCGGATCTGTCCAGGCAGCCCCATCCCATCCCATCCGACAGGGGATTGCCTGTCCCGCTCAACTAACAGACTTGATGCCGCTCTTGCTCCGCGACTTGCCTAGCTATGCCAATCGCGTCAATCAGAGTGCTTATGCCTTAGATGATGTCTCGGATACCCCAGGCTATGTTCTTGTGGCAGGGCCACCCGATTATCGGGCGTTAAGGCTCGACTCAGAGCGGCAGCCTGCTGTTGTTCTCCCTGGCGATCGCGTCTCTAGTAATCCACCGCAGATTTTTTTCACCACCCTAGAGCGGCAGTATATTTCAGGTCAAGCGGTTAAGTTGCAGCATTACCACTGGCTGTTCCTCACCCAAACCGAGAGCTATGGCTGGCAACTCGTGCTGTTGTTTTCAGCAATCGGTGAATATCCCGTCTCTCAGCTCACCTCAGCGCCGCAAGATGCCAGTCAAGGGGTCATTGCCCAAGCCATTCGCCTCTGGCTGAGAGACTGTCAAGCAGGTGCAGTAGAGGGCGACCCGTAGCGCTTTCCGTCACTTCACATCTGCTTCAGTCAAGTCTGCTGCCGTCATTTCTTGCAGCGATTGCCAGCCCGCCTGCCACAGGCGTCGATCCTTGAGCTGTTGAGCATTAAGCCAAAAGCGAACTGTAGGGTCGCAGGCTGCAATAATTTCAGCAAATACCCATCGACCCTGGTTTTTACGATTCACGACCTGAAAATGCCGCCATCCCCAAGTGGTTTGCTGCGCTGTCCATTTAGAACCCACTAAGTAGGGATACTTTTGTTTTTTAGGCATTGAACTGAGGCTTCTATATTGGGTGAGTTTTTAAGAATTCAATTTTTAACAAAGCACTGTGGCCATCACCGTCGGTCGTTAGAAAATCTCAAAAGCATAGCCTTCCTTTTGATTCTATCCGTAAATATTACTAATTATTAAGTTGAGATCTATGCGATGACTCAACCTGCAATTCATCTAACGCGCAACCCATCTGATTTCTGGGGGTTATTGAAAAAGATCTGCGAGTTACGACTAGCATAAAAACTCATAATTTTCATCTCTAGGCAATTGGCCTGTAATTATGTTGAACTTATTAAAATAGCGAGAGTAAACGAGTTTCTCTCATTCTTATCTAGACCCACAGCCCAGCCTTACATTGCAACGACTTTTATCTGGCTCGGTATGCCTGACCGGATGTGTCTACTTGCTAACTGGCTCTGATTTTTTGACTAATCTTTTATTAAAAATGCTAGATTTTCATCCCCGATTCAGCACAATCACGGGTACTTCACGTTAATGTCAAGCCTTTCCGTCACACGAATGTGACAAAAAGCGGGGAAAAGACGTGCAATTTTTGTGAGAAAAGTTACAATCGGAGAGAATCTCAGCATCATCCATTAGATAGGCAAAGAATTCCGAATCGGTGCTTCTGCCCAGCGCTCTCGTAGCTGTGGAGAGGTAATGTGTGCCAAAGGATGGCTATGGGTAACAATCTATCAGGCTTACCCCCCGGTAGATTTTACTGGTAAATGCTCTCATTTTTTGAGAACAATTTGCTAGGCAAGGGAATGTCGTCAACTTCCCTAGACTGAATCGACCTGAAATTATCTGACACAAGGAGCATGAGGAGCGCGGCATGACCCAGCAAAATGGCGTACTCGAACTGGAACTGGATCAACCTGAGGCGGAAGATCTTGAGGCCTTAATAGGAGATGACGGAGATGATCGAGACGACTTAGATGCTCAACCTGAGGAGGAAGACGGCAAAGCGGTAAAAGGGGCTGCTCGTCGTCGAACACAGGCGAAGAAAAAGCACTACACCGAAGATTCTATTCGGCTGTATCTCCAAGAAATTGGTAGGATTCGTCTGCTTCGGGCTGATGAAGAGATTGAGTTAGCCCGCAAAATTGCCGATCTGCTGGAGTTGGAGAGGATTCGCGATCGCCTCTCTGAGCGCTTGGATCGTCCTGCGCAAGACTTTGAGCGGAACATGGAGCTATGGGCTAATGAGGTTAACCAGCCTCTGCCTAAGTTCCGTCGCCGTCTCTATGAAGGGCGTAGGGCAAAGGAAAAGATGGTGCAGTCTAACCTGCGCTTGGTGGTGTCGATCGCCAAGAAGTATATGAATCGAGGCTTGTCTTTCCAAGACTTGATTCAGGAAGGTAGCTTGGGTCTGATTCGGGCGGCTGAAAAGTTTGACCATGAAAAGGGCTACAAGTTCTCGACCTATGCAACCTGGTGGATTCGTCAAGCCATCACCCGAGCCATTGCCGATCAGTCTCGGACGATTCGCCTCCCAGTTCACCTGTACGAAACCATTTCTCGCATCAAAAAAACCACTAAACTGCTCTCTCAAGAAATGGGGCGCAAGCCAACCGAAGAAGAGATTGCAACCCGAATGGAGATGACGATCGAGAAGCTGCGGTTTATTGCCAAGTCGGCTCAGTTGCCTATCTCTTTGGAAACCCCGATTGGTAAAGAAGAAGACTCCCGTTTAGGTGACTTCATTGAGTCGGATGGCGAAACGCCTGAAGACCAAGTTTCCAAAAACCTGCTCCGCGAAGATTTGGAAAGCGTGTTGGGTACCCTCAGCCCCCGCGAGCGAGATGTGCTGCGTCTGCGCTATGGTTTGGACGATGGCCGAATGAAGACGCTGGAAGAGATTGGTCAAATCTTCAACGTCACTCGTGAGCGAATTCGCCAAATAGAGGCGAAGGCTTTGCGGAAACTGCGTCATCCCAACCGTAACAGCGTTCTCAAGGAATACATTCGCTAAAGATAACTTCATTTTCCAGTGAGTGAATTACGGAAACTTTCGCCTAATTCACCCGCTCAATTTTTGAAATTTATAAACCTACCAGACCTACTGGTAGGTTTTTTGGAGTTGCTTAATAGGGGGATGAATTTTTATTGGAGAGGGGCGCTCCGCGCCCCTCTCCAATAAAAATTCATCCCAAAAATCAGTAACGTCGGTTTTTTGGCGTTGCTGGTTTCATAGGCGGATTGGGCAAACTAGATCTGACGGCTTGCAATCCTTGAAAGCAGGGTTTAGCGATATGAATCGGGCGATCGCTGCGGTAAATGGCGGAGTTGACAATATTCTGATAAAACTCCCAGAGGAGGCACGCACCTGGGTAGAAAGCCTATCCTGGCATCAGCGGCGCTATATGCTGTCTCTTTGCCATCTCATGTGTGCGGCCACGCCAGAAATTCAGGCAGAGTTTCTGGATGATTACACCGCCGATGGTCTGGTTTCGCGTAAGCTAGAAGACCAAGAAACCAAGCAGCGGGTGACTCAATATCTCAACGAGTTTCATATCGAAACTGAGCTATCGGAACCTGTCCTGCGCAGCTACATTAAGCAGTTTTATATTCACTCGGCACAAGACACCCGCAGACAGCCTGACCAATACCTGGAATCAGCGCTGAGGCTCGTTTTCAGCTCAGAGGAGCGGAACCATGTGTTCAATTATATTCTTGGCTTTGAGCTGCTGAAGATGATGTTTTGCATGAGCTGGCTTCAGCATGAGCGCCTCTATCGCCTGCAACGTAACCAGGATGAATTCATTAGTGTCTATATCCGACCGATCCAGCACGCCCATCGGATTAATGGCATTGTCGTTCCCAAAGATGAATCCGTATTTTTTGCCAAACGCAACTACTTTGTACAGCGTCCTGAAATTTCGCCCAAGAAGCTCATAGAGTTGGTGATTGCTACCTTCACCACAGAAGTCACTTCCAACTTCGGGTTTACCGTGATTCGACATGGCAATTCGCTCTGTTTTGACTATGGATACATTTTCCAGCCAGAGTCCGAGATTATTTTTGTGCCTGAATAGTTTTGTGCCAGCAGTGCTCATTTTGAAATGAAGCTCGAGGAGTTCGCGTCTTGCGGGCTTAAGCTCCTCGATCGCTAATCTCTAGAGCAAGGTCGCTATCATTTGATTAGCCTGAGCGGCATAGCTGCCGCCAAACAGATTGAAGTGGTTGAGAATGTGATAGAGGTTGTAGAGCGTTTTGCGGTGCCTATACCCTGGATCGATCGCCAAAACCTGACTGTAGCCGCTATAGAAAGACGCCGGAAACCCGCCAAACAGCTCAGTCATGGCTAAATCAACTTCGCGATCGCCATAGTAGGCCGCCGGATCAAAAATGATGGGTTCGCCTTGCTGCGTGACTGCCGCATTGCCCGACCACAGATCGCCATGTACCAGCGATGGATAGGGATGATGTCCTGCCAAGAGTTCCGGCACAGTTGCCAAAAGTTTTTGCTGTTGGGGAAAATGACCGCCTCGCCGCTCGGCAAGCTGAAACTGATAGCCCAATCGCTGCTGAGTAAAAAACTCCGCCCAGGTTGCCGTCCAGGAATTTTTTTGCGGCGTTGCGCCAATCACATTGTCGTGAAACCATCCAAAGCCGCGATCGCCCTTAATTTGGTGCATTGCTGCCAGATTGCGTCCCAGGTTTTCCCAAGAAGAGGCGTTACCAGAACCCAGATCGATCCATTCCAGCACGATGTAGGCGAAGTTTTCGGCTATGCCATAGCACAGGGGTTGCGGTACTCGGATGGTCTGAGACGCTGCCATTTGCCGGAGCGCAAAGGCTTCTGTCTCAAACATGGCTAAGTGGCTAGCCTGATTCAGTTTGACAAAATAGGCTAGGCTGCCGTTGCTCACCCAATAGGCTTGGTTGATGCTGCCGCCCCCCACCGAGCGCCGATCGCTGATCTGGAAGGCTTGGCGGGTGACTTGACTGATATAAGAGGCGATCGAGTGCCACATAAGCGCGCATAAGCAAAAGAAATTACCGAATATCGTAGCCAAATAAGTTGAGATCCACTTCGCCCAATTTCAAGTTAGCCAGACCATACTCAGCCCAACGTCGCTCTACCAGAGCCGCCACGGCTGGATCAGATTCCAACGGTGCCCCCCAGGGGTGATCGGTTTCTGGCGAGACTTTGGTGGTGGCATCAATCCCCATCCGTCCCCCCAAGCCGACTCTTTCGCTGGCAAAATCCAGCGTGTCGAAAGGCGTTTCTGGCAAGATGAAAACATCGCGCACTGGATCGACTTTAGAGGTGATGGCCCACACGACCTGACGTGGATCGCGAATGTTGATGCTCTTATCGACCACAATCACAAACTTCGTGTAGGTAAACTGCGGCAGAGCGCTCCAAAATGCCAGTGCAGCGCGGCGAGCCTGCCCCGGATAAGCTTTGTCAATCGAGATAATCGCTGCCTTGTAGCTGAGGGCTTCCATCGGCAGGAAAAAATCTACGATTTCAGAAACCTGCTGCCGCAGAATGGGGGTATAGATGCGGTTAAGGGCGATCGCCATCATCGCTTCTTCTTTGGGCGGGCGGCCGCTAAACGTCGTCAGATGAATGGGATTCTTGCGGTGGGTCATGCAGTGAAATCGCACCAGGGGCGAATCTTCGACGCCACCGTAGTAGCCCATGTGATCGCCAAAGGGGCCATCCGGCAGCATTTCGCCGGGGGTAATCGTACCCTCCAAGACAAACTCAGAATCGGCAGGGACTTCTAGATCAAGGGTTTTACACTTTGCCAGATGCACGCCTGAGCCGCCGTACAGCCCAGCAAATAGCCATTCTGAAAGATCAACCGGAATCGGCGTTGCCGCAGCCATAATAATCAGCGGATCAACCCCCAAGGCGATCGCCACTTCCAGTTTTTGGCCGCGCTCTGCCGCCTTCCGCAAATGACGCGCCCCCCCCCGCACCGACAGCCAATGCACGGTCATGGTATTTTTTGACTGGAGCTGGAGCCGATACACGCCCACGTTTGGGGTTCCGGTTTCGCAATCTCGCGTAATCACCAGCCCCAGCGTAATAATTTTTCCGGCATCGCCTGAGTAAGGACGAATCATCGGCACGGTATTCAGATCAAGGTCGCCCCCTTCGACAACCACCTGGTGACAGGGCGGGAAAAAATCTCGATTGGGTTTGGCCTTGACGACATCAAATAAGACTTTGCCAAAGTCGATCGCCTGAGAGATTTTCTTGGGCGGCTTGGGCTGTTGCAGCATACCTAGCTTTTTGCCCAGCGTCTCTAGCTCTTCGGGATGCTCCATGTTCATGGCCCAGCAGATGCGCTCTACCGTACCCATGACGTTGATGGCGATCGCATGGGGAGAGCCTTTCACATTTTCAAACAGTAAAGCTGGGCCACCCTGCTGCAACAAGCGATTTGAAATTTCGGCAATTTCCAAATCGGGATCAACCAGGGCGCTAATACGACGCAACTGCCCCCGTTGTTCAAGTTGTTTTAGAAAACCCCGCAGATCTCTCGCCATAGTTTAGCCCTGTAAAGGTAACGCGCCTGAAAACAAAGCTATCTGAAAGTAAAGCAATGTGAAGCGTCTCTTTAACATTATGGCTGAGATAGGACATCTAAGTCATACGCAGTGGCAGGGGCGTGACTGGCAAAGGCGTTAAAAACCGGGTTTTCGAGAGGCTCAATCAAGCCCAATGAATTTTGATCTAGATATTTTGCTTTAGATAGAGATAGCAAAGGTACTATTGGCTATGGCGTTTTTGCGTTAATGTTTTAAACCGCTTTTTCAGGTTGATTTTTCATGGCGTGGAGCCAGCTAATTTTGCATTCAGTGCTCCCTTCCGCTCTCTATTCCTATCGCTCGATCTACTGGCATTGAGGTGTTTGTGAACGATACGGCTGTCACTCAACAAATCAGTCATCAAATGAGCGCGCTGATTCACAAAGCTATGGTGGTTGTGCAGCAGCAGCAGATAAATCTCTTGATGGAAAAGTATCGATCGCTCGACTGGAACCATCCGCAGCGTAAGGCAGATTTTATCCGCGCTGCGGCCGCTGAAATTGCCAAGGGACTGGAACAGTCGTCTTCCGACTTGTTGATGAAAAGAATTGAAAAAATTCTGAAGGCGGTCTTCGTTGCCGATTTTTTCCGGCTCAACGCGTTTCAATCTTTAATGGCGCAGCTCGAACAGATGAGATCGGCCTTTGAGTCTGACCAGGCACCTGATCATCCGTCAGAGCCAGTCGCTCATGCTGACGATACAGCGCTGACCAATGGCCGACAGGCTTCAGAACCTAAGGCGATCGCTATCCTCTTGCTAGATGCCGAAAATATTAAGCTTTCGATAGAAGAAGAGCAGTTTTTACAAAGCAGCTGCAACTATTCCATTCAGATCAAGATTGCCTTTGCCAACTGGCGCACGATGGGCAAATATGATGCCGACTTTCATCGTCGCGGCTATCAGCTCATCCATGTTCCACCCGGCAAAAACAGCGCCGATATGAAGATGACGGCGATCGGCTCGTCCATTTTTATTCATTATCCCAATGCCAAAGCCATCTTTGTCTGTTCTTCAGATCAGGACTTAGCCCATCTCAAAAATGCACTCCAGGCTCACGGGCTAACTGTTTATTCCGTTCGTCAGCGCTCAAACATGCTAGTGGTTCGCAACTCTGCAACGGGCAAAACTGAAACCTATACACCTGAGGCCATTCGGGAAGTGCCGACGATCGCTCAGGCTGTTGTCTGGCTCAAAGAAATCATCCAAACTGAGCACCAGGCCACGGGCTGCCCTTGGGTGAAATTGTCGCGCCTGAACTCCCTCTTTAGCGCCGATCATGGCACTGCCTTGGGCGATGTCATGCGCCTCCAAGCAGGACGACGGATTAAAGATATTTTTCTCGATCATCCCCGTGTTTTCGTGGTTCACCAATCGGCTCAAAGAGGTGAAACCTATGTGTGTTTGTTCGCTGCTCCGCCAACGGACAATACGCCAGACGACAGGGCGGCCATACCGCCTGTCGTTCCAGATACCTCTGTCTTGGAATCTGCGCCGTTTGAGGTCATCACCTCAGAGGAGCACCTAGAAGAAGCGCTGCTGAGTATTTTGGAAGATCTGCTTGCCCAGTCCAACAAGTCAGCTATTTCGATCGCCGAACTGCATACCTATTTTCAGAGACAGTATGGACAAACCATGAGACAAGTCTTGCAGAGTCTGCACAGCAATCAGAGATACATCACCTTTCTGGGGTCATGCCGTGCCTTCAAACTCACGACAACTGAAAAAGGATGGCTGATTGGGATTAGCGAATATTGATAGCAAGTTCTGCACCTCTATGCCCGCATTGGCTAAAACCTTCTGAGGAGTAAGGCTTTTTGCGCCTGACCAAAACCCCCGTTCCATCTCTCCCGTGCCATCTCTATAGTCACAAGTGCTGAGACAGGGACATTTTCGTGGGCGCGCTCTGCGCGCCCACGAAAATGTCCTAAGCGTCATGGCTACGGCAATACCTTAATTTACTCTCGTGAGAGCAACGAATGCAGGTTAATTTGGGTATGATTTTTTTACGGGGTATGCCCTATGAACCGCCAGGTTGAGAATCATCAACGCCAACATTCGCTTGTCCAGTCTAGTTGCATATTAGGAGGGTTGTGAGGATGGGAGTCTCAGTTGAAGTAAATGGCAGCAACTTTGAAAGTGACGTGGTGCAAGCCTCCTTTCAGCGTCCGGTCATCGTAGACTTTTTCGCTCAATGGTGCGGCCCTTGCCAACTGCTAAAGCCGCTCTTGGAAAAGCTAGTGCAGGAATATGATTTTGTGCTGGCAAAAGTTGACATTGATCAAAATCCAGAGCTAGCCAGCACTTACGGTATTGAAGGCGTTCCAGATGTGCGGGTTGTCAGCCAAGGGCAAATGCAGCCAGGATTTATCGGTGCCCTACCCGAACCTAAGCTGAGACAGTTCTTAGCGCAGCTCAATCTCAAGTCAGGGCTGGATCTGGAGCTAGAGACGGTACAAGCGGCGATTCGGGCAGGCAATCTCGAAGTCGCCAAGGCTGGCTTTACCGATCTCATGGAAAAGTATCCGCAAAATCGACAGTTGGCGATCGCCGCCGCCAAGTTTCTCATCAGCCAAGATCGGCTAGACTCTGCCGAAAAGCTGCTGGTATTTATCGATGAAAGCGATCGAGAATATTCTGGCGCTGCCAGAGCGCTGCGAGAGCTGATGCAGCTTAAGTTAGAGAGCATTGATCCAATTTTGAACCATGAGCTAGACGCACCCTTCTTTCGAGCCGTACAGCAAACGCTCTCTGAAAATTATGAAGCGGCGCTCTCAGGCTTTCTAGAGATTGTTAGTAAAAGCCGTAAGTATCGCAATGATGGTGCCCGAAAAGCGATGGTCATGATATTTGACCTGATGGGAGATGAAAATCCTTTAACAAAGGTCTACCGTAAGCAGTTAACACAGGCACTTTACTAAAGTTTTACAATTAAAACTTTTAACGACTATCCAAAAACCTGAACTATAGTGAGAGAATCAAGGCGGCTTTTGCTTTATGCAGGTTGCGCTGATGTATTTTGCTACCTAAGAAAGAATTTTTGGGAGCGAAGCAGTTAGCGGGTTACAAGGGGCATTCACCCCTCACCATCATTGCTAGAAAGTTAAGTTACAACGGGTGCAGTGAAGGTGAGGCTTGGGATGAAAGAATTATTTTTTGCCAAAGATTATCAGCTTGGAGAGGCTATGCCAGCGTTGCTACCTCAGGTAGATCGTAGATCTATGGAGTTTTATCCAGATTTGAAGCAAAACGCGGCAAACTTTAGCAACTCTTCAAGAGATTTCCCGCAGAAATGGCGCTCTGTTCCACAAATGTTGGAAAGATAATTGAAGGTATGGGTTGTCCAATTCCAAACCTGCAATTTTAAGCCTAGGTAGGCATAAAAGTTGCAACACCCAGCGATCGATCAAGCGAGTGATGCCCTAATGAGCTACTGCTTAAATCCAGGCTGCAAAAGCCCTGAAAACTTAACCCACACAGAAATTTGCCAGTCTTGTGGCTCAAAGTTGTTGCTGCGAGATCGTTACAGAGTTGTCCAGGCTTTGGGGCAGGGCGGTTTTGGAGCAACCTTTCTCGCAAAAGATGAGTCTCTACCGGGCATTCCCTACTGCGTCATCAAGCAGCTCCGGCCAGTCACTTCTTCAGCTCATGTGCTGCAAATGGCGCGGGATTTGTTTCAGCGAGAGGCAAAAACCTTAGGTAAGGTGGGAAACCATCCCCAAGTGCCGCGTCTGCTGGATTATTTTGAAGTCAGCCAAGAATTTTATCTAGTACAGGAATATATTAGTGGCTCAACGCTGCAACAGGAGGTGAAACGGTCAGGCCCCTTCAGCGAGGCAGGCGTGAAGCAGTTTCTCAGCGAAGTGCTGCCAATGCTGCAATATATTCACGGGCAGCAGGTGATTCATCGAGACATTAAGCCTGCTAACTTAATTCGGCGATCGCAAGACAAAAAGTTGGTACTCATCGACTTTGGAGCCGTTAAAGATCAGGTCAACCCCAGCTCTCCTGGAGCCTCTGACCAGACGGCCCTGACGCAATATGCGATCGGCACTCCGGGCTACGCCCCACCAGAGCAAATGGCAATGCGCCCTGTCTACGCCAGCGATATTTACGCCTTGGGCGTCACCTGCCTCTATTTGCTGACGGCAAAATCTCCCAAAGACATGGACTATGATCCGGCAACGGGCGAAATCCTCTGGCGGCAGCAGGTGCATATCAGCGATCACTTCGCAGAAGTTCTAAAAAAAATGCTGGAAGTGTCGGTGCGTCATCGCTATCAAAGTTCAAATGAAGTTTTACGGGCGCTTGATCTAGAGCCATACCTCGATAGCTTGGCCAAGAGCATGGTGAATCAGCCTAATCGCGGCAACGTCCGCAGCGGCGGCGGGTCAGAAGAACTGCTTCCCTCTATGCCCTCATCACCGACGGCTCGCATGGCCGCAGCGATTCGCGCCCGCGCCAATAAATCGGAAATTACGCGATCGGATGTCACCAGCCTCCAGACTGGCTCAGTCAAACGGCGAACGGTACAGCCTGCGGCAACGGCGACCCGTAACGCAACCGGGCTAACCTCTAGTGGCGGATCGGTGGCAAAAACAGGATCGCTGATTGCTAAACCGACGGCAGATGATCTCTTGTCTACCTACGCCAAAGGCAAGCGAGACTTTACCTGCCATGATCTCAGCCTGCTCCATTTGCCCCGAACCGATTTATCCGGCGCTAACTTTCACCAGGCAAAGCTCCACAAGGTCAACTTTCAGAATGCCACCTTGACCAATGCCGATTTTGGTCGGGCTAGCCTCAGTCAGGCCAACCTGCGTAACGCCAATCTGGCTAGAGCCTATCTCAACCATGCCGACCTAGCTGGAGCCGATCTACGGGGTGCTGACCTGAGCTATGCCTACCTCAGCAACGCCAACCTGCGGGGAGCCAATCTTTGTGGAGCCGACTTAACCGGGGCAAAAATCGCGGATGAGCAGCTGGCAATGGCGCGTACCAATTGGGCGACCATCCATCCCAGCGGCAAGCGGGGCCTTTGGTAAAGGGGGTTCTGTTCACGCCATACTGCCAGGATGCTGTGCCTCTATTACGCCTTCAGCTTCATTGACGAGCGATCGCAATCGCTCCAGCATCTCAGAGGCTGCCTGTGCCCATAGGCCGCGCTGATTGGCCTCTAGCAGGCGCTCGGCCATGTCGCGCAACGCCCAAGGATTGCTCTGGCGAATGAAGTTTTGCACCGCTGGCTCAAACAGATATGCCTCCGCAACGCCTTTGTACATGAAATCTTCGACGCACTGGGTCGTCGCATCGTAGGCAAACAAATAGTCGATCGTGGCTGAGAGTTCAAATGCGCCTTTGTAGCCATGCCGCATTGCCCCTGCGATCCATTTAGGATTCACGACTCTAGAGCGATAGACCCGAGCAATTTCTTCGCTCAGCTTGCGGACTTTGGGCTGTGCCACACAAGAATTATCGCCAAAGTAGATTTCTGGGGCAGCACCCGCCACAGATTTTACCGCTGCCGTTAAACCCCCTTGAAATTGATAGTAATCATCAGAATCAAGCAGGTCATGCTCGCGGTTGTCCTGATTTTGCAAAACGATTTGCATTGTGCCTAGCCGTTGGGTAAAAGCCTCTGGAGCCGATTTGCCTTCGGCATTGCCCGTGTAGGCGTAGGCGCTCCAGTTGATATAGGCGCGGGCTAAATCGGCATCACTCTCCCAATTCTGCGATTCAATCAACCCCTGCAATCCGGCTCCATAGGCGCTGGGTTTAGAGCCAAAAATGCGGTAACGCGATCGCCCCTCTGCCTGTTCTTGAGTGAGTCCTTCGGCTTGCCAACGTTGGGTTTCCTGCTGTACCTGAGCTGCCAATGGGTTTTGATCCGCAGGTTCCTCCAGATTGGCAACGGCATTCACGGCACTGTCAAATAAATCGATCAGATTGGGAAACGCGTCTCGGAAAAAGCCAGAAATCCGTAAAGTCACATCGACCCGAGGCCGACCCAGCAGCGACAGCGGCAAAATCTCGAAATCTACGACCCGTCGAGATACACCATCCCAAACAGGCTGCACGCCCAATAGCGCCAGTGCCTGCGCCAAATCATCGCCGCCCGTTCGCATGGTAGAGGTGCCCCAAATAGAGAGTCCCAGCGTTTTGGGATATTCGCCCTGCTCTTGGGTATAGCGCTCAACCAAAACCTCAGCCGCTTTGCGCCCAATATCCCAGGCGGTTTCTGTCGGAATGGCGCGGATATCGACCGAGTAGAAATTGCGTCCGGTGGGCAACACCTCCGGCCTGCCTCGCGTCGGTGCGCCAGAGGCACCGCTAGGAATGTACTCCCCCTCTAAACCGCGCAAGAGGTTGATTAGCTCTCGATCGGTCTGATGCAGAGCAGGCAAAAGGCGATCGCGCACCCAATTCAACTCTTGCTGTGTTTTTTCCCCGATCGCAGGTATCTGAAGGGTTGGAAGGCATTGCGGAGTGGGGAGGTTTGAGCGCAGAGTGCCTACAGATTCATCCCGAAGAAGCATCTCAACCCGTTCTGCGGCGTGCGCTTCGATAACTTCAACGACATCTCCCACAATGCGGCAGGTTTGCAGATAAGGATGCTCAGCCTGAAAAGCTTCCCCCAGCCGATCGCCTAAGTTGGCAGTGAGCGGATCGAAGTCTAGCAGCCAGTCCTGAGCAATAGCACGAGTTAGTCCGATGCGGCTGGCGTTGGGGTTACGGGCGATCGCCACCACCAAGTCTCGCAACTGCCGCTCGGTGGGGCATTGACCCAAGATATGTAAACCATCTCGAATCTGGGATTCCTTTAGCTCACACAAATAGCCGTCAGCAGCGGATAGCGCAGCGGCAATCGCCTCGTCCGATAGCTCCGTTTCCAGACCCAATTCTTTCTGGAGGTTTTCCTGGCGGATGAGTTGGGTGAGGTGATCGCGGATTAAGCCCACCCGACCCGGATCGAGGGTTTGCGCCTCGTAGTATTCGTCAATCAAGCCCTCTAGCTGGTGCAGACTGCCATAGAGTTCGGCGCGGGTCATGGGGGGCGTGAGGTGGTCAAGAATGACGGCTTGCGATCGCCGTTTCGCCTGAGAGCCTTCTCCCGGATCGTTGACGATAAACGGGTAAAAGTGAGGCATTGCGCCAAATACGGCTTCCGGATAGCAGTTTTCTGACAGCGCCACGCTCTTACCAGGCAGCCATTCTAAATTTCCATGCTTGCCAACATGGACGATCGCATGGGCGGCAAACTGCGTATTCACCCAATGGTAAAAAGCGAGATAGAAATGGGGCGGCTCTAAATCGGGCGCGTGGTAGTTGAGAGTTGGATCGCGATCGTATCCGCGTGCGGGCTGAATGCCGACAAAAATATTGCCAAACTGTATTCCTGCGATCGGAAAACCATCGCCTTCTTCAGGCTGACCCGCTTCAGGCTGGCCCCAACGGGTTTGGATGCCGTTCTGCACAGCAAGCGGCAAAGTTTGGAAATGCGTCTGATACTGATCGAGAGATAGCGATTGCCTGACCGATCGCCATCCTACGGCCTCTGAATCGTTCGTGACTCCCGCAATCAACTGCTGCATTAAAGCATCGCCTGTTTCAGGAATTATCCCAACGGTGTATCCGGCTTGCTGAAGGGCTTTGAGGATTTCAATGCAGCTTGCAGGCGTATCTAACCCGACGCCATTGGCTAAGCGTCCATCTCGATTGGGATAGTTTGCCAAAACCAGGGCAACTTTGCGTTCGGCGATCGGGGTGTGGCGCAGTTTGACCCACTTTGCCGCCAGATCGGCCACGAAGTTAATGCGCGATTGCTCTGGCTCATAGACCACCACATCCGTTTGCAGCTCAGCATTCTGAGTTTGTACCGCCTTAAAGGAAACAGCCCGCGTGATAATCCTGCCATCTACTTCGGGCAGCGCCACATTCATGGCCATGTCGCGCGGCGTCAAGCCCTGCGAACCCGACTCCCAAGCCGCTTTTGTGCCACCACTTAAGATCACTTGAAACACGGGCAAATTCAGGGTTTCCCACAAATCCACTTGGGGTGTGTCGGTCTTGAGGCTAGCCAGGGCAAAGCTGGTGGTATTCAGCAGCAGATTAACGCCTCGGCACTCCGCGCTTTGGCACGCAACAAACTGACATTCTGACCTCTGACACTTCGTACCCTGGCAATAGCGAACCAGCTCAGCCTGCACATCTGGCTCTTTGAGCGACGACACAAAGATCGGCACAGGAGTGAGATCGCGCGCTACCAAAGCTCGGCAGAGGGCATCGATCGCCATCGTATTTCCCGCCAGGTAATGCGCTCGATAGAAGAGAATGCCCACGCCCGATGCGATCGGTTGGGTAAAAGTGCCATAGATGCCCACACGCGGTACAGGTTGAGGCGGCTGATAGGCGATCGGATGCGCCAAAAATTCCGTTGCGACGAACTTCAGCAGATTTTGGTAATTTTCTATGCCCGCTTCGATAAAGTACTGCCACACCTGATTCACCTGCCCCAAAGCCACCGTAGAGTGGCTGACCAGCGTCGGATCAGGGCGTTCATCTCCGGGTAGCACGATGAGCGTTGCTCCCGATCGCGCCACCGTTTCCTCAACCACCTCTAGCCCATAGCTCCAGTAAGCCTGTCCGCCGATCAGCCGCACGATGATCACTTGAGCGCTGGCCAACACCTCGTCGGCATAGGTGTCGATTGTCAACTGCTGCTGAAGTTGCAGCAAATTCACGACTCGCAGCGCCGGAAAGTCGGCGGGCAAATGGGCTGTGGCTGCCGCCAAGGTTTGAATATCCGTGTCGGCTGCCGTGATCACGACGATTGGCGCAGGCTGCTGCTCGACAAAAATCACGCCCTCTGCGGACGGGTTCCAGCCTCCTGGTATAGTGGCAAGGCGATGCATGGCGGATAGAGGTAACGGGCAATGGCTCTCATTATTGCAGGTGAACGCAGCGGCGTGGGCAAAACTACCGTGACTCTGTCGCTGCTGGCGGCATTGCGATCGCGTTTGCCTCAGGCTACGGTGCAGTCCTTTAAGGTAGGGCCAGACTACATCGACCCGATGTTTCACACCTACGTCACCGGGCACGCCTGTCGTAATCTTGATCCCGTCCTGACCTCAGAAACCTACGTACAGCAGTGCTTTAATCGCCATACCGCCGAGTATGCCCTGATTGAAGGCGTGATGGGACTATTTGACGGAGCTTGCGGCAAAGACGACACGGCCAGCACCGCCCACATTGCCCGACTGCTGAATGTGCCGATCGTCCTGATCTTGAATTGCAGCAGCACCTCTCGCTCTATTGCCGCGATCGCTCACGGTTATCGCAGCTTCGATCCGCGCCTTCAGATTGCTGGCGTGATTCTCAATCGGGTGGGTAGCGATCGCCATCTGGAGCTGCTGACTGAGGCATTAGAGCCGCTCAATCTGCCAATTTTGGGCGTATTGCGTCGTCAGGAAGACATTGCCATTCCCGATCGCCATCTGGGGTTAGTGCCCACGGCAGAGCTAAAGGATTTAGATCAGGCGATCGAGAAGCTGGCGCACTTGGGCGAAACCTGCTTTGACTGGGAGAAGCTGCTGCCGCTGTTGTCCCATGCCAACAGCGGTAGAGCGGATCAAGCAGATGGGAGAATTGAAAGAAGGGGTGAGAAGGTGCGGCTGGCGATCGCTCAGGATCGCGCCTTTAGCTTCTACTATGCGGATAATCTAGATTTGCTGCGGCAGTTGGGGGCGGAGTTGGTACCCTGGAGTCCGATGGAGGATGTGCTGCCAGAGGGAGTGCAGGGATTGTACTTGGGAGGTGGCTTTCCGGAGGTGTTTGCCGGAGCGCTGGCGGAGAATGTGGCGGCAAGGCGATCGGTGCGGTTGGCGATCGAGTCTGGGATGCCGACCTATGCGGAGTGTGGGGGCCTGATGTATCTCTGTGATCAGATTGTGGACTTTGAGGGAAATACCTACCCGATGGTGGGCATCTTTCCGACGACAGCAGCAATGGGCAAGCGGCTCACCCTGGGCTACCGTCAGGCAACGGCGCTGCAAGATAGCCCACTGGTGCAGAAGGGCGATCGCTTTTGGGGGCATGAGTTTCACCGATCGGCTTTGAGGCAGACCGAGGATGGGCAATCGGTGGAACCGAGCGAGCGCCCTCTACTTTCTCTTCAAGGCTATGACTCCAAGCTGCAATTTCCAGACGAGGGCTGGCAGCGCCATCAGGTTCATGCCTCCTATGTGCATCTCCATTTCGGCGCGCAGCCACGGCTGGCAGCGCAGTTTTTGCAGCATTGCGAAACTTGGAGTTTTACCCAATGCACCCACAGCCTTTACTGGGGCGCAACTTCTGCTGGAGCCACTGGAGCCACCGCAGTGGATCGGATCGCGCCGTTATAGTCCATACGGGTTGACCAATCTAGGGCGCTGACGGTGACGACCGACTGGACGCTAGGAGCGGTCGATCCAGGCTTTCCACCCAAAAAGGTGAAGGTATAGGTGCCATCGCCATTGTCTACAAAGGGAGCCTCAGCCGCAGGGCCATGCATCGCCGCTTCAGCACGATAGACATTCAAACCGCCGTTGGCTTTTTCTGCCGTTTGTCGTGCCAAATTCTTGGCGCGGTTGAGGTTGCCCGCCTGAGCCGCAGAGTCCTGAATTTGTAGGTTGAGAGGATTGGTGGGCGTAATCGAAAAAGGGGTTTCGGGCGATGTCGTCTGAGCCTCAGCGATCGAGGAGAAGGTCAGCGCCGCAGACGAAGCTGCCAATGCCACAAAAGAAATTAGGAATCGATTCATCATTGTCTATCCAATTTTTACCGAAAGTGATCCAATGTCGAGTTTTGCACATGGCCGTCGCCATGAGGCTTGGCAATCACCATAGCTCATATCCATTTTGCAGTTTAAAGTCACCTCATCCGGCACTCTTTGCCAGATCGTCAAAAATATAGTACTATTGAACTATCACAATTCACCCACGACACACAGTTATGCTCCGCCCTCATCAGTTCGATGGGGGTTTTTTATGGCGTTCAGGGAATTTGCTCAGGGTGATAGCCATTGCCTAGCTGGCTCTGCCATTCCCACTGGCTAGTTAGAGCTATTCACCGACTCAGCAACTTGAACAGCAGAAAAATCTAAAGGGATGCTCAACGGCCATTGTTTGTCTCGGTAGAACAAAATCTGGTGAACTTGCAGCGCCCCGTCGCGAAATGAAGACTCGGAGGTTTGCAGATAGAGATACCACATGCGAAGAAAGCGATCGTCATAAGCTGGAGAGAGCGCCCTAATCTCAGCTTTGTTTTTGGTAAAGTTGATACCCCAGCGTTTCAACGTCTCGGCATAGTGAGGGCGCAGGTTTTCGCTGTGGGCGATCGTCAGCCTTTCTTCCCGTAGAGCGTAGGCCACTTCTTGAAGCTGGGGAATGTACCCGCCTGGAAAGATGTACTTGTCCACCCAAGCTCCAATTCTTTCGGTTCCTTCGGTGACGATGGTATGCAGCAGGCCAATGCCATTGGGCTTCAACAGCGCCTTGGCTTGGCTCATGAAGGTGCTGTAGCTATCTTTGCCCACATGCTCAAACATGCCAATGCTGACAAACTTGTCATATTGACCCTGAATCTCTCGATAGTCGGCCATGACAATCTTGATGCGATCGCTCAGCCCTCGCTGCTCAATGCGCTCTTGAGCCAGTTTGCCTTGCTCCGTGCTGAGGGTAATGCCCGTTCCAGAAACGCCATAGCGTTCAGCAGCGTAGATCAACATTCCGCCCCAGCCACAGCCAATATCAATCAGCGACTCTCCGGGCTGCAAGGCCAGCTTTTGGCAAATCAATTCATATTTCTGAAGCTGCATCTCTTCCAGCGAGTCGGTTTCCCGAATTTGATAGCCGCAGGAATAGGTGAGCGTGCGATCGAGAAATTGCTGGTAAAATTCATTCCCCACATCGTAGTGAGACTGGACATTTTTTCGGCTATTTTGAATCTGAGTGGGCACCGTTCGCAACCGCTGGGTAATCACTTTAAAGATAAGCGGTAGGGTCGCTTTACTCAGCGCTTTAGCATATACCCCATTGCGAAAAAACAGTCCCGTTAACTCAACCAGATTATCATCGGCTTCATCCCACCAGCCTTCCATATAGGCTTCGCAAAACCCCAACGCCCCAAAGGTCAAAACGCGATCGTAGGTATTTTGATTGTGAATGATCAGCTTCAGTTCAGGCACAGATCCGATCGTGCCAAACTTGAATTCTTTGCCCTGGGGATTAACGACCGTGAGACATCCTTTTTCAATCAGGCTCAGAAGCTGATAAAGATAGCGTTCGCCACTGGGTAAGTTATTCGGCAAGCTGTTGGGCAAATTGCTAGCGCTGTTCATTCTGGTCAATGGCTCCCCAATTCTTCTTCGTTCATCATAGGACTCGACGTACTTTCTGATGCGCCGCTCACCAGCGTGTAAATTCCCGCCAGCAGCACCCAGCCGATCACGTTGAGTCTGGCATCAAATATTGGCACATCAAACAGGGCGAAAGCAACGCAGCCCCAAAAGGCCGCCAGGTAGCCTAAGAGGATGGCGCGATCGCTCGGCGGCATCTGCTGCAAGATTAAGGCTCTAACACCCCGAAAGCAAAGATAGCCCACCCAAAAGCTGAAGGCCAGCATGAGCACAATACCACCCTCGCAGCCCAGCATTAACCATAAATTGTGAGGATGGCCGACATAGGTTTCCTGGAGATTTAGCCCCACAATGCGGGAGGGGTAGAGAAACTTATAGTTACCCAAGCCCCAGCCCAGCAGCGGTCGCTCTTGCATCAAGTCCAGCGCGATTCTCCAGATCACTAGCCGAGATTCGTCCGTCCAGTTGCCCCAAAGCTGCGATCGCCCCCCAATGCCCAGGGAAGTAATGCCTACGCCAATGCCCACCAGGCTAGCCAGCCCTCCCCAGACGATCGCCCGACTAGCTTTGGTGAAAAAGCCAAAGAGAACTAGCTGCGAAACCGCCACCAGCAGACCGTTGCGAGAGCCGGAGCAAAAGATGCCCAGGAGATTGATAAAAGTGCCGCCATAGAGCCAGCCCGGATGGGAGAATCGCTGCGCCCAGCCTTTAGCGGGAACGATGGCGCTAGACCGCCGCAAGCTGTGACAAACGATTAGCCCCAGCCCCAGTCCCAGCAGAACGACCAGATAGGACGCTAGCGCATTCGGATGGTCAAAGGTGACTAAAGCCCTGCCCGCATGGGGACGCATCCGAATCCATTTGATCACCGGAATGCGCTGAAACAGACGCGGTATCCAGCTTGCCCTGAGAATATAATCCCCCAAGGCCAAAAGATTGAGCGGGATAGCCGCAATTACCATGCCAAAAGCCAACTGCTCCAGCCGCTCGGCTCCCCGCAAAAGGTAGGGCAGAAAAGCAAACAGCAGAAAAAAGGGCAGATAGTTAGTCAACTGCAAAAAAGCTTCGCCCCGATCGAAGGCAAATAAGCCGCTGATCACCATCAGGCTACCGATCAGTAAAAGGCCGTTGCGGGTGAAGGAGTCGAGGAGCGATCGCCTAAAGGTCTTGAGCAAATAGATTAGCGCTACCCCAATGCCCACAAAGCTGAGGTAGCTCAAGTAGGGGAGGCTAAACAAACCTGCCGCAAATAGGCGATCGTACAGGTTTAGATCGCGCTTCAACCGACTGGGCTGCTCCTTCATCCGCCTTTCCTCTGCGCTAATACGCCCCTTCTCCCGTCGCAACGACCCAGATCGTCCGAATCAAGATGTAAATATCTAGCCAAACCGACCAGTTACGGACATAGTAAGCATCCAAATTGACCCGTTCTTGGTAGGTAATATTGTTGCGGCCTGACACCTGCCACAGCCCCGTCAATCCGGGAATCACCTTGGTATAGAGGGGAAACTTATCGCCGTAGCGCTCAATTTCTTCATCTACGATTGGGCGAGGCCCCACCAAACTCATCTCGCCTCGGAGAATGTTCCAAAGCTGGGGCAGCTCATCTAGACTCGTCCGCCGCAGAAACTTGCCAATGCGTGTGACGCGCGGATCGTAGCGGAGCTTGTGGTCTTTCGTCCAATTTTCTCGCAGTTCAGGATGCTGGCTGAGATACTCTTCCAAAATCTTAGAAGCATTCGGCACCATCGTGCGAAACTTCCAAGCCTTAAAGTGTTTACCCCCCAGCCCAATCCGTGTCTGTCGATAAAAAACTGAGCCGCGTGAGTCTAGCTTAATCAAGATGGCGATCGCACAGATCAGCGGGAGGATGAGCAACCCGCCCACCAGCGTCGCGGCCAGGTCGATGGAAAATTTGGCAAAGCGGGGACCTGGCATCAGCAGCCGTTGGCGCACCTCCAGACCCAAAACGCCCCCCATGTCTTTGGCAGAAACCCAGAGGCTAGAGAACTCAAACAAATCAGGAATAATCAGCAGATGGGCAAAGGCAATGCCGTAATCTTCGATCAGGCGAATTAGGCGATCGCGCGGCACACCCGGCATAGCGACGATCGCATAGGGAATTTTGCGGGTGCGCGCCAGAGCAGGAGCCATCTCGACACCGCCGACTACAGGCACGCCATGCAAAAAGCCCTGCTTCTTAGGATTGTCATCCAACACGAGAACGGGCTTGAGGCCAATGCCTGGACGCTGCTTTAAAGTCTGGATCACCATCTCTCCAGTCTTGCCTGCCCCCAGCACCATGACGGGGTAGCCCCACCAGCGACAGGGGGCAAAAATCAGCCGTACCAGGGCGCGAAAGGTCAGCACCAGAACGATCGAGACGATCCAGGCTGTAATGAACACTTCCCGCGAATAGATTTCGCCTTCGCGTCGCAAAAACAGCGTTGCTACCAAAGCCATGTAAATCAGCGTTGTCGAGAGGCTTGTCCAGCGCAGCTCATCGACCGGACTATTGGCAACACCAGGATAAAGACCGACGATCGCATAGGCCAGAATAAACAGCGCCAGCATCGGGCAGAGCTGCCAGTAAACCGATGGGTGAAACTGATCTTCCACCAGCATCCGCATCTGAACACTGCCCATCCAGGCAAGGCTGAGCGCCAACACATCAGCACCAATCATCAGCGCGAAGGTTGGCCAAGAACGGGTAGATATAGAAATCGCCAAAATAGCGGGCTGTAACGCGCGATTAAGTTGCATTGCAATACATTTTCCTCACGCTACTACTGTATGCCATGTCTGCCGTTCTGCTGTTGGAATTTTGACCATTTCGCCGCAACAAACCCAGAAAACTGCTGACGGAACCGCTCTGGAGCATACTTTTCGGCATTTTGTCGCAGCAGATCGGCACTGAAGTAGTAAGCCCCTGACTCAAACAAACGCACAGATGCCATCAAGCTTTCCACCGTTTGTTCCGGAAAAAACAGCCCTGTTTTCTCAGAAATCACTGTTTCGGTAATGCCGCCCCGGCCATAGGCAATTACAGGCGCTCCGGCGGCCTGAGCCTCTACCGCCGCAATGCCAAAATCCTCAGCCGCCGCATAGACAAATGCCTTGCAGCGCTGCATGTAGTTGACGATCACTTCCTCAGGCTGGTGCCGCATCAGATGAATATTGGGCTGAGCGATCGCCGCCAGCCTCGACCAGTCGGCTCCATCCCCGATTACCACTAGCGGCAGCCCCAGCCGATTAAAGGCTTCCACAATCAAATCCACCCGCTTGTAGGGCACAAATCGAGCCAGCGTAAAGTAGAAATCCTCGCGCTGCGTCTTGGGATAAAAGCGATCGACTGCCACAGGCGGATAGATCACCTGAGCCGATCGCCGATAGGTTTTCCAAATGCGCTGCGCCACGTAGCGAGAGTTAGCGGCAAAATAATCGACGCGATTGGCACTTGCCAAGTCCCAGAGCCGCAGGTAATGCAGAATGACCTGAGCCATCAGAGATTTAACGCCGCGATCGAGCCTTGCCCCTTGCAAATACTGCTGTTGCAGATCCCAGGCATAGCGCATGGGCGTATGCATATAGCAGAGATGGAGCTGATCAGGCCGCGTAATCACGCCTTTGGCAACGGCATGACTGCTGGAGAGAATCAGATCATACGATGAGACATCTAGCTGCTCGATCGCCAAAGGCATCAGGGGCAGATAGGCGCGAAAGTGGCGCTGGGCAAAGGGCAGATGCTGTAGGAAAGAGGTTTTGACCGACCTGTGCTGAATAAATTCCCGCAGGTTGTCTGGCAAAAACTCGACCAGGCTAAACAAATCAGCTTGGGGGTGCAGACCCAGAATTTGCTCTACCACCCGTTCTGATCCAGCATAGGTGACGAGCCACTCATGAATGACTGCGGTTCTGATGTTTGTGGCGCTATGAATAGACCCGCCTGTAACTCCGCCTATAACTTCCTCTGTAACTCCGTCCGTTATGCCATCCACACCACAAGCTCCTACACCGACTCTCCTGTTCAGAGATTGTCGCAGAGTTGGGGAATGTTCCCGCGATGCAGCCGGAAAATTTATCTGGGCGAGGCGAGTTCACAGCCTGGATAAAAGGCAGATCGGATAGAAAAGCAGGCTGAGCCTGCTTTTCTATCCCAATTCGTGATCCTTTATCGTCTGGTGTAGGCAACCATTGAAACGCCCAAAATCACCAGTACGACTCCAGCGATTCGGGTCGGGCTAGCCGCATAGCGCGTTAGGCCGATCGCCCCATAGTGATCCAAAAACAGGGCGGCAATCATTTGTCCGGCGATCGTCAGCCCTAGCGCCAGGGCAGCCCCAATTCTGGGTGTCGCAAAAATCGTTGACCAGACATAAAACGTGCCCAGGCAGCCGCCAACCCACATCCACCAGGAGGTTTGAGCCAGAGAAGTCCAGGCAGGCACCGGATACCGCGCCGCAAAACAGATTGCCAGCGAGGCTAGAGTACCCGCCAGATATGAAATAAAAGTCACCTGCATCGGTTCCCCCACATAGCGTCGCAGCAGGGTGTTTAGCGCCACCTGGACGGGTAGAACTGCCCCCCCAATGAGAGCCGCTAACAGATAAATTGTGCGTCCGTCCATCTTGACTCCTCGTTGTGATTAGACTGGGTGATTAAAATTGCAAATTATGGTTTTCGGCTTAGGTTTTGTGAGATCTGCGGTTTGGTAAGAGCTGTGCCCCACCAAACCTAATCTGTAGGAGGTCTATTTATCTTGATACTAAGATATTTGGTGGCATATATCTCGATACTAAGATATTTGGTGCCAAAATTATAGCACTTGTCTTGGCGTTAAGATACTTGGCATCAAGCAATTTATAGAGGGATATGATGATCAGCGATCCAGTCGATAAAATCTTGGCGCAATGGCAGCGAGAGCGTCCTGATTTGGATGTTTCACCAATGGCGATCGTCGGTAGAGTGGGACGGCTGTCTAAGCACTTCGACCGAGCCATTCAGTCAACCTTCTCGGAGTTCGGGTTACAGAGTGGAGAATTCGATGTCTTGGCTACCCTGCGGCGATCGGGTCGGCCTTACCAGCTTTCGCCCACTGAATTGTTCAATATGCTAATGGTGTCATCGGGCACCATGACGCATCGGATCGATCGCCTAGAAAAAACGGAGTTGGTCAAGCGCATCCCCGATCCGGACGATCGCCGAGGAATGTTGATTACCCTAACCGACAAAGGCTTTGAGCTAATCGAGGCGGCGGTCACTGCCCATGTTGCCAACGAACACCGCATTCTTAGCGTGTTGCAAGAGCCAGAGCGGCAGAGCTTGACGCGGCTGCTGCGTCAACTTTTGCTGTCGTTTGAAGAGGAAAGGTAATCCTTTTTTGGATGCCGACCAATATGTGCTGACACAAGAAAAGGGTCAAAAGCCGGGAATCGCAGGGGGGAATCGCAGGAATCTTTATCTATCCCTTGCGTAACTTTTTATTCCCAGCTTGATAGCTGTCTAGAGAGTTGCAAATCGCAAATTGACCCTCTCAATCAGCCACATACTTATTCCCAAACGAGTTCAACAATGCCTACTTTTAACTCTATCTACGCGGATTCTGCTGTTGTCACAAGTTCTGTTCTTCCCCTGCCTACTTACATTTTGCCGACTATCCTCCAGGGTACGGATGCCAGCGAAACCCTATATGGGAACTACAAAAGCAACAATATCTACGCCCAAGGGGGAGATGATATTGTTGTCGGCGATGCCGGAACCGATTGGATTGACGGCGGTCTGGGAAATGACACGCTGTGGGGCGGTACGGGTAACGATAGCTTGATGGGCAATTCAGGGGATGATCTGCTGTATGGAGACGATGGCAACGATGTTTTGATGGGTGGGGCTGGCACTGACTTACTAGCAGGTTTCGAGGGCAACGACATTCTGATTGGCAGCAGCGTTGCCTATGGTGCGTCTGAATATGACATCCTCTTTGGGGGTGCAGGAGCCGATACCTTTGTCTTAGGAGATGCCTATGGTTCGCACTACACAGGGACGGGCTTCGCTAAGATTCAAGACTTCAATTATGCTGAGGGCGATAAGATCCAGGTCAAAGGGCCGATCAGCGACTACAGCGTGAGCTTTGGGGGGGGAAGTGGCAACTACACGGCATTCATCTACAAAAATGGCTCTGTGACCGACCCGATCGCTGAGGTGACTGGGCTAGCTAACCCCAATTTCCTCATTCCCTCGATTGATTTTGTATCGGTGTAAGGGCGATCGCGTGATCGGCTAGGGCAATAAAAAAGGGCTAGAGATTTGTCTCTAGCCCTCTCAGGAATGGTTACTGAATCCGGCAATCTAGCGTTTCGCCAGTTTCTTGGAAACCTTACGCAGACGAATCGACTTAGGCGTAACTTCCAGCAGTTCGTCAGAACCAATATATTCCAGCGCCCGTTCTAGATTCATGTCGATCGGGGTCTGAAGCTGCACCAGTTCCTCACCGCCAGAAGCGCGATGGTTGGTGAGCTGCTTGGCTTTACAGACGTTCAGTTCCAAGTCCTGCTGGCGATTGTGTTCACCTACAATCATGCCTCTATAGACTTTGGTCCCGGGTGAGATAAAGAAAGCGCCTCGGTCTTCAGCATTCTTCATCGCATAGAAGGTAGAAACGCCTTCCTCAAAGGAGATCAGCACGCCGTTGCGTCGGGTTTCAAACTCGCCAATGATAGGACGATAGTCGAGGAAGCTGTGGTTCATGATGCCGTCGCCGCGCGTCAGACGCATGAACTCGCCCCGGAAGCCAATCAAGCCGCGTGCCGGAATCACAAACTCTAGCTGCGTGCGGCCATTGCCGCCCACCTGCATGTCCTGCATTTCGCCCTTGCGCTGACCCAGCCGCTCGATACAGCCGCCGACTGCCTCTTCTGGCACGTCTAACACCAACTGCTCAAACGGTTCGCAGGGTCGCCCGCCCACTTCGCGGTAGATCACTTCAGGCTTAGACACCTGAAACTCGTAGCCTTCACGGCGCATGGTTTCAATCAAAATGCCCAGGTGGAGTTCACCCCGACCCGCAACCGCCAGTTTGTCCGGCGAGTCGGTATCTTCTACGCGCAATGCCACATTGGTTTCTAGCTCACGCATGAGGCGATCGCGCACCTGACGAGAGGTGACAAAGGTGCCTTCTTGGCCGCAGAAGGGCGAGTCGTTGACCGAGAAGGTCATCTGTAAGGTTGGCTCATCCACTTTAATCAGCGGCAAAGCCTGCGGATTCGTAGGGTCGGTAATCGTTTCGCCAATGTTGGCATCGGCAAAGCCCGTAATCGCCACAATGTTGCCTGCCGAAGAGGTGGGCATCTCGACGCGCTTTAGGCCATCGAAACCCAACAGCTTCGTGATTTTTGCTTTGACGATCGAGCCATCTTCCTTCACCAGGGCCGCTTGCTGACCCATGTTAAGGACGCCGTTATGGATCTTGCCAATGATAATTCGACCCAAATAGTCGGAGTAATCTAACGTCGTCACCTGAAGCTGGAGCGGCTTTTCAGGATCGCCTACTGGGGGCGGAACATGCTGAAGAATCGCCTCAAACATCGGCTTCATGTCGGTCGATTCATCTTCTAAAGCATTCTTGGCATAGCCCGCCAACCCTGAAGCAAACAGGTAAAAGAAATCGCACTGGGCATCATCTGCACCCAGTTCTAAGAAAAGATCTAGCACTTTGTCGATCGAGCCGTGGGGATCAGCCTGAGGGCGATCGATTTTATTAACCACGACGATCGGACGCAAGCCCTTTTCCAACGCCTTCTTCAGCACAAAACGAGTCTGAGGCATTGGCCCTTCGTTTGCATCCACAATCAAGATGCAGCCATCCACCATGCCCAACACCCGCTCCACTTCGCCACCGAAGTCTGCGTGTCCAGGGGTGTCTACAATGTTGATGAGTGTTTCACCGTAGCGCACGGCAGTATTCTTAGACAGAATCGTAATGCCCCGCTCCCGCTCCAAGGTGTTGGAGTCCATGACGCAATCCGGAACCTCTTCGCCCTCACGGAATGTGCCGGACTGTCGCAGCAGAGCATCAACGAGCGTAGTTTTGCCGTGGTCAACGTGAGCAATGATGGCAACATTGCGAATAGGCAGAGTCATAAAAAAGTTCCGGTAGTGAAATGTAGGAGAAGCCTTACTAGAAGCCTCACTAGGTGATCTACTGCTTCTTAATAGAGTTTTCCTTGTTTTTAAAAGAAATCCCGTGTAGAGAAGCCGTCATGATCTTATCTTAACTGTTCGTAAAATAACTGGCTTTCTTCAGGCTTTGTTTGCAGCTCTCAGTAGGAATTCCAAACCTCAGTAGATCGCAAAGTCCTCCTCAATTTTTCTAAAAGCTAGATTTCAAAGGCGTGGAGCGCCTTTGAAATCTAGCTTTTAGGTTTTGTGGCGCGCTCCGCGCGCCACAAAACCCTGATTTGCAATCTACCAAACATTGCTGGATCGGTTCTGGCAGAGCGCAGATTCAGGTGCAGGACAGCCTATGTTTCGTCTAAACCGCTGACGCTAACGGGTTCCAGGGTGATGATGTCATTAATATTGCGCTGCATCGTCTCACAAAAGGTATCCAGAGGCAGATCGTTGGCATCGCGGCCAAACGGGTTTTCAATTTCCAGCCCAATTTCTTCGATGCCAAACAGCGTAAAGCTAATGAGTGCGACGATCGCCCCCGTCAGCCACTGCAAGTCTCCAACAAATTGAAACGGCAGCGTCAGGCAATAGATCAGCAAAAGCTGCTTGAGGTGAATGGCGTAGGCCAGCGGAATCGGAGTCTTGAGAATGCGCTCACAGCCTCCCAAACAATCGACCATTTCATTCAACGTTTTCAACAGCGTGTTGAGCTGAAACCCATCCAAACAGCCTCGCTGAAACTGCTGCTGCAAGTAATCTTGAATCCAGACCGCAATTTCTAACGGCGGATTGTTCATGGTTTTGAGCGTCGAGTACCGAGCTTTAGATAGCAGCGGCTCTAGCTCTGGGTTAATTGGCTCTTGGCGCAAATGCAGTTTTATCGCTACCGCAAAAGCAATCACCAGGTGCAATGTGGCAATTTTGGTGGTGCGATCGTGCAGATCTTTTTCCCGAATTGAAACCCAAATGTTTCTCGCCAGGTTGCGAACAGAGTTAATCAGATTGCCCCAGAGCTTGCGTCCTTCCCAAAACCGCTCATAGGCCGTATTGGTGCGGAAGACCAGCATTAAACCCAAAACAATATTGGGGATGACGCCTGCCAGAATGGGCAGAGCGACAGGCACCCCCAGGTAGTGGAGCCAAGAAATGAACAGTCCAAACAGGCCGCAGAGCAGCGTGCGTGAAAAAACGGCGGGCAAAACAGAACCGCGCAGCTTCAGCGCCGATCGCAGCCAATTTTTTTGGTTCCAAAAGACCTTAAAGGACATAGAGACTTGGAGGGTTGAACATACTGCATTCTAGCCTTCCGTTATTTTGCCCATTTCAGGCGTGGGGCTTTGAATCCTAGATTTATTTCTGGCATTTAACCGGGAATGATGTGTGAGAGGGGCGCTCCACGCCCCTCTCACACATCATTCCTAAAATCAGCAACGCCTTATTTTTCGTAAGGCTGCCCACTGGCCGCAGGCGGAGTGGCTTTGCCGCCAAACCCCGCTAGAACAATGATGGTCAACAAATAAGGAATGGCCTGATAGAGCTGAGTCGGAATCATCGCCAGGCCAGCACTCGCCGAAGCCAGACTAGCCGCCCGAATTTGCAGCGCCGTCCCTAACCCAAACAGCAGCGAGGTGCCAAACGCACCCAGCGGCGTCCAGCGACCAAAAATCATGGCGGCTAGGGCAATGAAGCCGCGTCCGGCACTCATGCGCAGCGTAAAGGAGCCAACCTGTTCTAGGGTCAGCCACACCCCCGCCAGTCCGGCGATCGCCCCACCCACGATCGTGCTAATGTAGCGCACCCGCTCTACGTTAATGCCCACGGTATCAGCCGCACGCGGATGCTCCCCCACCGATCGCACATGCAAACCCCAAGGCGTATAAAACAAGACGTAGTGAATTACGCCCGTCAGCAGCAGCATGGTGTAGACGATCGGCTGATGGTTAAACAGCAAGTCGCCTAATACAGGAATCTGCCGCAGCCCCGGAATCGGGATTCGAGGGAATGTGCCCGGAGCCGTGGGGGCAGTGGCGGTCATCCAGCGCTGATAAATCCAGCCCGTCATGCCCCAAGCCAGCAGGTTGATTACCGTGCCGCTAATGATTTGATCGGCCTTAAAGCGAATCGAGGTGATGCTGTGTAATCCGCCTAGTAGCGCCCCCGCCAAAATTCCGGCGATCACACCCAGGCAGAGGCTGGCGATCTCTGCGGCCGGAATGCCTGCCGCCTGCAACGGCGCATAGGCATACATAGCCGTGAGCTGCGCCACGAGGGCACCCGTCAGCATCATGCCTTCAATGGCAATATTCACAACCCCTGCCCGCTCCGAGAGGATGCCTGCATAAGCACCCAGGGCGATCGGCGTAGCGGTAATCAGCGCCAGCTTCAGAAAACCTGTAATTTCCTCCATTACCCCCATCCTCGCGTCAACGGCGCTGTTTCAAGCTGGCTCTTGGGCAGTTTTAAGCGGTAGATCCAACGGACGATCGCCGGAGCGGCCACAAACAGAAGAATCACGGCCTGGACGATAAAAATCACCTCTTTGGAAACGGCACCGCCCGATCGCAACTGCATGACATCGCTGCCGTTCCGCAGCGCCCCAAACAGCAAGGCCGCCAGCAGGACGCCGATTGGCTGATTTTGTCCGAGCAGCGCCACCGGAATCGCATCAAAGCCATAGTCGCTGGAGTAGAGCACAGGCATAGCGCGATCGACTCCCAAAATCTGTACGGCACCCCCTAAGCCCGCCAACGCCCCAGATAGCGTCAGACTCAAGACCGTTAGCCTGCCGATTTTCATCCCCGCATAGCGGGCAGTCTCTGGACTGCTGCCCACCGTGCGTAGCTCAAAGCCAAAGGTGGTTTTGCTCAACAGCCAGCCGACACAGCAGGCGGCCATCAATGCGATCGCCAGTCCCCCATGCAGGCGATCGTAGAAGCGAGGAATGATAGCAGTGGCGAGAATTTCAGGCGTTCGGACGATCGTGGGAGATGGGTCTTTCATCGGGTTTTTCACCAGCCAGTCTTGCAGAAAAAACGCCAGGTAGTTGAGCATGATCGTGTTGATTACCTCATGGGAGCCGAACCGAGCCTTGAGGAAGCCGGGAATGGCACCCCACAAACCGCCGCCGATCGCCCCGGCTATTAGCGCCACCAGCGGATGAATCAGAGGCGGCAGCGGAATCGCATAGCCGACAAAGACGGCACAGGTTGCCCCCATGAGAAACTGTCCCGATGCGCCGATGTTAAACACGCCCGTGCGAAAGCCCAACGCCAGCGCCAGCCCGGTAAACATCAGCGGAATGGCCGAAACCAGCGTGTTGGCAAAGGCATATTGCTTAAAAAACGCCCCATCCAGCAGACCGCCATAGGTGACGGCCACCTTGGCCCAATCCCAGTTGAGGGTAAAGCCGATGATCGGCACCGTGATCAACATGGCGGTAGCGATCGCCAACAGCGGCGTAATCAACTGCCGCCCGATCGTGACGAAAGGCTTTTGTTTTGTGTCTGCCACCCTCTTAGGCTCCTTCATTAAGCCATTCCTGCCATCAAACATCCCAATCTCTCTCGCGTTGCCTCAGCGATCGCTAAAGTTTCCAAAATCTTGCCTTGATACATCACCGCAATCCGATCGGACAACGCCAAGATTTCATCTAGCTCAGAAGAGATCAGCAAGACGCCCATGCCTTGATTGCGAGCCGCAATGATCCGCCGATGAATCAGCTCGATCGCGCCAATATCGACGCCTCTGGTTGGCTGGCAGGCAATCAGCAGCTTGGCTCCTCTAGACAGCTCTCGCGCCATGATCAGCTTTTGCTGGTTGCCGCCCGAAAGCGAACCCGCCATCACCCGTGGATTGGCAGGGCGAATGTCAAATTCTTGGATCAGCTGAGTCGCCTGACGGGCGATGGCCCCTGGCCGAATGAGTCCTTTTTTGGCAAAGGGCGGCTGGTAGTAAGTACAAAGCACGGCATTGTCCGCCAAGGAATAGGTTTTGACGATGCCGTTCTTGCCCCGATCTTCTGGCACATGGGCTAACCCCTGCTCGATCAGCTGTCGCGGCGATGCCCCCGTTTGATCTTGCCCCAGGATGTCTATCTGGCCTTGGGCGGACGATCGCAACCCCGTTAATGCCTCCGAAAGCTCCGTTTGACCGTTGCCCTGCACCCCAGCAATGCCGAGAATTTCACCCGCACAGACCGTCAGATCGACGCCGTTAACAGCAGGCTGGTGGCGATCGTCCCACACCACGAGCCGCCGCGTTTGCAAGACAGCAGCACCCGCCTGCATAAGCGATTTCTCGACCTGCAAGATCACCTTGCGCCCCACCATCATTTCAGCCAGCAAAGACTCGCTTGCCTGCTGTGGGTCAACAGTGCCCACCATCTTGCCCTGGCGCATGACCGAAATGCGATCGGCGATCGCCAAGCATTCCTTCAGCTTGTGGGTAATCAGGACGATGGACAGCCCTTGCTGCGTCAGTCTACGCAACAGCTCAAATAGCTCTGTGGCCTCGGTTGGGGTCAGCACAGCAGTGGGTTCATCTAGAATCAGAATGCGCGCGCCCCGATATAGCGCCTTGATGATTTCCACCTTTTGCTGCACGCCAACGGGCAATTCGCCTACTTTGGCATTGAGATCGACCTGAAGACTGAGCTGATCGGCCAGCGCCTGAATCTGTCGGGCGGGTTTTGCCCGTTCCAGCAGCCCCAACTGACCGAAGCGCCCCCGCGTTTGCTCTACGCCCAGCACAATATTTTCTAGCACCGTAAACACAGGCACCAGCATAAAGTGCTGATGCACCATGACCACGCCCTGCTGAATCGCATCTTTGGGGCTATCGAGCCGCACAGCTTTACCCCCTACCCAAATTTCTCCCTGATCTGGCTTTTGCAGACCATAGAGGATATTCATCAGGGTGCTTTTGCCCGCGCCATTCTCGCCCAGCAGCACATGAATTTCTCCAGGCTCTAGGCTAAAGCTAACGGCATCGTTGGCGACTATACCGGAAAAACGCTTGGTAATTTCGACGGCTTCCAGGGCAGGAGGAGCCAAAGCAGGCAGGGAAGAGGCAGACACCGCTAGTTCACTCCCATAATTTTTGGATCGGCTTTAATGGCTGCCTGCGCCGATGTCACCTTGGCTTTGCACTCCTGAGAAACCTTGCTCTCTGCATCATGGTAGGGCGCTAAACCTACCCCCCCAGAGGCGATCGTCGCTAGTTCAATTCCTGGCTTGAGCTGTCCGGCCGCAAATTCCTGAATGGCGTTCGTGGTCGCCACATCAATGTTTTTGGTAGCACTGGTCAACAGAGCATCCTTTACTTCCGGGTAGGTGAGGTACTGATCGACATCGACGCCAATGCCCATTCTTCCCGCTTCTTTGGCGGCCAGCAGACCGCCATTGCCCGTATTGCCGCCCACCGCAAAGATGATATCGGCACCTTGGCTGAGAAAACTCTGCCCCACAGACTTTCCGGTAGCCGGATCGTTGAAATCGGGGATGTATTGGTTGAGCGTGACAATGCTAGGATTCACAGATTTCGCACCTGCCTGGAAGCCCTGCACATAGCGCTGCACGGGCGGAATCTCCATTCCCGATACGGTGGCAACCTTCCCCGCTGCGCTGACGCATCCGGCCAGCACACCCGCCAAATAGCCAGCCTGATCTTCGGCAAACATCAGGCTGGTGACGTTCTTCAAATCTGTGGTGTAAGGATCAACCCCATCTGCGCCGGGTGCATAAGCATAGTCAATAATCACAAACTTCGTATCGGGATACTTTTTCGCCATTGCCGCCGTGGCATCCCCCATCAAAAAGCCGACCGTGACGATCAGATCGGCTCCTTCAGAAATTTGGGTTTCAATATTTTTTTCGTAGTCGCTGCTGCCCGCAGAGGCGACATAGGCAAAGCCCAATCCAGCAGCATCTGCCCCTGCTTTAGCCCCTTTGATCGTGTACTCGTTAAAGGATTTGTCGTTTTCTCCACCTGTATCTAGCACCACACCCACTGACTGTTTTTCAGCAGCAGGACTGGTAGAAGCGCTGGGCGTCGAAGGCGTACAGGCAGCCAAAGCCAGAAGAGGCAGACTCAGAATAGTTGAGAGTAAACGGATTTTTTTAGTCATCTTCGCAATCTAGCGCCAAAGGAAGGGAAAGTGCTTGCTGACAATACATTTGTAGGCCATGATTCTTATAAACCATACTTTATGATGAAAACTGTTCATAAAAGACGATCGCCCCTGATTACGCCTCAGGCGACGAAAGCAGCTCGCTCATCTCGTCGGTCAATCCTGCCAGACTCCTATTGCACGCCCAATTCTTGAAACAGGCTCAACGATAGGAAAAAGTTGACGACAAAAATGGAAACCCACGTCGTTACAACGGCAGCCGTCGCCGATTGACCAATTCCCTTAACCCCACCCGTTGTCGTCAACCCCCAACTACAGCCCAAGATCGCCACAATCGCCCCAAAAATACTCGCTTTTAGCACCAGGTTAAATAAATCTGAGACTTGTAGCGTCAAGCGCACCGAGTTCAGAAATTCGGAAGGCAGCAGGTGATAGAAATAGGCGGCAACAAAGACTCCGCCACCAATCCCGGCAACCAGTCCTAGCATGGTCAGCGTCGGCAGCATTAGACAGCAGGCAATCACCCGAGGCACCACCAAAAAATCCACCGGGTCGGTCTTCAGCATATGCAGAGCATCAATTTGTTCGGTGACGCGCATACCGCCGATTTCGGCTGCAAAGGCCGATCCCACCTGTCCGGCCAGCACGCAAGCCGTCAAGATGGGCGCTAGCTCTCGGCAAAAGGCGATCGCAAAAGCGCCACCCACCATGCTGACTGCGCCAAAATGAACCAGCTGCCGCGCAGTTTGCACCGTAAAGATCATGCCCGCAAAAAAGTTGGTCATCAGCACCGGATTCAGAGAATCGGCAACATCGGTCATATGTTCTAGCACATTGCGCCGATAGAATTTGCCCTTAAACAAATGCACCAACACCTGCCCACCCAGAAATATCCCCAATACCAGCCGCATAATCCACGCTTGATTCCAGGCATCAGAGGCGTCTCGTTTTCTCAGCGGAGTTACACAAGTATCCGCAGATTTCTCCCTTGAAGAAACGCGATCGGTCAACCAGTTCAGAATCAAACGTAGGAGCGATCGCATTCAGTCATTTCTCCAGAAGAGTATCAGCTCTATCCCCCCATTTCAGCAGTTTGTTCCATCAGGGGATAAATTTCTGTGAGCGGGTGATTTAAGCTTAGCTCTCACAAAAATTTATACGGCAACATTCAACAGACTGCTTGCGTGAATGCTTTTTTGCAGGCGTAAATCGTGGTGCGATCGCGCCGCGCAACAATTCACGCCAAAGGTCTTACTTGTAGGAATTGTAATCATTCCCTGACTTTAGCAAGCCCCCTAGATGTTTTGTAGCTTTCAATACTTTTTAATGCATTGCTCATGAGTAACATTTTCGGTAATTAAATATTTCAAAGATACCTAGGGTTCCAGCTAGATGATTCAGTTGAGGAACGTTACTGAAAGGCACTTTGCAGGACTGATTCTTTTGCTCCAAGCATTGAGGAGATTCCACCTTTCAAGCATTCCCAGATATGAAAGTTTGGTGTTTGGTCCGAGAGGTGTCGATCAGGGTTTGAATGGATGCACAAAGTCTTTCAAAGTCTGATTACACGGCGGGAGAAAAGCCCGGGAGAAAGTTAGGTTGGCTGAGCCAGCTTAGCTTGATCTCGGGCTTTTTTGCATATTTTTATCGATTTGGGAGTGGTTTCATGACTCAAAGTTCTTCTGACAATCCCCTGTTTCAAAACCCCGATGCCTCTGCACCTAGCGAGGCTCAGCAAGCCCTAGAACGTGAGTCAAGGTTGCCTTTGACGGGTTGGCAGCAAGAAGTGGATCAAGGGTTAACCTATGGGTTAGAGGCCGCAGACAGCATCCGCGATCGCCGCATTCCCACCTTTTCTCGGGGTGAGTTGCCCCACTATGCGGGCATCAATACATTTCTGAAAGCGCCCTATCTTGAAGATGTTCGTAAGGTGGGAGAATACGATGTCGCGATCGTTGGAGTACCCCATGACTCTGGCACAACCTATCGCCCCGGCACACGATTTGGCCCGCAGGGAATTCGCCGTATCTCAGCCCTCTACACTCCCTACAACTTTGAGTTGGGCGTTGATTTACGCGAGCAAATTACCCTTTGCGATGTCGGGGATATCTTCACCATTCCCGCTAACAACGAAAAATCCTTTGACCAGATTTCTAAAGGGATTGCCCACATCTTCAGCTCTGGAGCCTTTCCAATTGTTTTGGGGGGCGATCATTCCATTGGCTTCCCCACCGTTCGCGGCATTTGTCGGCATTTGGGCGACAAAAAAGTCGGTATTATTCACTTCGATCGCCATGTAGACACGCAGGAAACCGATCTGGATGAACGCATGCATACCTGCCCCTGGTTCCATGCCACCAACATGCAAAATGCCCCCGCCAAGAACCTGGTGCAGCTCGGCATTGGCGGTTGGCAGGTACCCCGTGAAGGTGTGAAAGTCTGCCGTGAGCGATCGACCAATATTCTCACCGTGACTGACATTGTGGAACGCGGCATCGATGCGGCTGTTGACTTTGCCCTCGAACGGGCGCTAGATGGCACCGATTGCGTCTGGATCAGCTTTGATATTGACTGTATTGATGCGGGGTTTGTCCCAGGGACGGGCTGGCCTGAACCGGGCGGTTTGCTGCCGCGTGAGGCTCTGGCGCTGCTGGGCAAAATTGTTCAGCGTGCTCCGGTCTGTGGCCTAGAAGTCGTGGAAGTTTCCCCCCCCTATGATGTCAGTGACATGACATCCCTCATGGCAACCCGCGTCATTTGTGACACCATGGCGCATCTGGTGCTATCGGGTCAACTACCGCGCCAAAAACCCGCCTACATTCATCCAGAAGTCAATATGGCTGTGGATGCACCCTGGTCGTGAGGATTGCCCCATGCATGAAACCGATATGACCAAGGCGCTGATTTTGACCGTAGAGGAGTGGTGGGAAGCTCAGCCTGAGCCGATCGCCATCTCCCAGGTGCATCTCGTGGTGGGTCAGTTTACCTGTGTAGAACCCGTGAGTTTGCAATTTACCTTTGAAGTCCAGACCCGCAACACGTTTTTAGAGGGGGCAACCCTGGTGATTCGAGAGACACCGCTGATTGCCTTCTGCCATACCTGCCAAACAGAATATGCCCCGGTGATTGGTCTGCAATATGCTTGCTCCGATTGCCGATCGCCGATGGATGATATTCGCTCAGGTCGAGAACTGAAAATCGATCGGATCGAGTACGCGCCTGTATCCGTTTCCGTCTCAAATAGCTCCTGCTGAAATATCCCCTGCTGAAATACTTCCTGAAACCCTTATGCACCAAACCTTCGATGCTGCTTTAGAAATCAATTTGCTCCATGCGAACCAAGCCGGAGCCAATCACAACCGCGCCCATTTCGATACCTGGGGAATCAGCTGCCTCAACCTGATGAGCAGCCCCGGCGCTGGCAAAACTCAGCTCCTAGAACGCACGCTAGCAGCTCTTCAGAGTGAATTTAGCATTGCTGTGATTGAGGGCGACATGACCACCGAACTGGATGCCGATCGCCTGCGGCAATATGGTGTGCCTGTGATTGCTATCAATACCGGGCGCTCCTGCCATCTGGACTCAAAAATGGTCGCAGGCGGAATTCATCGTCTAGCGCATGACTATAACCCGACTGAGTTTGATCTGGTGCTGGTCGAGAATGTTGGCAATCTCGTCTGCCCCGCCGAGTTTGAAGTCGGAGAACATGCGAAAGTCGCGCTTTTGAGCATTACCGAAGGCGAGGATAAACCGTTAAAGTATCCGGTGATGTTTCAACAAGCTGACTGCCTGCTGATCACCAAAATGGATCTGGCTCCCCATCTAGAGGTTGAGATCGATCGCATTGTGTCTAACGTTCGCCAGATGAATCCTCACTGCGCCATTATTCCCGTGTCAGCCAAGACCGGGGAAGGCTTGGAAGCTTGGTATGCCTGGGTGCGCGATCGCATTCAGCAAACCCAACAGCTTCAGCGATCGCTGGCGGCTGTCTAGTCACGACGGAGGTGCATCCCCTAGCTTAGAGCCGCAGACAAAATAAAACCGAATATTTTTGGAAGTGCCGCGCGGCACTTCCAAAAATATTCCAGGCTAATTAATTTGTAACTCACGAGGATAGAACCCCAACACTCCCATCCTTATCGCAAATCTTTTATTCTTTTTGTTCTCAATATCGAAAACGCTACAGAAAAACCCTTGGAGGACATCGTGAAAATGCCTGTCTTTTCCACGTATCTCAATCGTTTCAAGTTTCGATCGTTATACAGTGCCCTGTGTATCATTAGTATAACCTTTATCGTTGGCTGTACCAATCCTGCCGTTTATATTCAGACCACTACCTCAACTGAAACAGTAGCCGTCGCTGACCCCAGCGGACTCAAGACTGTCCATCTGGGCTTTAGCGCTTGGCCGGGATGGTTTCCCTGGCAAATTGCCCAAGAAAAGGGCATTTTTGAAACCCACAATGTTCCAGTCGATCTGAAATGGTTTGATGGCTACCTAGAGTCGATTAGCACCCTGACGGCTGGACAAATTGATGCCAACAGCCAAACGCTAGGAGATACCGTTAGCTCCGTGGCGGGAGGAGCCGAGCAGGTAATTGTGCTGGTCAATGACAACTCAACGGGCAACGATAAGGTGATTGTCCGGGAGGGAATTAACTCTATTGCCGATTTGAAAGGCAAAAAAGTGGCGGCTGAGGAAGGCACCGTGGATCACTTCCTCCTCTTGTTGGGGATGCAGAAGGCAGGGCTATCGCCGCAAGACATCCAGTTCGTGCCGTTAGAAACGGGTAAAGCAGCTTCTGCCTTTGCGGCAGGGCAAGTGGATGCGGCTGCGGTGTTTGCCCCCTTTACAACCCAAGCCTTAAAGCGATCGAACAGTAAAGAGTTATTCAGCTCCAAAGATTTTCCTGGAGCCATTTCCGATCATCTCGTGGTAACGCGTCAGGTGATCTATGAGCATCCTGAGCAGGTACAGGCACTGGTCGATTCCTGGTTCACCACATTGGACTTTATCAAGAACAATCAAGCCGCTGCCTACGAAATTATGGCCAAAAGAGCAGGCGTTTCCATTGATGAATACAAAGCCTATGCCGATGGAACTCGCCTCTTTTCTGTAGAGGAGAATCTAGCCGCATTTCAGCCGGGTAACGATATGACTTCTTTGCTGTTTGCCGCAGAAGCGATGGGCAAATTTCTCTCGGAGGTGGGCTTAGCCACAACACAGCCCAATATGACGCTCTTGTTTGACGATCGCTTTGTCAAAGCCTATGTCCAGAAAACCGAAAATCCTGCCTAATTTCACTGTGATTCACTGCTGTATCCATCTTTTTATCCCGCTATTTACACATTTCTCCCTCTGTAAATCATGAGCCAAAGTACTAGTCCTCGCTCTATCCAATCTCTGATCAAGCCTAAATCAATTCACCCTACCGTATTCTGGCGGCTTGCTGAAGATATCCCCAGACCGCTCAACACAGCCTTGATGATTGCCTCGATCGCCATTCCTGTGCTGCTGTGGTGGTTGGTCACGACCTTCGGCAATATCGATCCTAAATTTTTGCCTTCTCCCGCCAAGGTAATGGAAGCCTTTGGGCGACTGTGGAGCACCCGCGAACTGCTCAAAGATACGGTAGCAAGCCTATGGCGGGTCGGAGTCGGCTTTTTGTTTGCAGCACTGCTATCGATTCCTGTGGGCGTTTTGATGGGCAGTTTTCCCAGCATCCGTGCGCTGCTAGAACCCGTCTTTGGCTTAATGCGCTATATGCCTGCTCCGGCATTTATTCCCCTGCTGATTCTTTACCTGGGCATTGGAGAAGAACCTAAAATCACGCTCATTTTTATTGGCGTATTCTTCTTCAATTCGCTGATGGTAATGGACACGGTGAAATTTGTGCCCAAGGAGCTGATTGAAGCCACCTACATGCTGGGGGGCAACCGCTGGGAGGCGCTAACTCAAGTGATCTTGCCGCATGTGCTGCCAGGAATTTTAGATGCTTGCCGCATTAACTTAGCCGCCGCTTGGCAATTGGTGATTGTCTCCGAGTTGATTGCAGCCACAGAGGGGTTGGGTCGTCGCATCAGCGTGGCGGGTCGCTTCCTGAGAACCGATGAGATTTTTGTCGGATTGATTGTGATTGGCGTGATCGGATTGACGTTTGATCTGCTGTTCCAGTATCTGTTGCGGGTGACCTGTAGCTGGGCGAGTCAGAAGCGATAGAGAGGTTTTAGGTTTCTCCAGTCCCTTTTCTCTCAATCCCCTCCATTTAAGGAAACTAAACCGATGTTTTTGCAAATCAATAAGCTGAACAAGAATTTTGAGACGCAGTCTGGAACGCTGGTGGTGCTCAAAGATATTGACATGGCGATCGAGCAAGGTGAATTTATCTGCGCGGTTGGGGCTTCTGGCTCAGGCAAGTCAACGCTGCTGCGCCAAATTGCCGGACTCGATCACCCCACGACCGGAGAGGTCAAAATTGAAGGCAATGCTGTGACGGGGCCGGGACCCGATCGCGGCATGGTGTTTCAGCACTACACGCTGTTTCCCTGGAAGACGGTGCAGGAAAACACCGAGTTTGGACTCAAGCTGCAAGGGGTGCCGAAAAAAGAGCGGCGCGAGCAAGCCAGCTATTACTTAAACGTAGTCGGGCTATCCCAGTTTGCCCAGACCTTGCCCAAGGCATTGTCAGGCGGGATGAAACAACGGGTGGCGATCGCCCGAGCGCTAGCTTCAGAACCTAAAATTCTGCTGATGGATGAACCCTTTGGCGCGTTAGATATCCACACGAAGGAATCGATGCATGAATTTATGATTAATCTATGGCAACGCACAGGCATTACCGTTTTTATGATTACCCATGATGTCGAGGAAGCGGTGTTTCTCTCCAATCGCATTTATGCTCTGGGTGCGCGTCCCGGTACGGTGCGCAAGGTGATGACGATTAATCTCCCCAATCGCACGCACCTGGTGAAGCGCCAGTCTGTCTTCCACGACTATCGGGATGAGCTAATGGATCTGTTGCGGCAGCAGGGTCAAGAGGCGTTAGTGACTCCATAACTCACCTTTTATTCGTCTCGCTCGCCCCACTCTGGTCATATCTTTGGTATAAATTTCCTAAACGCCTCTCGTTCATTCATCAAGTCCCATTGTTTAGGAAAGATTCGTGGACTTTATCATCACAGCAGTTGAAGTCGGTGCGCTGATTGTTGCATTTACGCTTCTCAATGCTTTAGTGAAAGCCAGCTTTAAGATTTTTGCCAGAACTTGGCTTCAGAGATTTTCTAGCCAGCTCAAAGCCCAGCAGCAGAATATCAGCCTGCTGCTGCTGCTGCTGGGCGTAGGATCATGTCTGTTGCTGGTTAGCGTCAACTCGGTGTTGATCTACCAAGGCAAAAGTGTTGAGGCGTTTCAACTCGGCCTGATTCAGAGTATTCCGTCCCAGTTTTGGACGATGCTGTGGGTTGCGATCGGCAAAAGTGTGATGCTGCTGCTGTTGGTCAAGTTCACGGTTCCCCTGATGCATCGGTTGCTAGACTGGGCCTGCCGTTTTGCCCAAAACTACGATCGCATTGTGGCGAACGATGAGGGCGTTGAGGCGTTTTTCAGCTATCTCAAGATCATCCTAACGCGCAGTCTCTGGATTCTGGCGGGCATCTTTTGCACGCAGTTTCTGTACCTGCCTGATGCCATTCCCAAGTACCTTTTCATTGCGCTCAAAGCCTATGTGGCTATTGCCGTGGGGCGACTTTTGATTAAGGCGATCGCGGCGCTAGTCGATACGGTGGATGCCCTCAGCCTCCAGCATTCGCATCCTGACAACTTACTGCGACACTATGAGCGGTTTCGCCACCTGATTCCTGTCCTCAAAAAGTGTTTGGAATATATTCTCTATGTCGGCATTGCCACGCTAATCATTCAAGATATTGACTTCATCGCCTGGATTGCAGGATTTGCTGATGAGATCATTGCCATTATTGCCATTTACTTTGCCAGCGGCATTTTGATTGAGCTGGTCAATGTCGTTCTAGAGGATTTGGTTTTAAGAACAGAACATTTAACCGACCTTCAGCGGCAGCGACGATTAACGATCATTCCGTTGTTCAAAAGTTTTTTAAAATATACAACTTATTTCTCAGCCGCGCTGATCGTATTAAAGCTGGTGCAACTTGACCCGACTCCGCTGCTGGCGGGTGCAGGCTTAGCCAGTTTGGTGATTGGCTTTGGGGCACAAAATCTGATTAACGATATTGTTTGCGGATTTTTCATCCTGTTTGAAAACTACTACTTAGTTGGTGACTATATTGAGGCGGGCAAAACGGAGGAAAGATCGGTAGAGGGGGTGGTGGAGGCGATCGAACTGAGAACGACTCAAATTCGTCATCCTGACGGTCAGCTTCAGATTATTCGCAATGGGGAAATTGGCTCGATTGTGAATTACTCCAAGCAATATACCTATGCAAAACTGGATGTGCCTGTGCCGGATTCTTCTAATCTAGAGCGGGTATATCGCCTAATTGAGCAAGTTGGGCAGCAGCTCAAGACAGAATATCCGGACGTTTTGGAATCTACGCAGGTTGACGGGCTAGAAAACTTTGGTGAACATAACTTGGTGCTGCGTACCCTGACGAAGGTAAAACCGGGGAAACACCTAAATATTCAACGTCTACTTCGTAGCCGATTAAAAACTGCTTTTGACCAAGGGCTAACCGCTGCTGAGTCGATCGAGCCATTGCGTTGAATCCTAGTTAGTGCTTCAAATGTGCTGTTGATTTTTTTGAAAGGGGCGCTCCGCGCCCCTTTCAAAAAAATCAACAACATATCTAGAACATCACCGAATCCTGTTGCGATCGGCAGCAGTGCGGATGAGCCTGGGGCGATCGCAGTAAAATATACCTAGCGTTGCCGTCTCTGCTCATGATCGTTTCCCGCTCTGATGCTCAATCTGATGCTCAATCGGCCTCTCCATCGACGGCCGTTTTTTACCCCAGTGCAGATGGTAAACCTGTGGCTGAAACCTACGTCCATTTTTATGCCCTGCTCGTGACGTTGGAAGTCTTGAGGCAGTATTTGCAGGGACGCAATGCCACAGTGTTGGGCAATCAGTTTCTGTACTATGCCGAGGGATTCCCGAAGTTGCGGGTGGCACCCGATGTCATGGTGATTTTTGATGTGGCTCCTGGCGGACGGGACAACTACAAAATTTGGCAAGAGAAGCAGGTGCCGAGGGTGGTGTTTGAGATGACCTCGAAAAGCACCAGAGCCGAGGATATGCGGGAGAAGAAGACGCTGTATGAGCGGCTGGGCATTCAGGAATATTGGCTATTTGACCCCAAGGGCGAGTGGATTAGCACACAGTTGCGGGGCTATCGTTTGCAGGATGCTGGCTATGCCCTGATTACGGATGGGCGGAGTGAGCCATTGAAGTTGCGGCTGCAAGCTGAGGAACAGCTTATTGGGTTTTATCGAGAAGATACGGGTGAGAAACTGCTGATTCCAGAGGAGCTAGCGGCAGCTCTGGCACAGGAAAGAGCGGCAAGGCAGCAAGCAGAAAACCAGGTTGAGCGATTGAAGGCGCAGTTGCGATCGCTTGGCGTTGACCCTGATACGCTCTAGGGCGATTGAGCAGACTGCGCTGAATCCGAACTTGGGGGCAAACCCCCAAACCCCCTGTCAGGGGACGGCTGCGTCCCCCGACACCCCCTCCAGATGAGGTATCAGGTGGGAGTGAGGGGGCGCTTTGCATGGGAGGAGACGCAGGTAGGTTCATTCGGTTCGTTAGGGAGAGGGGAGGGGACTGCAAGGTTGCCTCGATCTACACAGTCACCTACACCTAGTCACCTGCACCCAGTCACCTACACCGAGGTGGCAATGCGAAGCGCTTTATCCGTCACACAATCCCCCCTTGCGGAGGGGGTCTGGGGGACGCGCCCGTCCCTCCGCAAGGGGGGTGTGGGGGGAAGGCTTCCCCCCACGGTTCGGATTCTCAACCTCCAGCAATGAACAGAATCCTACAGGCATTCACTAGGCCGATCGACTTTACGTGAGTTGAGCATTCAGGAGCCAGGAGTTCATAAAATCAGGCGCTCCTCCCTCCCCATTACTCAAGCTGCTGCTGCACCGCCTGGAGCAATGCCTCAACCTGTGCCACACTGGGAGAGCGCAGATGCTGCAAAATCTCAAAGGCTTCCTGAAGATAGGGCAGCGCCAGAGATGGATTGCCTTGCTGGTTTGCTAAGCGCCCTAGCCACCATAGCGTCATGGCTTTGCCCTGCACATAGCCAATTTTTTCCTTAATTTCTAGTGATTCCTTGAATAGTTCGATCGCTTCATTCACTTGACCCTGTTGGGCGTAAATGGCTGCCATGTTGTGCAACGAGGCGGCTTTTCCTTGCACATCGCCGATCGATTCTTCGAGCGCTAAGGACTGTTGGTAGAGGGCGATCGCTTCATTCACTTGTCCCTGTTGGGCGTAAATGACGGCTATATTGTGCAACGACATAGCTTTACCTTGTCCATTGTCAATCAATTCATGGAGTGCTAAGGACTGTTGGTAGAGGGCGATCGCTTCATTCACTTGTCCCTGTTGGGCATAAATGCCTGCCATCTGGTTCAATGACGTAGCTTTGCCTTGCACATCCCTGATTGATTCAAAGAGCGTTAAAGACTGTTGGTAGAGGGCGATCGCTTCATTCACTTGTCCCTGTTGGTCTTTGAGCATTCCTAGACAGTGAAAGATAAATGCTTTTTGCTTGGCATCATCGCCAGGGCAAGAATCAATGGCTCGTTGGTAATACAAAGCCGCGAGTTCAACATTGCCTAAGCATTGTTCACAATAGGCGAGTTGACTCAAAACTTTGGCACTTTCAGTAATTTCCAAAGTTGATTTGCAGAGGGATACGGCTGCTCGAAAGCGGCTTTTGTCGCGCCAGAGATTTGCCAGAATACTAGCAATTTCGGCGGCGATAGCTGCATTCTTTGCCAGCATTGCCAGCCGATGTACTTCCAGAGCTTGGGCTTCTGTCGCATTTGTGCCCTGCCACCAGCACTCATACAGGGTTTGCGTTGCCAATTCATACAGCGGCTCTGCCTCCTCCGGCAGCGACAGCGGCAAAATTCGGGGCACGCGCAGGGTTTGATCGGGGCTGACCTCTAGCAGACCCAGGGCAATGGCGCGATCGATCCACTTCCCTCCAGCCGTAACGCTGGCAAAGGCGGCGGGCGGAACGGGCAGCTCAAACACCAGCCCCCGCGACAGCACGATGCGGAGATCATCGGGGATCTGCTGCAATAGCCGCGCTTCGATCACCTGCTGCCGTAGCTCCGTCGGGTCAGCGGCCAACTGCTCCAGGGTGGCAGCGCGATCGGTCTGGGGCTGCGGCTGTACCCTGGCGTTTAGCGTTTCCAACAGACGCGGATTGCCGTCCGCCAGCAGTTTTGCCTGGGCTTGCCAGCTCAGGATCAGTTCTATCTCGGCGGCGGCTGCATCAAACTGGCGAGGCGGCGGCTGCAATGCCGACAGCCGCTCACACTTTTTTTGCAGATCTGCCCCTTGCAGCCCATCCAACGGCTGCCGCATCATGCCTTGCAACGGATGAATCTCGAAATCGTAGCGACTCGTCAGAATCAGCCGATGGCGCGAATCGGTTTCCTGAATCGCCCAAAACAGAGCATTTAGCACTGCGGCGGCAGGCGGTTTAAGGATATAGCCTGTCCCCTCTGCCTCCAGGTTTTGCTCAAAGTCATCCAGCACCAGCAAAAACGGGGTTGCCCCCTGCTCTGCCAACTGCTGAAACACCCCCCGCAGGCGAAAAGGCAACTCCTCTTCTGGATCTTGTAATCTTTGCCGCAGCGATCGATCGTCCAGCATCTTCGCCAGTTCATTCACCAGCTTCGCCGGATCAATCCGTCCCTGCCACACCCGCCGCTGAAACTGAGGCAGGCGATCGCACAATCGCGCCGCTACGCTGCTTTTGCCCAGTCCGCCCATGCCGTGAATCAGGACGGCGATCGTTTCTAGGTCGGCAGTCAGCGCCCGCAGACAGCGCTGCAACGGTCGCCGCCGCCCCACAAAGCTTTCCCGCGTCGGCACTCTAATTTGGCGGGTAAGCGGATCAAGAAACTCAGTCGCCATCGAAGGCTTGGGAGCAGGTTTCCATCCCGGTGTGCCAGCGGGCTTCACCAAAGCTCCCGGCAGCGTTTTTGCCGCATACAGCCGCAGCAGATGCCAGTCGCGCGCCTCCTGCTCAATCAACGCCTGATAGGTCAGCGCCACCGCATCTGCCAGCGACTTGCCCCGTGCCAAAGCCCCATACAGCGCTGCCGCTGCCGCCGTAGCATCGGTATCCAAAACAGTTTGTCCCCAGCCCAGCACGGCAGTCGCCCCATGCTGCAACAGCGCCTCTGCCATAGAGGGCACTGCCCCCTGCTCTGCCGATTGCCCTGTCCGACAGCCCGACAAAAACACCAGCGGCGGCAAGGGCGGCTGTAGGGTGCTGGCGATCTCCCTGGCGCTGGCATAGTGCGCCTCTCCGGTAGCAGTTTCGGTAATAAAGCGCGGCTGTCCCTCCCGAAGGGTGGCATGTCCCGTCAGATGCACCCCATCAAAGAAACCCTGACCTTGGCGATCGACCAGATAACCCAACTCCTCCAGACAGCCGCTCTCTTCCACCGTCAACCCAATGCCCGTCCGGGCGGCAGCTCGTAAAATCTGCGCCTCCTCCTGCTCATAGTCCAGCACCGGAGTCACCGACAGCGGTGAAGTTGCCATAAACAGCAGATTCAAAGCCCGGTTTTGCGGCTGCGATTCGATCGTCAGCCGTGGCACCTGATCCGACGCAGCCCAGCGCAACGGCACTACCGCAGGCAGTCGCTGTACCAAAAACTGCGCCCCATCATGCAGCACTTCCCAAGGCAAATGCGCCAGCCGTCCGGCAACGGCGATCGCCAGCACTACCCCTTCCCCCGGAAACTCACCCAGCTTTTGCACCAGCCAGCGATCGCTGCCATCTAGCCAGCGAAACAGATGCCGCCCGGTCGTCGCCAGATCTGCCTGAAGTCTAGGCGAAACGTAATACCCTTCCTCGGCCTGCCGGATCAGGGTGGCAATATCCCTCAGCGCCAGCGATCGGCTGTCATACGCATTCGGGTTATCCCCAAACGATCGCAGCTCCACCGCATCCCCGCTGATTTCCTTCAGGTCAAAATGCAGAATGTGCATTCAGGTTCGCCCCGGCATCCAGAATTTGAGATTAAGCGTCCAAAATCTTTTGAATTTGCTCAATTGTGGCATTTTCCAACAGCAACCGCTGCCCGTTGCGTCCCACAATCAAGACTTTCTCAATCTTCTTCCCCGACTGGCTGCGGCGATACTCTTGATACCACTTGCGAATCTGCTCCGCGATCGCCATCGTGCCGCCCACAATGCCCACGATCGTGGCAATCACCGCCAGCGTTCCCTCCCGCTGCGCCTCCTCCTCCGTCTCCCAACTGCCCTCAACCCCCGGAATCGCCAGCAGTTCCTCCGTGGCGGCGATCGCATCAATCCCCTGCACTTCTACCAAAATCTCAGCCATAGCTTTCTCACTGCAATAGTGATCTCACTCTAAAGGCAAACCCACCCGCAGCAAATGCGTCAAGTCACAGTTACACGCAACCCCTCTATTCCTACCGTCACCCGCGCTCTTGCCAACGCAGCCAATCACATTGCTTCTGCAACAGCTCACAGTCTTAATGCAAGCCATCGCATTGGCAATGCAACAGCTTACAGTCTTAACGCAGACGATCGCATTGGCAATGTCAGCCATGCTTATGGCAATGTAAGCGATCGCAGTGTTAATGGGGGCGATCGCATTGCTACGGGGGGCGCTCAAGCCCAAGGGCATTCGGCTAAACAGAATGAGAGCCTACAATAGAGACTAAATCTTGCAACCGCGAAGCAGGCAATGAATACTCCGGATAGTCCCCCAATGGATGATGGATCGTCAACAGATTTGGTTTCTGTGGCAGAGTTGCAGAACCATCTGAATGACCTACTCAAACAGCTATCGCCTGAGCGATTACAGGTACTTGCTGATTTTGCAGCCTACTTGGCAAATGCTGAAAGCGAAACCGCAACCCAAGAACTTTTGGCAACTCCTGGATTGCTACAGCGAGTTAAGCACAATCAAGCAACCCCTAAAGCTCAGTACAGCAATTGGAGAACGCTTCGCTCCGATGTATGAAGTTCTTAGCGATCGCCCATGGCAGCGAAGCCTATGAATCATGAGGGTGAGTCGGATGTAGATCCAGGATGGTTAGCGACAGCGTAACCCATCATTACCAGCGCTACGGCGGGTTACGCTTCGCTAACCCCCTACATTCTTTGCCAATTCTGCGGGGTGCAATCAACCTAATCGTGATTCTCTAGCTTGCAGTGGGCATATTAAAGCAGCAACTTTACACACTGCACACCAAGTTTGTCTTATGTCCACACAAAATACCAGTCGTCGCCTCACCCCAACCGTCATCAACCAGGATGTCGATTCCCTCAATGGCTCAAAAACGATCGCCGGATACAGCACCCAGCGCACCAACGCCACTCCCGAAGCCATGCAGACTGCCTATCAGGCCATGCTGACTCAACAGCAGATCGAAACTGAAAAACTGGCTCTCTATCGGGCAGCATCGGATGCCGCTCGGTTAGCCGAATGGGAATTTCACAACTCGATCTTAGCCATGAAAGAAGTCGTCAAAGGACAATTCGGCTCTGACAGCAACGAAGCCCAATCGGTCGGACTGAAAAAGAAAAGCGATCGCAAAAGACCCAGCCGCCCCAAAAGTATGGCGATCGTCAGCTAGGAAGTAGAAGGGTGGACAAAGACGATCGCTCCCCAGACAGGCTGCACTTAAGGAATAAAATTGGGCAACTGCACTGACGGCTTGGGCGCGACTGGCTTAGGCGCAGCTAGCTCAAGCGCAACGGACTCAGTTACAACTGGCTCAGGTGCAACGGACTGAAGCGCAACTGGCTCAGATGTGATAGGCAAGACTGGACTGGGCAAAGTTGCACTGGCTTGAAATAGATGGGCGTTCCAAGACGGTACCGACAGACTGCGAAGATTTGAAGCGATCGCCAATACTATTCCCGCTGCAATCAGCATGGGCAGAGGTAAGGTCATCCCCTGCATCCACTGATATACCTCAGAGGCAACAAAAAACAGCACCAGGCAAACCAGCAAAACTTGCATTGTGACTCTCTCAAAATCGCTTTTCTAAGGATAGTCCACCCTGAGAATAAGCGTTGCCTGAGCGCGGCAGGGTTAAGCAAAATTTCTAGGCCACGCTCGAAGACTTGCTCGAAGACTTTTTAAGGGCGCTATGGGGCTTCAGCACTTGCTCAAAGGGGCGATCGGGAAACCCTTCTGGCTGAAGCCCTCAATCTTTGTCTGCCTCCTAAAAGATGCCAGTCTCTACCCCAATGCCAGACTCCAAGGTGTCGCTGACCTCCTCCCCGTTATGACAGGCTGAAATCAATACTTCGCTGGTTTTGCCCCAGGCGATCGTCCCATTTGCCTCAATGCCGATCGCTCCAAAATCTCGCTTATTGCGGGCAGCTTCCTCAAAAGATTTGGCAAAAGCATCATGAATCGCCATGCCGTCCGTGACCCGCACGACCACCCGCGCCGCAAAACATTCATCCAGAATATCCTCCCCGATGCCTGTGCAGCTCACGGCAGCATCTAGGGCGGCATAGTTGCCCGCAGGTGTCGCAGAGTCGCTCACCCGACCGACACGCTCAAAGCCTTTGCCACCTGTAGAGGTGCCTACCGCCAATCGCCCCTGGCTATCTAAAGCGACAACGCCGATCGTGCCGCGTCCGGCTTCCGGATCGGCCATCACATCCGCCATTGCTCGGCTAAAGTTATGTTCGCGCTCTTCCATCCATTCTTTAATTCGAGACTTGATCAGCGGATCAAAAGAAGGAATATTCAGCTCTCTCGCCAGCTCTGTTGCGCCAAAGTCTGAGAGAACGCGATCGTCTGAGGTTTGGAGATATTTGGCTAGCTCGATCGGATTTTTAACCCGCGAAACGTTGATGACACCGCTAAACCGCTGCGCTGTCCCGCTCATCAGCGAAGCGCTCATGCGGATTTGTCCATCCGATTGCAGCACAGAACCTGTACCCGAATTAAAGCGAGGATTGTCCTCTAAAAGCTGACAGCCTCTGACTACGGCCGCTTCGGCTTCAGCACCCAACACCAACATGGGGTAAACCTCGTCAATCACGGCATACAGCGATCGCCTGACTTCTTCTAAATTGCCCTTGCCGTGGAGACCTGCTCCCCCGTGAATAATTAACTTAGGCTGCATGTCTTGATACCCCTCACCTTTAAGCCGCTAATCTTGAGTCTTTGGTTTTTCAGTTTCCGAATGTCCTGCTGCTTGCGATCGATGCCGCCGACATCGCTCTGAGCAGTATTTCACTTCGTCCCAGCAATCTTCCCATTTTTTTCGCCAGGTAAAAGGGCGCTGGCATACTACACAGATTTTGGTAGGCAGGTCAGCTTTAGAACGAACGCGTCCTAAAGACTCCTGCTTGTCGCGTGAACGTCCCATAGCGTTTGGAGGTAGGGTGGAGAGAGGGGAAAAAGTGAATTCATCAAGATTGGAAAGCTTCAATCTTAACAATTATTTATATAGTGTTTTATAGCCTAATATTCTGAGTTTCTACAGCTCTTTTTCTCTGTTGCCATGCCTGAAACCCCATTAGCCCAGGTCAAAATTATCTTGGTTGAGCCAGCAGGGGCGCTCAACGTTGGCTCAGTGGCGCGCGTGATGAAAAACATGGGGCTGAGTCAGCTCGTGCTTGTCAATCCGCAGTGCGATCGCGCTAGCCCAGAGGCACGCCAGATGGCCGTTCATGCTGCCGATATCCTAGAGGCGGCTCAAGAGGCTCCCAGCCTGCCCGCAGCTCTACAGGGTTGCCAAAAAGCGATCGCCACCACCGGACGCGATCGCACGGCGCTCACCATTCCTTTAGAGTCGCCTAGAGTGGCGCTGCCCTGGCTTTTAGACCTGCCCACCGATCGCCCCACCTGGCAGTCTGCCCTGATCTTTGGACGCGAAGACCGAGGTCTTTCCAAAGAAGAGTTGAACTATGCGCAGCGATTCATTCGTATCCCCTCAACGGATCTCTATCCTTCGCTTAATTTGGCGCAGGCCGTCGCCATTTGCTGCTACGAGCTACACATGGAGGCTATTTCTCCATCCTCAAGGTTGTCCACCGCTCCAGCAGTACTCCCTGAGTTTCCGGCTCAGCCTTTCTCTGAGCTAGCCCCTCTAGAAGTTCTAGAAGGCTACTATCAACAGCTTGAGGCTCTATTGCTTAAGATCGGCTATCTCTATCCCCACACTTCATCTAGCCGGATGGAAAAATTTCGGCGGTTGTTTAATCGAGCCTATCCATCGGAGGCAGAGGTGGCAATGATGCGAGGAATCTTGAGGCAAATGGAATGGGCGTTGCGAAGGGCAGCCCAGTCAGAAATAGCAACCAAGTTAGAGGAGAACTCTGAATATAGCCGTAGCCAAGACGGATAGAGAAAACATTTTTGTGGGTAGACTACATTACAAAAATGTCGTTCTACAAAAAGCTTTAGACCTATAGCAACAGCCCCCAAAAGCAAAAAAGGATGCATACTCATGCACCCTCTTCAAGAAATTAAATTTCCAGCTCAAAAAGACGTAGAGTCAAAAACTCCAACGCCTACAAAAATTAGCTAGTTGTGTGGAACCAACGAAGCGCGATTAAACTTTGTCACTTGAGTCTAGTAGCCGTTAAAGCCAGAATTGAGAATGATGGAGCTTAGTAGCGATCGCTGCGACCGCGACCACCGCCGCCACCGCCGCCATAGCTATTGCCGCCGCCACCGCCGCCGCCCCAGCCACCGCCCGAAGAACGAGGACGCTCTTCGCGAGGCTTAGCTTTGTTAACGCGCAGGTCACGACCCATCCACTCAGCGCCATCTAGCGCTTCAATGGCGGCTGTTTCTTCAGCGTCAGACGACATTTCAACGAAGCCAAATCCACGCATCCGACCTGTTTCTCGATCGACAGGAAGTTGAACGCGCTTAACCGTACCGTATTCAGCGAAGATAGCTGTGATATCTTCTTCGGCAACCTGGTAGGACAAGTTGCCCACATAAATTGACATGGATGATCCTCCAGATCATGGAATGTAGAGAGCGAGATTCGGAGAAACGCCCAGCCAATGCAAAAATCTCGCAGAGGGCAAAAATCCCGCAGAGACAACACTGAATCAACCGAAATGAAACTCGTCTACTACTTTAACATCCACCAGTGTAATGCAACAAGTTTCAACTGGTGCAAGGGGTGCAAGGCTTCTTTATCAGCAATTCTCATTATGGAATTTCAACTAGTATTGGGTGGGATGTGTAGCTCTAGCCCGTCAAGCATAAAGGTAAGCAGATGATCCCAACTGTCAAAATAGAGATAACGGGTTAACGCCCGCAAGTCATCGAAGAAGGT